>NZ_CP008747.1:1236064-1854096 GCF_000816085.1 Staphylococcus hyicus | reverse complement strand
TCAGCGTTTAGATTAGGTGTCACGAGTGTGGCTGATACGCCTAATGCTGATAAAGAGTATAATAATTTTTGATTCATTGGCTATAGCCTCCATTAGATTCAATACACGTACATTATACCTGTTTCAAGAAACCAAAAACATCAAACTTTAGAACTAAAATCATTAAAATGATGTAAATGTCATAGTTATGTCAAGATATGCGCGCATGCGCTACATATGAAAAGGGAATATAATGTTAGGGTTAGTATTTTTAGTGTGAAATTTTTTTACAGGAGTGGTTGTAATGTTAACACAAGAAGAAAAAGGTATTATTTTAGAAACTGTACCTGTCTTACAAGAAAAAGGTACAGAAATTACATCAAAGTTTTATAACAGAATGTTCAATCAACACCCTGAGTTGCGAAATATGTTCAACCAAACGAACCAAAAGAAAGGGTTTCAATCTACAGCTTTAGCGCAATCTGTATTAGCTGCAGCAGTTAATATTGAAGATTTAACGCCTATATTACCAATCGTAAAAGAAATTGCATATAAACACTGTGCACTAGACGTTCGTCCTGAGCATTATCCGATTGTTGGTGAAAATTTACTTGCTGCGATTCAAGAAGTAACAGGCCTTGATGCAGATCATCCTATTATTCAAACGTGGGGCAAAGCGTATGGTGATATTGCTGATGCTTTTATTTCTGTTGAAAAAGATATATATGCGCATATGGCTTGGGAAGGATTCAAACCTTTCAAAATTGAAAAAATCGAGCAAATTACACATAATATTAAAGCATTTACAGTGGTTTCTGATGAAACTGATTTAAGTCAATTTATACCTGGGCAATATATTACCGTTGATGTTGAAAGTGAAAAGCTTCCTTACCGTGCGAAACGTCACTATTCAATTATTGATGGAGGCAAAGATTTCTTAACTTTTGGTGTACGTCGTGAAGTAGGAGACGGGCATGAGGGTGAAGTTTCAACAGTGTTACATGATGAGTTTAATGAAGGTGATGACATTAACTTATCTGCCCCAGTTGGAGGATTCCAATTGCACAATACGGATAAACCGCAACTATTTTTAGGTAGCGGTGTAGGGGTGACACCTTTAGTATCAATGTATCGTCAAGCAGTTCAACAAGCACCTAAAGCACAATTCATTAATGTTGCAGCTTCTGAAGCGGATGTTGCTTTTAAAAATGAGATTGATAACATTACAGCTCAAGGTACTGATGCTCATGTGCATAATCATTTACGTGATCAAGAAGGCTACTTACAAGCTGATGAATTAAAACAATATTTAACAGACGATACACAAGTATACATTTGCGGTGGTACTCCATTTTTACAATCTATGATTAAAGAACTAAAAACATTAAACTTCAACGAGGATAATATCTATTTTGAAACATTTGTTCCTCGATTAAGTGTGAATGTATAACTTTTAAAATTAAGAAACTTTTGTAATGTAAGAGTTAAATATTAAAAGGCCTTCAACATGTGATTGTTGAAGGCCTTTTAATTACAAGGGAGTGACCCCCGATTATTTATATTCGTGTTTTAATGAGTGGTAATTCTTGAGTGAAATTACTCAAGCCCTCTACGCATTTTTTCAGCAATTAATGTATTGTTAAGTACCATTGTAATCGTCATTGGACCAACACCACCAGGTACAGGTGTGATGGCACCAGCAACTTCTGATACTTCGTCGTATTCAACGTCACCTTTTAATTTGCCATTTTCATCAGGTGTGTTACCAACGTCGATAACGACAGCACCTTCTTTAACATTTTCTTTTTTCACCATTCCAGGACGACCTACAGCACTGACAATTACATCTGCATTTTTAAGATGTTCATGAATATTTTTACTTCGAGAATGAAGAATTGTAACAGTTGCATTTTGTTGAATTAATAATTTAGATACAGGTTGACCAACAATGTGGCTACGACCGATAACAACAGCATTTTTACCTTCTAAGTTAATATCTGCATGTTTAAGTAATTCCATGACACCAAGGGGTGTACAAGGGATTAATTTTGCTTCATCTAAGTATAAGCGACCAATGTTGATTGGGTGGAAACCGTCAACATCTTTATCAGGATCGATCGCATCCAATACCTTTTGTTCATTGACTTGTTTAGGAAGTGGAACTTGCACTAAGATACCACTCACTGTGTCATCATTGTTTAAACGATCAAGTTCTTTTAATACATCCGCTTCAGATGTTTCCTCATCTAAGTGAATGACTTCTGAAATCATTCCGATTTTTTCAGCAGCTTTCTTTTTAGAACGCACATAACTTTGGCTGGCACCATCGTTACCGACTAAAATGACTGATAATTTAGGTGTATACCCTTTTTGTTTTAAAACTTCAACCTCATCTTGCAAACCTTGGCGGTAGTCCTTTGCGATTTGCTTACCATCTAAAATTTTTGCACTCATAATTCTAAATCCTCCCTTTGAATAGTCCGAACTTTTTGCGTATATTCATTGATTTTATTAAGTTTTAACGGTTAAAAACCGAAGTATTTAACAAAAATATGCGATAAAGTTCGATTTTTACATTGAAAAAAGAATGTCACATTGTTATGCTATACCTGTAATATACAACTAATTGGTTTGGTATTTCAAATGATTGAAAGGGTGTTCATAGTGAAAATTGCGGTCATAATGGGGAGTTCATCAGACTGGCAAATTATGAAAGAAGCATGTGATATGCTGGAATATTTTAATATTCCGTACGATAAGAAGGTTGTTTCTGCACATCGTACGCCACACATAATGGTAGATTTTGCAACACATGCGTATGAAAACGGATATCGTGCGATTATTGCAGGAGCTGGAGGGGCGGCGCATTTACCAGGTATGGTCGCGTCTATGACTACGTTACCGGTCATCGGGGTCCCAATTGAATCTAAAAGTTTGAAGGGCCTGGATTCATTATTATCTATCGTTCAAATGCCTGGAGGTATACCAGTGGCAACAACGGCGATTGGTAAAGCAGGAGCTAAAAATGCAGGCATACTTGCTGCGCGTATATTAGGAACAACAAATGAATCGATTCAACGTCAACTTTGCGCTTACGAACAATCACTCGTTGAAAAAGTGGAGGATATGCAAAATGACTTACAATAAACTCAAATTTGGAGCAACGATAGGCATTATTGGTGGAGGCCAACTTGGAAAAATGATGGCACAATCTGCGCAAAAGATGGGCTATCGCGTTGTTGTTCTGGATCCTGACAATGCATGCCCAACTAAGCACGTTGCACATCAATTTATTCATGCTGCATATGATGACGAAGCTGCATTAAACGAATTAGGTGAACAATCAGATGTAATCACGTACGAGTTTGAGAATATTAATGCTGAACAACTCAAAAAGTTAACGACACGTTTTAATGTTCCTCAAGGATATGAAGCAATTCAATTATTGCAAGATCGTTTTATTGAGAAACAATCTATCTCTAAAGCCGGGGCACATGTTGTTCCGTTTTTACAAATTACTTCTGAAGGTGATTTAAAAGAGGCTGGTCAACGACTCGGTTATCCATTCATCGTGAAAACACGCTTTGGTGGTTATGACGGTAAAGGTCAAGTATTAGTAGATTCTGATGTAGCCTTTGACGAAGCCAAAACATTAATTGCGCAACAAGAATGTGTCGCTGAACAATATTTAAATTTAAAAAGGGAAGTCTCATTAACTGTTACAAGAGGAGTAGATGGTAGCGTCGTATTCTTCCCGCTTCAAGAAAACGAACATCGCAATCAAATTTTGTTTAAAACCATCGTACCAGCGAGAGATGACCATGAAGTATTAGCACGTGAGGAAGTCAAAAAGATTATGAAGGCTATTCATTTTGTAGGTACGTTCACCGTAGAATTTTTTGTGGATGATAATCATCAACTATTTGTGAATGAAATCGCACCTAGACCACATAACTCAGGACACTATTCTATTGAAGCGTGTGACTATTCACAATTTGATACGCATATTATGGCTGTAACGGGTCAAACGCTTCCGGAAAATATTGAACTCTTAAAACCTGCAGTGATGATGAATTTACTCGGCAAAGATTTAGATTTACTCGAAGATGAATTTAACTTACATCCAGAATGGCACGTGCATATTTATGGCAAAACAACACGTAAGCCATTGAGGAAAATGGGGCATTTAACACAATTAACGGACCAAATTGAAGATACAGAACAAAATCTTGTCGCATATTTTGAAGGGAGAAAATCATGAATCACGCATTATTATATGAAGGTAAAGCCAAACGTGTATATGAAACGAACGAATCACATGCATTACGTATTGAATATAAAGATGAAGTAACAGCTGGAAATGGTGCAAAGAAAGATGACATGCCTGGTAAAGGTCGTTTAAATAACCGCATTACATCAGCTATTTTTGAATATATCGCACAGCACGGTGTGAAAAGTCATTTCATTCGCCGCATCTCAGAAACAGAGCAGCTTGTACAAGCTGTTGAAATCGTACCTTTAGAAGTTGTTGTAAGAAACATTGCGGCGGGATCAATTACGAAACGTTTAGGTTTTGAAAATGGTCATCGTTTTGATGCGCCGTTAGTTGAATTCTTCTATAAAAAAGATGAATTGAACGATCCATTAATTACAGAGGATCATATTCAACTACTGCATATTGCCAATGAAGAAGAAATACAAAGTATAAAAGCACAAGCATTGCAAGTTAACCAAGCATTAATTCAACTTATGGACGAGCTTCAATTAGATTTAGTAGATTTTAAAATCGAATTTGGTAAAGATCGAGAAGGTCACATACTCTTAGCAGATGAAATTTCACCAGACACATGTCGTATTTGGGATAAGGTGACAGGTGAGAATTTTGATAAGGATGTTTATCGCAACGACACTGGCTCATTGATTGAAACGTATGAATCATTTTTAAATAAACTGGAGGCACTTTAATGATGAAAAATATTGAATTACACATTACGTTACAACCGCAAGTTTTAGATACGCAAGGTCAAGCATTGACACGCGCAGTACACGACTTAGGCTACACGCAAGTCAATGATATTCGTGTTGGTAAAGTACTGTATTTAACGGTTGATGAAGCGACTGATGAAGCCATTCATAATGTGGTCACTACATTAAGCGAAAAATTATTCGCGAATACAGTAATTGAAGAGTATAACTATACGATTTTAGGTGAAGCTTCAGAAAAGGAGAATGACTAATGAAATTTGCGGTACTTAAATTTCCAGGTTCTAACTGTGACCGCGATATGTTTAATGCAGCGATTAAATCTGGTGTAGAGGCTGAGTATGTAGACTATCGCGAAACATCTTTAGCTGGATTTGACGGGGTGCTCATTCCAGGAGGGTTCTCATTTGGAGATTATTTACGTTCAGGTGCTGTAGCAAGTGTGGCACCTATTATAAATGAAGTGAAACGTTTAGCGGATGAAGGCAAACCTGTACTCGGTGTTTGTAACGGATTCCAAATTTTAACTGAAATTGGCTTACTTCCAGGTGCTTTACTACATAATGATAGCCATTTATTTGTAAGTCGTAATGAACGTTTAATGATTACAAATGCAGCAACGCCATTTACACATTTATATGAAGAAGGAGAAGAAGTCGTTTATCCAGTCGCTCACGGTGAAGGTCATTACTATTGTACTGAAGCTATGTATCACGATTTGGTTCAGAATAATCAAATTATTCTGAAGTATACTGATAATCCTAATGGTTCATATGAAGATATTGCAGGCATCGTATCTAAGGAAGGCAATGTGTGTGGAATGATGCCGCATCCTGAACGCGCATTGGAGAAAATACTTGGTACGGATAGTGGCGTGAAATTATTTGAATCAATGGTGAAAAGTTGGAGGGAACAACATGCCTAAATTTTTAGAACCTACTGCAGAAGAGGTTAAAGTTGAGAAGTTATATCAAGATATGGGATTAAGCGATTCAGAATATGAAAAAGTTCAACGTATTTTAGGTCGTGATCCCAACTTTACAGAAATAGGCATTTTTTCAGTAATGTGGAGTGAACATTGCTCATACAAGCATTCTAAACCATTCTTAAAACAATTTCCGACAACAGGCGAACACGTGTTAATGGGACCTGGTGAAGGTGCCGGTGTTGTGGATATCGGTGATCAACAAGCCGTCGTTTTTAAAGTGGAATCACATAACCATCCGTCAGCGATTGAACCATACCAAGGTGCTGCGACAGGTGTTGGAGGTATCATTCGTGACATCGTTTCAATAGGTGCGCGTCCGATTAATCTTCTGAATAGTTTACGTTTTGGTGAACTTAGTGAGAAAACAAATCGTCGTTTATGTCGAGGTGTTGTTGCAGGTATTGGTGGTTATGGGAACTGTATCGGTATTCCAACGACAGCTGGTGAAATTGAATTTGATGAACGTTACGATGGTAATCCACTTGTCAATGCAATGTGCGTAGGTGTAATTGATCATGAAATGATTCAAAAAGGGACTGCCAAAGGGGAAGGCAACTCCGTTATTTACGTAGGGCTTAAAACAGGTCGTGATGGTATTCATGGCGCGACGTTTGCATCGGAAGAATTGACAGAAGAAAGCGAAAGTAAACGTCCATCTGTACAAATTGGTGACCCATTTGTCGGTAAGAAATTAATGGAAGCGACATTAGAAGCAATACAATATAAGGAACTTGTAGGTATTCAAGATATGGGGGCAGCAGGTTTAACATCTTCGTCATCTGAAATGGCTGCTAAAGGTGGAAGCGGTATTCATTTAGAACTTGAGAAAGTGCCAGTTCGTGAACACGGTATTTCACCTTATGAAATGATGCTTTCCGAAACCCAAGAACGTATGTTACTTGTAGTAGAAAAAGGGACAGAACAAAAATTCTTAGATTTATTTGATTACTATGAACTTGACAGTGCGGTTATCGGTCAAGTGACAAATACAAATCGTTTCGTCCTCACTTATGAAGGTGAAGTTTATGCAGATATTCCTGTTGAACCATTAGCAGACGAAGCGCCAGTTTACATTTTAGAGGGAGAAAAACCTGAATACACGCCAGAAACACGTGACTATGCAAACATTGATGCAGACGATGTGTTCACAAAATTATTAACACATCCAACCATCGCGTCTAAACAATACTTGTATTCGCAATACGATCAACAAGTGGGTGCAAATACAATCGTCAAACCAGGTTTACAAGCATCTGTTGTACGTGTTGAAGGGACGAATAAAGCAGTAGCCTCTACCATCGATGGTGAAGCACGCTATGTTTTTAATGATCCGTATGAAGGCGGCAAAATGGTTGTTGCAGAAGCCTATCGTAATCTTATTGCTGTTGGTGCTAAACCTTTAGCGATGACTGATTGCCTGAATTATGGTTCACCTGAGAAAAAAGAAATTTACCAACAATTAATTGATTCTACACGAGGAATGGCAGAAGCATGTGACGTATTACAAACACCAGTGGTTTCAGGGAACGTTTCATTATATAACGAAACCCGTACGTCTTCCATTTTTCCAACGCCAGTAGTAGGTATGGTGGGATTAATTGAGGATATTGATTATTTGAATCATTTCCACCCAGAAGCAGGCGATACGTTGTATATGGTGGGGGATACGAAGGCGCATTTTGGTGGTAGCCAAATTGAAAAACTGTTATATCAACGTGTGAATCATGAATCAGAACATGTGGATTTAACAGAAGAAGCAGCACGTGGTGAAGCCATTCGAGAAGCCATTCGAAGTGGTCAATTGTCACACGTTCAAACAGTAGGTAAAGGTGGCGTATTAATTACGCTAGCTCGAATGAGTGCATATTATGAATTAGGAATTGATGCTGTATTACCGTTTTCACGTGAACTTTTCTTTAGTGAAACACCAGGTCGCTATATTGTAAGTGTAAAAGCAGGACATGAATTTAATATGAAAGATGCAATCAAAATTGGTACATTTACGGATCAAGATGCATTTAAAGTTCAATGTTCTGATACAACCATTGAACGTCGAACATCTGACATTAAGCGTGAATGGGAAGGAGCAATTGAGGCATGTATGACATCCGCGGATTAAATGAAGAATGCGGTATTTTCGGAATATGGAATCATCCTCATGCAGCACACTTAACTTACCTTGCACTACACAGTTTACAACATCGCGGTCAAGAAGGTGCTGGAATTGTATGTTCTAATGGTGAACAACTCTTTGGTGCAAGAGGAATGGGATTATTAACTGAAGCGATTTCGGATGCACAATTAAAATCTCTTGAAGGCTATAAACATGCGATTGGACACGTACGTTATGCAACGACTGGTGCTAGCGAAGTGTCTAATGTGCAACCGTTTTTATTTAAACATTCCAAAGGTGATCTAGGATTAGCGCATAATGGGAACCTTACGAATGCACTTCAATTACGAAGAGCGATTGAATCTACAGGCGGTATTTTTCAAACAACGAGTGACTCAGAAGTGCTAGCACATCTTTTGATTAAGGGGACTTCAAAATCAATTAAAACGAATCAAAAATCAGCACTGAACCAAATGAAAGGGGCTTTCAGTTGTGTCATTTTAAATGAACAACAATTGACCGCAACACGAGATCACCGTGGTGTGCGTCCATTAATGCTAGGTAAAGTTGATGGTGCGTATTGTGTTGCGAGCGAAACGTGCGCATTTACAGCAATTGGTGCGGAATATATACGTGATATTGAGCCCGGGGAATTGATTACTTTTTCAAATGAAGATGATATTGACTACGATCATTACACGTCTGATATCGATCATCGCATGTGTTCAATGGAATATGTTTACTTCGCACGTCCAGATTCAGAATTTCGTAAGCATTCTATCTATCAAGTGAGAAAAGCTTTAGGTAGACAATTAGCGAATGAAATGAATGTTGAAGCAGATATTGTGATTGGCGTACCTGACTCATCGTTACAAGCAGCTAAAGGCTTTTCGGAAGCTTCTGGTGTGCCAAACGAACAAGGATTACTTAAAAATCGTTATATCGGGCGTACATTTATAACACCTGATCAAGCAGTACGTGAACGTCAAGTTCGAATGAAACATGCACCAATTAGAGATATCATTGAAGGCAAACGCGTGGTAGTTATCGACGATTCTATTGTTCGAGGTACGACGAGTAAACATATTGTAAAAACATTAAAAGCTGCTGGAGCAAAAGAGGTGCATATGGGCATTTCATCTCCACCTCTTAAAAATCCATGTTATTACGGTATTGATGTATCAACACATGCTGAATTAATGGCGGCGCAATATGACCTTGATGAAATTAGAGACATGATTGGTGCAGACTCATTGACGTATTTATCTGTAGAGGGTATGCATGACGTCTTTAAACAATATGGGTCTAAAGGCGAATGTAATGCATGTTTTACAGGGGCATACCCAATTGAAATTGTTGATCACGAACTACCAGTAGCGAAAGAATTGAAGCGTAGAGGAGTGTAATGAAATGGCTGAATCATATAAGCAAGCTGGTGTAGATATTGAAGCGGGATATCAAGCGGTAAAACGCATGTCACGCCATGTTGAACGTACCATGCGTAAAGAGGTATTAGGCGGTCTAGGTGGTTTTGGTGCGACGTTTGACTTGTCACAACTGAATATGAAAGCGCCTGTATTAGTCTCTGGAACGGATGGTGTGGGTACGAAATTAAAATTAGCAATTGATTACGACCGCCATGACACGATAGGTATAGATGCTGTAGCGATGTGTGCGAATGATATTTTGACAACTGGAGCAGAACCACTTTACTTTTTAGATTACATTGCAACAAATAAAGTGATTCCACAGGTTATTGAACACATTGTTAAAGGGATTAGTGATGGCTGTGAGGAAACAGGTATGGCTCTAATAGGTGGCGAAACTGCAGAAATGGGTGACATGTATCATGAAGGGGAATACGATGTTGCTGGTTTTGCAGTTGGTGCTGTTGAAAAAGAAGACTATATTGATGGTAGTCAGGTCGCTAAAGGTGACATCATTATAGGTTTGGCCTCACATGGTATCCATTCAAATGGTTACAGCTTAGTGCGTAAATTGGTTGCAGAATCAGGTGTCAATGTTCATGATACGTTTTCAAATGAATTCTCATACTTAGACGTTTTGTTAAAACCAACAGCTTTATATGTACGTCCAGTATTAGCTGTAAAAAAAGAAGTGAAAATTAAAGCAATGACACATATTACAGGTGGAGGTTTCTTTGAGAATATTCCACGTGCTTTACCTGAGGGGAAAACAGCGGTCATTGATACAACATCATTCCCGACGCCACGTATTTTCGATTGGTTACAACAACAAGGACAAATTGAGACTGCAGAAATGTATAACATTTTCAACATGGGGATTGGGTATACGATGGTGGTATCAGCTGAAGATGAGCAACGCGTCCATGAATTATTAAAACAAGAGAACTGTGAAGCCTACACGATTGGTTATATAGATGAAACATCTGAACCGATTCGTTTGTCGGAGGTGTAAAAATGGTTAAAATAGCCATTTTCGCGTCAGGGTCAGGTACCAATTTTGATAATATTATGCAACATATTGAGAGAGGGAAACTTGAAAATATCGAGGTGACTGGTTTATATACGGATAAACCAGGCGCACCTTGTGTTTCACTTGCCCAAAAGTATCATGTCAATATTTATGCATATGATCCGAAGCAGTTTTCTTCAAAACAGCACTTCGAAGAAACATTATGTGACTCACTTCAAAAAGACGGTGTTGAATGGATTGTGTTAGCAGGCTATATGCGATTAATAGGGGAAACACTACTCCATGCCTATGAAGGACGGATTTTAAACATACATCCGTCACTTCTTCCTAAATATAAAGGCAAGCATGCGGTAGAACAGGCGTTAAACAACAGGGAAACAACAACAGGAACAACGGTACATTATGTAGATGCTGGCATGGACACTGGGGAAGTCATTGCGCAGCGAGAATGTCCAATATATCCTAATGATGCAGTGCCAGATCTTGAGCAACGCATTAAAGCATTGGAATATGAATTGTATCCTGAAGTCATTCAAAAGATTATTCGATAAGGAGATTTCTAAATGAAAAAAGCGATTTTAAGTGTGTCAGATAAAACAGGAATAGAAGATTTTGCTAAAGGACTTGTTGATCAAGGCTTTGCATTATTTTCAACAGGTGGAACATTACGCGCTATTGAATCTGCAGGCATACCTGTTGCTTCCGTTTCAGATTTAACGCATTTTGATGAAATAATGGATGGACGTGTGAAAACATTACACCCTGCTGTTCACGGCGGAATTTTAGCTGATCGTGATAAACAAGAACATTTAGAGCAATTAAAAGCACAAGATATCGACCTTATTGATATGGTTGTCGTCAATTTATATCCATTCCAAAAGACAGTGGAAAATCCAGATGTATCAGAAGCAGATGCCATTGAAAACATTGATATTGGCGGGCCAACGATGCTCCGTGCAGCGGCAAAAAACTTTAAGCACGTGACAACAGTGGTGCATAGTGAAGATTATGATGAAGTGTTACAGCGTTTAAAATCGAATACTTTAGATGAAGCATTTCGAAAATCATTAATGTTAAAAGTTTATCAACATACTGCAGAATATGACCAAGCCATTGTGAATCACTTTAGTCAGAATAAAGAAGCATTACGTTACGGTGAAAACCCACAACAAAACGCATATTTTGTACGTACCTCTGAAGCATCTAATACTTTAGCAGGTGCTGTACAACATCATGGCAAACCTCTAAGCTACAACAACATTAAAGATGCAGATGCGGCGTTAACACTTGTAAAACGATTTGACGAGCCAGCAGCTGTTGCGGTGAAACATATGAATCCTTGTGGAGTAGGGCTTGGTGCAACAATTGAAAAAGCTTTCGAACATGCATTTCAAGCAGATTCGACATCTATTTTCGGGGGTATCATTGCACTTAATAGAACAGTAACTAAAGCATTGGCTCGACAACTACATGAGATTTTCTTAGAAGTAATCATTGCACCATCATTCGATGAAGATGCACTAGAGGTATTGTCTCAAAAGAAAAATATTCGTTTACTTCAAATTGATATGGCGCCTATCGTAGGTGAACAAGAGTTTGTTTCTGTTTCTGGCGGTTATTTAGTCCAAGATAAAGATGATGTACAAACGGCGCGCAAAGAGATGGAAGTAGTTACGGATGTACAACCTACAGAAGCGCAATGGGAAGCATTATTGCTAGGATGGGAAGTGGCAAAAGCGGTTAAAAGTAACGCAATTGTCCTTGCGAATAACCATCAAACTGTAGGTGTGGGTGCGGGTCAA
This sequence comes from Staphylococcus hyicus, assembly GCF_000816085.1. Taxonomy (NCBI): domain Bacteria; kingdom Bacillati; phylum Bacillota; class Bacilli; order Caryophanales; family Staphylococcaceae; genus Staphylococcus; species Staphylococcus hyicus. Next base: position 1,841,774 of record NZ_CP008747.1, on the reverse strand, counting down.
ATGAACCGCGTCGGTGCAGCAGAAATTGCTATACGTCAAGCTATTGAAATGAATGACCAAGTTGCTTTAGCTTCAGATGGCTTTTTCCCAATGGACGATACAGTTGAACTTGCCGCCAAAGCAGGCATCAAAGCAATTATTCAACCTGGTGGCTCCATCAAAGATCAAGATTCTATAGATATGGCAAATCGTTATGGCATCACAATGGTGACAACAGGTGTACGTCATTTTAAACATTAATGGAGGAACTAAAAATGAAAATACTCGTTATTGGTAGTGGCGGTCGTGAACATGCGCTTGTGCATAAATTAAATCAATCGAAACTTGTTACACATATTGATGTCATTCCGGGTAATGATGCGATGACTTCTATAGCAAACATTCATCTAGAAATTGCTGAAACAAACCATGATGCCATTCTTGATTTTGCTAAGAATCATGCGATTGAGTGGGTGATTATTGGTCCTGAGCAACCTCTTACAGATGGGTTAGCAGATTTATTAATTGAGGCAGGCATCTCAGTGTTTGGGCCAAATCAAGCAGCAGCCCAAATAGAAGGATCTAAAACGTTTGCCAAAAATTTAATGAAAAAATACGATATTCCAACGGCAGACTATCGTGAAATTAATGACAAAAATGAAGCGTTAAACTATGTTGATACGTGCGCATTACCTGTTGTATTAAAAAAGGATGGTTTAGCAGCGGGGAAAGGCGTTATCATTGCATATACACGTGAAGCGGCCGTCGATGCCGTGCATACGTTATATCCAAATGACAATGATAAAGTGGTATTTGAAGCCTTTTTGGAAGGCGAAGAATTTTCAGTCATGACATTTGTGAATGGGGACTACGCTGTTCCATTTGAAACGATTGCACAAGACCATAAGCGTGCTTATGATGGTGATCAAGGACCTAACACAGGTGGTATGGGTGCGTATTGTCCTGTTCCGCATATTAGTGATGACGTTTTACGTCAAACGAATGATCGTATTGCTCAACCCATTGCTAAAGCGTTAAAAGCAGAAGGTTACCATTATTTTGGTATTCTATATATTGGTGCTATTTTAACGAAAGAAGGACCTAAAGTGATAGAGTTTAATGCACGTTTTGGTGATCCTGAGGCACAAGTGTTATTAACGCGTCTTGAAAGTGATTTAATGACACATATTTTAGAGTTAAAAGACAAAAAGCCTATTTCACAAAAATGGAAGTCTGAATCGGTTGTGGGCGTCATGTTAGCATCTAAAGGCTATCCGGCTTCTTATGAAAAGGGTCATCACGTGACTGGTTTTGAAGAAGATTTAGAGCATTATTTTGTGAGTGGATTAAAAAAGAATGAGGCACAAAATTTTGTGACAAATGGCGGGCGTGTCATTCTTGCTTTAGGTGAAGGTGATACGATCCAAAAAGCCCAAGAATTAGCATATCAACGTGTATCTAAAATTGAAAACGACGCATTATTTTATCGGAAAGATATTGCAAATAAAGCATTAAAATAATCCTTATTTGTTGCATCATTTGTCACCACATAATTGGAAGTATAAGTTATACCATTTAGCGATATATATCATGAGAGCCCTTCAAACACAATACGTGTGAGAAGGGCTCTTTAAACGGGTTATTTCCTTTGCAGATGGAATAGTAGGAAAGGAAATGGTGTGCCTTTTCACATCATCGAGATCGTGAAAACGCAAAGCACCTATCGTACATCCGTAATGCCAGTAATCGGTATATAATGACTCAACATTAAAGCACAGAGTACGACACCAATGATAGAAACGATAAGTAATATATCGCGGTAACTAAAAGGCGCGTCATAATAATACGTACGCGGCCCATCTTTAAAACCTTTCATTTCCATTGCGACAGAAAGACGATGCGCTTTACGCATGTTCTGACTTAATAAAGGTATTAATATATGATAAAACCGTTTTGTACCTCGATAATGAGATTTTTGAATCATTTGATAACGCATTTTAAGGGCATGTCTCAATTGGATAAAAGATTCCATAATTAACGGCAACATCCGAAAAGCAGCCATAAATGCATATGCGATTTTAGGTTTGACGCGTAAATGTTGCATAAAGCTATAAAAAATCATAATCACTTGTGACGTAAACGCGATAGCTAAACCAAAATAGCTAATGACCAACGTTCTTAGAGATAAATGCAGCCCACGAACGAGACTTTCTTCCGTAATGCGAATAAATCCAAATTTGAAGAGCTCATGATGTCCATTACCGTAAAAAATCATAAAAAGTGATGAACTGATGGCAAACAATGTACTCAGTGTGATGAAAATAAATAAAACTCGGAATTTAGCACCACTGAGTATCAATGTCAAAAGAAACATGAATGAGACAAGGTATAGCATCGTATCAAAATTATGTACGAAAATCACAAATACGAATAATGCAATACCTAGAAACAATTTCGTTATAATATTGACTTTATCCATAAATGTTCGATATGACTTCCAAGATTCAATCATGTTGTCACCTTACTTTCAAACATTTTTCCATTTTCTATGATGTAATGATGTGTGGGATACCGTTGAATGATTTCTGGATCGTGCGTATTCATTATAATGGCTTGGCCTTGCTGAATACGTTGTTGAAATAAATCAATAAGTTTAAATGTATTATGACTATCTAATCCAAATGTAGGCTCATCTAACAAAATGATATCTGCAGATGTACTTAATGCAATCGCAACACTTAAACGGCGTTTTTGACCCATTGAAAGTTCAAAGGGATGTTGAGATTTGACATGAATTAAATCCAATAATGTTAACATTTCTACAGTAGCTTCATGGGCATCTTCGGCATTTTGATACTTGAAATTAATAAAAATTTCATCATAAACTGAATTTTGTAAACATTGAAGCTCAGGATTTTGATAAACCAAAAACATATGACTTGAAGCAGTTTTAAGTTTACGAATGGGTATGTCATTGAATGTAAGGCTACCTTCATAAGGAATGAGTTGCATCAGTGATTCAAAAAATGTAGTCTTGCCTACTCCGTTTTTTCCAGTAATTACAATCCAATCACCTGACTGCACTTGAAAAGTGTCTACGGAATATAAGTGCTTTTTGCCTCGTTTGATGATGCCATTTCTGAAAGTAAGACGAAAATTAGAATGTGTATTGTGTTGGACAACCGGTGGAGCGACTTGCCATGCTCTAGGGTGCCACACGCCGTAATCTGTTAAGGTCTCTTCAAAATGGGTGAGGATGTCAGAAGGTGTGCCGTCCTGAATTATTTGTCCGTCATGATTCATTAAAATAACACGATCGACAACATCCCATATATGTTCTACTTTATGTTCAACAATTAATACCGTTTGGTCTTCCCATAACGTTTTTAACAATGTCCATAAATTTTCAGTTGCTTCAGTATCTAACATGGCTGTAGGCTCATCTAAAAACAACGTATCCGCTTTTTGTAAAAGGGTGCCCGCAACTGCTAGTTTCTGCTTCATTCCTCCACTTAATCGATGTATCGCATGCTTAGGATGAACATCTAATTGTACTTGCTCCAAAACTTTTGCAATTTTTTGATCCATTTCATTTTGCGGGACTTGAAGGTTCTCTAACACAAACGCAAGTTCTTCATTCACCTGTGGCATACAAAATTGAGAATCAGGATCCTGAAAAATAACTCCAGCATTTTTGGCAACCTTTAAGTCATCATATTTCATTGGTAAATCGATTAAGTTGGGTACGATGCCACTTAAGACATTCAACAACGTACTCTTACCAGATCCTGAGGGACCGAGTAAAAGTACTTTTTCTTTTTCTTTAATTTCGATGTTCAGCCCATCAAAAATTTTCTTAGGACCATTAGGGTATTTTAAACGTAAATTTGTAGCTTTTAACACGATGAATGCTCCTTATAATGCATCATAATCTTCTTTAGAAGCAGGGCGGAATAGTTTGGTAACACCTGTTTTGTCTAATGCTTTCACAAGATAATAAGGAAATACCCCTGCTAAAACAGCACCACTGAGTAAACGGAATATAATAAGTAAAATTAAATTCCAAGCGGCAACTTCATTTAAATAGCCATAATACCAATCAACTGGAAAACTAATAATGGCTGCTGCCATCCCTGCTAAAACACTTACCATAAATGCACGTGATTGATATTTAAAAATCGCAAAAACAATTTCACATGCTAAACCTTGAAGTAGGGCATAAATAATCGTAGGAATATCAAAACGGCCCATAATAATTGTTTCTCCTGCACCTGCTGCAAATTCAGCGATTAAAGCAATCCCCATTTTCGGAACGATAAGGTAGGCCACAACAGAAGCTGCAAACCACATGCCATACATCAATTGATCAAGATGTAAGCCGAGAGGTTGAACGGTATAGTATGCCACCCACCAAAGATTATAAATAACAGCAAAAATGACAGAGATTAACACTGTAACTAATATGTCAGATAATGTTAAACCTTTTCGTTTTGAACGCATAAACATCCTCCTATATATACAAAAACACAGCACCTAAACAAGGTACTGTGCGTGAGCGTGTAAATAAAACACCAAATGAAAGGTCACAAACAACAGACGTATTGTGAATCATTTAGAGTCTATCTTCACACTTCCCTACGCTAGTATCATCTAGTTCAGGTTCAAAGGGTTTGAGGTGATGACCTCATCTCAGTTTGCACACCCCTAGTGTGTGTTTATTGAATTGATTAACGTCACTATACACCCGACGTCACTAAATGTCAATGCGTGGAAACAAATGGTGGATTAAACGTTGACGAAAAGTGCTGGTTATAAGGTTTGAATGGTAATTGAATGTATTTTGAGACACGCTAATTTAATCAATGATATGCGAAAAAGTGTAAGAATGCATAATAAACTACAGGTAATAAAAAAGGAGCCAGAACATATACTGTCTGACCCCATAAATCGATTCAGCTAATGAATGGATGCGTTATTCAAAAGAGCTTTGAATATCATCTTTCGTTTTTTCAGCACCATCTTTAGCATCATCTTTTTTATCTTTTAATTCTTGCTCTTTATCTTTAGCATTTTCTGCTGCTTTTTTGATTTCTTCTTTAGACATATAACATCTCTCCTTTTATGTTATCTACTTCTAAGAATTCCCACATATTTATTTATTAAACATTTAAAGAAGGGTAACAAACAAATGTAACTTTTGGTATAATAAATAAATGCGTTAATCTTATGAATAAAGTATGTTTTAATCGTGTTTAAAAAGATAATATAAATAAATATAGTGAAAGCAGTATGATTAACATTTTTTTATAAAAACTGAAAAATGCGTGTATTTACAACGTTTTACGTCTCTCCATCTTAAGAATGAGATTTGTTTTTTATAAAGACATGTACTGCGTCTTCGTATATAATAATTGTGAGGTGAAGCGGATGTCTTTGTTTAATAAATACACCGAAGTGATCTACAGTTACATCATCGGTGCAGTTTCTATTTTATTAAGTGTTATTATTTTCCTTAATATTCCACTTATTCACCAATTCAGTGCACATAAAAAGCCAGCGATTCACATTGAGAACTTGTGGGACTTTATTATGGCTTTTTTTAATGAAATTATTCGCGTTATGAGTAATTATATTGGTGAAATACCTTTAGTGAGTGGCATTATCATCTTATTATTTGGTCTTTTTATGATTTTTATCGGGAGAACGCTAACAAACACAACACGTTTTGATTATGATATTTCAATACTGTTTTTATTAATTGGTATTATTTATTTTGTCTTAACGTTAATATTCATGTCACAAGTTTACGGTATTGTAGCTTTTGTTTTTGTTTTTCCATTCTTAATACATATTGGATATATCACGTACAAAGATGAACTTAATCCGTTAAATCGTAAAAAGCATTATCTATGGATTATCATAAGTTATGGTCTTTGTTATATCATTGGGCAACTGGCACTTTATAGTCGAATAGAGGAACGACAAGTTGCGCCTATAGATGTATTAAGTATTAACACGTTTTTCGTAATATTATGGTTGCTTGGACAAATGGCGATTTGGAACTTTTTATTTTTACGTCGAGCATTACCTATGACGCAAGAAGAAATCACAGGAGAAGAAAATCCTTATTCTCGTAGTAAAAAATATAGTTTTGCGGGACAATCAAAATACCACTTCAAAGATATCCAAGATCGTACAAATGAACTTACGCGAGACTTTTCATATCGCACACGTCGCAGCATTGATATCGAAAAACTTAGACGTAAACGTGAAGCCTTTAAAGACAAATGGTTGAGTTGGGCAACGTTAGAAGAAGATGACATTCCATCGTTCTTACATCGACCTAAATGGTTGAGAAGAGAATACGTATCCATTGCATGCGGGGTTGTGTTATTTTTCTTCATTTTAGTAGAATTTAAAAACCGCAACGGATTATTTTTATCAGGTGATTGGCAACTATCACAGACACAATATGTCTATGAATGGGTAAGCTTATTCTTATTACTATTAATTGTGACGATATTTATATGGACATCCGTTACAAATATGATGAAAGGTAGTCATTATTACTTAAAATTGTTTATGATAAGCATTCTGTTCTTCAAGTTATTAACAGAATATATCGTAATTTTGATTCACGGATTGATGTTATCTATTTTTATTACACCAATTTTAGTTTTAATGTTAATACCAGCAATTGTGGCTTTTGTATTCCAATTACGCCAACCGTCACCTGAAAAAATTGAAAATCATGAAAATCACGTATAATGAGGGTGTTGAAACAGGATGAGACTGAAATGTCTCATCCTGTTTATTTGATTTAATTTGCTTTGATTATAGATTTTGATGTTTTCTTTTCTGATAATTTGAATTGAACCCCAATAAAAAGACTTTCAATGATTCCTTTGATTCATGTTAAACTAAAATAAATGCTATAAAAGAAAGGCTGACATTATGAAAATAGCAATTTTAAATAAAGGGAAAGAAGAAAAATATTTCAATCAGTATCCTTTAATAGTGGAAACAGATATTTTTAAAAGTGACCGTTTGAATGAAGGAGACCTTTTCCAATTAAAATCATCAAAAGGTGAATTTATCGCAACATGTTATGTGGGGCGCCAACATAAAGGATTAGGTTGGATTTTATCTTATGATAGTGAAACAGCGATTAACACGTTATTCTTCAAAACATTATTTCAACAAGCACATGATGTGCGTGCGTATTATTATCACATCGAAGGAACGAATGCCTTCAGACTGTTTAATGGCGAAGGTGATGGTGTAGGGGGACTTACAATCGATTATTATGATGGCCATCTTTTAGTTCAATGGTATTCTGAAGGCATTTATCAATTTAGAGCCGATATTTTAGAAGCAATACAAGCCATCTTTACATTTAAATCTGTTTATGAAAAAACACGTTTTAAAAATGATGAAATTAAAAGTGGTTGGGTGTTAGGCGAAAAACCACAATTTCCAATTATTATTGAAGAAAATTTTACTTTTTATAATGTGCACTTAGATGATGGCCCGATGACGGGAATATTTTTAGACCAAAAAGAAGTAAGAAAAAAATTACGAGATTATTATAGTCATGGCAAACGGGTCTTGAATTTATTTAGTTACACGGGTGCATTTTCTGTCATCGCCGCTACGAATGGGGCACAAACGACAAGTGTAGACCTAGCGAATCGTTCACGACAACTTACAGAAGAAAATTTCGGTATTAATGGCATTGACCCTAGTTCACAATCTATTTATGTCATGGACACGTTTGATTATTATAAATATGCGGAACGACATGGTTATACGTACGATACAATTGTCATTGATCCACCAAGCTTTGCTAGAAACAAAAAGAAGACCTTTTCTGTTACGAAAGATTATGGCTTATTAATTCAAAACGCCTTAAAGATACTCAATCCAGGCGGTACATTGATATTAAGCACCAATCATAGTATGTACACGCTCAACGCATTCAAAAATACGATTAAAACAACTTTAAATCAAGCGAATGTTTCCTATCAATTGGACGAAGTGATGGGATTACCTAAAGATTTTAAAACACATTCACATTATAAACCTTCTAAATATTTAAAAGTTATATTTGTTACATTACAGCATAAGGCATGATAAAAAAGGGTATATATAGTTATTATATCGTTGAAAGGTGGCCTAGTTATGGGTTTAAAAGATAAAATGACGCGAAAAATGGGTAATAAAGTGATGCATATTGATGAAATTAAAGTGAAGGATGCATTACCGAAAACAGAAGCTGAAATCGAAAAAAGACGTCAATACGCAGAATCAGTCATTAAGAAAAAAGCATTGGTGTCTTCAGGTGCTACGGTTATACCTATTCCGGGATTCGATGTAGGGGTAGATATAAAGCTAATGAAAGATATCATAGAAGATGTCAATAAAATTTATGGCTTAGATCATAAACAAGTGAATAAAATGACCGATGATATGAAAAACCGCATCAAGATAGCTGCTGGCTTGCAAGGTAGCCAATTAATAGGTAAAAAAGTATCTAAAGGCATCTTGCGCATTGTTATACGCGACGTAGCTAAACGAACAGCGGCGAAACAAACACGCTGGTTTCCTTTAGTAGGTCAAGCGGTATCTGCATCAATTAGTTACTATTTTATGATGAAAGTCGGTAAAGAACATATTCAAAAATGCGAAAATGTTGTAAAGTCCCTAATCTGAATTGACGAAAAATTGTTGAAAAGCAAGAGAAAACGTATCATGACAACTATTTTCGAATTGAAAATAAATGTACTTTTTGGTAATGTAATGCTAAGTAGCTAATTTAAAAATAAATTTATGCTAATGAATTTATGGAATAGAAGGAGTAAGATAAAAGATGGAACAACAATCATATGTAATTATTGACGAAACAGGAATTCACGCGCGCCCGGCGACAATGTTAGTTCAAACTGCTTCAAAGTTTGATTCTGATATTCAATTAGAATACAATGCGAAAAAAGTTAACTTAAAATCAATCATGGGTGTTATGAGCTTAGGTGTGGGTAAAGACGCTGAAATTACAATCTACGCAGATGGTAGCGATGAAAAAGAAGCAATTCAAGCTATTTCTGAAGTCTTATCAAAAGAAGGTTTAACAAAATAATGTCTGAAATCATGAAAGGTATTGCAGCATCTGACGGTGTCGCAATTGCCAAAGCCTATATGCTCATCGAACCAGATTTGAGTTTCTCTGAAACCACGACAAACGATATTGAAGCAGAAGTGCTTAAATTTAATGAAGCTTTAAAAAACTCTAAAATTGAATTAACAAAAATTAGAAATAATGCCGAGGAACAATTAGGACCAGATAAAGCGGCTATTTTTGATGCACATTTACTTGTTTTAGACGATCCAGAATTAATTCAACCGATCGAAGCTAAAATTCGTGATGAGAAAGCAAGTGCAGCACATGCGTTAACTGAAATCACTCAAAACTTTATTGTGATATTTGAATCGATGGATAACGCTTACATGAAAGAACGTGCTGCAGATATTCGTGATGTTTCTAAACGTGTCTTAGCACATATTTTAGGTGTAGAACTTCCTAACCCAAGTATTATTGATGAAAGTGTTGTGATTGTAGGGCATGATTTGACACCTTCTGATACAGCACAATTAAACAAACAATATGTACAAGGGTTTGTAACGAATATTGGTGGACGTACGTCACATTCCGCAATTATGAGTCGTTCACTTGAAATTCCAGCAGTTGTTGGGACTAAAACGATTACTTCTAATGTTAAACAAGGCGACATGATGATTGTGGATGGTTTAACTGGAGATGTCATTGTTAACCCAACTGACGACGAACTTAAAGCTTATCAACAAAAGCGTCAATCTTTCTTTGATGACCGTGAAGAATTAAAAAAATTGCGCGATGAAGCGTCAAAAACACTTGATGGTCAACATGTTGAGCTTGCAGCAAACATTGGTACACCAAATGATTTAGAAGGTGTAAAAGATAATGGTGCTGAAGGTATTGGTTTATATCGTACCGAGTTCTTATATATGGGACGCGATTCGATGCCAACTGAAGACGAACAGTTCGAAGCTTATAAAAAAGTTCTTGAAGAAATGAAAGGCAAACGTGTTGTGGTTCGTACGTTAGATATTGGTGGTGACAAAGAATTACCATATTTAAACTTACCAGAAGAAATGAATCCATTTCTAGGATATCGTGCGATTCGGTTATGTTTAGATCAACCAGATATTTTCCGTCCTCAACTACGTGCATTATTACGTGCGTCTACGTATGGGAAACTAAACATCATGTTCCCAATGGTTGCAACCGTACAAGAATTCCGAGATGCAAAAGCATTATTATTAGAAGAAAAAGCAAATCTAGAAAATGAAGGTGTATCTGTAAGCGATGATATCGAACTTGGTATTATGGTGGAAATTCCTTCTACTGCAGCACTTGCAGATGTATTTGCGAAAGAAGTGGATTTCTTTAGTATCGGTACGAATGACTTAATTCAATACACAATGGCAGCTGACCGTATGTCTGAACGAGTATCTTATCTTTACCAACCATATAACCCTGCTATTTTAAGACTTGTTAAACAAGTCATTGAAGCTTCTCACAAAGAAGGCAAATGGACAGGTATGTGTGGTGAGATGGCTGGTGACGAAACTGCAATCCCACTATTATTAGGATTAGGTTTAGATGAGTTCTCAATGAGTGCGACATCTATTCTTAAAGCGCGTCGTCAAATTAAACAATTAAGTCAGACAGAAATGCAACAATTGGCAGACAAAGCGATTCAATGTGCTACGGTGGATGAAGTGGTATCACTTGTTCACGCGTATACGTCAAAAGCATAGTTTAAGAATGTACTACAAGGGTGTATGACAACAATGTCATACACCCTTGTGTTGTTATAATGACAACATTTGATTCAGTTTATCCATATCAACTTGATACATGGGTTCATTGTCAATAAGAATGAAAGGTGTTGCAAAAGCATCTAAATCAAGCATTTCTTGACGATATGTTGGATTTTTTATATTACGTTCCTCAAATACGACTTCTTTTTCCTTTAAATAATTTTTAACAAAAGTGCAAGGTGGGCAATCATTTTGCGTATAAATAATGATATTTGGCATCTTCAAACCTTCCTTTAATCTATTTTCACTACCCAATTATTCTAGCACACACGACGTATTATCGTTTGAAATTTAAGTTTTGGTAACGATTTAAATTAAGTCAAATGAAAAATTATGGCAACTTTGCGTCATGTCAAAAAATTGTCACTCATTATATAAGCATTCACATTCTGTTTCAATTCAGGCCTCAGTATAATTTAAGTTGCTTTGGAAAAAGATAAAAGGAGTGATGAAATGGATGCAGTAGAATTAAGTCGTTTTTTAACTGGGATGACACTTGCTGTCCATATCATATTTGCAACGATTGGCGTGGGGATGCCAGTATTTTTTGCAATAGCTGAATTTTTAGCGATTAAGAAAAAAAGTGATAAGTATTTGGTACTTGCCAAAAGGTGGGCGAAAGGTTATACAATTACAGTTGCAGTGGGTGTTGTTACAGGCACCATCATTGGACTTCAGTTGTCGCTATTGTGGCCAACATTTATGCGTATTGGAGGACATGTGATTGCGTTGCCACTATTTATGGAAACATTTGCGTTTTTCTTTGAAGCGATATTCTTGAGTATTTACCTATATACTTGGAATCGTTTTAAAAACCAATGGACACATTTTTTCATTAGTATTCCAGTGATTATAGGTGGAACGTTTTCAGCGTTTTTTATTACCTCAGTGAATTCATTTATGAATATGCCTGCAGGGATGGAAATTTCAAATGGGAGAATGGTAAATGTCGATCCGATTGCAGCAATGTTTAATCCATCATTCTTTGTCCGTTCCTTCCATGTCGTTGCTACAGCTTTGATGACAATGGCATTTATTTTGGCGACTATTGCAGCTTTTAAACTTATAAAAAACAAAGTGCAAGAAGATAAAGTGTATCATCAAAAAGCCCTTAAATTAACAATGATTGCAGGGTTAATATTTTCAATGCTTTCGATGCTTGCAGGTGATTTGTCAGCAAAATTTTTACACCATGAACAACCTGAAAAATTGGCGGCTTATGAATGGCATTTCAATACAGAAGCGAAAGCAGATTTAGTGTTATTTGGTGTGTTAGATGAATCTACCCAAGAAGTGAAAGGTGCCATTCGTATCCCAGGCGCTTTAAGCTTTTTATCCGATTCAAGTTTTGATACGAAAGTAAAAGGGCTTAACGAATTTCCAAAAGATGAATTACCACCCCTCATCGTACATTATTTCTTTGATTTAATGGTTATATTTGGCATTTTCTGTTTCGTCGTTTCAGCATTGTATGTTGTAGCGTTGTGGGTTAAAAAATGGAATCCTCATCAGAAATGGTTGTTGTATGCCATACTTTTAACTGGACCAGCGAGCATGCTTGCGATTGAATTTGGTTGGTTTTTAACAGAATTAGGACGTCAACCTTGGATGGTGAGAGGAATATTAAAAGTACAAGATGCGGCTACCTCCGCTGGTGGATTGCCATTTGTCACACTATTATTTGCTTTATTATATTTCGTCTTACTCTTTTCAACGTCTTTCGTACTCATAAGAATGTTTAAAAATCAATCCATATCTGATGATATCACTAAGATAAAAACTGAAAGAAGAGGTGAATCTGAATGAGTTATGAATTGATTGGCATTACAGTATTATGGTTATTCCTCTTCGGTTATATCATTGTTGCATCCATTGATTTTGGTGCAGGATTCTTTTCAATGCATGCCAAATTATTTGGTGAATCTAAGAAAATTAATGGCCTGATACAACGCTATTTAAATCCAGTATGGGAAGTAACAAATGTATTCTTTGTATTTTTCTTTGTAGGTATAGTCGGATTTTTCCCTGATACAGCATATTATTATGGAACAGCATTGCTCATTCCAGGATCACTTGCACTAATTTTATTAGCAGCACGCGGTGCGTTTTATGCATTTGAAAATTATGGTCAAGATTCAAAGTTATCTTGGTTGATGATTTATGCCATTTCCGGTCTCTTGATACCCGCTTCGTTATCAACAGTTTTAACAATATCAGAGGGGGGATATTTAATCCGTACCTCAAATGATTTAGTTGATTTAGATTGGATAGCATTATTATTAAGTCCTTATGGATGGGCGGTAGTTTTATTATCTATTGTAACGGTATTATATATTTCTTCTGGATTTTTAACATTTTATGCCCATAGAGCTAAAGATGGCGAAGCATATTTATTGTTACGCAAATGGTTTCTTATGTGGGGCGCACCCATGATAATGATTTCATTATTTGTATTTTTATCATTACGTGTGCAAAATAAGACACATTTTGAAACTGCTGTTTATGATTACGGTTGGCTGTTTGTTATTAGTTTTATTGCATTTTTAATCGCGGGTATACTCACATATTTGAAAAAAGCGCATGGCATCGCATTTTTATTTGTAATGATTCAAATCGGCACGGCATTTTTTGGGTATGGCATAAGTAAACTGCCATATTTGTTGTATCCATATGTTCGTATTGATCACGCAGTGACAAACGATACGATGGCAATAGCATTAATCATTGTATTCATTTTAGGACTTATTTTATTATTACCATCTTTAGGATTTTTACTGAAACTATTTGTATTTGACAAAGACTATGTAAGAGGTAGAAAATAGTAGTATTCATTAAGACATCGGGTTATCGATGAAAGTGGATAAAGCAATCGTTCAGGTGTTATCTTGGAAAATTAAATGATTGTGGCTTGCCCACAACTTTAAATTTTTTCATGCTTGATCTTTTCTAATTACGGAGGTAAATAATGGATAAAGAGTATGTTGTAATTGGGTTAGGACGTTTTGGCGGAAGTATTGTGCGTGAGCTAAACGCGCTCGATATGGATGTCATGGCGATTGATAGTGATGAACATCGCGTTGATGAATATAGTGATATCGCAACACATGCGGTTGTAGCGGATACAACAGATGAAGCTGTGATGAAAAGCTTAGGGATTAGAAACTTTGATCATGTGATTGTAGCGATAGGTGAAAATATTCAAGCGAGCACACTAACAACGTTAATTCTAAAAGAATTAGGTGTAAAAAAGGTTACCGCCAAAGCACAAAATGATTATCACGCAAAAATTTTAAATAAAATAGGTGCGGATACCGTTGTGCATCCTGAACGCGATATGGGCCGCCGAATTGCACATAATGTGGCGAGTGGCACAGTGCTTGATTATCTCGAATTGTCAGATGAACATTCTATTATTGAAATGAAAGTAAATGAAAAATTAGCAGGTCAAAGTTTAGTAGAATTGGATATTCGAGCAAACTATGGCATCAATATTATTGCAATCAAACGTGGTAAGGAAATTATCGTGGCACCTGATCCAGAAATGGTATTAGAATTTGATGATATTTTAATTATGATTGGCCATGATAATGATTTAACGCGCTATGAGAAAAAAATGGCGCATTAATAGGACGTTGATTCTAGTGGTACAATCATGAGACACTTTTTTAATGTTAAAAGTGTGGGTACCACATTGTATTGTACGCCATTCACGAGTGGTAAAGATTAGCTCGAAATTTAGGAAGATTAAAACCGTTGCGATTGTTTGTCGCAACGGTTTTTTATTTATATGAAGTCATGAACTAATTAACAATGAATATAACGTTGCTTAATTTGAAATAACAGATGAAAACAATCTATTAAATATGTAGTTAAAATGAAACATAAGCGCTTGAATAGACGAGTATTAAGATTTAATTAAGATTCTTTAATATTCTGTGTATTTTATTTTTAATTTTTAGTTATATAATAATCTTACATCATGATGTACGGTTTTAAAAATCGAAATCAACTTAGAATGGAGAGGGATAATTATGCCTTTAAAATTATTAACAAAATTTACGATGGCAGGAATTATATTAACTGGATTTACAGGAACAGCTGCTTTAGGCAGTATTTCAAATATATCTCACGCAGATACGTCTAACGTGCAAGAAGTACAAACACAAAACGAAGCGGCGGCGGTTAAAAAATTATATGATAGATATAGCAAATCACAAATAGGAGATAAAAAAGGGAATTTAAAAATTTGGGCATACTCTAATGCGCCTTTGAAATCAAACGAAGTGCGTTTAAACTTTAAAGGTACTTATATTTATAATGGCACAACATACACTCCTAAGCGTAATGTCACATTAGATAAAGGGGTGATTACACTAAAAGAATTGGATCATATTGTAAGGTATGCACATGTTTCATACGGCTTGTATTTAGGTGATAAACTTCCGAAAGGTGATATTGTCATAAATACAAAGTCTGGCGATAGATATACCCTTGAAACACATAAAGCGCTTCAAAGTCATAGAGAAAATGTGAAAATTAATACCGAAGAGCTTAAAGATATCACTTTCGAGATTACAGCATCATGATGTTATAGTATCATCTCATCAAAAAATCTTGAGCAAGCCATGATTGAAGTAAACAATTAAACTGAGAAATGATCAAAAAAGATGATAGACAAAATTGAGAAAGAACAAAAATAAAGTATGAGTGGCAGAGGTTGACCACCCGATAAATCGCAGTGATTTTAAGATGGTCAACCTCTATTTTGTGCACGAATATTTTACTGATAGTTGTTCATATAAGTCATATACTAAATTGATCAGCCGATTCTATAATTTTTAAAGTTTTTAGCCAGTGGATGAGAAAAAATAGGATCCTTTTAAGGGTCGCTGAGAAAGTAGTACAGTTGGCTAAACTTTTCAGTGCCCGTACAAGGGCTGGTCAGTAACAGAGGTATTCAGCCACAAAACAAACCACCCGCATGAACGGGTGGTTTTGATTGGACATATTTATTTGTCGTCATTGACTTTCATAATGACTGGTAAAATCATCGGTTTACGCGCTGTTTTTTCATATAAATAAGGTTGTAAAGTTTCAATGATTGAAGATTTAATTTGATGCCATTGAATATTTTCATTGTTATTCAATTTGTAAATGACATCTTTTTTGATTTTACGTTGTGCATCGTATATTAATTGACCAGATTCACGCATATACACGAAACCACGCGAAATAATATCTGGACCTGAGAGGAGTTGATTTGTCTTGAAGTCAATACTCACAACGACAATCACTAAACCTTCTTCAGATAATAGTTTACGATCACGAATTACAACGTTTCCAATATCACCTATACCGCTTCCATCAACTAAAATATTGCCGGATGGGATACGTCCAGCTGTACGTGCAGAATCGCGCGTTAACGCTAACACATCGCCAATGTCATGAATAAATACATTATCTTCTGCCACGCCACAATCCATACCTGTTTGTCCGTGTGCTTTTAACATACGATATTCTCCGTGAATAGGTAGGAAGTATTTAGGACGAATTAGGCGTAACATTAATTGTTGGTCGCCTTGAGAACCGTGTCCAGAAGTATGAATGTTAGAAATTTTATTATGAATCACTTCAGCACCAGCTTGATATAATGCATTGATTGTACGATTAATGCTTTTTGTGTTACCTGGGATAGGGGATGAACTGAAGACAACAGTATCTTCAGGAATAATTTTAATTTGTTTGTGTGTTCCGTTGGCGATTCGTGAAAGTGCAGCCATCGGTTCCCCTTGGGAGCCTGTACATAAAATTAATAACTCATGTTTTGGGATGCTATTAATTTTATTAGGCTCAACAAACGTTTCGGGTGGCGCTTTAATGTATCCAAGCTCCGTACCAATTTTAATATTATTCTCCATAGAACGACCAAATGTTACAATTTTGCGGTTATATTTAACAGCAGCTTCAACAGCTTGTTGAACACGGTAAATATTTGAGGCAAACGTTGCAAAGATAATACGTCCAGTACAACCCCTAAAAATTTTATCGACGTTTTGACCGACTTCACGTTCACTTAATGTGAAGTCGGGCACAAGTGAATTTGTAGAATCAGATAGTAAACATAATACACCTTCATCTCCAAGACGTGCCATTTTTGCTATGTTTGCTGGCGCGCCCACAGGTGTAAAGTCGAATTTAAAATCTCCTGTATGCACAATCTTACCTTCAGGCGTATCTACAATCACGCCATATGTTTCAGGTATACTATGTGTTGTAAGATAAAAACTAATTTCAAAATGTTTAGATGAAATAACAGAATCTTCATCGATTTCATTCAATGTTGCTGTGCGCAATAGATGATGTTCTTCAAGCTTATTACGGATTAAACCGAGTGCAAGTGGACCGCCATAGATAGGGACATTGATTTTTTTAAGCAGGTAGGGCACACCACCAATGTGATCCTCATGACCATGCGTAATGAACAATCCAACGATTTTATCTTGGTTTTGTTCGAGGTATGAATAATCAGGAATGACGTAGTCGATTCCTAGTAAATGATCATCGGGGAATTTAATTCCTGCATCAATGATGACGATTTCATCTTTGTACTCAACAGCATAAGTGTTTTTACCGATCTCACCTAAACCACCAAGTGCATATACTCCCACTTCGTTTTTATGAAGTTGCTTCATTACTCAGCGCGCTCCACGTTAAAATGCTCTGACTTTTCTTCATATGCTAAATGTGCGCCCTCTAATTTAGTTATGAATTCAATATTGTAGTGACGTTCTTTTAAATAACGTCTTACTTGTTCTTCTGTTTCTGCTTCAACATAAATCGTTTGTGTATTTTCGCGTACGATCACTTCGTCACGATTATGTTGATAAAATACTTTAAAAATTGCCATGTATGAGTTCCTCCTAGAAATTGCAAATATATTTTTTTGATGCATGAATCTAAGTGTTTTAATGTAAAAATAAAAAACATGAACTGAATAAGTAAAATCTTAAAGATAGACTCCATTCAATCCATACATTCATAGACTTAGTTACTTGCATATGTATTATTTAATTACGACCATTGAGTATTTTATAATCATATATGAGGATATGATTCATAATGACTCTATAAAGGCGACTGTGACATACAATTGAATGGCGCATTTAAAATGCGAAAACAATTTGCATGAGAACATGTTTCAAATATCTTAACGCACATGCAAATATTTTAAATGTATAATGTCAACGTTCAATGACCTAGTTAGTATTTATTTTACATGATGTAATCAGATAAATAAAGCAGTTTGTGATAAACTAAATAGAGAGAGGGCATCTTTACACTAAATGGTTGTATTTTAATTGGAATAGGTGAGCGCAATGAAAAGTGAAACCCGCATTATTGATGAATTAAAGAAAGAGATTCAACGTGAGGATAAAGTTTTAAAAAGTATTAGCTTTGAAGTACGAGCAAGTGAAGTCACAATGTTTTTTGAATATAATGAACCGAGCTCTACTGATAAGGATCCGCATTATATGAAACATGGTCACGATCCTGAGTTTCTAAATATCGAAACGTTCGAAAACATTAAGGCCCAATTGCCATCATTAAATGTAAACTATACAGAACGACGCGATGAATTTATGTAAACTTAAAACACCTAAGAAGGTACAACACGTACAACTTCTTAGGTGTTTTATTATACTTCTACCGCGTTTTGATGAGGTTGAAGTGGATTTTGATCATCAATGTGATCGTAAAACATCACGCCATTTAAATGGTCGAGTTCATGTTGAAAAACGATTGCAGGATAGCCCTTTAAACGTAAACTGAATTCATTGCCATCCATATCGAATGCTTTAATTTTAATTCTATAATGACGATGAACGAGTCCTGGAACATCTTCATCAACACTAAGACAACCTTCGCCAGTAGGTAAATAACCTTCTTGAACACTATGGCTGACAATTTTAGGATTAATTATCATCATGTCATAAGTTTTACCATTACCATCGTCAGGCAAATATATTGCAAATGCACGTTTCGGTACATTGATTTGAGGTGCAGCTAAGCCGACACCGCTTCGTAATTGATATTTTTCTGAGATTTCTGGATCTTGGCTATTGCGTAAAAATGTTTGCATAGCTATAAAGGTTTCTTTGTCTTCAGCAGATAAAGGAAAAGTAACCTCTTCTGCTCTTTGACGAAGTGTTGGATGTCCATCGCGAATAATATCTTTCATTGTTAGCATATTTGACACCTTCCTTAAACAATAATATATCAGATAAGTGTATCAGAGTCATAATAATAATGTTTGATTTATCCATTTGTTTTCATTACCATTACCAATGAATAGAAGGAGGACTTTTGAATCATGAAGATAAAAAAAACAATGAGTTTAGTATTAGCAACGACAGTTTTATTGGCTGCTTGTAATAATGACAAAGAGCATATTAAAAATATAAATGATGGGCTCGATAAAATGCAAAAGGCTGAACAACCACTTGAACACATTAATCAAAATAGAAACAAGTTGGAGCAAGAAAAAGAAAAAATCACAAAAGCTTTTAATGGTAAAGACCCGACTACGATTCAAAGTGATCTTGACAAAGTATTAAAAAATACAAATGAGAGAAACAACACAATTAAGCAAGAAGAAGATGCAGTGAAAAATTCTAAAAAAGAATTTGAAAAACTGAAAAATGACGTGAATAAAATAGAAGATAAAGATAAGAAAAAACAATATGACGAATTTGTAAAAGCGCTTGATACTAAATATAAAAAACATGAAGCGTTTACAAAAGGGTATCAAGATTTAGTGAATAAAGAAAAAGATTTATTTACGTATTTTAAAGGTCAATCAGGCACACAAGCAGAAGTCGATAAAAAATCTAAATCAATAGTGGAAGCACAAAAACAATTAAAAAATAAAGTTGATCAATATGCTAAATCGCTACGAAATGTACAAAAAGAAAAACGTGATATTGACGAGATTTCTAACTGATAGAAGTATAACAGTTTCATAATTTTTATATAACAGTTGCGCTCGCTGTAATGCTATCAACTGTTACAGAACTTGTGTAAAACTGTTTAACAGCTCTTATGAAATGTGTTAAACTATGTAAAGATGAAATATATATAAACGGGAAAGGTATGGTGAATTGAATGGCTAAGTTAAAAGCCCAATTCGATGCTGAACAAGTATTGAAAGATACTGAATCAAAATTTGAAATGGTTCAAATCTTAGATGCAGATGGAAATGTGACTAACGAAGATTTGTTACCTGATTTATCAGATGAGCAATTAGTTGAATTAATGAGAAGAATGGTATGGACGCGTATCCTTGACCAACGTTCTATTTCTTTAAATAGACAAGGTCGTTTAGGTTTCTATGCACCAACTGCTGGTCAAGAAGCATCTCAACTTGCTTCTCAATATGCATTAGAAAAAGAAGACTTTATTCTTCCAGGTTACCGTGATGTACCACAATTAATTTGGCATGGTTTACCGTTAACAAAAGCATTTTTATTCTCTCGTGGACACTTTGTTGGGAACCAATTCCCTGAAGGCGTGAATGCATTAAGCCCACAAATCATCATTGGTGCACAATACATTCAAACTGCAGGTGTGGCATTAGGTCTTAAAAAACGTGGTAAAGATGCAGTTGCGATTACGTATACTGGTGACGGTGGTTCTTCACAAGGTGATTTCTATGAAGGTATCAACTTTGCATCAGCATATAAAGTACCTGCAATTTTCGTTATCCAAAATAATAACTATGCGATTTCTACACCACGTGAAAAACAAACAGCAGCACAAACTTTAGCACAAAAAGCTGTTGCTGCAGGTATTCCTGGAATTCAAGTAGATGGTATGGACGCGTTAGCGGTATACCAAGCTACTAAAGAAGCACGTGATCGCGCAGTTAGAGGCGAAGGTCCTACTTTAATCGAAACAATGACATATCGTTATGGTCCACATACTATGGCGGGTGACGATCCTACAAAATATAGAACTTCTGATGAAGACTCTGAATGGGAGAAAAAAGACCCACTCGTACGTTTCAGAAAGTTCTTAGAAAATAAAGGTTTATGGTCAGAAGACAAAGAAAACGAAGTCATCGAGCAAGCTAAAGACGAAATCAAAGCAGCAATCAAAGAAGCAGATGGAATCGAAAAACAATCTGTAACTTCATTAATGGAAATCATGTATGAAGACATGCCATATAACCTTAAAGAACAATATGAAATTTACAAAGAGAAGGAGTCGAAGTAAGCCATGGCACAAATGACAATGGTTCAAGCGATTAACAACGCGCTAGCAACTGAACTTAAAAATGACGAAAACACTTTGATTTTTGGTGAGGACGTAGGTGTTAATGGTGGTGTATTCCGTGTTACGGAAGGATTACAAAAAGAATTCGGTGAAGACCGTGTATTCGACACACCTTTAGCAGAATCTGGTATTGGTGGATTAGCATTAGGTTTAACAACACAAGGTTATCGTCCAATTATGGAAGTACAATTCTTAGGTTTCGTATTCGAAGTATTTGACTCAATTGCAGGTCAAATTGCGCGTCACCGTTTCCGTTCTGGTAACTCAAAAACAGCACCAGTTACAATTCGCACACCATTCGGTGGGGGTGTACACACACCAGAATTACACGCTGATAACTTAGAAGGTCTATTAGCGCAATCACCTGGTCTTAAAGTTGTTATTCCTTCTGGTCCATACGATGCTAAAGGTTTATTAATTGAAAGTATCCGTAGTAACGATCCGGTTGTGTATTTAGAGCATATGAAATTATACCGTTCATTCCGTGAAGAAGTGCCTGAAGAAGAGTACACAATTGAAATTGGTAAAGCAAACGTAAAAAGAGAAGGTTCAGACTTAACAATCATCACATACGGTGCAATGGTTCAAGAATCATTAAAAGCTGCTGAAGAACTTGAAAAAGAAGGCCATTCAGTAGAAGTTATCGACTTACGTACTGTTCAACCACTTGATATCGATACAATTGTAAAATCAACTGAAAAAACAGGACGTGTTGTTGTTGTTCAAGAAGCACAAAAACAAGCGGGTGTAGGTGCAAATGTCGTATCTGAATTATCAGAACGTGCTGTACTTTCATTAGAAGCACCAATTGGTCGTGTTTCAGCTCCGGATACAATCTATCCATTTACGCAAGCTGAAAACGTTTGGTTGCCAAACAAAAACGACATTATCGAAAAAGCAAAAGAAACACTTGAATTTTAATTAACATTAACAACGAAGCATAAGGGTAATATAGGAATGGTTAGAGGCGAAAAGTTATAATGATGTAACTTCAACACAGATGATAATGACAGATTGAATGTAAAGCATATCAGTGCTCAACATGATTTTTCTCACATCTTCCGTCTTTAACATTCCTTTATTCCGTTATAACTTATCAATCTAAAACGATTAATTAGGAGGAAACAACGTGGCATTTGAATTTAAATTACCAGATATTGGTGAAGGTATCCACGAAGGTGAAATTGTAAAGTGGTTTGTAAAAGCTGGAGATCAAATCGAAGAAGACGATGTACTATGTGAAGTTCAAAACGATAAATCTGTCGTTGAAATCCCTTCACCTGTTTCAGGGAAAGTTGAAGAAGTTCTTGTCGAAGAGGGAACTGTAGCAGTCGTAGGTGATACAATTGTTAAAATTGATGCACCAGATGCAGAAGAAATGCAATTCAAAGGCGGTCACGATGACGATAGCTCAAGTGACAACAAAGAAGAAGTTAAAGAGGAAGCTAAAGAAGAAGCGCCGCAACAACCAGCTGCTAATGAAGAAGTTGACGAAAACAGACATGTTAAAGCAATGCCTTCAGTGCGCAAGTATGCACGTGACAACAATGTAAACATTAAAGCTGTTAATGGTACAGGTAAAAATGGTAGAATTACAAAAGAAGATGTTGATGCTTACTTAAATGGTGGTGGCCAAGCTACAACACCTCAAACGGAAGCTTCAGCACCAGCTGAATCTCCTCAAGAAGCAACTGCAGCACCTACAGCAGCACCAGCAGGTGACTTCCCAGAAACAACTGAAAAAATTCCTGCAATGCGTAAGGCAATTGCTAAAGCGATGGTTAACTCTAAGCATACAGCGCCTCACGTAACATTAATGGATGAAATTGATGTTCAACAATTATGGGATCACCGTAAGAAATTTAAAGAAATCGCAGCTGAACAAGGTACGAAATTAACATTCTTACCATATGTTGTTAAAGCGTTAGTGTCAGCACTTAAAAAATACCCTGCACTTAACACATCATTCAACGAAGAAGCTGGTGAAGTTGTACACAAACATTACTGGAACATTGGTATCGCTGCAGATACAGACAGAGGTTTATTAGTACCTGTTGTAAAACATGCAGATCGTAAATCAATCTTCCAAATTTCTGATGAAATTAATGAACTTGCGGTTAAAGCTCGTGATGGTAAATTAACTTCAGACGAAATGAAAGGTGCAACATGTACAATCAGCAATATCGGTTCTGCAGGTGGTCAATGGTTTACACCAGTTATTAACCATCCTGAAGTTGCAATTTTAGGTATTGGTCGTATTGCTCAAAAACCTATCGTAAAAGATGGTGAAATTGTAGCAGCGCCTGTATTAGCATTATCATTAAGCTTTGACCATAGACAAATTGATGGTGCGACTGGTCAAAACGCAATGAACCACATCAAGCGTTTACTTAACAATCCAGAATTATTATTAATGGAGGGGTAAAATATGGTAGTCGGAGATTTTCCAATTGAAACAGATACTATTGTTATCGGTGCAGGTCCAGGTGGATATGTAGCAGCAATTCGCGCAGCACAACTTGGTCAAAAAGTTACAATCGTTGAAAAAGGTAATTTAGGCGGCGTTTGTTTAAACGTTGGTTGTATTCCTTCAAAAGCATTATTAAACGTATCACACCGTTTTGAACAAGCACAACATGGTGCTGACCTTGGTGTGACTGCTGAAAACGTTTCTTTAGATTTCGATAAAGTACAATCTTTTAAAGGTTCTGTCGTTAATAAATTAACGAGCGGTGTTGAAGCTTTATTAAAAGGTAACAAAGTAGAAATCGTTAAAGGTGAAGCTTATTTCGTAGACAAAAATAGCTTACGTGTAATGGACGATAAAAGTGCGCAAACGTACAACTTCAAAAATGCAATTATTGCTACTGGTTCTCGTCCAATTGAAATCCCTAATTTCAAATTTGGTGGTCGCATCTTAGATTCTACAGGTGCATTAAACCTTAAAGAAGTACCTAAAAAATTAGTTGTCGTTGGTGGCGGTTATATCGGTTCAGAACTTGGTACTGCGTATGCAAACTTTGGTACAGAAGTTACTATCCTTGAAGGTGCGAAAGACATCTTAGGCGGTTTCGAAAAACAAATGACACAACCTGTTAAAAAAGGTATGAAAGCTAAAGGTATGACGATTGAAACGGAAGCTTTAGCAAAATCTGCTGAAGAAACAGACAATGGTGTTAAAGTAACGTATGAAGTTAAAGGTGAAGAAAAAACAATCGAAGCGGATTACGTATTAGTGACTGTAGGTCGCCGTCCTAACACTGATGAATTAGGTTTAGAAGAAGTTGGCGTTAAATTAACAGATCGTGGTTTAATTGATGTTGATAAGCAAAGCCGCACTTCAGTAGATAGTATCTATGCAATTGGTGATATCGTTCCAGGTTTACCTCTTGCACATAAAGCAAGCTACGAAGCTAAAATTGCTGCAGAAGCAATTGCAGGCCACAACTCTGAAGTGGATTACATCGGTATGCCAGCGGTATGTTTCACTGAACCAGAACTTGCTCAAGTTGGTTACACTGAAGCACAAGCGAAAGAAGAAGGTATTGAATATAAAGCTTCTAAATTCCCTTACCAAGCAAACGGTCGTGCATTATCATTAGACGATACAACTGGTTTCGTTAAGTTAATTACACTTAAAGAAGATGACACTCTAATTGGTGCTCAAGTTGTTGGTACTAGTGCGTCTGACGTGATTGCTGAGTTAGGTTTAGCAATTGAAGCAGGTATGAACGCTGAAGATATTGCTTTAACAGTACATGCGCACCCGACATTAGGTGAAATGAGCATGGAAGCTGCTGAAAAAGCAATCGGTTTACCAATTCATACAATGTAATCATGATTATAATAAAGGGCAAGGACATCATGTATGTCCGAGCCCTTTTTCTTATATTCTATTTAAGGAGGTATATGTGATGGATTATCAATATCCTATAGATGTCGAATGGTCACAAGAAGAAATGGTACAAGTGATTTCTTTTTTTAATGCAATTGAGTCATATTATGAGTCAAATGTCGAACGAGATGTTCTTCTAACACGTTATCAAGCATTTAAAAAAGTAGTACCAGGAAAAGCAGATGAGAAAAACATATTCAATACATTTAAATCTGAAAGTGGTTATGATAGCTATCAAGTCATGAAAATAGCTAAAGAGTATCCTGAAAAAAAGAGATTATCTGACAATTAAAAAACCTATTGTAATTTAAGCTGTAGTTTGGTATTTTTATTAAGCATTAAACTTTATGTTTAGTAAAAGTAAACAAATTACAGTTTTTTTAGGAGTCAATGATGGACATAGGACAAAAACTAAAAACGTTGAGGCTACTTAAAAATTTGACGCAAGAAGAATTAGGAGAACGCACGGATTTATCAAAAGGATACATATCACAAATCGAAAGTGATAAAACATCACCTAGTATGGAAACATTCTTGAATTTATTAGAAGTATTAGGTACGACACCCGCTGAATTTTTTGAAAAGAATCAAGTAGATAAAATCCATTACCCTAAGTCTGAGCAACTCACATATGACGAGTATGATAAAGGATACTTTTTACAATGGCCAGTAAAAACATCTAATGAATTTGAGATGGAACCGTTATTACTTACGCTACAACCTCATTCGTCATATAAATTGTTTGAGCCTTCATATTCGGATACCTTTGTGTATTGTATGTGTGGGTGTGTCACGCTTAAATTGGGGAATGAAAAATATAAAGCGACTGAAGGGGACGCTTTATATTTTAAAGCTACGAAACAGCACCAACTCATTAATGAACACAATTTTGAGGGACGCGTGATGATTGTTGCAACGTCATCGTATTTATAGGAGGGAAGACTTTGACAGCTTTATTAACATTTCAAAATGTCACAAAAAAATATCAAAATAAAACGATTATAAATGATATTAATTTAGAGATTGAATCCGGTCATTTTTATACTATTTTAGGGCCGTCGGGTTGTGGTAAAACGACAATTTTAAAACTTATTGCAGGATTTGAACATGCAGACGCAGGAGAAA
The DNA here is from genome assembly GCF_000816085.1 of Staphylococcus hyicus. Lineage (NCBI taxonomy): Bacteria > Bacillati > Bacillota > Bacilli > Caryophanales > Staphylococcaceae > Staphylococcus > Staphylococcus hyicus. Next base: position 1,815,523 of record NZ_CP008747.1, on the reverse strand, counting down.
TTGTCTACCAAGGGAAAACAATTAATGAACTCCCCCCGAATAAACGACAAGTCAATACAGTGTTTCAAGACTATGCGCTTTTTCCACATTTAAACGTTTACGAAAACGTTGCGTTTGGGTTAAAAATGAAAAAAATGAATAAAGCGAAAATTAAAGAGAAGGTGCTTGAAGCTTTAAAATTGGTGAAATTAGATCAATATGTCGAACGAGAAATTCATGAGCTTAGTGGGGGGCAAAAACAACGTATTGCAATAGCACGTGCCATAGTGAATGAACCAGAAATTTTGTTACTAGATGAATCTTTATCGGCGCTAGATTTAAAATTGCGTACAGAAATGCAATATGAATTGAGGGAATTGCAATCAAGATTAGGTATAACGTTTGTGTTTGTAACGCATGATCAAGAAGAGGCATTAGCTTTAAGTGATTACATTTTTGTAATGCGTGACGGTAATATTGAACAATTCGGTACACCCCTTGATATATATGATGAGCCTGTCAATAGATATGTCGCTGACTTTATTGGTGAATCTAATATTGTAGAAGGGCACATGGTTCAAGATTATGTTGTTAATATTTACGGTCAAAATTTTGAATGTGTGGACAAAGATATTCCGCCAGGGAAAAAGGTAGATGTTATCATCAGACCCGAAGATATTTCATTAGTGGAAGCATCTAATGGTCTATTTAAAGCGACGGTGCATTCTACTTTATTTAGAGGCGTCCATTATGAAATTACGTGTATCGATGAGCAAGGGTATCAATGGACGATTCAATCTACTAAAAATGCAGAAGTGGATGATAAAGTAGGCTTGTATTTTGACCCTGTAGCGATTCACATCATGGTACCAGGTGAAACTGAAGAAGAATTTGATAAACGAATTGAAGGTTATGGAGAAGTAGATTATGAGACATATTAGTCGTTGGTTGGCTATCCCCTATATTTTGTGGATGCTGATCTTTATCATTATACCTGTACTATTACTTTGTTATTTTTCGTTTGTCGATCGTAACGGTCACTTTTCATTAGAAAATTATCAACAATTTTTTACAATGCGATATATGTACATGTTAGGAGAATCTATCTTATATGCGGCTATCATCACATTCGTATGTTTATTGATTAGTTATCCTGCAGCTTATTTTATTCGTCAGTCGAAACATGCATCAACGTGGTTACTTGTCATGATTATTCCCACATGGATGAATTTACTACTTAAGACATATGCATTTATTGGGATTTTCAGTCAAGATGGACTTATCAATCGTTTCATGCATGCCCTTCATTTACCAAGTCAATCACTGTTATTTACTGCGCCAGCTTTTATCATTGTGTCAGCGTATATTTATATTCCTTTTATGTTGTTGCCGATCTACAATAGTATGAAAGATATTAACAATCAATTGTTTTATGCTGCTCAAGATTTAGGAGCGAATACGTTTACCACAATGCAAAAAGTGCTATTACCATTGTCAAAAGAAGGCATTAAAACAGGCATACAAGTCACTTTTATTCCTGCGTTGTCATTATTTATGATAACGCGGCTCATAGCTGGTAATAAAGTGGTCAATATTGGTACAGCAATAGAAGAGCAATTTTTAGTCATACAAAATTATGGAATGGGCTCTACCATAGCGCTATTTTTAGTCTTATTTATGGCACTTCTTCTAATTATGACGCGTACGAAAAGTAAGGGAGGGGCGTCACGATGAAATGGATTGGTAAAAGTTATTTAATTGCGTTACTTATCGTATTATATTTACCTATTTTTTATCTCATGTTTTATTCCTTTAATAGTGAAGGGAATATGGTTCATTTTGGCGGATTTACGTTAGAACATTATGCCACATTATTTAACAATAAGAGATTGCTAGAAGTTGTTTTTAATACAATTGCAGTAGCACTTATTGCCGCAGCAATTTCTACAATCATTGGCGTTTTTGGAGCGCTCATGTTATATCAAATCCGTAATCAATCGTTGAAAATCTCATTTTTAACATTAAATAATGTATTGATGGTTTCGTCAGATGTTGTGATCGGCGCTTCATTTTTAATTATGTTCACAGCGATTGGACATGTTACGGGTTTTGGTTTGGGTTTTACATCTGTCTTAGTGTCTCATATCGCATTTTGTATTCCTATTGTTGTCATCATTGTATTGCCTAAATTGTATGAAATGAATGAATCTATTTTAGATGCCGGTCGCGATTTAGGTGCGTCAGATTTTCAAGTGCTAAGTCGTATTGTTATTCCTCAACTGATGCCAGGCATTATCGGAGGGTTTTTCATGGCGTTAACGTATTCTTTAGATGATTTTACAGTGAGTTTCTTTGTTACTGGGAATGGATTTAGCTTACTTTCTGTAGAAGTGTATTCAATGGCACGACGTGGAATTAGTATGGAAATTAATGCGATATCCACAATACTATTCCTAATTATTATGCTTGGCTTAGTGATTTATCAATGGCTTAAAAAACATAATCAACGCACATTAAATCACAAAAGGGAGATGACTTTATGAAACAATTGATGCAACTTGTGATTGGTGCCCTTTTACTTGGTATTCTTTGTTTAGGTGTTGGTTATTGGATCAATCATGATATTGGTCAACAAAAACAACAAAAATTGTATGTGTATAATTGGGGCGAATATATTGATCCTGAGCTAATCAAGCAATTTGAAGCAGAAACAGGTATTAAAGTAATCTACGAAACGTTCGACTCTAATGAGGCTATGGAAGCAAAAATTCGTAACGGTGGCACGAGCTACGATGTTGCTTTTCCAAGTGACTATACGATTCAGAAAATGCGTAAAGCACATTTATTAAAGCCTTTAAATAAATCGAAAATCTCTAATATGAAACATCTAGATTCTTACTATTTAAATCAACCATTTGATCCTCATAATCAGTACTCGATTCCATATTTTTTTGGTACAGTAGGTATTATCTATGACAAAACAAAATATCCTGATATCAAATTTAATAGTTGGAAAGACTTAAAAAATCCAAGGCTTAAAAATGATGTCATATTTGTAGATGGAGCTCGAGAAATTATGGGATTATCATTAAATAGTTTAGGATACAGTTTGAATGATACAAATCCTAAACATTTAAAAGAAGCTGAAAAAGAGCTGAAATCTTATGCACCTTCTGTTAAGGGTGTAGTGGGTGATGAAGTTTCAATGATGCTAGAACAACATGAGGCTGGTGCGGCTGTGTTATGGAGTGGATCTGCTGCACCTATTTTCACGAGTGATGATCGATTTGATTATGTCGTGCCTAAAGAAGGCTCTAACTTATGGTTTGATAATATGGTAATTCCAAAAACAGCACAAAATGTGGATGGCGCACATAAATTTATAAACTTTTTGTTAGATCCAAAAGTGAGTAAACAAAACACGGAATGGGTAGAATATGGTACACCGAATAAAACGGCTAAATCTTTGTTACCTAAAGAAACACGTGAGGATACACGAATTTATCCTACAAAAGATGAACAGAAAAGACTTGAAGTGTATAAAGATTTAGGGCCGGATGTATTAAATGAGTATAATGAGCGATTTCTAAACTTTAAAATGGGATTATGATTCTAGTTATTTTATGAGAGTTTAGATATAATTAAGTAACTAAGTACTTTAAGGAGTGAAATTATGGCTTATGAGGCTTACCAACAGGTGGCAAGACCTGTGAGTCGTATTGCTGAAAAAATTCTAGGATGGCTCAGTTGGGTGTTACTTTTATTAACAACGATTGTAGCAATGTTTTTTGGATTAGTTTTATTCAGTAATGAACAGTCAATCCAAAATATTGAAAATGGCATTGCGAATAATCCTACCATGCAAACTTTTTTAGCAAACAATAATTTAACAGCGACACAGTTTGTCATCTCAATGCAAAATGGTGTGTGGGCGTTTATCGTATACTTAATAGTATGTCTTTTGATTTCATTCCTAGCATTGATTTCAATGAAGCACCGAATTGTGTCAGGCTTACTATTTTTACTGGTTGCTATTTTGTCGATTCCGTTATTTTTTATACTTGTCCCGTTATTTTTTGTTGTTGTTGCATTTATGATGTTTATTCGTAAAGATAAAATGATATCCGTTCCAGGGTATTATTATGATGGAAACCAAGTGGGTTACGAACGTTATAATGGTTATCGTGATGCATATGATGATTCAGATGAAAGAATGTATCATAGACCTTCTGATCAAACGGAGACGCGATACAAATCGAATCATAATGACATAGCCGCAAATCAATCAACTACGACTTCTGACAATCATGAATCACCAGCTACATCTGAATCTCCACAGGTGTTATCTAGAACTGCAAAATATCATCACAAATCTACACGAAATCAAGATGAATCACCCGCGCATGATGTATCAGAAGAGGATGATACAGTTGTGTATCACCCGCGCTCTGAATCTCAAAATGAAGACAATAGTCATGTATTTGATTCGCGTACACATGTGACAGGGAAAGATGCACATAATGAAGAAACGACTAATGATGAAGATGTTTTAAAACAACAACGTAAAGAAGAACGTGCTCAAATAAAAACGCAAAAGAAAGAAGAGCGAAAAGCACGCAAAGCCCAGGTGAAAGAACAGCGTAAAGCTCGACCTAGTGCTGCGACGCAACGAAGACAAAACTATGATTATCGTAAGCAAGTTCAAAAAGAACGTATAACTGAGGATCCAGACACAAAAAAATAATTTTATCATGTATTAAACAGTGAGACGACCTTAACCAGGATAGTTTCACTGTTTTTTTACGTTGTTTAAATATTATTAAATTATATTTCAAAGATTGTAAAAAATTTTTGAATTATGCGTTTATGGTAGGGATATAGGGTAATTAAGTGACTAAGGAGGTAATGCATTATGTCAGACAATTATACTTATAGAAAACATGACGATAATCATTTAAATCGAGATCGTCATCAATACGATAGTTATCAGCAACATAAGCCATTCAAACGTACGACTGAAAAAGTACTCACTTGGATTGGTATTGTTCTACATGCGTTATGGGTATTGTTTATTTTAGGAGTAGGCTCATTTCTACCAGAATTACTAAAAAATAAAAATTTTCAACAAGAATTCCAGAAACAAGGAATTGATTCTAATCAAGTTGTGCAACAAAGTCAGGATTATCTTCCTATACTACTTTATGTTATTTTGCCATTGTTATTAGCACTTATCGCTGCATTTTTATTTAAAAAGCGCATTCTTGCAGGCGTGTTATTAATTATTGCAAGTATTTTAGCGTTTTTCTCTGCGAGCTTAATTGCTGCTTTATTATGGTTTATTGCTGCAATTATGTTATTCGTACGTAAACCTAAAGCACAGCACCATGTGATGGAAAATCATAGCCACGAGCGTGATTATGCCAATTCCAATCATAATCATTCGCATCAAGATGACCGTCATGATGTGGAGCATAGTGATGATAAACGTTTTGAACATGAAGCGAATCATCAGCATGATGTAAATCGCACAAATCATGTTGACGATCATCACAGTGACGTTAATCACCAATCACATGCTGAAAATGAGCGTCATTTTAATGCAACAACACGACCTAAAAATGATCGACCAGAGGGGGATACGCATCATCATGATTCAAATCATCATGACCTCAAAGATAGAGGTTTAGATGCGAAAGAACGTTTAAATGATTTAAAAGATGATCATCCCCGTTAAATTATGAAATAACACCGCATCCTATTGTAACAGGGTGCGGTGTTTTTCTATTTATAAAATTTTAAAAGATGTTCGAAGGTATTCTCTAAATAAGCAAGAAAGGCTTTATCGGATTTTAATTCTTTTGCATTTGGTTTTAATGCACGCGCTATAAAAAACTCACCTTTTTTAACATTTTTTGCACGATAGATACCTTTTTCTACGTCATCTTGTGACATATGACTGATTTTTGATTTATCTGGTTTAGTATGATCGAGGGAGATTTGGAAGTCTTCTGGAAGGGAAAGTATTGTTTCAATTTTGTCTTCAAATACTTGTACGTCTTCAGATTTGTTTTTATCTTCATGCATGACACCATACATAACAAATAAATGATCTTCAAACAGCCCAATCTGAAAGTGAGGTTGCATTTTATAACCACGTTGATTCGTTGCGAATGCGATCCATGTATCTTTCGGTGGATTCACAGTGCGTCTTGCATGTTTGGCAATATGTGCATAAAAATTTTCGCCCGTCATTGTTTTTAAATAATCAGTGAAGTAAGTACCTAATTGATGAAATTGTGGGCGAATATGTTCATCTAGAGCGGCCATTCTTTCCTCTAAACCTTCAACTTGAAATACTTTGAAATCAGAGGGTTTAAAAGTATATTGAGTCATAATTGTTCCTCCTATATGACATTGAGTTTCATTAATACTAGAATACCGTAGTTTGTCTAACATTCATAATATAACGATTTGTTGTATAATGTTAAACAACTAGGAGTGATGCGAATGCATTTATACGATTTTGCCAAAAATTTAGTTTTAGAAGCAGGGAACAATATACGCAAATGGATGCATGAAGACATTGAAATTGAATCTAAGTCTAATCCAAATGATTTGGTAACGAATGTTGATAAAGCAGTAGAGACGTTTATCATTAGTCAAATAGAATCTCAATATCCTTATCATAAAATGATTGGTGAAGAGGGGCATGGTCATGACATTGAGTCGACCAATGGTGTAGTCTGGGTTATAGATCCAATTGATGGTACGCTTAATTTTATACATCAAAAACAAAATTTTGCTATTTCAGTAGGTATATTTAAAGACGGCAAACCTTACGCTGGGTTTGTGTATGATGTTATGCGTGATATTTTATATCATGCTAAATCAGGGCATGGTGCATATAAAAATGAAACACCAGTCCCACCTTTAAAAGACACACTTTTAAATGAGAGTATTGTAGGATTAAATCCGAATTGGCTCACAAAACCGAAGATGGGTCCGATACTGCAACCAATTATTCAAGATTCAAGAACTGCACGTGCGTATGGCTCGGCAGCTCTAGAAATTGTTTATGTAGCCACAGGCTTATTGTCAGCATATATAACGCCACGATTACATCCGTGGGATTATGCTGGAGGATTAATCATTCTTCAAGAAGTTGGTGGAGAAGGCACGAATTTTTTAGGAGAGCCTTTATCTATCACAACACATAGTACTGTATTATTTGGGAATAGAGCGGTTCATAAGCACATTTTAAATGAATATTTTAAGCCACATGAAAATGAACTTAAAGCTTTACAACAACGATACCAATAAAAAAGGGTGAGCACATTGAGCGGCTCACCCTAAAAAATATATTTTAAATGAGATGTTTTGAATTAAAACCAATCGTTTTCTCGGTATTTCTTTTTTAATGAAAAGCCATAACCTAATGTTGCCATTAACAAGATAAAGGTAATGGACATCCAGAATATGTTCGTAGCAGCGATTGCAAAACTAAACGTTGTTAAAAAGAAAACAGCAAGTAGTGCGAGTACGAAAAAAATAGCTTTAGACTTTTGCATCTTTATTCCACCTAACTGTGTCGTCATTTCATTTATATGATATAATAAACGAGTTGCAAAAGAAAGTGGTAATTTACTCAAGAAAGGAAATTAATGTATGACTAAATTTAGAGAAGATGTTCGTAATATTGCGATTATCGCTCACGTTGACCATGGTAAAACAACTTTGGTTGATGAATTATTAAAACAATCTGGTATTTTCCGTGAGAATGAACACGTAGCTGAACGTGCAATGGATTCTAACGATCTTGAAAGAGAACGTGGAATTACCATCTTAGCGAAAAATACGGCAGTTGACTATAAAGGCACACGTATCAATATATTAGATACACCTGGACATGCTGACTTCGGTGGAGAAGTAGAGCGTATTATGAAAATGGTAGATGGAGTAGTACTTGTAGTTGATGCATATGAGGGGACAATGCCGCAAACACGATTTGTGTTGAAAAAAGCATTAGAACAAAATTTGAAGCCCGTAGTCGTTGTGAATAAAATCGACAAACCATCGGCGCGTCCAGAAGGCGTTGTAGATGAAGTTTTAGATTTATTTATTGAATTAGATGCCAATGATGAACAACTCGAATTTCCTGTTGTTTATGCCTCAGCTATTAGTGGAACGGCAAGTTTAGATGCAGATAAACAAGATGAAAACATGCAATGTTTATATGAAACAATCATTGAATATGTTCCAGCGCCATTAGATAACCGTGACGAACCTCTTCAATTCCAACCCGCATTATTAGATTATAACGATTATGTTGGACGTATTGGTATTGGACGCATTTTCCGCGGAACGATGCGTGTTGGGGAAAGTGTATCCTTATTAAAATTAGATGGCAGCGTAAAAAACTTCCGTGTAACGAAAATATTTGGCTACTTTGGTTTAAAGCGTGAAGAAATTCAAGAAGCATACGCTGGAGATTTAATTGCGGTATCTGGGATGGAAGATATTAACGTAGGGGAAACAATTACGCCTCAAGATCATCAAGATAAGCTCCCGGTTCTGCGTATTGATGAACCAACACTAGAAATGACTTTCCGAGTAAATAATTCACCATTTGCTGGACGAGAAGGACAATTTGTTACTGCACGTCAAATTCAAGAACGTTTAGACAATCAATTAGAAACGGATGTGTCTTTAAAAGTCACACCAACAGATTCGCCAGATGCGTGGACTGTTGCAGGTCGTGGTGAGTTACATTTATCAATATTAATTGAAAATATGCGTCGTGAAGGGTTTGAACTTCAAGTTTCAAAGCCGCAAGTAATTTTAAAAGATATCGATGGAGAACTTCACGAACCATTTGAACGTGTACAAGCTGAAGTGCCTGAAGAATATGCAGGTTCAGTTATTGAGTCATTAGGCCAACGTAAAGGTGAAATGGTTGATATGACAACGACAGATAATGGATTAACACGTTTAATCTTTAACGTTCCAGCGAGAGGTTTAATTGGTTACACAACTGAATTCATGTCAATGACACGTGGATACGGTATTATTAACCACACTTTCGATGAATTTAGACCACGTATTAAAGGACGTATTGGCGGTCGTCGAAATGGTGTATTAGTTTCTATGGATCAAGGTAGTGCAAGTGAATATGCGATTTTAGGTTTAGAAGATCGTGGTATAAACTTTATGGAACCTGGTACAGAAGTATATGAAGGAATGATTGTTGGTCAAAATAATCGTGAAAATGACTTAACTGTTAATATTACAAAAGTTAAACATCAAACAAATGTCCGTTCAGCTACAAAAGATCAAACTGAAACAATGAAAAAGCCACGTATTTTAACATTAGAAGAAGCATTAGAATTTATTAATGATGATGAACTTGTTGAAGTAACACCAGAGAATGTACGTTTGAGAAAGCGTATTTTAAATAAAGGTCAACGTGAAAAAGAAGCAAAACGTATAAAACAAATGATGGAAGATAATGAATAAATCATCTGTTGAAGCAATGTCACAATTATTTGTGATATTGCTTTTTTTATGGGCTTTATGTGCTGCCTAAAATGATTACTGTGGAAACAACACAACGAAATCAAAGATTTTAGCGGGAAAAAAGTGGAAAAGCATGTGTAAAGTATTAAGGAGAGCGTGAAATATAAGAGCGCAGTCTATGACTGACTTCCGAAGAAAAGGTAAAGTGGAGGCGAAAGTCTAGTCATAGTTGCGGGGGCACGATAACGAAATCAAAGATTTCTATCGTGCTCCCAAGTCGAGTTGTTTTGTCGGTTTTTGTTCTTGTATTACACTGAGGGTAGTTGTTTAAGGAGGGGTTTTATGGATGAACGTTATCAGTCTTTATTTGAAAGTGTGACGTTACCAAATGGGAAGCGTATTAATAATAAATTTGTGTTAGCGCCTTTAACGCACACGATTTCTAATGAGGATGGCACGGCTTCAGACAGAGAAATTGAATTTGTCCATTCTAGAACAAAAGATGTAGGGATGGCAATTACAGCAGCGAGTTACATCAATTTAGAAGGAAAGGCATTTCCTGGACACCCTTCTATTTCTAAAGAATCGGATTTAGAAGGGCTCAAACGACTTGCAGCTACGATTAAACAAAACGGCGCAGTGGCGATTATGCAAATCCATCATGGAGGTGCGCGTGCTTTACCTGAATATGTTCCTGATGGAGATGTGAAAGCACCGAGTGAAGTTGAAGATTACGGATACTGTAAATCTGAAAAACATGCTTCAAGAGCTATGACAAGTGAGGAAATTGTACAATCAATCAAAGACTACGGACGTGCTACTGCTTTGGCGATTCGAGCGGGTTTTGATGGGATTGAAATTCATGGTGCGAACCATTATCTAATTCATGAATTTGTTTCACCTTATTACAACCGTAGAAATGATGAATGGAAAGATCCATTGGCGTATCCAAAGGCCGTTGTTGAGGAAGTGCTCGAAGTGAAAACAGCATTGGCCCCTAAAGATTTCATTGTAGGATATCGATTCTCCCCAGAAGAAGCAGAATCACCTGGAATAACTATGGAGTTAACGAAAGAATTAATTCATATGTTAAAATCATATCCTTTAGATTATTTACATGCTTCGTTAATGGATATTCAATCTACAACGAGAGAAGGTAAATATCAGGGCAAAAAAAGAATCACGCTTTTGAAAAAATGGATTGATGGGCGCATGCCATTGATAGGTATAGGATCAGTTTATTCCGGTGAAACTGCATTATCTGGTATTGAAGCGGGTGCTGACTTAATTGCTTTAGGAAGAGGATTGTTATTAGATCAAGAGCTCGTTTCTAAAATAAAAAACAACCGTGAAAATGAAATTATAAACCAATTTGATGCTACTAGAGAGGATCACCATCAATTGCCTAAAGAGATTTGGGACTTATTTAATGGTGGACGCTTTCCAGTTCCGAAAAAAGAGAACGTGTCCAATAAAGTATAAATGTATTTCTCATTGATACCTGAGACCATAGAAAACGTATGATATTTATGGTTTTAAATTCACCTCACGAATTATATTTGATTGAATTAAGTCAGTTGTGTAAAAATAGCCATGACAATTTATCTTAATGGTAAATTGTCATGGCTATTTATTTTAAGATAGACATTACTTGTCCCAGTTTTCCGTTGCAACTGTTTAATGGGGTTCATGCTCTATTTTTATAGAATGATAGTGATGTGAAGGGTTAAGACGATGCTTTGGTGTATCTAAACGACTTTTACATTCATCACACATAAAGGTTTGAATAGGATTGTTTTTCAAACGTTTAGCAATGAGTGTATTTTCATCTAATAAAACTTCAGTGTCGCAAATGATACATTTTTCTTTTCGCATTTATAACACCTCGATATGCGTCACATAGTCGAACACGTACGTTACACCTTCAGCTTGTTGATATACAAAACTGTCTACAGCATTATTGTCATAAAGTCTTTTTCCATCTTTTGAAAATTGGAAAAATAGGTAAGGTAATAAATGAAATGGCACATCTATATGATTAGATTCATTAGATAAACGAATGATAGACGCGCTGTCCAAAGGTTCAGCATTTTTGAAAAACGGAGTCATGTTGATAACGAATGAACCTTCTAGTACGGCACGTTTTTTATAATCGATTTCAGAATTTAATGTAGGTGGGTTTGTTTGACCTTCTAAAATCGCGCGATTCCACTCACGATTATCTTCAAATTTAATAGGCTTTTCACCATCAAAAACACCATTTTTTAAATCTTCAATACGTATTTTGCGGTCATCAAAAATCCAAGTTGAACTATCTAAAGTAATAGGAAATTTTACTGCACCTTTAATTTGAATCATACTCATTGCACTCCCTCTAATAAACTTAATTTATTTTATCATACTTGAGACGGAGGCGTATGAAATTCACTTGCTTTTTAAAAGGTGTTAAGATAAACTTTTAACATGAAGATAAAATTATGGGGGGACTATGTCATGAGCAAGCAAAAAAATATTAGCAATGCGGCATACGACCAGTTAAATGCAGACGCGGACAGAATTTTACAGCTCATCAAAGTGCAAATTGATAACTTAACTTTGCCACAATGCCCATTATATGAGGAAGTATTAGATACACAAATGTATGGGTTACAAAAAGAAGTTGATTTTGCTGTGAAACTCGGTTTGGTTGATAAAGAAGATGGTAAAGCATTGATGCTTCGCCTTGAAAAAGAGTTATCAAAACTACACGAAGCGTTTACAAGAGTTTAATTGCGATTGAAAGTCCATAGTGAGATTTTGGCGCAACGACGCTTTGTATCTGCGATGAATTGGATGATAATATCATATGAATAATATAAAAAGTTTATTTCGATATATTTTGAGATCCTCTAAATATATCGATTTTCCATTATTAATCACATATCTTGCATTATGTTTTATCGGTTTAACAATGGTGTATAGTGCTAGTATGGTAGCAGCAACGAGAGGAACACTTACCGGTGGTGTATCTGTTCCAGGTACATATTTTTATTCAAGACAACTGGTGTATATCGGTATCGGATTTGGAATTGTATTTTTTATCGCTTATTTAATGAATGTTAAACTTTTGAAATCACCTAAATTCCAAGTGGGCATGATGGCTTTTATCGTAATATTATTATTAGCCACATTAGTGATTGGTTCTGAAATTAACGGTTCTCGAAGTTGGTTGAATTTAGGTTTTATGAATCTTCAAGCATCGGAACTATTAAAAATTGCAATCATACTTTATGTGCCTTATATTATTGAGCGGAAAAGACCTCAAATCCAACGAGATCCAACAGCGATATTATGGCCAATTATTTTTGTTGGACTCATTATTGGGCTCGTTTTATTACAAAAAGACGTTGGACAAACATTGCTAATTTCAGCAATTTTCTTTTCGATTATTTTGTATGCTGGCATTGGAATAAAGAACTTTTTGAAAATTGGTTTCTTCAGTTTGTTAGGCCTATTTGTCGTTGTTATCATTATTGTTGTTTTTAGAATTAATATTTTACCTTCATACCTTACTGCACGATTTAGTGCACTTGAAAATCCTTTCAATTTTGAAGATGGTATTGGGTATCATCTTGCGAATTCACTTCTTGCCATTGGTAATGGTGGGATTTTTGGAAGAGGTTTGGGTAATAGTATTATGAAACTCGGGTATTTACCTGAACCGCATACTGATTTTATTTTTGCAATTATTGCAGAAGAATTAGGTCTTGTCGGTGTACTCATTGTTTTAAGTTTATTATTCTTTATTGTATATCGTTCCTTTGAACTTGCCTCACGCACAACTTCTTATTTTTATAAACTCGTTTGTGTTGGTATAGCAAGTTATATCGGTATTCAAACGTTTATCAATTTAGGAGGGATTTCAGGATTAATCCCATTAACAGGTGTCCCATTACCATTTATCAGTTTTGGTGGGTCCTCAATGATAAGTTTGAGCATTGCGATGGGGTTATTGCTTATTGTATCTAAACAAATTAGATACGAACAAGCAAGAAAACGATATTTAAAGAAAGCCAAGATGACTTAAAACAGCAACGAGAGCTTTGAATCTAAAAGTTTGATATGATTCTAAGTTCTCGTTTTTTATTTTGACTTTTGAGTTGCAACAACTTAAAATATATTTGGTAATAACTAAAATCTATCAAGAGTAATAAGTAATTTTTATAACCTTGTGTATTCATCATAGGTCATTTGAATCATGAACAGTGACTTCGACTTTTAACTTTTGGTTAGATTTTGATATAATAGTATTTATATTTTTCGAATTTTCGAACTTTTTAGGAGGTTGGCTTCATGAAACGCATTCGTAAATTATTAGTCGCAAATCGCGGGGAAATAGCCATTCGTATCTTTAGGGCGGCAACAGAGCTTAATATTAAAACTGTTGCAATTTATTCAAAAGAAGATATGGGGTCACTACATAGATATAAAGCTGACGAATCATACCTTGTTGGCGAAGATTTAGGTCCAGCTGAAAGTTATTTGAATATCGAGCGCATCATTAAAGTTGCGAAAGAAGCTGATGTAGATGCAATTCATCCAGGTTATGGGTTTTTAAGTGAAAATATGCAATTTGCTAAACGTTGTGCTGAAGAAGGCATTATATTTATCGGTCCACATCTTGATCATTTAGATATGTTTGGCGATAAAGTGAAAGCACGTACAACAGCGATTAAAGCTGATTTACCAGTGATTCCAGGTACGGATGGTCCTGTAGAAGGATATGAGGCAGCAGAAATTTTTGCTGAAGAAGCTGGTTATCCATTAATGATTAAGGCGACGAGTGGTGGCGGCGGTAAAGGCATGCGTATCGTTCGTGAGCCGTCTGAATTAAAAGAAGCGTTTACACGTGCAAAGTCAGAAGCAGAAAAATCTTTTGGTAATAGTGAAGTATATATTGAAAAATTCATTGATAATCCAAAACATATCGAAGTGCAAATTATCGGTGATGAGGAAGGTAATATCATCCATTTATATGAACGCGATTGTTCTGTGCAACGACGTCATCAAAAAGTGGTTGAAGTTGCACCGTCAGTATCGTTGTCAGACGAATTGAGAGAACGTATTTGCACATCTGCAGTGGATTTAATGAAAAAAATTAAATACGTCAATGCAGGTACTGTTGAATTTTTAGTCTCAGGCAATGAATTTTATTTTATAGAAGTGAATCCACGTGTTCAAGTTGAACATACGATTACAGAAATGATTACGGGTGTAGACATTGTTAAAACGCAAATTTTAATTGCAGATGGCGAATTATTACATGATGAAGCCATTAGTATGCCTTCTCAAAACGAAATTAAAACGTTAGGTTACGCCATTCAATGTCGTATTACTACAGAAGATCCTACACAAGATTTTATGCCTGATACGGGTCATATTGTTGCCTATCGTTCAAGTGGTGGATTTGGCGTACGTTTAGATGCAGGTGATGCATTCCAAGGTGCTGAAATTTCACCATATTACGATTCTTTACTCGTAAAAGTGTCCACACATGCCATTAGTTATAAAGAAGCACGAGAAAAAATGGAGCGTTCTTTACAAGAAATGCGTATTCGCGGTGTAAAAACAAACATTCCATTTTTACGTAATGTGATTAACCATCATAAATTTGCTTCTGGTGATTATACAACAAAATTTTTAGAAAATGCACCAGAACTATTCATTATTCAACCGTCACGCGATAGAGGAACGAAAACGCTAGAATATATTGGTAATGTGTCAATTAATGGGTTTCCAAATGTTGATAAACGTCCAAAACCTGCATTTGAACCTACAGAACTACCTGAAGTCGATTTAAAAGAAATCAATAGCTTAAGTGGAACAAAACAGTTATTAGATGCGCAAGGTCCTCAAGCTGTCGCAGATTGGGTAAAGGCGCAAAAAGACGTCTTGATTACAGATACGACGTTTCGCGATGCGCATCAGTCTTTATTAGCAACACGTGTACGTTCACATGATTTACTTAAAATTGCCCCGGCAACTGCACAAGTGATGCAAAACAACTTTTCATTAGAGCTGTGGGGCGGTGCCACATTTGACGTTGCATTTAATTTCTTAAAAGAAAATCCATGGCAACGTCTCCATGATTTAAGAAAAGCAATTCCGAATGTTCTATTCCAAATGTTACTTCGTGCATCAAATGCAGTGGGCTATAAAAACTATCCTGATAATGTCATTCAAAAATTTGTGAAGCACAGTGCTGAAGCAGGGATTGATGTTTTCCGAATTTTTGATTCATTAAACTGGGTTGAACAAATGAAAGTTGCGAACGAAGCGGTTCAAAAAGCGGGTAAGATTTCAGAAGGTACCATCTGTTATACTGGTGATATTTTAAATCCTGAACGTTCTAATATTTATACTCTTGATTATTATGTCAAACTTGCTAAAACCTTAGAACGTGAAGGGTTCCATATGTTAGCAATCAAAGATATGGCTGGTTTATTAAAACCACGTGCAGCTTATGAACTGATTGGAGAGCTCAAAGCAGCAGTAGACTTACCAATTCACTTACATACGCATGATACAAGTGGTAATGGTATTATCATATATAAACAAGCGATTGATGCGGGTGTAGATATTGTTGATACGGCTGTTGCTGCCATGTCAGGACTAACAAGTCAACCAAGTAGTAACTCATTGTATTACACATTAGATGGGTTCGAAAGAGATTTACGTATGGATATTGACGGTCACGAAGCATTGTCTCATTATTGGGATGCAGCACGTGCATACTATAGTGATTTTGAAAGCGATATGAAATCACCACATACTGAAATTTATCAACATGAAATGCCAGGCGGACAATATTCTAATTTGCGTCAGCAAGCGAAAAGTTTAGGTTTAGGTGAACGATTCGGAGAAGTAAAGAAAATGTACCGCCGTGTGAATTTCTTGTTTGGTGATATCGTTAAAGTGACACCTTCTTCTAAAGTGGTAGGTGACATGGCGTTATACATGGTCCAAAATGATTTAGATGAAGAAACGGTTATTCGAGATGGACATAAATTAGATTTTCCAGAATCTGTAGTATCGTTCTTTAAAGGTGAAATTGGACAGCCTGTTAATGGGTTTAATAAGGAATTGCAACAAGCAGTATTAAAAGGTCAGAAACCACTCACTAAACGACCAGGTGAGTACTTAAAACCTGTTGATTTTGATGCGCTAAAGGAAGAATTACAACAAAAACAACAGCATAAAGTGACTGATGAAGACGTGATTAGTTATGCGTTATACCCTAAAGTTTACGAGCAATATATTCAAACATATGAGAAATTCGGGGATGTATCTATTCTAGATACGCCAACATTCTTCTTTGGTATGCGCGACAATGAAACAGTGGAAATAGAAATCGATAAAGGTAAAATTTTAATCATTACACTGAAGACGATTACACAACCGGATGAAAATGGAATGTGTACTGTATTCTTTGATATGAATGGGCAAGCGCGTCGCGTGCGGATTAAAGATGAAAATGTTCAATCATCTAAGCGTGCAAAACCAAAAGCTGACAAAACAAACCCTTCACACATTGGAGCGCAGATGCCAGGAACGGTATTACAAGTGGATGTAAAAGAAGGGGATGAGGTTGAAGCCAATCAGTCGCTCATCATTACAGAAGCAATGAAAATGGAAACAACAGTTCAAGCACCATTTAAAGGGACTGTGAAAAAAATTCACGTCGAACCTAATGATGGCATTGAAACTGGTGATCTTTTAATAGAAGTAGAACAAGCAAACAAGTAATTTAAAACGGATTTTATATTGAAATAAGTAGTGTACAACGGCATTAAAGCTTTCTATGGAAGTTTTAATGCCGTTTCGTTATACAAAAAAGCCCTATAAAGTTTTCACTTTTCAAGTGTTTACTTTATAGAGCGCATATTATATATAAATTTATTAGCTATTTGATTGAAACCTTTTAAATAATTTTAGTGATAAAATCTGAGAATATACATTTCATTGATGTCATTGATGCCTTAGGTGAGATGTAATGAAATGTATGGATAAGGCATTAAATTAAAATAAGATGATTTGATTTCCAATTCCTATGTGATGATTCAAACGTTAATTTATCTTATTGGTCACCACGGTTAGATCTTAAAATGAGTAGTAAGAAATAACTAATCATTCCAAAAAGGAGTGTGATAAATAGGGCATGGAATAACGCGATAATTAAGTTGACATTTGTGATAACTGATAAAGCACCTGTAACAACTTGTAGAATAATAAAAATAAAACTTGCAGTATAGCCGTACGTAATTGTACGAATATTAGGGTAATTCTTCACTGCATGGATGTAAACAATCATCACTGTCATAAATGCTAAAAATGCTAAGAGACGGTGTGATAATTGGACCCAATCATGGACATCATGTGGGATTAAGTCGTTGAACGGCAACGGCCAAGCGCCATAGGCTAAACTTGAGTCTGTGTGACGTACAAGTGCACCTGTGTATATGGCTACATATATTACTCCAGCCATTAACCACGTTAAACGTTGAAGTGGTTTGCGGATATGTACAATATTCGCCTCATATTTTTGATCCAAATTAAAAATGATTAACGTTAACACAAAGACTGATGAAAAACTAATCAAAGATATTCCAAAATGAAGTGCTAATATATAATCATTTTGTTGCCACATGACTGCGGCAGCCCCGATTAATGCTTGAATTAACAAGAAACCAACGCTAATTTTACATAATGGTTTTACTTCTTTTATATGCCCGATATGCTTCCAAGATGTAATGACAAGCCAAAGAACAACGAGTAATGAGAGCCCTGAAACAGCACGATGACTCAGCTCAATAATCGTTTCTATCGGGAGGTTTTCAGGTAAAAAAGCACCGTGACAAAGTGGCCAGTCTGAACCACAACCATCAGCAGAACCGGTTTTTGTAACTAGTGCACCACCAAGCTGAACCCATACCATCATTAAAGTAGCTAATACAGAAAGCCACTTTAGGTTTCGCTTTCTAAACACTGCTCAACACCCCGTTATTAATAAAGTTGTAAAAATGACGTAAATTTTACATTTAGGTATATTATATCAAAAAACGAACTATTAAGTGTGACTTAATCATGACTTTCATAGAATGTCGATAAAGTGTCACATTTTTTTTGCGATTTACCTAGTAAAGTATTTCACTTTAATATATCATTGTATTATATGAAATTTTTAAGGGGGGTAAGTGATGTCTAAATCCGAGTTAACCGTTCAATCGAAAGGACGTGTTACGTTACAAGAATTAAAGCAGATTATCAAGTTAGGCCTTGTTCAAGGTAACCTGATACCTGCATTTACTGGGGCTTGGCTCGCTATCATTTTTTCACATCACGCGTTTTTAGGTTCAATCCCACAAATTGTTACAATGATGCTTGGGTCAACGCTAGTCATGGGGGGATCATGTGCACTTAATAATTACTATGATCAAGATATTGACAGCATTATGCCTAGTAAACAAAATCGTCCTACCGTCAACGATCGGATTTCTAATCATCATCTTTTGTTTTTAAGTTTAGGTATGATAATTGTAGGAGAAATCCTGTTATTCATGCTTAACATACCAACAGGTGTTATTGGACTGGCCGGTGTCATTGGATATGTATCATTTTATTCAATTTGGTCAAAACGTCATACTACATGGAACACAGTTATCGGAAGTTTTCCGGGGGCCGTGCCACCTTTAATAGGTTGGGCAGCAATTGAAGGACAACTTTCTATGTTAGCTTGGGCCTTGTTCTTAGTTGTTTTTTGTTGGCAACCTATCCATTTTTATGCTTTAGCAATTAAAAGAAAAGATGAATATGCGATGGCGAATATTCCAATGCTGCCTTCGGTAAGAGGATTCCAACGTACACGATTAGGAATGTTTCTATGGCTCTTTGGATTACTACCAATTCCTTTTTTAATGTTGCAATTAGGTGTCGTTTTCGTTATTCTTGCAACGCTTTTAAATGTAGGATGGATTTATTTAGGATTGACAAGTTTTAAAACGACTACAGTTGAAACAAAATGGGCAACTAAAATGTTTATTTATTCATTGAACTATTTAGTTGTATTTTTCGCGTTAGTCGTTGTAATGACTTTAATAAATATGATTTAAACGAAAAATGAGTGAGGGTTAACAATGAGCTTACCAATTTTACCTACTATTAGTACGATGTGTATTGTCATTAGCGCAATTTTTGTTGCGATTGGTTGGAGATTGATTTGGAAAAAAGAAATTGAAAAGCATAAAAAAGCGATGTTATTTGCAGCAATTTTCGCTGTTGTATTCTTTACTATTTATGCAAGTCGCACAGTGTTTATTGGTAATACAGCATTTGGTGGACCTGATTCAATTAAAGTGTACTATACGATATTTTTATTCTGTCACATTACTTTAGCGACAGTTGGGGCAGTATTAGGACTGATTCAAATTATTACTGGCTTGAAAGATAAATATCATGTGCATCGTAAAATTGGACCATCTGCATCTTTAGTGTGGTTCTTTACGGCAATTACAGGTGTGGCAGTGTATGTTTTACTATATGTTTTATATCCAGGTGGAGAAACGACGTCATTGATTAAAGCGACATTTGGATTATAATAAGGATTGGTTGTAACTGATGATACGATATCATGTTACAACCTTTTTTATATCAAACATTTTGATTTTTGAATTAAAAATGGGAAAATATTGTCAACTCGAATGCGTTGAAGGAGGTGCCTATGAAAAGTATCATTTTCAAAGTGGTAGGTGTTATTTTACTCGTTGTATTTTTAGTTTATTTATTTTATTCTCCCAAACTTGAGTTCGATGTGCTAGAAAATCCCAATCAATCTAAAGATGTGATTAATCGTAGCAATACACCAAAACCTAAATCGACAGAAGGCGAAAATCCAAAAATAAAAGAGGGTGTAGGTACACTTGTTGGCGCATCGATGAAAAACGTCACTAAAAAATGGGGTCAAGCTGATCGCACATATACATTTGAACATGATTTTAAAAATTTTATTTTTCATAGAAATGGCATGTATCTCATCGTTACAGCGAAAAATAATGTTGTCAAATCAATATATGTTACAGGTTTGGGTTCAAAAACGCATACAGGACCAATTAAAATAAATTCACGTGCCGATCAAATTTATAATTCTTTCTCAATTAATACGGAACCTCAATTTAAAATAAATGGCCGAGATTATCATTATGAACTTTCTGATGAAGATGTTAAAACACAAGCGCTCATTCAATTTGATGATTTGTACGCACAGGTGTTCATTGACCAACAAACGAATCGTGTGATTGGCTTACGCTTTTTAGATAAAGAGGCACTGGCAGCGATGAATCCTTATAAAAAAAATGAGCCGGACCTATTAACTGAAGATGAAGTTGATAAAAAGGAAGCAAGTAAAAGTGCTGATCAAGATGTGAATCAACGGTTAACATTATATGAATTAACGAATGAAATGCGCCAGCTATATCATCAAAAGCCTTTAAAGATTGAAGGCAAGCTTGAAAGTGTAGCAAATGTTAATTTGTTCAATATGTTGTCAACGGATAATCGCTCATTTACTGAGGCGAGCTTAATGAGTGTACTAGATCAAACGGATTTACATTATCGAAACGTATCACAAAATGTTGCGTATAATTTTAATGACATTCCTACACTGACACATAGTTGGATGAATTCTGATGCCCATCGCTCAAGAATGTTAAATGAAAAGTATACGACAATGGGTGGCGAAATTGATCGACAATATTTCATTCTAATTTTTCTAGAGGAGGAAGACGCTCATGTTTGACGAAGCATTAATGACAATTTTGGATCGGACGGATGAACTTGGAGATATGATTAAAGCATCTGAGATGTCTCATAATTATCAAATTGCATATCAAAATTTGAAAGATGATCATGCGGCAAGACAATTATATCAGTCATTTTTGACGCAGCGACAACAATACAATGAAGTGCAACGTTTTGGTCGATATCATCCAGATTATCAACACGTCATGATAACAACAAGAAAAGCTAAAAGAGCGTATGAAATGCACCCAACTGTTGTCGCATTTAAAAAAGCTGAAACCGATTTGCAGCAATTAATTGATGAAGTCATTATGATTTTAGCAACGAGTGTTTCCGAACATGTAAAAGTGGATGCGGGCACACCGCTATTTGATAAACTGACACAAGGGTGTGCGACTGGTGATGCCTGTCAGTGTCAATCGCATTAGCATATGAAAATAGGTTTAATCATGACAACGCCTTGCAAAGTTAACTTACCTATGTCAACTTTGCAAGGCGTTTATTGATGTGTGCGTATAGCGGGATTTATGTGAAAAAGTTTGTATATATGTCATATTTTTTTATTAGCTAAAAATTGTCTTGCGAGTGAAGGACGGTCAGTAACAATTGTGTGCACGCCTTTATCTGTTAAATTGTGCATCAATGCTAAATGATTCACACCATAATATCCCGGGATAATGCATCTAGCGTTTAACCATGAAATTAATCTTGGGGATGTCAGTGAAAGTCCGCGATAAGAAAGCGGCATTTGGAAAGTATGTGCTTGTCCTTTATATAAAAAGGGGATGCCTAAAAATAATTTCATGATGCCTTCAGTGACTTCAGCTTGACTTGCACCGGTAGCAATTTGGTTTTGATTATAGTGATTAAAGCGTTCAATTTGTTTTTTGTGAAAGCTTGTCACTAAAACCCTATGTTGTGCTTTGTGTTTTACTATAACACGATAAAGGCGTTCGGCAGCGATACTTCCTTCATAGGTTGTGGGCTTATCTTTAATATCAATATTTACTAGTTGATCGGGATAGCGTTCTAATAATGCATCTAAGGTCATGATTTTAGCTAGTGGATGACCGATATAAGGCATGTGTCCATGTTTGTTTTTAAAATGATAGCCTGCATCAAGTTTTAAAAGTTCTTCAAGTGTGTGTTCACTAACACGACCAGACCCGTTAGTAGTACGATCGACATCTCGATCATGAAACACAATGACGTGTTCATCTTTTGTCAGGCGAATATCGATTTCGAATCCAGTGAGACCTAATTGTTGACTGTGATCAAACGCAAGTTGTGTATGTTCCGGACGTTCGAACATTCCGCCTCTGTGACTTAAAAGATAAGGTGCATCGTGTAGAAAATAGGGGGCAATCACTGGAGATGATTGGCGTTGTGTGATGTTGCGTGTCTTCAATAAGTTCCTTACATTAAAGACGAATTTCGTAAGGCTACGATAAGTTTTCGACATGGTTAACAGCTCCTTAAAAGAAATTTATCTTTTCGTTTTCAACGCCATCATGGTACGATATAGACGTGAAAGTGCGAGGTGAAAAAATGGAAATCGTACAACGTGAAAAAATAATTATTTACTTAAAGAACATGAAGCATGAACGTCATATTAGAAAATATGGGCATATTGTAGCGACAAGCAAAACCCATAAGTATGTCGCTATGTATGTCGACCAAAAACAAGTGGATGCGGTGATACAAAAGCTTATGAAACTCAAATATGTTACAAATATTATGGGATCACCTTATAAAACAATTAAAAAAGTGTACGAAAAGGAAAAATATGAATTTTAATTATTCCAATGGAGGCAGCCAATGTTGTAACCTTAAAACACTTTTTAAATAATTAAAGTACAATTCAAGTTCAGGATATGCTTCAGGCTCATGTACATCGACACCTACCATTTCAATTTGATATGGTTCGGCAAATGATTGGATAAGTTCAAATTTACGATTTGATTCAGGATAAGGATAATTTAGTGCATTGAGCATCGTGTATATGGCTTGAAAATATCTACCTTCAGTAGGTTTCATAATCATTGCGACTGAAGAACGTTTTTCTTTAGATTTTGGTGTATGAAAAAAGACAATGCGTTCTATTCTTTGGTGGTTATAATCGATTAATGTTTTAAATTCATATAAGTCAGTGAGTCCGTTACCAAGGACTATAAATGATTGTTTCATATCGTTCCTCCTTTAAGAGGATTATATAAAAAATGAAAAAAGATTGGAAGTGTCTAATGATGCGTGTCATTGCAGGTATACATAAAAGTAAACAACTTCATACACTAGAAGGGCGCAATACGCGACCGACTATGGATAAAGTTAAAGAAGGTATATTTAACAGCTTACATGATATTCATGGGATTGGATTAGATTTGTTTGCTGGCAGTGGTGGCCTAGGGATTGAGGCACTTTCTCGTGGCATGGACAAAATGATTTTTGTAGATCAAAATTATGGAGCAATTAAAATCATACGTCAAAATATTAATAAATTAGGATTAGAAGCACAGACTGAAGTTTATAAAAATAGTGCTGACCGAGCCTTAAAAGCGTTAAGTAAACGGGATATTCAATTTGATGTTATTTTTTTAGATCCGCCTTATGATAAAGGATTAATTGATAAGGCATTGGAACAGATTAAGGCATTTGATTTATTAAAAAATAATGGTATTATCGTGTGTGAGTTTAGTCATCGTGAATCTATCAAAATAAACGGCTTCAAAGAAATTAAGCGATATCACTATGGTTTAACTGATACGTGTTTATTAGAAAAAGGAGACAGTCATGACTAATTCAAAAGCAGTTATCCCTGGAAGTTTTGATCCTATTACATACGGTCACATTGATATTATTGAGCGTAGCGCAGAACGTTTTGAAGCGCTTCATATATGCGTGTTGCGAAACAGTAATAAAAAAGGGACTTTTACATCTGATGAACGCATTGCGCTCATCGAAGCATCAGTGTCGCATTTAGACAATGTATTTGTGCATGCTTATGATGGTTTGCTTGTAGATTTTTGTGACGCTATCGGTGCAACAACGATTATTCGTGGTTTGCGCGCTGTTAGTGATTTTGAATATGAGTTGCGACTAACATCTATGAATCGCAAACTTAATCCTAACGTTGAAACATTATATATGATGTCGTCTACAGATTACTCATTTATTAGCTCAAGTGTCGTGAAAGAAGTTGCGCAATATGATGCGAACATTTCAGAATTTGTGCCTAAACCTGTTGAAGAAGCATTATTAAAAAAATTTAAACATCATGAAATTTAAATGTATATTGTCTTCGTATATGCCTTAACGCAACGCTTTTTCAGTTTCGGCTTAATGCATCAGAAGTCTCGGCTGAGGAATCAAATAATATATCGTTTTTAGATTTATCAGATTCCATTGTATAAAGATAAATAATAGCCAACAAAGTATATATATATGCATTTTGTTGGCTTTAATGTTGAAAGGGGACACGTTGTTTTATCGTGCATTGCAAATAATGACTGGTGTATTAAAGTCCGTCTCATCTTGATGCGTAAGTAAATTATATATTTCAGTTGCTTTGATTTCATGCTTAAAATAATGCGCATTGTTTTTATTAACGTTTGTGACAAACTGCTTTTCAGGATATTGCTGCTTCAGTGATTTTAAAAACGCTTGGCCTTGACGTGTCATTCCAAGGATTCTGACGGCATCAACGCTAGTATTAACATCATCATATTTATAATGTAAAAGGACATTCATTAATATGCGTTGGATGTGTGTGTACGTATAGCGTTTTGTTTTTAATCGTGACATTAACGTAATATAATCATGTGCGACACTAATCTCGCGTTTTAGACGGTGTTCAAACCCTTCACTCATTGTGTGAATAGTGGCCAATATGTTCGTATCATGTTGAAGTGTGGCAAATTTAATGAGTTGAAAAAGCGTGTCAGTATCAGTGAAGGCATTTTCGAATAACGCATGATTTTCAGTAGGAACACAGCTTTTCCAACGCGTACCTTGATTGATAATATCTTGTCGAATTGCAGTCCCACTTGCAAATGACAAGTGTTTAATGTCATTTTGATGATGGTCGGAATATTGACGAGGAATGGTCAAAGGTTCGATCCGGCTTTGTTGTAATGCGAGTTGCTTTAAATAGGATAGTCCAAGTATATTATTCGGTGAATCGAGAATAGAGTGATTTAAAAGTTCGCGCATGATACGTGGATAACTTTTACCTTGTTTAATTTGATTAATGAATTCGGAAGTGCTTTCTAAAAGTAACATTTTATCGCGCATCGTTTTCAAAATTTCAATGTCGCCGATTTCACTGCCAAATGACAGGGCGTCTACATTTAAATAATCAGCTACTTTTATACCCATTTCGGCAAAGCGATCACTTGATGATAAACTTCCAATTAAAGGCAACTCAACAACGAGGTCGACACCGGTTAATGCCATTTTTGTTCGTGTGAATTTTGAAAACATTGAAGGTATCCCGCGCATCATAAAGTGACCACTCATGATTGCAATTGTGACATCTGCTTTAGTTATAGACTTCGATTGTTGCACATGATAAAGATGTCCATTATGGAAGGGATTATATTCTGTAATGAAGGCAACACTTTTCATTTGCTTTCTTTCCTTTCGTGTCTCATTATGAGTATTGTAACAGAACTAAAGATGTTAAGAAAAAATCTTGACAACTTTAGCGTCAAAAGTTAAAATAAATTTTGTGCTTGTTAGAGGTGAAGCCATATGAAATGGTCAATAACACAATTAAGAAAATACCAAGGACAACCTTTTAAATTTAATCAAACTGTTGAATTTAACGATTTAGCTGGAACTTTAGATATTATTGATATCTCGCCAGTTCACATTGATGGTGAATTAATCGTAAAGTCAAATGAAGTCGTTGCTACGATGCATTTAACGGGTACGTATACAATGGCATGTGCTCGTACACTTAAACCTGTAGAGGTTCCATTTGATACGACGTCGACGGAAGTGTTTGATTTAGATGGTTTATACGAAGATGAGGACGATGAACATTATCATCTTGCGACGGATGGCATCATCAATCTTCGTGCAATCGCTGAAGAGATTGTGATGTTAGAAAAACCTATGCGTGTTGTCGCTGATGATAGTGAAGACATGCTAACGGGTGGCCAAGGTTGGGAAGTTGTTGACGAAACACAAATTTTGGATAACGACCCTTCACAAGATGAGTCGCATAAGAAAGTCGATCCAAGGCTTCAAAAATTACAACAGTTCTATGATGATAGTGATCGCGCACGCTAACATCCATGCGTCATATGTAATGAATAAAAGGGAGGATTAATCATGGCAGTACCAAAAAGAAGAACTTCTAAAACAAGAAAAAACAAACGCCGTACGCATTTCAAATTAGCAGTACCAGGTATGCAAGAATGCCCAAACTGTGGTGAATTAAAATTATCACACCGTGTATGTCCAGCATGTGGTTCATACAAAGGTGAAGAAGTCGTTTCTAAATAATCGAAATGATGTGTATCGCTTTGACATATTGGTCGAAGCGATTTTTTATTTGTATCAAATGAAGCATATGATACGCTATGTTAAAATGAAGATAAAAGATGAAGAGTTGAGGATTTAAAATGGAGCAAATTACATCCAATCAAAATTCTAAAGTTAAGTTATACCAAAAGTTAAAGAAGAAGCGTGAACGTGATAAACATGGCTTAGCGATTCTTGAAGGGTATCATTTAATTGAAGAAGCTTATAACAATGCGCTTAAAATTGAACATTTGTTTATCTTAGATATCCATCGTGTCGATGAGGCTATTATACACGCAAGTGATCATGTATATGAAATTAATATGAAAGTCGCGGAGACGCTTGCGGGAACTGTTACTCCTCAAGGTATTTTTGCGATTATTAAAAAACCTGATCCTCAAGTCATGGATGTGCGACAAGTACTCATTCTTGACCGTGTTCAAGACCCTGGAAATGTTGGAACATTGATTCGAACAGCTGATGCAGCAGGATTAGATGCTGTTGTTATTTCAAAAGGAACTGCTGATGTATACTCAGATAAAGTTTTACGTGCGAGCCAAGGTAGTGTTTTTCATATTCCAATCGTAGTAGTTGAAGATATTTTATCATTTATAGATCAATTTGAGGGACCTGTTTTTGGAACGGCACTTCATGAAGCGGTATCGTATCATGACATAGAAAAACAACAAAACACCTTTGCGTTAGTGTTAGGTAATGAGGGTGAAGGTATCAATGAACATATTTTAGAGGCGACAACTCAGAATATTACGATTCCGATTTATGGGCGTGCTGAGAGTTTAAACGTTGCCATTGCTGCGGGCATTTTAATGTTTCATTTAAAGGGTTGACCCTAAAATTACTCCTGTATATAATTGAAGTATTGAAATTAATATTTTGCTTACAAAAAGACGGAAGCGTTGCTAGACAATTGTTTAGGGAAGGTCGACATGAACTGAAAGTCGCCTCAATTGTATAACGTTTTTTTCACCTTTTTAGCTACTTAAAGAGATTTAAGTCGGGTTTATGGCCCGTTATCCACATAAATTCAGAGTGTATGTAGATGGCTACATAAAACTGGGTGGTACCACGGAAAGACTTCGTCCCAAGTATTGGGCGGGGTCTTTTTATTTTTAAGGAGGATACGTATGTCACACACAAATGAAATGGTGCAAATCAAAACCGATGCACTTGAAGCAATTCAACAAGCTGACAGTGAAAAAGGTTTACAAGATGTTAAAGTTAAATATCTAGGGAAAAAGGGCCTTGTCACAGGGCTTATGAAAAATATGAAAGATTTACCTAAAGAAGATAAACCAGCATACGGACAACAAGTGAATGATGTCCGTCAAACGATAACACAGGCAATTGAAAAAAGACAAGCTGATTTAGCAGAAGAAAGTTTAAATCAACAACTTGCGGAAGAATCTATTGATGTGACGTTACCAAGTCGTAAAATTGCGAACGGTGCCACTCATCCATTAACACGCACTGTTGAAGAAATTGAAGATTTATTTTTAGGGTTAGGATATGAAATTGTCACTGGATATGAGGTAGAACAAGATTATTATAATTTTGAAGCGCTCAATTTACCAAAATCACATCCAGCACGTGATATGCAAGACAGTTTTTATATTACTGAAGATATATTAATGCGCACACATACTTCTCCAGTGCAAGCGCGAACAATGGAAAAAAGAAATGGTCAAGGACCTGTGAAAATTATTTGTCCTGGTAAAGTATATCGTCGTGATTCTGATGATGCGACACATAGTCATCAATTCACACAAATTGAAGGTCTTGTTGTAGATGAAAATATTAAAATGAGTGATTTAAAAGGGACACTTGAATTACTTGCGAAATCGCTTTTTGGTGCTGATCGTGACATTCGCTTACGTCCAAGCTATTTTCCATTCACTGAACCGTCTGTTGAAGTCGACGTGTCTTGTTTTAAATGTAAAGGTACGGGCTGTAATGTTTGTAAGCAAACAGGTTGGATCGAAATTTTAGGTGCAGGTATGGTACATCCGAATGTACTGGAAATGGCTGGATTTGATTCTAAACGTTATTCTGGTTTTGCCTTTGGTATGGGACCAGACCGTATTGCGATGTTGAAATATGGTATAGAAGATATTCGTCATTTTTATACAAATGATGTACGTTTCTTAGAACAATTTAAAGCAGTGGAAGACAGAGGTGAAACAACATGTTAATTTCTAAAGAATGGTTAGAATCGTATGTAGCTGTCGATGTGTCGATTGAAGACTTAGCAGAACGCATTACACGTGCAGGTATTGAAGTAGATAATATTAAAGATTTCACTGACAATATTAAACATTTAGTGGTAGGCTATGTTGAATCCATACAAAAACATCCTGACGCGGATAAATTGAATATTTGTCAAGTAAATATAGGAGAAGCTGAGCCTGTGCAAATCGTTTGTGGTGCGTCTAATGTTGACGCAGGGCAAACTGTTATCGTTGCTAAAGTCGGTGGTCGTTTACCGGGTGGTATAAAAATTAAGCGCGCAAAATTACGTGGGCAAGTTTCTGAAGGTATGATATGTTCATTACAAGAAATTGGATTAGCTAGTAATGTGGTACCTAAAGCATATGAGGATGGAATCTATAACTTTACGACACAAGTTGAACCTGGAACTAACGCATTACAAGCGCTTTATTTAGATGACCAATTGATGGAATTTGATTTAACACCAAACCGTTCTGATGCATTAAGTATGATAGGGACGGCCTATGAAGTGGGTGCTTTATATCATCAGCCTGTTCAAAAACCGGATACGTCTATTCAGTCTGAAACAGGTCAAGCGCATGAGGAGTTAGACGTTCAAGTTGAAAATGAAGACAAAGTTCCTTATTATAGCGCGCGTATTGTAAAAAATGTTCACATTGCGCCATCGCCTGAATGGATGCAAGCACGTTTAATGAAAGCAGGTATTCGTCCGATTAATAATGTGGTTGATATTTCAAATTATGTGTTACTTGAATATGGTCAACCGTTGCATATGTTCGATCAAGATCACATCGGTTCAAAAGAAATCGTTGTTCGCCAAGCACGTGAAGGTGAAACGATGACGACATTAGATGACCAAGAACGTCAATTGCAGACTAATGATATCGTTATTACGAATGGTGAAAAGCCGATTGCTTTAGGTGGCGTCATGGGCGGTGATTTCTCAGAAGTGACTAATCAAACAACAAATGTCGTTGTCGAAGGGGCTTTGTTTGATCCAGTATCAATACGTCACACGTCACGCCGTTTAAACTTAAGAAGCGAATCTTCTAGTCGTTTCGAAAAAGGATTAGCGACAGAATTTGTAAATGAAGCAGTGGACCGCGCGTGTCACCTTTTAGAATCGCTAGCAAACGGTACAGTTATAAAAGGGCGCGTATCAAAAGGAGAGTTAGGGTCATTTACACATACGATTGACATTACGGTTGATAAAGTGAATCGTACGATTGGATTTAATGTTTCTGAGTCAGAAATGGTTGAAGCTTTAGAACAATTAGGATTTAAAACAACAGTGGAACATGATACGTTATGTGTAACCGTGCCTTCACGTCGTCCAGATATTAAAATTGAAGCAGATATTATTGAAGAAATCGCTCGTATTTATGGGTATGATAATTTACCTTCTTCGCTTCCTGTATTTGAAACTGTATCTAGTGGTGCTTTAACAGACCGTCAACGTAAAACACGTGTTGTACGTAGTGCGCTTGAAGGAGCAGGATTATCACAAGCGATGACCTATTCACTTGTAGATGAAAAACGTGCAACTGCGTTTACAACAGAAAAACGTGATGTCATTAAATTATTAATGCCGATGAGTGAAGCGCATTCTACATTACGTCAAAGTTTAATTCCACACTTAATCGATGCAGCACAATATAATGTTGCCCGTAAAAGTCAAAATA
Source organism: Staphylococcus hyicus (assembly GCF_000816085.1). Lineage (NCBI taxonomy): Bacteria > Bacillati > Bacillota > Bacilli > Caryophanales > Staphylococcaceae > Staphylococcus > Staphylococcus hyicus. The sequence continues at coordinate 1,784,744 of NZ_CP008747.1, read as the reverse complement.
TTGCATTATACGAAATAGGAAATGTTTTCTTTAGTAATGGTGAAGGGCAATTACCGGATGAAGTGGAATATTTGAGTGGCGTTATGACAGGTGAATATGTGGCTAATCCATGGCAAGCTAAAAAAGAAATGGTAGACTTTTACCTTGTCAAAGGTGTTGTCGACCGTGTTGCAGATAAATTGTCATTGACGTTTGATTATGAAACGGCACAAGTTGATGGGTTACATCCTGGTCGAACAGCAAAAGTATTATGTCAAGGAGAAGCTATAGGGTTTATTGGTGAATTACATCCTTCTGTAGCCAAAGCATATGATTTAGGGCGTACGTACGTATTTGAATTGAATTATGAGAAAATAATGGCATTCAATGTCGGCTATATAAACTATCATCAAATTCCTAAATTCCCTGGAGTAACACGTGATATCGCATTAGTTGTCGATACAGAAGTGCGTGTATCTTCATTAATTCAAACAATTCAACATTCAGGTGGTCGTTTGTTAAAAGAAGCATCTGTATTCGATGTTTATGACGGTGAGCATATGGAAACAGGTAAAAAATCAGTAGCCATCCGTTTAGACTATTTAGATACTGAAAATACATTGACAGAGGCACAAGTTGCAGAAGTGCATGACGTTATTTTAACTGCATTAGAGCGTCAAGGTGCAACATTAAGAGGATAAATAATAATATAAAATAATATCGATGATACATTTCAGACATGTATCATCGATATTTTTATGTAGTCAAATGCTGAATGCGTACAAGTTGACTTGTACGTTTGTTTCTGAAAGGGTGACCGATGTCACCACACATTGAACATTGACTATACTTTAATATGATTTAGAACCTTTAGATTCAATTAGTTTCAGGGCTTTATTTCGGTTGCTAAAATGTTTTTTTGTAATTTGATCGAGTTGATGTAACCCGTGCTTTTCAATTAGACGTGCAGCCAGAAGATCCACTTTTCCACTAGCACCCTTTAAAATGGTTTGATGCATTTGTTTGGATAAACGATCCATATGTTTGACAAACGCATACCTAGAAATGATACTTGCAGCGGCAATTGCAAGCGACTTCGATTCACCTTTAGTTTCGAAGTGAGTGCGTTCGCTTAATGGAACATCTCCAAGTGCGTACCGTTGATATACATCTCGTTCTGCAAATTGGTCAATGACAATAGCATCAACATTATCCATATCAACCTTTTTTAGCACATTTTTTATACACTCATTATGCAATACAGCTTTCATTTTGACTTGTGACCACCCCATCGCTTGGCGTTCATTATACCTAGGATTATCTAATACAAGTAACGAGTGAGGGAGAAATGTAACCAATTGTTCAGCGAGTGATACAATTTTCGCATCATTTAATTTTTTTGAATCGTCAACACCTAGCGTCTTAAGTAGGTCAATATGTGTTTTACTTACATAACAAGCACAAACGGTCAACGGACCAAAATAATCACCACTCCCGGCTTCGTCACTACCGATACAACTTTGTTGATTGTAAGGATACGTTTTGTTTTTTGGAGATTGATGGTTGTTGGATGAAACTTTTGAGATAGTCTCTCCTAACAGTGATGCAGCAACGGAATCGACATTGGCTCCTTGAAACATCACTTTACGTGACTTGTAAATACTAATAGTCACGCCTTGGTACTTGGCTTTGGCAATCATACCAGGTGCTAATTTAGATGTGTCCATTTTAATCTTTTTCATTAATTGATCTATTTCTGCTTGAGTTAATATTTTAACTAAATTTGCCATAAAAACCCTCTTTATATAAAGTCATACGTTAAAACATGAATACCATATGTATATCGCATGTTCCATCCTACCATAATTTAAATGTGCTGTGGTAAGTATTGTCGTCAATCATAATCCATGATACACAAAACGTATCGTCTCGTGTATAATGAACGATGATGAATAAATTTAAAGATAGGGCTAGGTGAAAGGATATGGGTGAGTTTAAAAATAGAATAAACGTAACGATAAATGACCAGCACTATACGATTATAGGTGAAAATGATCCTGAGCATATTCGTTATGTAGCGGATTTAGTTGATGATAAAATTAGAACATTAGGTCAGCGGAATGCAGGATTAGATTCTGTACGTAAAGCTGTACTCACAGCGGTTAATGTGACGCATGAATTAGTATTATTAGAAGAAGAAAACGCTAAATTACGTGAAGAAATCCAACGTTTAAAACAACGAGGGCACTAAGATGTTCGTCGTGATCAGTGGTACGTTTCTACTGGTATATGCTGCTTTAGGTTTTTATCGTAGTTTTCTGGCAAGTTTGCTACATCTCTTTAGTACTGTTTTTGCAATATGGGTTGGATTACAATTTTATAAATCATTATATCAATATTTAAAATTATTTGTCCCATTCCCTAAAACGGATGCATTTCACATTCATTATGCATTAGCATTTGAGCAACCAGAACAGGAATTTAATGCTGTGATAAGTTTTATGGTCATCATGTTTATTGTCAAAGTACTTACACACGTTGTACTTGATACATTTTCTGAGTTGGCCTATCGTCACCGCAATGTTTTTAGTTTGCGTATATTCGGTGTCATAACGAGTGTGATTTCGGGTGTCATTGTATTGCATTTTATTTTACTATTAATGGCATTATATCCAGATGCTATGATTCAATCTTCTTTACAACATGCGACAATATTGAAATGGTTGATTACTGACCTTCCTATCCTTTCTAAAATTACACTGACTTTAACATAAATAAACTTAAGAGGCTGGAGCGTTTTATGGTACATACTTATCGTTTCATCCTCTTTTTTATGAGGTGGTTTCAATGACTAAAAAAGATGTCATACGTTTACTTGAAAATATCGCTACGTATATGGAATTAAAGGGTGAAAACGCGTTTAAAGTATCTGCTTACCGAAAGGCAGCACAAAGTCTTGAAATTGATGAACGGACGCTAGATGAAATTGACGACGTTACATCATTAAAAAATATTGGTAAAGGGGTCGGTGATGTTATTGAGACGTATCGTACGACGGGAGAATCACCTACTCTAGAAACATTAAAACAAGAGGTGCCAGAAGGACTCATTCCATTGCTTAAAATTCAAGGATTAGGCAGTAAAAAAATTGCGAGACTGTATGAAGCCCTTCATATTACAGATAAAGCTTCGTTACAAGCTGCCTGTGAAACGGGTAAAGTAAGTGAGCTTAAAGGGTTTGCTAAAAAAACAGAACAAAATATTTTAGAAGCAGTAAAAGCCTTAGGTGCTAAAAAATCGCATTACCCTATAAATATGATGCGGAGTTTAAACGATAAAATAGAAACATACTTAAATACAATTCCTGAAATTGAACGCTTTGAAGTTGCAGGCAGTTTTAGGCGTATGAAAGAAATGAGTAAAGATTTAGATTATATTATAAGTACACATGCGCCATTAAAGGTCCAAGCCGCATTGTTAAATATTCCTAATAAAACAAAGGAAGTCGCTGTTGGCGAAACAAAAGTCTCATTGGAGCTTAATCACGATGACGAGACGATTGGGGTCGATTTTCGTCTCATTTCACCAGAAGCTTTTTATCATACGTTACAACATTTCACAGGTTCAAAAGATCATAATATACGTATTCGTCAATTGGCAAAGGCGAGAGACGAGAAGGTAAGCGAATATGGAATTGAACGCGCAGATGGCGAGCTGTTACAATTTAATAGTGAAAAAGAGATATATGCACATTTTAACGTAAATTGGATTGCGCCAACGATGCGTGAAGACGGCTCTGAATTTGATAAAGATTTATCAGATATCATTAGTTTAGATGATATTAATGGTGATATACACATGCACACAACTGCAAGTGATGGCGCAATGTCTTTACGTGAAATGGTCGAAGCAAATATTCAAAAGGGTTACGAATTTATGTGTATTACAGACCATTCAAGAAATTTACGAGTGGCGAACGGTTTAAGTGTGGAAAAATTATTAAAACAAAACGAAGATATTAAAGCATTAAATGAAGAATATAAAGAAATCGATATTTATTCGGGAACAGAAATGGATATACTTCCTGATGGAACACTTGATTATGATGACGATGTGTTGGCGCAACTTGACTATGTGATTGCAGCAATCCATCAAAGCTTTAATCAAACCGAAGCAGAAATTATGAAGCGATTTGAAACAGCGTGCTTCAACCCTTATGTAAGACATATTGCACATCCAACAGGACGCATTATTGGTCGACGTGATGGCTACCAAGTGAATATCGAAAAATTAGTTCAAATGTGTAAAGACACTAAAACGGTGCTAGAAATTAATGCTAATCCACAACGACTTGATTTAAATGCATCTATTTTACGCACATACCCAGACCTTAAACTTACAATCAATACAGATGCGCATCATACCAAACATTTGGATTTTATGAAGTATGGTGTAGCTACCGCTCAAAAAGGATTTGTTAAAAGATCACAAGTTATCAATACGATGACGCGAGAACAATTTAAAGCATTTATAAATCAGAAAAAGTTAGATGAATAACTTTGTATTTTTCGAAATTGAGGGATTTTATGAAACAAAAAACGTTAGAAGTATTGGAATTTGATAAAATTAAATCGGCGCTTTTGAACGAAGTAATCAGTGACTTAGGCGCAGCAAAAATACGCCAACTTTCTCCATCAACTGAATATGATACCGTTGTTGCTCAGATGGAAGAGTTAGATGAAATCGCTCAAATATATAACCAATTTCGTTTACCAAGTCTAAGTGGTTTATCTCAAATCGCGCCCTATGTGAAGCGTGCACAAATTGGTGGTACGTTGAATGTTCAAGAACTCAATACAATAAAGCGCATGATTCAAATTCAAAACCAGTTTAAAACTTTTTACAATCAAATGATTGAAGATGAAGAGAAAATAAGTTATCCCATACTGCATAATCAAATGGTATTATTGCCAGTATTAACACCGCTTTACCAAATTATAAGAGAAACATGTGATGAAACAGATTTATTTGATTCAGCCAGTTATGAATTACAGGCAATTAGAAGTAAAATATCAAAAACGAACCAACGCATTAAATCACAATTAGACCGAATTGTTAAATCATCAGGCAATCAAAAAAAGTTGTCGGATGCTATTGTTACTGTGCGAAATGAACGACATGTTATTCCCGTAAAAGCCGAATATCGTCAAGATTTTAGCGGGATTATGCATGATCAATCTGCATCGGGACAAACGCTCTATATCGAGCCATCATCCGTCGTTGAATTAAATAATCAGGTGAGTCGCTTACGCAATGATGAAAAAGTAGAAATGGAACGGATTTTATCTCAACTTACAGAAGCGGTGGCTCGAGAAGCGGATGCATTATTGATCACCGAAGATGTAATGGGGCACCTTGACTTTCTAATTGCAAAAGCACGTTATGGTGCCAAAATTAAAGCGACGAAACCTTCTTTTACGACATCAAAAATGATATATTTACCCAAAGCGTATCATCCTTTATTAGATAGAGATACCGTCGTTGCAAATACAATTACATTTGAAGAAGATATTCAAACGGTAATTATTACAGGACCTAATACAGGCGGTAAAACGGTCACACTTAAAACATTAGGGTTAATCGTGATTATGGCACAATCAGGACTACTCGTTCCTACGCTAGATGGAAGTCAACTTAGTGTGTTTGAGAATGTATTTTGTGATATCGGTGATGAACAATCTATCGAACAATCTTTATCGACGTTTTCTTCACATATGAAGACCATTATTTCAATTTTAGATGAAGCAAATAAGAACAGTTTGATTTTATTTGATGAACTTGGCGCAGGTACAGATCCAAGTGAAGGGGCTGCACTTGCGATGAGTATATTAGACCATGTGCAAAGTGTAGGTGCGCGTGTCATGGCGACGACTCATTACCCGGAATTAAAGGCATATAGCTACAATCGGCATGGCGTTATGAATGCGAGTGTTGAATTTGATGTGAATACATTAAGTCCAACCTACAAGTTGCTTATGGGTGTACCAGGACGTTCAAATGCATTTGAGATCTCTAAGCGTTTAGGGTTGAATTTAAAAATTATTAATCATGCGAAAAGTATGGTCGGACAAGATGAGAAAGAAATAAATACCATGATAGCATCGCTAGAACACAATGCAAAACGTGTGGATGATCAACGCATTGAACTTGAACAATTAGTTCGCGAAGCAGAATCTATACATCAACAATTAAGTCAAAAATATGCGCAATTTCAAAATTATGAGTCGCGATTAATGGAGGAAGCTAAAGAAAAGGCCAACCAACGTGTACAATCAGCGACAAAAGAAGCCGATACGATTTTGAAAGAATTGCGTGAGATGAGAGATCGAAAAGGTGCGGAAGTAAAAGAGCATGAGTTAATTGAAAAGAAAAAGCAACTGAATGATCAATACGAGGCGAAATCTATTAAACAAAATGTGCAAAAGCAACGTTATGATGTGATTCAAATTGGTGATGAAGTCAAAGTGCTGTCATATGGTCAAAAAGGTGAAGTCTTGGATCTCATAGGTGACGAGGAAGCAGTCGTGCAAATGGGTATTATCAAAATGAAATTACCGATTAAAGATTTAGAGAAAAAAGAAAAGGTGAAAGAAAAGCCTACAAAAATGATTACACGTTCTAATCGATCGACAGTTAAAATGGAACTCGATTTACGAGGATACCGTTATGAAGAAGCATTAGTTGCGTTAGACCAATATTTAGATCAAGCGGTATTAAGCAATTATGAAGATGTTTATATCATCCACGGGAAAGGAACAGGCGCTTTACAAAAAGGTGTTCAACAACATCTTAAGCAACATCGCAGTGTTTCAACGTATCGTACAGGAATGCCAAGTGAAGGTGGATTTGGGGTGACTGTCGCAAAACTAAAATAATGAGCAATTGAAATGAAAAACGATTTTGAATTTGATATACTTTGACTATCAACGAAATCAAGGAGGCAACTTCCTATGGCATTAATCGAAGTAAATGATTCAAATTTTAACGAACAAATTAACAGTGGTGTGAAATTAGTCGACTTTTGGGCAACATGGTGTGGCCCATGTAAAATGATTGCACCCGTTTTAGAAGATTTAGCTACAGATTATGATGGAAAAGCAGATATATTAAAATTAGATGTTGACCAAAACCAAGCAACAGCGGCTAAATTTGAAGTGATGAGTATTCCAACTTTAATCGTATTTAAAGATGGAGAACCTGTTGACAAAGTGGTTGGATTCCAACCTAAAGAAAATTTAGCACAAGTTTTAGACAAGCATTTATAAATTTAAAGTAAACAGCACATAGATTTCAATGAATGAATTGTGCTACTTAACTTTGAACGTGTATATTTATCGGTGAGGACTTTTATGAGTCTCAAACCTTTAAGGCTGGGCTACGAATCTCGTAAAGATTTCGACCCAGCCTTTTCGTGTATATCGTTAAAAGCGGGTGATTTAAAAGTGAGTGATATTAAATTAAAATTGAAACAAAAACTCTCCGTTTTACCTATGGAACCAGGGTGCTATTTAATGAAAGATCGACAAGATCAAGTGATTTATGTAGGGAAAGCCAAGCGGCTACGAAATCGGGTGCGCTCTTATTTTACTGGAGCACATGATTTGAAAACGACTCGGCTTGTACGTGAGATTGTCGATTTTGAATATATTGTAACGTCGAGCGAAACGGAGTCATTATTACTTGAATTGAATTTAATAAAGAAGTATCAACCGAGATATAACGTCTTACTAAAGGATGACAAAAGTTATCCATTTATTAAAATCACGAAGGAACGCCATCCCAAATTAATCGTAACGCGGACTGTAAGAAAAGGGAGTGGAAAATATTTTGGACCTTATCCTAATGCTTATTCTGCCCACGAAACAAAAAAGTTGCTAGATCGTATTTATCCTTATCGAAAATGTGATAAAATGCCGGATCGACTCTGCTTATATTACCATATCGGTCAATGTTTAGGACCGTGTGTTTATCCTGTAAAACAAAGTAAATATGACCAAATGACTCGTGAAATTAGTGATTTTTTAAATGGTGAAGATAAAACTATTTTAAATCAATTAGAAACACGCATGCATGTTGCGAGTGAGAACTTAGAATTTGAACAAGCGAAAGAGTATCGTGATCTTATTGAACATATCCACAACTTAACAAAAAAACAGAAAATTATGTCTGCAGATCAAACTGTACGAGACGTCTTTGGCTATCACGTTGAAAAGGGTTGGATATGCATCCAAGTGTTTTTCGTGCGTCAAGGAAACTTAATTGAGAGGGAAGCCACAATGTTTCCTTTACAACAAACTCCAGAAGAAGAATTCTATACCTTTATCGGTCAGTTTTACCAATTAAATCAACACTTTATTCCGAAAGAAATACATGTCCCTAAAGATTTGGACTATGACATGATTCATTCCGTAGTAGAGACTAAAATTTTAACACCTCAGCGTGGACCCAAAAAACAACTTGTAGATTTAGCTAAAAAGAATGCTAAAATTGCACTGGAAAATAAATTCGAAATGATTGCTCGAGATGAATCTCGAACGATTAAAGCTATTGAACAACTCGGTGAGGCGATGGGTATTCAAACACCTATTCGCATTGAAGCTTTTGATAACTCGAATATTCAAGGTGTAGACCCTGTTTCAGCCATGGTCTCGTTTGTAGACGGCAAACCTGATAAAAAAGGATATCGTAAATATAAAATTAAGACAGTTGAAGGACCAGATGATTATAAATCAATGCAAGAAGCCGTTCGACGACGATATACGCGTGTTTTAAATGAGGGATTACCGTTACCAGATTTGATTATTGTGGACGGTGGGAAAGGTCATATGACAAGTGTCTTAGATGTTATTCAAAATGAATTAGGACTTGATATTCCAATAGCTGGTCTCCAAAAAAATGATAAACACCAAACGTCTGAGTTGTTATATGGCGAAGAGGCACACATTATACCCCTAAAAAAGAATGGGCAAGCATTTTATTTACTGCAACGTATTCAAGATGAAGTCCACCGTTTTGCAATTACATTTCACCGTCAAACACGTCAAAAAACTGGAATGCAATCCGTTTTAGATCAAGTTGAAGGTATCGGACCAAAACGCAAAACAAAATTGCTACGCCATTTCGGGTCGATTAAAAAAATGCGTCAAGCGTCAATAGAAGAATTGAAAGCAAGCGGCTTACCTGAAAAGACAGCTAAAACACTGTATCATACGTTACAGGAAGAAAATGGATAAAATTGGGTTGAGAATCATTCTCATACCCAATTTCGTCACATTTAGTGTTACAATGAAGAAAAGTTGATTTCTTTTTTTTAATAAGATGTGCAAACGTTTTCTTAAGGGCAACATTAAAAAAAAGAAGTCAAAAAATTTTAGTATCGCAGGGGGGACTTCCTTTTGGAACAATCGAAGAATCAATTCTACCTTAGAAGGTTACATTCGTTGCTTGGCGTGATTCCACTAGGTGCATTTTTAGTAGTTCACTTAACAGTAAACCATCAAGCTACTCAAGGGGTAGAGGCATTTAACAAAGCGGCAGGATTTATGGAATCATTACCATTTCTTTATGCGCTAGAGTTTATAATGATCTACATTCCTATATTATTTCATGCACTTTATGGTTTCTACATTGCATTTACAGCGAACCAAAATATCGGGCATTATTCGTACATGCGTAACTGGATGTTTTTATTTCAGCGTTTATCAGGTTTGTTAACATTCTTATTCGTGATGATACATATGTGGCAAACACGTATTCAAAAGTTATTTGGCGAAGAAGTAAGTTACGATATGGTCCATGACATCGTATCTAATCCAATTTGGTTAATTTTCTACATCGTATGTATTATCGCAGTAGTATTCCATTTTGCTAATGGTTTATGGTCATTCCTTGTGACTTGGGGTATTTTACAATCTCCAAAATCACAAAAGGTATTCACTTGGATATCATTAGTGGTATTCGTCATTTTATCTTACATTGGTGTAAGTGCGATTTTAGCATTCGTATAAGTGTTGGCAAATTAGAACATATTTAGATTTTTAATAAGACAAAAATAAAACACTTGATTGATTAAGAATTGACACATGTGTTTTTAGTCTTTACGTTTTAATCATTTCAGGGGAGTGACAATGCTATGGCAGAAAAGAAAATTATTGTTGTCGGTGGCGGTCTCGCAGGCCTCATGTCAACAATTAAAGCGGCAGAACAAGGTGCACATGTAGACTTGTTCTCAATTGTTCCGGTTAAACGTTCACATTCAGTATGTGCACAAGGCGGTATTAATGGAGCGGTTAACACGAAAGGTGAAGGTGACTCACCTTATTTACATTTTGATGATACGGTTTATGGTGGCGATTTTTTAGCGGATCAACCACCAGTAAAAGCGATGACTGAAGCAGCACCTAAAATCATACATTTACTTGACCGTATGGGTGTAATGTTTAGTCGTACGAAAGAAGGTTTATTAGATTTCCGTCGTTTTGGAGGCACACTTTTTCATAGAACAGCATTTGCGGGTGCAACGACAGGACAACAGTTGCTATACGCATTAGATGAACAAGTGCGTAGCTATGAAGTTGATGGTCTCGTAACAAAATATGAAGGCTGGGAATTTCTAGGTGTTGTTAAAGATGATGAAAATAAAGCGCGAGGGATTATCGCGCAAGATATTACAACATCTGAAATTAAAGCTTTCGGTTCAGACGCTGTCATCATGGCAACTGGCGGTCCGGGAATCATTTTTGGTAAAACAACAAATTCTATGATTAATACAGGATCAGCAGCATCAATTGCTTATCAACAAGGGGTTCATTACGCGAATGGTGAGTTTATCCAAATACATCCAACAGCTATCCCAGGTGACGATAAATTACGTCTTATGAGTGAATCAGCACGTGGAGAAGGTGGCCGTATTTGGACGTATAAAGATGGTAAGCCTTGGTATTTCTTAGAGGAAAAATATCCTGACTATGGTAACTTAGTACCACGTGATATTGCAACACGTGAAATTTTCGATGTCTGTGTGAATCAAAAATTAGGTATCAACGGTGAAAACATGGTGTATTTGGATCTTTCACATAAAGATCCACATGAATTGGATGTAAAACTAGGCGGTATCATCGAAATATATGAAAAATTCACTGGAGACGATCCACGTAAAGTTCCAATGAAAATTTTCCCAGCAGTTCATTATTCTATGGGTGGTCTCTATGTTGATTATGACCAAATGACGAATATTGAAGGTTTGTTCGCAGCTGGAGAATGTGACTTCTCTCAACATGGGGGTAACCGTTTAGGTGCGAACTCTCTATTATCAGCGATTTATGGTGGTACAGTGGCTGGACCAAACGCCGTAAAATATGTTGAAAATGTTGAAAAGTCTTATGTTGACTTAGATGACAGTATTTATCAAAAACGCATTGATGAAGAACAAGCACGTTTTGATAAACTTCTTAATATGAAAGGTACAGAAAATGCCTACAAATTACACCGTGAACTTGGTGAAATTATGACGGCTAATGTTACAGTTGTCCGTCATAATGATCGCTTGCTTGAAACGGATAAGAAAATTGTAGAGTTAATGAAACGCTTTGAAAACATTGATATGGAAGATACGCAAACGTGGAGTAACCAAGCTGTATTCTTTACACGTCAGTTATGGAATATGCTTGTATTAGCACGTGTCATTACAATAGGGGCATACAATCGTAATGAGTCACGTGGTGCACATTACAAACCTGAATTCCCAGAACGTAATGATGAAGAATGGTTAAAACACACAATCGCCACGTATAATGGGCCAACTGAGAAACCTACTTTCACTTATAAACCAGTAGATGTAAGCTTAATCGAACCTCGTAAACGTGACTATACAAGTAAGTCAAAAGGGGGTAAAAAATAATGGTTGAAACAAAAGAAAACATTTCAAACAATACACAAGCCTCTACAACGAATGAAGGACAACATCAGCAATCAACGAACAAACATCATAAAACTATAAAATTAGTTATTAAACGTCAAGATAATGCAAATTCAAAACCATACGAAGAAGGTTTTGAAATTCCGTATCGTGAAAATTTAAATATTATCGCGTGTTTAATGGAAATTCGTCGTAATCCTATCAACGATAAAGGTGAGAAAACAACGCCAGTGACTTGGGATATGAACTGTCTTGAAGAAGTTTGTGGTGCATGTTCTATGGTCATTAATGGGCGTGCGCGTCAATCTTGTTCGACTATCGTAGACCAATTAGAGCAACCTATCCGTATTGAACCAATGAACACGTTCCCGGTGATTCGTGATTTACAAGTGGATCGTTCTCGTATGTTTGATAATTTAAAACGTATGAAAGCATGGATTCCTGTTGATGGGACATACGATTTAGGTCCTGGACCACGTATGCCAGAGAAGAAACGTCAAACTGCTTATGAGTTATCTAAATGTATGACTTGCGGAGTGTGTTTAGAAGTATGCCCGAATGTGACACCTTCAAATAATTTTGTCGGTGCACAGGCAATTTCTCAAGTACGATTATTTAATTTACACCCAACCGGTGCGATGACGAAAGATGAACGCCTTGATGCATTAATGGACCAAGGTGGTTTACAAGCGTGTGGTAATTCACAAAACTGTGTGCAAGCATGTCCAAAAGGCATTCCGTTAACAACATCGATTGCTGCACTTAATCGTGAAACATCATTCCACATGTTCAAGTCATTCTTTGGTTCAGACCATAAAGTTGACTAATGGCACAATAGTTAAAGCGGAGGCATTTTGTCTCCGCTTTTTTATATCAAAATGATAATGAAGTTTTAGATTACAAGGAAAAGGACAAACACATTAACGTTATAGTATTATCTCACATACATCTTGAGCGAATTCTTTCTAATAGTGTGGCGTACAATGAATGTAATCTATGTGACTTATCAACATATGCGGTGTATGATAAAATGTACAACAAGTATAAAAAGAATAGGATGAAGAATATGGAGAGACCTATCGGCGTCATAGATTCGGGAGTAGGAGGTCTCACAGTTGCAAAAGAAATCATGCGACAATTACCAAACGAAACGATTTATTATCTCGGTGATGTGAGCCGTTGTCCTTATGGTCCTAGATCTCAAGAAGAAGTGCGTCAATTTACAATTGAAATGGCGAACTATTTAACACAATATGATATTAAAATGCTTGTCATCGCATGTAATACCGCGACAGCCGTTGCGTTAGAGCCACTACAAAAGCAGCTTAAAATACCTGTGATCGGGGTTATTGAGCCAGGTGCGCGAACAGCCATTATGACAACTGACAATCATAGTGTACTTGTATTAGGAACAGAAGGAACGATTAAATCCGAAGCGTATAGACAACATATAAAGCGTATCAATCCTAATGTAGAAGTACATGGGGTGGCGTGTCCAGGATTTGTGCCGTTAGTTGAAGAACTCAAATATAAAGATCCTACTATTACAAGTATTGTGATACATCAAACTTTAAAGCGTTGGCGAAATATTAAAGCGGATACTGTGATTTTAGGATGCACGCATTATCCTTTACTTTTCCAACCAATTAATGAGTATTTTAATCGTGCAAAAACAGTGATTTCATCTGGATTGGAAACGGCGCGTGAAGTCAGTGCATTGCTTACATTTAGTCATGAACATGCACACTATAACCCCAATCCAAAGCACCGCTTTTTTGCGAATGGTCGCACCACTCATATTGAATTTATTATCAAAGAATGGTTAAAATACAAGCATGTTAAAGTTGAAAGAATTCAATTAGGCCAGGAGGGTTAAGATATGACTGATATTGTAATTGCGTCGTCGAACAAAGGGAAAATTAATGATTTTAAAGTAATATTTTCGGGTTATAATGTAATCGGGATTAATGAACTGCTAGAAGACTTTGATGTTGAAGAAACAGGAACGACATTTGAGGAGAATGCACGTTTAAAATCTGAAGCGGCAGCCAAGGCTTTGAATAAAACGGTTATAGCGGATGATAGTGGTTTAGAAGTTGCTGCATTGAATGGTGCACCCGGAGTTTATTCCGCACGTTTTGCAGGTGAAGATAAAGACGATCATGCCAATATAGATAAAGTGCTACATTTGTTAGAGGATACAATAGACCGTGCCGCGCGCTTTGTATGCGTTATAAGTATGACGACAGCTGAGGGTGATACGCATACTTTCAAAGGCACCGTTGATGGTGAAATTACACTTGCGCGTATTGGTGAGAATGGTTTTGGCTATGACCCTATCTTCTATGTCCCAGATAAAAATAAAACAATGGCACAATTATCTGCAGAAGAGAAGTCTCAAATTTCACACAGACGACGCGCTATTGATCAACTCCAAGCGTACATGGAAGGGATAAATTCATAATGAAATTAATACTCGTAAGTGACAATCATTCGGAAACAGGTATTTTACACGAAATCTACGATAAACATGATGACGCAGATACATTTATTCATTTAGGTGATTCTGAATTTACGTATAATGACACTGAATTAAGTCTTTATCGACGTGTTAAAGGGAATATGGATTTTTATCCGGAATTTCCGGAAGATGAAATCTTTACGCTTCAAGGTGTAACATTTTTTTATACTCATGGTCACCGGTTCGGGGTTAATCAAGAGCGTGACAACTTAGCACAATATGCGAAAGACCAGGGTGCAGCGTTTGCGTTTTACGGTCACACGCATGTCGCGCGTTATGAGCTCACTCATGGGATTCATGTCATTAATCCAGGTAGTATCACACATTCACGTAGTAATGAAGAAGAAACATACGCTGAAATCAAATTAGATAATGGTGAAGGAACACTGAACTTCCGTAATCGCCAGCATACTATTTTAAGTACAGTGCCATTCAACTATTAAAATCGAACGAACATCATCTATATTTTAAGCATAAAAAGGCTAAGCACAATCATCGTGCTTAGCCTTTCTATATGAATTAATGATGTGTCATGTATTAATGGCGCATACATCATGCACGTGATAGGTTTTGTTTTACAGCTTGAACCAATGCTTTACCTTCTTGTTTAGCTACAAAATCAAAAATATAAGCTTCATCGCTAAACGTCTTTATGACAATGCGATAAGGTTTAAATGAGAATCCAAATTTGATATGTTGAATCTCATTGAATAAAAAATGAGAACGTATTTCTTTGTCAGCTAAAAGGCCGTTAGCTTTAAAATGTACACCATCTTCTTTTAAATAGAGTGTACCATGTACATAATTCGCATTAATAATGAGCATTGAAGCGAGAACTTGTAATGATTCATTTTTCATCTTATTCATTGAGACACCCTCTGTTATCATATAAAATAATGGTATCATATTTTTTTAACCTTTTATAAGTAAAACATGATTTTCTTATTAAATGACAATAATGCATAAGGTCGTAATAATGATAGAAAAGGAGTTTCTAATGTTCACTATTTTTGAGATTAATGAGGTTATACATCAAAAAAGAGCGAAATATTTATATAAACGATTTTCTAAATCACTACAATCACATATAAGCTATAGAGCATTTAAAAAACTATTTAAATATTATTGTAAACATTACGGTAAGAGTGACATTTATCTCGATCGCTTTAATGAAGGTAACGGTGAAGCGGTATGGTACAGTTCCAACCGTGATGCGGGGATTAGCATGACTTTTCACCAATATGAAATTACGTCAATATTACTTCTACCAATAGATACAGAGCCATCACATGTATTAAAAACGTTCAATCAATATATTATGCCGATAGAAAATGAATTTTATATTTTTTGGGGTGGCGACAATACGTTATTAAATTATCATCATCCTAATGAATCACAACGCTATGCGTATGATTTAGTTATCATGAAAGATGGACGTACGTATCGTGACGATGGCAGTCAATTAGAACATTATTATTGTTATGGCGCGCCTGTAATAGCGCCATATGATGGTGAAGTGGTGGTAGCTCATGATGATAAGGAAGACTTTCAACCCGGTGTTGTAGACGAGCAAAACCCATTAGGGAACTATGTAATATTAAAACATCGTGAAAATGAATATAGTCTTATTGCACATTTAAAGTATCACTCTTTACGCGTGAAGACAGGTGATAAAGTTAAACAAGGTGATCGACTTGCGCTATGTGGTAATAGCGGTCACACGACAGAACCACATATCCATTTTCAAGTAATGACAGATATCAATTACACGAGAGGAAAGTCGATGAAGATACAGTTCATAGATCAACATCAATATGAAAAAGGCGAGATTGTATCAGGTTTAGAACAAATGAAATGACAACGCCTTAAAAATAAAATATTGTATTTTTCGCTATATTAATATGCACTCATATTAATTATTGTAAAGGGGGCTATTTAAGGAGGAATCCAACTCTAATAAAGATGAATTTACTTTAAAATTATGGTAAAAATACATATTAAAATTAGAAGAACAACACCTTCAGAATGCATTAAAGGTATTATTGGCATCACCGTAATGATAGGATGCGCGTTAGTGTTAAAGCAACTTTTTACTAAGGATAATCTATGACGGATAAATGAACGATAATTAAACTGCGCACGTTTTTAAACTATTTCATAGGTATCATCGTGTTAATCATTGCGATAGGTATCTTATTTTTATAAAGTACCCAAAATGAAAGCGCCACCTTGTCACTTTTTACGTGATAAGGTGGCTTGTTTTTATTTATTTTTAAGTTGATAGATACGATAAAGAAGTGGATTAGTGACACATATAAAGTCTCCAACCAGTTCCTCGATATACCCGCCAAATCCTTTTTTGAACTGTAACACACCATAATCTTCAGCATTAGGGGTAAAATCACCAGTAATGCCATAAAAGTTATAGCGGTCAATATGTTGTGTTTTCGCATGTTGAATCATATGCCACTGTAAAACATAACTGCCCATAAATTTATTAAATTCAGGATTTGAGCCACTGAAAAGATACACAAGTTCATCTTTTGTTTCCGCAAATATTGCGGCAGCTAAATGGAGTGTATTGCCATGTTTCGATTGTAATTGATTTGCTATTGTAATATTTTCTTGCAATTTATCATAAATAATCTGTTGTTCTTTTAATTTATTTTGTTTTTTCTTTGATAGAGGTTGCGCTTGATTTTCTAGCTGTGTTTTGATTTTAATGTCGAGGTCGTGTGCCTTCGTTTTTAAAATATTGATATGTTCGTTTAAATGAATATAGGCTAATTGCATTGATGTAATGTTTGGATAACTCGTTACAAACTGTTTTAAATACGATTTTGTAAATAATGAAAATCCGTGTTTGATTTCAGCTTTACGATAAAGTGCATAAAAATCGTCAATATCATCTATCGACAGTGTTTTTACTTTAACACCCATCTGAAGGGCCTTTTTAATGCTATGCGCAGTATTATATTCCATATTCTTTAATAATTTAGATGGCGCTTTGTCTTTTAAATCTAAGATAGCTAACCATCTGGCTTGGCTTAATTCTGAATACCCTGTGGAAAACCCTTGATGTTGATAATTCAGTTTTTTTAATGTCTCAATTAATGCAGAAACATTGCCTTCTTTTATTATATTTCCTTTGAAATCACGGATATAACGCATGATATATGGATCGATTAGCATAAAAATTGTGTGTCTTTTTTTGAAATAGTTTTTAAGTTCACGAAAATAGAATTCCACCAATTTTGTGTCTTTATAATCTAAAACGGGACCACGGTGGCTATAAACATAATTAAAGTACTTAAGTAATGGCGCAGATGTAAATAGTCCTGCAGCGACGATGTCATCATTATCATTTTTAACCCCTAATAATGCAACGTGTTGGCCGTTTTTATGCCTAGCATTAAAATGTTCTATAGACTGTGTATATTGTTTAAAATGTGAGTTGATATATTGATGATATTCATCTGGTGCAAGTTCTACAAATTTCAAAAAAACACCCCTTTCTGATATGTAATTTTTCAATAAGATGACCTACTAAAACGATACGCTGTCCTGCTTCTCAAAATCATTTATAAAAAATAATTATATCGATTCCACAATAGCATAAATAGTATGTGATTGTCATGTCAATAAAAATTGCACACTGTTTAAATGAGGGGTGGAACGTTGTTAATACAATTTTGTATACGTTCTCTGCAAAAAAAACAACGCTTGCTAAACATTTAACAAGCGTTGTTTTTTTTGATTCCATTTTAAAGGTCAAAAAAGTATTTAAATTTAGTAGTTATCAGGGTACATTGTGCGTGCTAACTGATCGTAAAGTCTTTCTAATTCACCTTTTGATTGGGCCATTAGACTATAGTTTTTCTTTTTTAACGCTATTCTAGCTTTAAATTTTGCAGCTGATAATTCACGTTTGAAATACGTAGGTTGGCTTACAGATGATAAAAGTTTAACATTTATTTTATCGTATAATTCTTTTAATTCCTTTTCCATTTGCTTGTTAAGATACTCATTAGTTGTATTAACTTTCGCTTCAGTATTTGCTTGTGCATCGCCTGCCCCCACAGTTGAAAAAGCTGAAGTTGCTAACATTGTAGCAGCAAACCCTGTAATAATAAGTGATTTCATGTTCATTGATGAATAAACTCCTTTTGTCTTGTTGATTTGATTTTGCTTACAAATTCATTATAAATGATAATTTTATACGAAAACATTAATTCTATATTAATTAATCTTTAACAATTAAGTGTAAAAAAACACTGCCTTGAATTGTGAAAATCAAGCGCATTAGAATTTGTAGAAAAGGTATGTTTGAAGGTGCATTGAAAGAGGTAAAGTATATGAGCTCAAATAATCACTTTATTCGAGTCGCGTTTAAATACTGTAACCTGATGGTTGCGGTATTTTTTGCGTTTATAAGAAAAACGAGTATCGAGCTAGTCTCTGTCAAATAAGTGTAGTTTGTTATAGGCATTTACAATAATATAGACCAATTTTATATAAATCAGATGGTTTTTGTGAATTATACAAGGTAACGATGTGATAGTCATCGTAACGTATTTTATAGAGAGCATGTTAAAGTATGTGTGATTTAAAAAGGAGTATACGCATTTCAGTGGGTGTATCACTACTAAATTAAAATTTTAAATTTAGTAGTGAGGAGTGATGATGGATTACGATAAAATATTCAATAAATCGTTTATGTTGTTTTTTTTATTAGTGATGTCTTTGCTTTTTGCTTTTGACTTTTGACTCAACAATTATGTGCGCAATGACACATATACGATCTATGCTAATGCTTTCAGTCCAATGGTCTGTTTTAGCTTACGGTACATGAATAACAAGTTCACAAATGTGGGAAATTCAATGTGTAAATTATACATCAAGTAGGTTAGCCAATACCTGTTCTTTGCAAGTTTCGATTTGGATTTTGTTTGAATTTTATTAACACTCATGTCTTATCAATAAGACTGACAATACACAGTTTTTCATTCTATCATCACTTGTGTTGTGACTTGTATTTATACTGATTACGTTTACTTACGAACGATATCATAAAGCACAAAAGCTTGCTACCTGATGTTTGCCATAGAAATTAGGATAAATAGCAGTAATAATAAAATAGCGTTAGGACGCTTTCGTGTCTAATTACAAGAGAATGAATTTTATCAAAATTATATTAAAAGTATGTTTAAAATGTTAAGGATATGGATATATAATACTATCTCTTGCTAGAAGTAAGCACTTCTATCGATGAACCGTAGCCTTTAAGGTTGCGGTTTTTATGTTTTAAAACGTAAGTGTACACCTGATGTAAAGTGGATGAAAAGAGCGGAGCAATGTATTAAAGGTGATTATATAATATGCTATAATAAATTGTTTATTACATGCCTAAAGAAATATAAAAGTGTACTGTAGAATCATGATAATAATAGTTCAATTAAATATGCTAAGTGTGTTGAACGAAGTCATTTTAAAAGTAAATGCTATTCAACAGTACAGTATGCAAAATAGGTATGGAAGGGAAGTGAACCCGTGTTAGATCTATGTATCTAATGCACATGTGTATGAAAAAACATATATTATTATTAATATAGAAAAAGATATGATAAAGCGACCAAAATAATGGTCGCTTTTTAAATTGTACGTATCAATCACGTGCCAAAAAAGTTTTGTTTATTTGGATTAAAAAAAGCTCCCATCTAAGTTGGTAAGATGGGAGCGATGTACAGAAAATCTTTTAGCGTCCTGGGAGGGATTCGAACCCCCGACCGATGGCTTAGAAGGCCATTGCTCTATCCAGCTGAGCTACCAGGACATTTTTAACACAAGGTTAATTATAGCTAATCTAAAGCGATAAATCAATATTAGCTTTAAAAAATTTATTTTCTTTTGACACCATTCGAAAAAATATTACAACATTTAATGGAATATAGGGAGTGGCGTGACGATAAATATAGCTTATCTTTATAAATGGAATTAAAGGTATGTCTATGCTTTTAAAATATAAAGGAGTTGATATACCGAAATGATAAGCAAAATGACACCGACACTAAAAAGTAAAAAGACATATTTATGAATGTGAGGGATGTGGTCTGTTTTCCAAAAAAATTCAAATCCGCCTTGTTGATTTAGCGCAAGTGCAATGAATAATAAGATACAAAGTGTACCTGAAATAGATGTGAGAAATAATAAAATGAGCATCGTGTTCACCTTCTATACATAGCTAATGTATTAAGCATATCATGTTTTAATGTTATTAAACGCACAAATGTCATTTCAAACATGATTAAAATCAGTAAATTAACGATAGATACCGCCAAATAATATTTTGTGTAATGTGTAATAATGACACCTCAAAATGTGAAACGATTCGCATAAATTTTGGCATGTATGAACTTTAAAGATGTTGTAAGGCGACCACGTTATAAAAAGTAGACTTCAAGTCTTCTAATGAATTTGAATTCAATCTTAATCACTATAAAGCTACACCGGGCTATGGAATAAATCATTTCAATTTTAATTGCTTCTAGCGCCTCGCTTTTCTAGGTGCCTTACCTCAAAATGGATTTACGGTTTCGACTTATTGCCTTAGAAATCTCGGCTAAGGAAGCAATCAATGTGATGTTTTAATTCACCATTCTTCTTCTCATATAGACTGAATTGATATATAACTACAACCAACAAAGTTCATGTGCCTGAGCACTCCTAATATTCAAAACCATCCAACAGTGTACATGAACAATGTTGGATGGTTTTTATCTTTATTATTAAATTTATTCTTAATGATGAAAAATATGACAAATTTAAAACATCATTTTTAATCGATATCTCAACTACTGTAAAAAAATTATAAATAAAGTTGTCCTTTGGCATAATGGAATGTTTCTCTTGTTGGTGTTTGTATGACGCTCAATAATGTTAATACACCAATTTTACCAGCAATCATTGTTAAAATAATCAGCATTTTACAGATTCCGTTGTATTCTGTTGAAATACCGGTTGACAATCCAACAGTACCAAAAGCTGAAACGACTTCAAATGCTAAGTCTTCAAAGTTTAAATTGGGTTGTGCAATAGAAATGAGTAAAATGATTAAAATGACAAAGCCACTTGCAGAAATAGCAATCGCTAGTGCTTTTTCCATTTGTTTTCTTACAATGGTGCGATTGAAAATTTGTGTGTGTTGATGCCCTTTTAAAATCGTAATGACGAATGCAATCACTAATGCAAAGGTTGTTACTTTTATCCCACCTGCTGCACTCATTGGACCCGCGCCGATAAACATCAAAAGCATCATCAATAACATGGTCCCAGGAGCGAGGTGCGACATATCAACGGTATTAAATCCGGCAGTACGTGTTGTAATAGATTGGAAAAGTGAGGCTTGAATCTGTTGCGGTAAAGTCATAGACTTTAATACCCCGTTCATTTCTAATATCCAAAAACAGAATGCACCGACGGTAATTAACAAAATGGTTAACAAGATTGTGATTTTTGAATGAAATTGTAAGCGTCTGCCGCGTTTCAATGTTACTAAGTCTAACAAAACAATATACCCTAGACCACCAAAGATAATTAATAGCGCAACGGTTAAATTGACGATAGGGTTGGTTGCATATGAGATTAAATTATCAGAGAACAATGAAAATCCAGCGTTATTAAGTGATGAAATTGACGTGAATAAGCTAATAAAAATGCCGCGATCCCATCCGTATTGTGGCACAAATACAAATGATAGTATAAAGGTTCCTAAACCTTCGAATACGACATTAAATAGTAAGATTGATTTGAGAAAAAAAGTATAGTTTCGAGCATCTTCAGTATTCAACTCAAGTTGAAAGAGTATATTTTCTCTAACAGTAAGTGACTTTTGTGTGAATTTTAAAGCCAACATCGACACAGTCACAATCCCCATACCACCAATTTGAATGAGTGTCATAATAACAATGTCGCCTAATAAGTTAAATTGTTTTGTAATATCTACGGTGGCTAGTCCAGTCACTGTAAATGCACTTGTCGCAATATACATAGCATCTAAAAACGATATTGGTTTTTGACCAGTCCAAGGTAAATACAATAATATACTCCCTATCAAAGTCGTTGATAAAAACAATGTCAAATAGATTAATATTGGTTGTTTTTTACTATGCATGATACGCCCTCGGTTCTTTTTGGAAATATCATACCATGATTATTATGATAAGCAAGTATTATTTAATTAGAAGATTGATTTTTAAGGTGTAAATAAGGGTCGTGCATGTAGTATTGAAAGTGTAGTGTGAATGAGATAGAAATGAGGGGGCACATTAAAAAGCGCGAGTATCGGTAAGATACACGCGCTTTTTAATGTGATTACTTTTTAGTGAAAGTGTCTACTAAGCCTTTGATTAATTTAATAATGCCAAGAATGATATCAGTCCAGATCATAATGATAACCTCCTCTTATTTAATTACATCTTTATTATAAAAGCAGCAGTGATCAAAAAGTGCTAAATTCCCTGTGTTGATGTTATTGGTGCATAACTGTTTTGATAAAAGTATCTTCTAAACACTTAGGCATGAAAATACGCACGTAACTGTTGTGTATAGTTTGATAAGGCTTGAAACATTCACACAAAATCATCTGTGAATTTCTATATTTAGCAAGTATCTCAATTTTTTATGAAGCAATTTATGATGAGACGTTAATGTGAGATGAAATATAAATTTTAATGGTAAGTAGAAGGGGGCGGTTTGTAAAGAGATATGAAAAGGGCGTAAATGTAATGTAAATTACAAGACGTGTAGGCATCTTAAACGTCTTTTTAGACAGATGTGTTAAACAGTTAAGGATGAAATATCATGACTTTAGAACTACGATGCAACTGAATAATAAAAGACGTTATAGTGTGAGTAACAAAACAAAGCACGATTTAATCAATCGTAATTTTGTTTTGGATAATCTATAAATAAAGGAGTGGCGTTTTATGTCAGAATTAATTAATGTGATTAAAGATACGATTCAAGCAGGTATGAATCATGATTGGGTATCTCTTGGAACTGGAATTGCAGATATTTTAGCAAAAGGAATTAATGTCATCTCTGGTTTAATTGGCGGTTAAGCCATCAAAAAATATAACTTGTTAAATGAAAATATGTTTAAAAATACCCCTTGCTTGGTAAAAGATATTACCTTGCAAGGGGTATTATAATTAATGTTTATGAATGCTTTGGATCCCAAATTAATATATCATGCCCATCGTCATTTTTAGCATTTAAATCTTTAAATCCATTCTCAATAAAGAATGATTTTGATTCAAAGCGGGCAATGGCCTTTATAGGTTCATTAAAAGACTTTGCGTATTCTAACAAAGTTGTGCCGTAGCCTTTGCCTTGGTATTTTTTTAATACTTCCAATTTCCACACGACTAAATAGTCGTCATAATCTGGAAAATATGTTTCTTCAACTTCCCCTTTACGATAAAGTGCCATGCGCGCCCCGATTTTTTCACCGACATAGATTCCATAAAATGGAGAATCTGAACTTGCATCAATCATTTCACCGTGCAATTCATCGACCATGTAGAGGTCTTTATTTCCGAAATTTCTAAATTCTTCGAAAAGTTCCTCTGTACGATAGTTAATATCGAGATGTACCACCTTTGTCATCAAAACGACCCCCTTATATTTATTATTTTAATTATAACTTATTTATTTACGTAATGAAAATAAAATCAACAGGGTGAAACGTGATGCGTTTCACCCTGTTGATCCGTGAGAAAGAATAGATAGTTGGTTTTTAATTATTTTTGAATGGGTTGTTTTCCACCTGATGTGAAGATAGCGATAATTTGTTTAATTAGTTCGATTATGATTCCCATCTGAATCACCTCCACTCTTACTGTAACGATAGAGTAAACATAAATGTGTAATTATGCGTAAGTCATATTTGGTAATGCGTAGTTGTAATAAAATTGATATCGTTTTACAACAAAGGTGCCTAACTGTAGTAAACATAAGCCGTTAAATTGTCATCGCCTTGCATAATGCTTATACTGTTAGAGAATACGATTTAAGGAGACGTAGCATGGATTGTTATAAAGTCATAGTGAATGAGAAGGATCAATTTATATCTCAATATACTAATCACAATCATAATTTGATTCAGTATTATGATTTCGATCCCAATAAAGAGGAAAGTTATGCCGTGCGCATGGCACAATCGAATAATGGCAGAGAGCAACAATTAGCACAAATTATTCGACAATACATGTCTGATTTATCTCTGTCTGAAGCACAAGTATATGCGTTAGATCAATTGGCACAGGGAGCTAAAGTTGTCATTGGTGGTCAACAAGCAGGACTACTGAGTGGTCCCTTATATACATTCCATAAAGTGTTGTCAATTATTGTTAAATCTGAGGAACTTTCAAAAATATATGACCAACCCGTCGTTCCAGTATTTTGGATTGCAGGGGAAGATCATGATTTTGACGAAGTGAATCATACGTATGTATATAATGAAGAAAGTGGACAAATTAAAAAAGTTAAATTTCATACAATGACACCTCCAGAATCATCAGTATCTCAATATGAACCTGATATGGATGCACTTTTAAATGTTATTGAAGCGTACTTTCGAGAAATTCCTGAAACCTATTATACGAAGGGGTTAATTCGTGAGTTAAAAGAAATGGTGAGTCACACGACCCATTGGTCAACGTTATTTAAACAAATCATTCATCGATGTTTTCGTGAACAAGGCATTTTAGTCATTGATGCAAGTTATCCGCCTTTAAGAGCATTAGAACGTCCATTTATGAAAACCTTGCTGTCAAACCACATGAAGGTCGACCAAGCGTTCAGGCAAGGTCAAGAGAAAACAACAGCGAGTGGCATCCCTAAAATGATTGAGACCGATACGAATGTACATTTATTTTTAGAAATCGAGGGTCAACGACAATTGCTTCATTATGAAAATGGGGGCTATACGACGACTAAATTTGAAGGACATTATTCAAAAGAGGCGTTATTCGATCTTATCGACGAAGCGCCAGGACGGTTTTCTAATAATGTGGTCACGCGCCCATTAATGCAAGAGTGGTTGTTTAACACTGTTGCCTTTGTAGGTGGACCGAGTGAAATCAAGTATTGGGCTGAGCTGCATAGGGTGTTTCAAACGTTACACATTAAAATGCCAATTGTACTGCCGCGTTTGAGACTTACTTATGTGACCCCTAAAACAAAAAAATTATTAAATCAATATAAATTGAACGTACGTGAAGTAATTGAAAAAGGAGCAACGGATGCTAAAGATAGGTTTGTACGCGCAAATGCGTCCGAAACTGTGTTGAATGAAATTAACCATATGATGGAATCTCAACAATTATTTTATGAAAAGTTATCTCAAGAGATGTCTCATACGGTAGATAACCAAAATTTATTGGAGAAAAATCATAAGATTCAACGCCAGCAATACGAGTATTTAAAACAACGCTATTTAAGAAATATCGAAAAAGAAAATGATATTAGTATGCGACATTTCCATCAGTTAACATCGATGCTCCATCCGATGGGCGGATTACAAGAACGTGTCCTTAATCCATTCCAATTTTTAAATATTTTTGGGTGGGATATGTACACGTCCTCCACTTTCCCTCCACTCGATTACACATTCAATCAAATTGTTATAGAAACATGATAATATCAACGGTTTAAGAGAGGTTTGAAGTTATTCAAGCCTCTCTTTTTTGTGTCTAATTTGATAAAATTTGGACATTTTTACAGAATTAGTGGAGGATAGTGGGGAGATGTGGTAAATTATAAATAAGGTGAGGTGAAATAGGATGTTCATGGGCGAATTTGAAAACAAACTTGATGCAAAAGGACGTATGATCGTACCGTCCAAGTTTCGTTATGACCTCAATGAGCGTTTTATTATCACTCGAGGCCTTGATAAATGCTTGTTTGGTTACACACTCGATGAATGGCAAAACATTGAAGAGAAAATGAAAACCTTACCTATGACAAAAAAAGACGCTAGAAAATTCATGCGTATGTTCTTCTCTGGTGCGATAGAAGTGGAAATCGACAAGCAAGGTAGAATTAATATCCCTGCTAAATTGCGTGAATACGCAAATCTTGACAAAGACTGTACGGTGATTGGTGTTTCAAATCGTATTGAAATTTGGGATCGTCAAACATGGAATGATTTTTATGAAGAATCTGAAGACAGTTTTGAAGAAATAGCAGAAGATTTAATTGATTTTGATTTTTAAAAAGCTGTGAAGTGAAAATGGAGGGCTCGATGTGTTTCATCATATTAGCGTGTTATTAAAGGAAACGGTAGACCAATTGAATATTAAAGAAGATGGTGTCTACGTTGATTGCACGTTAGGTGGCGCAGGACACTCTGCATATTTACTGAGTCAGTTGTCTGACAACGGGAAATTAATCGCAATTGATCAAGACATGACAGCAATTAACAATGCAAAAGAAAAATTGAAAAATGAACTTCACAAAGTAACATTTGTGCATAATAACTTTAGGAATTTAGCAGCAGTGTTAAATGAACTACATATCGAAAAAGTGGATGGCATTTTATATGACTTAGGTGTATCAAGCCCACAACTTGATATTCCAGAACGCGGCTTTAGCTATCATCATGATGCTAGGTTAGATATGAGGATGGATCAAACACAGTCACTTTCTGCGTATGAAGTTGTAAATGAGTGGCCTTACGAGGATTTGGTTAAAATATTTTTCCGTTATGGAGAGGAAAAGTTTTCTAAGCAAATCGCCCGTAAGATTGAATCTAAACGACAAATTCAACCTATTGAAACAACATTAGAGCTTGTTGAACTCATTAAGGAAGGTATACCTGCAAAGGCAAGACGCAAGGGAGGACACCCGGCTAAGCGTGTGTTCCAAGCGATACGAATTGCAGTTAATGATGAGTTATCAGCTTTTGAAGATTCGCTTGAGCAAGCAATTGATCATGTGAAAATAAACGGACGTATTTCTGTCATAACCTTTCATTCGTTGGAAGATCGTTTATGTAAACAAATGTTTCAGGAGTATGAAAAAGGACCGGATGTTCCTAGGGGATTACCAGTTGTACCAGAAGCGTACACACCGAAATTAAAACGTGTGAATCGCAAACCAATTGTCGCAAGTGATTCGGATTTGGAAGAAAATAACCGTGCTAGAAGCGCAAAGCTTAGAGTGGCTGAAATATTGAAATAAAGGGGCGAAACAATTAGATGGCAGTAGAAAGAGTATACGAACCATATCACCATGCAGATGCACAACCGCAAGTAAGACCTAATCCTCAACCTCAAACGAGACCACATACGAAAACACGTCAATCGCAAGTCAAAAAAACGGTAGTCGTTGGTTTAACGAGATTTGAGAAAATGTTATACATATCGTTGATAACTATCATTGCCGTATTGAGTATCTATATGCTATCGTTGAAAATGGATGCATATGATACGAATGGAAAGATAGCAGATTTAAATCAAAAAATTGAAAAGCAAACGAGTCAAAATAGTGCATTAGAAGCAGAAACAAAACAAAACGCATCATATAAACGCATCTATGATAAAGCCCAACAACAGGGTATGAGTCTTAAGAATGACAATGTAAAGGTAGTGCGTAAAAATGCCGAAACGCAAAATTAAGATTAAAAAAAATAAACTGGGAGCAGTCCTCCTTATTAGCTTTTTTGGACTGCTCTTTTTTCTATTGGTTTTGAGATATAGTTTCGTAATGTTAACTGGTCATTCCTCAGGAGAGGATCTAATTGTAAAAGCCAATCATAAATATTTAGCTAAACTTGAAGAGCATGCTGAAAGGGGTAAAATCTTCGACAGAAATGGAAAAGTTTTAGCTGAAGATGTTGACCGTTTTAGGTTAGCAGCTGTGTTAGATCCAAAAGCTAGTAAAGACTCTAAAAAACCGCGGCACGTTAAAGATAAGAAAGAAACTGCAAAAAAATTAGCTAAAGTCATTGATATGCCTGAAAAGGATATTGAAAAACGTTTAGACAACAAAAAAGCGTTTCAAGTGGAGTTTGGAAAAGCAGGTAAAGGATTAACGTATCAAGATAAAGATAAGATTGAAAAAATGAATTTACCAGGGATTACATTGTATCCGGAGGTGCAACGTTTTTACCCTAATGGTAATTTTGCATCTCATTTAATTGGGCTAGCGCAAAAAGATCCAGATTCAGGTGAACTTAAAGGTGCGCTCGGCGTAGAGAAGATATTTGATAGTTATTTAACTGGTAAAAAGGGTCATTCTTCTTTTACTACAGACATATGGGGGTATATTACACCTAATTCTAAAAGTGAAGTTGCTCCTGAACGTGGAGATGATGTACATTTAACCATCGACTCTAATATTCAAGTGTTTGTCGAAGAAGCATTAGATAATATGGTGAAACGTTACGAGCCAAAAGACCTCTTTGCGGTAGTGATGGATGCTAAAACAGGTGAAGTTTTAGCATTTAGCCAACGTCCTACATTCAACCCAGAAACAGGAGAAGGGTTTGGAAAAAAATGGGCGAATGATTTATATCAAAACACATACGAACCAGGTTCTACATTCAAAAGTTACGGATTAGCTGCAGCCATTCAAGAAGGTGAATTTGATCCTAAAAAGAAATATGAATCTGGATATAGAGATATTCAAGGTTCTCGTATTTACGACTGGAATAAAAAAGGTTGGGGAGAAATTGATATGGGGCTTGGTTTCACATATTCTTCCAACACTTTAATGATGAAACTTCAAGATTTAGTCGGTGCGGATAAAATGAAAGCGTGGTATGAAAAATTTGGTTTTGGTAAAGCAACCGGTAGTTTGTTCGACGGAGAGGCTAGCGGCCATATTGCATGGGATAATGAATTGATGCAAAAAACGTCTGCTTTTGGACAATCAACAACTGTCACGCCAGCACAAATGCTCCAAGCACAATCCGCTTTTTTCAATAAAGGAACAATGCTTCAACCTTATTTCATCCAATCCATAATGAATCCAGTTGAAGACAAAACATTTTATAAGGGTGAGCGTAAAGAAACAGGAAAACCGATTACAAATGACACTGCTGAAAAAGTTAAGAAACAACTTGATGAAGTTGTGAACAGTGAAAAAAGTAATGCGAAAAATTATCGCGTAGATGGTTATCGTATTGGTGGTAAAACAGGGACGGCCCAAGTTGCTGATGAAAAAAATGGAGGGTACGTCAAAGGTGCGAACCCATACTTTGTGAGTTTTATAGGCCATGCGCCAAGTAAAGACCCTAGAATCGTAGTATATGCAGGTATGAGCCTTGCGCAAAAACGTGACCAAGAAGCTTATGAAATGGGTGTCAGCCGTGCATTTGTACCAATCATGCAAAACACATTGCAATATTTAAATGTAGGTAACGAAGAAGTGAAAAATAATGGTAAACTAAATGAAGTACCTGACGTTACCAATCAGTCTAAACAA
Source organism: Staphylococcus hyicus (assembly GCF_000816085.1). Taxonomy (NCBI): domain Bacteria; kingdom Bacillati; phylum Bacillota; class Bacilli; order Caryophanales; family Staphylococcaceae; genus Staphylococcus; species Staphylococcus hyicus. Next base: position 1,754,778 of record NZ_CP008747.1, on the reverse strand, counting down.
AGAGCTGAGGATACGTTAAAAGGGAAATCATTTAATCCTGTTATCATTGGTAATGGTGATAAAGTCGTGAGTCAAAGCCCAGATCGAAATGTAAAGTTACTGCCAAACAGTAACGTCCTCATTATGACTGATGGTGACCTTACAATGCCAGATATGACAGGGTGGACTAGAGACGATTTAATCGCTTTTGAATCACTTACAGGTATTAAAGTGAAAGTGACAGGAAGTGGTTTTGTAAAATCACAATCCATCTCACCACATGCTGCTATCAATAAAAAACAAGACATTGAAGTGGAATTAAAATCACAGTAGTTTGATCTATACCATGCTTATTGTGACACTTCAATTATTGTAGACATCACGTTAACACTTGGGGGTGGAGCAATGAGTTCAAATGAAAGTTTGACTTCTGTTTCACCTCCAATTACATATTATTAGTAAAATTAATCATGTTTGAATAAAAAAGGAGAACGACTATGAGTTTTATTTTTGCAATAATCGCTTTTATCATTACGGCCGTGTTGGTACCAGTTTTGATTCCGACATTAAAAAGAATGAAATTTGGACAAAGCATTCGTGAAGAAGGACCTGAAAGTCATATGAAGAAAACGGGAACACCAACGATGGGAGGTTTAACGTTTTTAATTAGTGCCATTGTAACGACACTAATTGCGACTGTTTTTGTGGATACTGCTAGTCCATTGTTGTTATTGGTATTTGTCACATTAGGCTTTGGTTTAATAGGTTTTATCGATGATTATATTATTGTAGTAAAGAAAAACAACCAAGGATTGACAAGTAAACAAAAGTTTATAGCGCAAATTGTTATAGCAGTAATATTTTTTATTGTAGCAAAAGGAATGAATGCATTTGATTTTTCAACAAACATTAATTTACCATTCACCGATTTAAGCATTCCGCTATCATTTGCATACGTCATCTTTATCATATTTTGGCAAGTAGGTTTTTCTAACGCTGTTAATTTAACAGACGGATTGGATGGTTTAGCAACTGGATTATCGATTATAGGATTTTCAATGTATGCGATAATGAGTTTTGTTTTAGCACAACCAGCTATAGGTCTATTTTGTATTATTATGGTTGCAGCTTTAGCAGGATTTTTACCATATAATATTAATCCGGCCAGAGTTTTTATGGGGGATACTGGAAGTTTAGCTTTAGGTGGTATTTTTGCGACAATCTCAATCATGTTGAATCAAGAGCTATCTTTACTTTTTATTGGGCTTGTGTTTGTGCTTGAAACGTTATCAGTTATGATTCAAGTCACTTCTTTTAAATTAACAGGTAAACGTGTATTTAAAATGAGTCCATTACATCATCATTTTGAACTTGTAGGATGGAGTGAGTGGAAAGTTGTAGGCGTATTTTGGACAGTAGGTTTAATTTCTGGCCTTATTGGCTTATGGATTGGAGTGAGCTAATTGTTAAATTATACAGGTTTAAAAGGGAAAAAAGTACTTGTCATTGGGTTAGCGAAAAGTGGTTATGAATGTGCAAAATTATTACATTTACTTGGGGCAGACGTTACTGTTAATGACGGTAAAGATTTAACGCGCGATGCGCATGCCCATGATTTAGAAGCGATGGGCATAAAAGTGGTGAGTGGCTCGCATCCAATTGCATTGTTAGACGAATCACCAATCATATTTAAAAATCCAGGAATACCATATACAATTTCAATTTTAGAAGAAGCTGCAAAACGAGGGTTAAAAATTTTAACTGAAGTTGAATTGAGTTATTTAGTGTCTGAAGCACCAATCATAGGGATTACCGGTACAAATGGTAAAACGACAGTGACCTCACTTATAGGTGATATGTTTAGTAAAAGTCGTGAAACAGGGCATCTTGCAGGGAATATAGGCTATGTGGCTTCGAAAGTAGCACAAGAAGTACGAGCAGATGAATATTTGGTGACGGAACTTTCCTCTTTCCAACTTTTAGGTATTGAAAAGTATCGACCACACATCGCCATTATTACGAACATATATTCAGCACATTTAGATTATCATGAGAATTTAGAGAATTATCAAAATGCTAAAAAACGTATATTTGAAAATCAAACTGAAAGTGATTATTTAATTTTTAATTATCATCAAAGGCATTTAATTGATACATCAAAAGTAAAATCAAAGATTATTTATTTTTCTACACAACAACCTGTTGATGGTATTTATGTCGAAAATGATTATATTGTTTATAAAGGTATCCATCTTATTCACTTAGATGATATTGTGTTACCTGGTGAACATAATTTAGAAAATATATTAGCGGCGATGATGGCGGCAATATTAGCAGGAATCTCAATGACTGCGATTATCCAATCATTAACTACATTTTCAGGAATTGAACACCGTCTTCAATATATCGGTAACAATAAAACCAATAAATATTACAATGATTCAAAAGCAACAAATACGTTAGCGACACAATTTGCGTTGAATTCTTTTAAACAACCAATTATATGGTTGTGCGGAGGTCTTGATAGGGGGAATCAGTTTGATGAGCTCATTCCTTATATGTCGAATGTTCGTGTTATGATTACGTTTGGAGAGACCCAAAATAAATTTGTTAAGCTAGGTGAAAGCCAAGGTAAATATGTTTTAACAGCGAAAGATGTAGCTGAAGCAGTTGACTTAGTTCAAAACATTATCGAGCCTAATGACGTTGTGTTGTTATCTCCAGCGTGTGCAAGCTGGGATCAATATGACACATTTGAGCAACGTGGTGAAGTGTTTATCAATGCGTTTCGTAAACATTTACCATCACATTAAAGGGTGTGACATAAATGAGTGAACCTGTTAGAAAAATAGATAATGAATATATTAAAGAAAAACGACGCAAACAATTAATTAAAAGACGTCGATTTCAACTTAATTTAGTATTAGGTTTAGTTATCATTGTTGTATGTATTGCATTGTTTATGTTTACACCGGTAAGTAAGGTGCATGATGCTGAAGTAAACGGGACACATTTTGTATCCAAAAATGATATCAAAAAAGAATTGCAAATTAATAATCAACCTAGAATATATTCATATGACTCAAAAGCTGCCATAGAGCGATTAGAAAAAAATCCGCTCATTCAATCCATCGAAATTCATAAAGCCTTTCCCAACGCAATCATTGTCGATGTTCATGAACATGATATCGTTGGGGTAACTCAAGAAAAAGATAAAATTGTGCCCATTATAGAAACTGGGAAAGTGTTAAAAGATTTTAAAGGAACTGTGCCTAATGAAGTGCCGTTTTTAAATGGATTTAAAGGATCAGAAAAACGTAAAATGGTAGAAGCATTACAGAAAATGGATCAAACGACACGTGCACAAATTTCAGAAATCAATTATGCACCCGAGAAAGATCAACCTAATCTCATAAGACTATATATGAGAGATGGGATTGAAGTGTTAGGAAAAACAACAACCATTGCTAAAAAATTAGAATATTATCCAAGTATGTCGCAAGCATTAGAAAAAGACGAATCTGGAAAATTAAAAAAATCAGGTTATATTGATTTATCAGTAGGTGCAACATTTATTCCTTATGCGAATGAAAAGAATCATGATAATGGATCGGCAAGTTCACAAGAGCTTCAATCGGGTACTGCTACTGAGGATAAAGCAAAAGATGATTTACAAAAAGCATTAAATAAAATTAAAGAGAACGAAAAAGAATAAAAAGTCAAAAAAGTTTTAAAAACAGCGTGTTTATAGTTCACATTGAAAGTGTGTTATTGTAAACTGTTTATAGTGTGAATAAGAATTATGTCAGGAGGTGCCTATCTATGGAAGAGCATTATTATGTGAGCGTAGATATAGGCTCATCAAGCGTTAAGGTAATCGTTGGTGAAAAATTTCATAATGGTATTAATGTGATAGGTACAGGGCAAACCTACACGAGTGGCATTAAAAATGGATTGATTGATGATTTTGATATTGCCAAGCAGGCAATTAAAGATACGATTAAAAAAGCATCCATTGCATCAGGTGTAGATATTAAAGAAGTCTTCCTTAAATTGCCGATTGTAGGAACAGAGGTTTTTGATGAATCTAACGCATTAGAATTTCATGAAGATACCGAAATCAAAGGAACTCATATTGAAAATGTTTTAGAAGGCATCCGTGAGAAAAATGTTGAACCGAATACAGAGGTTATCAACACGTTCCCATTGAAATTTGTAGTGGATGGGAACAATGAGGTAACAGATCCTAAAGAACTTGTTGCAAGACACTCTTTAGAAGTAGATGCAGGCGTGATTGCTGTGCCACAAACGTTATTGATTAACATGATTAAGTGTGTAGAGGCAAGCGGTGTAGATGTTTTAGATGTTTACTCAGACGCATACAACTATCGTTCTATTTTAACGCCTACTGAAAGAGAATTAGGGGCTTGTGTGATAGATATCGGTGAAGATTTAACACAAATAGCTTTTTATGAACGTGGAGAACTTGTTGATGCTGATGTTGTAACGATGGCAGGAAGACATATCACCGAAGATATCCAACAATTTTTAAATACTACATACGACACTGCTGAAAAAATTAAGCAACAATATGGACATGCATTTTACGATTCAGCTTCAGATCAAGATGTTTTCTCAGTGGAACAGCTTGATAGTGAAACACCAGCACAGTTTACTCAAAAAGAACTTGCGGATGTCATTGAAGCACGTGTTGAAGATATTTTCTTTGAAGTGTTTGATGTTTTACAAGAACTGCAACTCACGAAAGTCAACGGTGGATTTGTCGTTACAGGCGGTTCAGCAAACTTGTTAGGTGTAAAAGAGTTATTAACGGATATGGTGAGTGAAAAAGTACGTATTCACACACCTTCACAAATGGGTATACGTAAACCGGAATTTTCTTCAGCAATTTCCACAATTTCTAGTAGTATTGCTTTTGATGAATTATTGGATTATGTTACAATTAATAATCATGATGACGAGGAAATTGAAGAAGAAGTTATCGTAGATGAAACACCACGACACGAATCTCGAATGGGTGGTTTTGATGGCTTCTTTAAAAAGAAAAACAAGAAACACTCGGACGACAGAATGGAAACAGAACGGACAAATCATGATGCAGGTTATCATGACAATGAAAGATATGAAAAATATGATAATTATGAACTTGAAACTGAACGTGATGAAAGATATGTTAATGGTGAACCACATCAACAAGAAGAAAGTAAGTTCAAAAAAATTATGAGATCATTATTTGAGTAATTGGCTACAAAGATTAGGAGGAATTGTAAATGTTAGAATTTGAACAAGGATTTAATCATTTGGCGACACTTAAAGTCATTGGTGTCGGTGGTGGCGGTAATAATGCCGTTAACCGAATGATTGATCATGGAATGAATAATGTTGAATTTATTGCAATTAATACAGATGGACAAGCTTTAAACTTATCTAAAGCTGAATCAAAAATTCAAATTGGTGAAAAGTTAACACGTGGTTTAGGTGCGGGTGCTAATCCTGAGATTGGTAAAAAAGCTGCTGAAGAATCACGTGAACAAATTGAAGATGCAATTCAAGGTGCAGACATGGTATTCGTTACTGCTGGTATGGGTGGCGGTACTGGTACAGGTGCAGCACCAGTTGTAGCCAAAATTGCTAAAGAAATGGGCGCACTTACTGTTGGTGTTGTAACACGACCTTTCAGCTTTGAAGGACGTAAACGTCAAACACAAGCAGCTGCAGGTGTTGAATCTATGAAAGCTGCAGTTGATACATTAATCGTAATTCCTAACGATCGATTACTCGATATCGTTGATAAATCTACACCTATGATGGAAGCATTTAAAGAAGCTGACAACGTTTTACGTCAAGGTGTTCAAGGTATTTCTGATTTAATCGCTGTATCAGGTGAAGTGAACTTAGACTTTGCTGACGTAAAAACAATTATGTCAAATCAAGGTTCTGCACTTATGGGTATTGGTGTATCTTCAGGAGAAAATAGAGCGGTTGAAGCAGCGAAAAAAGCAATTTCTTCCCCATTACTTGAAACGTCAATTGTTGGCGCACAAGGTGTACTTATGAACATTACAGGTGGCGAATCGTTGTCATTATTTGAAGCACAAGAAGCAGCTGACATTGTTCAAGATGCTGCAGATGAAGATGTAAATATGATTTTTGGTACTGTGATTAATCCTGAATTACAAGATGAAATCGTTGTTACAGTAATTGCTACTGGTTTTGAAGACAAACCATCTTCACAAGCACGTAAACAACAAAGTACTACTGGTTTTGGAAGCAGTGCACAAAGTACACCAAGCAGAGAAACGAGCTTTGGCGGTGCCCATGCTTCATCACACGACGATAGAGAGCAAGAAAATGGTCGAGTTCATAGTACGAATGATGATGACATTCCAAGCTTCATTCGCAATAGAGAAGAACGTCGTTCAAGAAGAACACGTCGTTAATCCACTTTAATTATCATCATTAGAAGAGATGACATATAAGAGCATGAGTCGCATTGATGACGTTTTTGATAAATACATGCTCAAATAGTAGATAGGTGATTGCTAGGGCAAAGGTGACTATTTCATTGTCCTAGCTTTTTGTATTTTGTGAGAAAAAGGGGGCGTAAATGTTGAAAGCATTTATTGCTGCAGGGCATTATTTGAATTATACACCCAGTCAAAACCACGGTGTTTTAATTGGTATGTCTACACGACAAGGTGGATTGAGTCCATTTCCAAAGCAAGCTTTTAATATGGCTAGATATATCAATGATGACCCAAAACATATTACGGAACACCAACGTATCCTTGCAAAAGAAATTGGCTTTCCGACATCCCAATGGGTATTTCCTATTCAAACTCATGAAGCGAAAGTCGTTGAAGTAACAGGCAAAGATCGAGGAACAAATATCTCCGAGCTTACTGAAAATAGCTTGTTCGGTGTGGACGGTTTATATACTTATGACAAAGATGTACTTCTAACAATGTGCTATGCTGATTGTGTGCCCATTTATTTTTACAGTCCCAAGCACCAATTTATTGGACTTGCGCATGCAGGTTGGCGTGGAACAGTGTCACGTATTGTGCATAATTTGTTAGATGCATTTCCCTATGCTTATGAAGATTTATATATCGTGATAGGACCTTCAACTTCTAACAGTTATGAAATTAATGATGAAATTTTAAGTCAATTTAAAACGTTACCTATTGACGCATCATACTATATTGAACAGCGAGATACAGGAAGATATGGTATTGACTTAAAAATGGCCAATCAATTATTATGTGAACAACGTGGGGTGCCGAGGAACAATATTTATCGAACAACCCATGCAACATCTGAAAATTTAGAGTTGTTTTTCTCATATAGAGTTGAGAAAGGCAATACTGGCAGAATGTTAGCTTTTATAGGTCAACATTAACTCTATTTAGGAGAGGGCGAAAACGATGTCAGTTATAGAAAATTATAATCATATTCAATCAGTTATTAATAATCATCTTACTAAAGTTGGATTGAAGTCGATGCCTCGCGTGATTGCAGTTACAAAATATGTTACAATAGAGCGAGCTAAAGAGGCCTATGATGCTGGCATTCGTGATTTTGGTGAGAATAGAATTGAAGGCTTTTTAGAAAAGAAAGCAGCATTGCCAAATGATGTCACGATGCATTTTATAGGTTCACTTCAATCACGAAAAGTTAAAGATGTTATTGATGATATTGATTACTTACATGCATTAGATCGTGATAGCTTAGCTAAAGAAATTAGCAAACGTGCAACACATACGATTAAATGTTTCGTTCAAGTCAATGTAGCAGGTGAAGCTTCAAAACACGGGCTATCATTGGATGAAGTTGTGCCTTTCATTGAAAATCTTTCAAATTATAGTCATATTGAAGTTGTTGGATTAATGACAATGGCACCTTATACTGATGATGAGAGCCAATTGAAAGATATATTTACACAATTAAAATCAAAACGCGATGATATTCAAGCTTTAAATTTACATTACGCTCCATGTACTGAATTATCAATGGGGATGAGTAACGATTACGCTATTGCAACCGAAGCAGGTGCAACATATGTGCGAATCGGATCAAGCTTAGTAGGAAAAGAGGAGTGAGAGGATTGGCTATTAAAGATTTATTCAATGGCTTTTTCACGATTGAGGAAGAAGACGATGATTTTATCGAAGAAGAAGAACGCCGTGAACGTGCACGTGAACGAGAAATAGAAAAACAAAGAGAAGTTGATACGAATCAAGGAACAACTTCGAATCAACGATACACATCCTCGACGCATGCAAATGAACGACCAAGAGCATTACAATCCGTACCTAAAAAACAGTCATCTAGAATTAAATCAATGCACAATGAACGTAAATATCAAATTGCGAAGGATCCTGCAACGCAACAAGGGAACGTGGTAAGTATGACTCAAACGCAAGACGCATTTTCAAATGGCAGCTCTAAAATGTGCTTATTTGAGCCGCGCGTGTTTTCAGATACACAAGATATTGCAGATGAATTGAAAAATCGTCGCGCAACGTTAGTGAATTTACAGCAAATCGATGCTGTGTCAGCTAAACGTATTATCGATTTCTTAAGTGGAACGGTTTATGCGATAGGTGGCGATATTCAACGTGTTGGCGCTGATATTTTCCTTTGTACACCAGACAATGTGGAAGTGGCTGGTAGTATCTCTGAGCACATTGATGCCATGGAAAATCAATATGAATAAGGGAGACATCCATGACAATGCAAACATTAGAAACCATATTCCAATTTTTATTATTTGTAGTTAAAATCTATTCTTATGGTATGATTGTTTATATTTTCATGAGTTGGTTACCTGGTGCACGAGAAAGTGCTGTCGGCCAATTCATGGCAAAAATATATGAGCCATATTTAGAACCGTTTAGACGTATCATTCCGCCGCTAGGTATGATCGATTTATCACCAATCGTCGCGTTTATCGTGCTTAACTTGTTCCAAAGAGGACTTATTGAGATTTATCGATTGATTGTAATATATCTTTTATAAACGGCGCAATAAATGACCTTTCATGGTTCCTATACAAATGTTATTCAAAAACACATATCAGAATACTAGAGGGGTTAGGACCAAAAGACGTCCCACCCCTTTTTTAACGATTTTAAGCGTATATAAAGGAGCGTCGATGAAATGGAGCTTTATCAACATTTCAGAGCGGAAGAGCGTCAAATGATAGATATGTTGACCGATAAAGCAAGACAAGCAGATACACAGTATAGTCCTATTTTAACTGCTTTTTTAGATCCACGTGATCAATATATATTAAAGGTCATCATTGGGAGCTTTCCTTCCTTGAGCTGTCATTTTTTTGGAGGTGGGAAGAGTGAACGTCAACGCGCCATCATCGCACCCGATTACTTTGAACCCGAACTTGATGATTTTGAGATAAGTTTAATTGACATTGACTATCCAGAAAAATTTGTAACAATACAACATCAACATGTATTAGGTACGCTCATGTCATTAGGCATAGAACGTGATCAAATTGGGGATATAATTGTCGGGGAACGTATACAGTTCGTTTTGACAAATCAAATTAAATCTTATATTATGATGGAATTAACGCATATAAAAGGTGCGGCAGTTAAACTTAATGCCGTATCAATTGAAAATATGATAAAATCTAAAGAGCAATGGCAAACACACCAAACGACTGTAAGTGGGATGCGTTTAGATGTAGTCATGAAAGAGATGATACGTAAATCACGGACGATTTCACAAGCACTCATTCAACGTAAACGTGTCAAAGTCAATCATACACTTATTGAGTCGGTAGATTTTCAATTAGATGAAGGCGATTTACTATCAATTCAAGGCTATGGTAGAGCGAGAGTGGTACAAATTGGTGAACGCACGAAAAAAGATAAAATAAGATTAACCTATCAAACGTTATTTAAATAGTGTATGATAAAGGAGGAAACGACATGGCTTTTACCCCAAGTGAAATTAAAAATAAATCTTTTACGCGTATTAAAAACGGTTTTGAACCTACAGAGGTTGAACAATATTTAGAACAGTTAAGCACGGAAATTGAGCGCTTAAAAGAAGATAAAAAACAACTTGAAAAAGTTTTAGAAGAAAGAGATGCGCATATCCAATCTTTTAAAGATGTAGAAAAGTCAGTAGGAGAGGCGATTGTGAGTGCGCAACGCGCGGCTGATGAAACAAAAGCGGCAGCGCAAAAAGAACATGATGCGATTATTCAAAAAGCGCATGCTGAAGCGAATCGTATTGTTAATGACGGTATTGAAAAAGCGCGTCGCTTATCGTTCCAAACGGAAGATATGAAACGTCAATCGAAAATTTTTCGTTCACGTTTCAGAATGCTTGTTGAAGCGCAACTCGATTTGCTTAAGAGTGATGACTGGGAATACTTATTGAATTATGATCTTGATGCTCAACAAGTAACTGAAGAAAACTTCCAGCACTTACATCAACAAGATATTACTGCGCAAGAGCACCAAGCCCAACAGCAAGCAAAAGAAGCACAATCAACAGAAGTTAAAAATCAAAATGATGGAGACAAGCAAGAAAAGTAAAATCTGCCACAGCGAGTTAGGAATGGTGAGAGCCTAACGTAGATGTTTTTCTTGTATCACTCGCATTATTATTAAAAATATATTTTATGAGAGAACTCTAAGCTGAGTTAATCAGGGTGGTACCGCGGCATTTGTCGTCCCTTTTAATTGAGCTTAGAGTTCTTTTTATATTTAAAGGAGTGTATGAATGATGGATTATAAAGAGACGTTGTTAATGCCTAAAACGAAATTCCCTATGCGTGGAGGATTACCAAACAAAGAACCTCAAATTCAAGCCGAATGGGAAGAAAAGCAATTATATGAAAAAATGTTAAAGAAAAATGAAGGGAATACGCCGTTCATTTTGCATGACGGACCTCCATATGCAAACGGTAATTTACATATGGGACATGCGTTGAATAAAATCCTCAAAGATTTTATTGTGCGCTACAAAACGATGCAAGGGTTTTATACACCTTTTGTTCCAGGATGGGACACGCACGGGCTTCCTATTGAGCAAGCTTTAACAAAAAAAGGCGTTAAACGTAAAGAAATGTCTACTGCAGAATTCCGAAAAAAATGTGAAGCATTTGCACTAGAACAAATTGAATTACAAAAAAAGGATTTCAAACGTCTAGGTGTGAATGGAGATTTTAACAATCCATATATTACGTTAAAGCCTGAATATGAAGCAGCTCAAATTCGCTTGTTTGGTGAAATGGCGGATAGAGGTTTAATTTATAAAGGTAAAAAACCTGTATACTGGTCACCGTCAAGTGAATCATCACTTGCTGAAGCAGAAATTGAATATCATGACAAGCGCTCAGCATCCATTTATGTTGCCTTTGACGTTAAAGATGCGAAAGGAACTGTTGATGACGACGCCAAATTCATTATTTGGACGACGACACCATGGACGTTACCTGCAAACGTTGCTATTACAGTTCATCCAGAATTAACGTATGTCCAAATGAGCGTTGAGGGTCAAAAATACGTAATCGCCGAAGCTTTAGTCGACAGTGTTGCAGATGCATTAGAATGGAATAAAGAGACGGTTGTTCGTGAAAAAGCGTTTAAAGGCTCAGAATTAGAGTATGTCGAAACAGCACATCCGTTTATTGACCGTGTATCACTTGTTATTAATGGCACACATGTAACAACGGATGCAGGTACTGGTTGTGTGCATACGGCACCTGGTCACGGGGAAGATGACTATATCGTAGGTCAAAAGTATGGTTTAGAAGTTATTAGTCCAGTGGATGATAAAGGTGTATTTACGGAAGAAGCTGGTCAGTTTGCTGGCATGTTTTATGATAAAGCTAATAAAGAAATTACAACGTTATTAACTGAAAAAGGTGCGTTATTAAAGTTAAACTTTATTACACATAGTTATCCACACGATTGGCGTACAAAAAAACCAGTTATTTTCCGTGCTACGCCACAATGGTTTGCATCTATCTCTAAAGTACGAGAAGATATTTTAGATGCCATCAATGAGACGATGTTTAAAGTTGATTGGGGTAAAACACGTATTTACAATATGATTCGTGATCGCGGTGAATGGGTCATTTCACGTCAACGTGTATGGGGTGTACCGCTTCCTGTATTTTATGCAGAAAATGGTGACACGATAATGACAAAAGAAACTGTGAATCATGTTGCAGATTTATTCGAAAAGCATGGTTCAAATATTTGGTTTGAGCGTGATGCCAAAGACTTATTACCAGAAGGATTTATGCATGAAGGTAGCCCTAATGGTGTGTTCACTAAAGAAGAAGATATTATGGATGTTTGGTTTGACTCTGGATCATCACATCGTGGTGTGTTAGAAGGTCGTCAAGAGTTAAGTTACCCAGCAGACATGTATTTAGAAGGTAGTGACCAATATCGTGGATGGTTTAACTCTTCAATTACAACATCCGTAGCAACACGAGGCATCTCACCATACAAAATGCTGTTATCTCATGGTTTCGTTATGGACGGTGAAGGTAAAAAAATGAGTAAATCATTAGGAAATGTCATCGTTCCAGATACAATTGTTAAACAAAAAGGTGCTGACATTGCCCGATTATGGGTATGTTCAGTGGATTACTTAGCAGACGTACGTATTTCTGAAGAAATTTTAAAACAAGTCGCTGATGTTTATCGTAAAATCCGCAATACTTTACGTTTCCTACTCGGTAATGTGAGTGATTATAACCCTGATACAGATAAAATTTCAGAAGATAATTTATTAGAAGTAGATCGTTACGTTTTAAATCGTTTTAGAGAGTTTAAAAATAGTACGCTAGATCACTTTGATCAATTTGATTATCTTGATATTTATCAAGAAGTTCAAAACTTCATTAATGTTGAATTAAGTAATTTCTATTTAGATTACGGTAAAGATATTTTATACATCGAAGCGAAAGATGCGCACAAACGTCGAAGTATGCAAACCGTACTTTATGAAATCTTAATTGATTTAACGAAATTATTAGCGCCAATCATTCCACATACTGCTGATGAAGTATGGTCATACATTGAATATCAACCAGAAGAGAGTGTACATTTATCAACACTACCTGAGCGTCAGGATGTAGATCGCGAATTAATCCAAAAATGGACGACATTTATGAGTTTACGTGATGATGTTAACCGAGCATTAGAACATGCGCGTAATGAAAAAACAATTGGCAAATCTCTACAAGCAAAAGTTAAGATTGGAAACAGCGCATCTTTTGATACCGTTTCTTTCTTAAAACAATTTGAAGATTTACATCAACTCTTTATAGTGTCTCAAGTTGAAGTAGTTGAAACACCAAATGGTCAAGATTATCAATTTGCGAATGTATCGATTGAACATGCTGAAGGTGAACAATGTGCACGTTGTTGGAATTATTCTAATGATTTAGGTGCAGTGGGGGAAATGACTGCATTGTGTCCACGTTGTCAACAGGTTGTTAAAACGTTAAATTAATAAATTGGTTGATGCTTAAAAAGCCTTCAATGTTCATGGATTCATGAATGTTGAAGGCTTAATTTATTTTACGATGTTGGGCTAATAGATGATTGGCAAATGAAGCAAAAATTTATTGAAAAGTGATAAGTATCAACATTTTAGTTTGACCAGAAACACACGGTGATAAATCGCCGTTTTTTGTAAAAAGAAACTCAAATGCACTTTCGCATAATGTCTGCATAATATTTAAGGTAAAATTAATGTAATATAATATATTATTTAGTATTTTCTGTGCCTATTTGTGTTACGCTTTTATCGTTAATCATCGTCAACTATCAAAAACTTTGTATTAGGGTTTTATAAAAAGGAGTGACACAATGGGGAAATATTTTATTTGCGGACTTATATTTGCAGTAGTAGTATTTTTTGCAGAAACTGTAAAACATTTAACGTTTAACCAGATTTATTATGGCAATATGTTAGGATTTTCAAATTTTCTAGATGTTCTAGTTACAACTGTTTTGGGTTATGCATTTGGGGTACTAATGGCGATACTTTTAAACATTAACAAATTGAGAAAATAAGATTTTAAGTGATTGAACATGTGCTTCTTCTTAATAATTAAGCGAAGTCTTTAAAACTGTATGAATTGCAACAACATTTTCATGGTATAATGGTGGAATGTAAATAGAAAGGATTTTAAAAGATGAGGAAAAAATACTTTTTAGGTTTATCCATCTTCACAGTAATCGTTGTTTTAATTGCTGACCAGTTGACGAAATGGCTGATTGTAGCTCAAATGACAGTTGGTGAATCTTTTACTGTTATACCAAATGCATTAGCGATTACATCACATCGTAATAATGGTGCTGCTTGGGGAATTCTAAGTGGTCATTTGCCATTTTTCTATATTATTACAGTGGTGATATTAATCGCACTCGTTTATTTTTACATTAAAGAAGCACAAGAGCACTTACTCATGCAATTTTCAATCAGTTTATTAATTGCAGGGGCTTTAGGAAACTTTATAGATCGTGTATTGAAAGGTGAAGTTGTAGATTTTATTGATACGAAGATATTTGGATATGATTTTCCAATTTTTAATATTGCAGATTCAAGTTTAACAATCGGCGTTATTTTATTAATTATTGTGTTGGTATTTTCAACACAACGTGAAAAAGGATAGGTGGGTACCATGCAAAAACATGAGTTCAAAATTGATGATGCAACTTTAGAATTGCAACGTATTGATAAAGTATTACCGCAGTTCAACAGTGATTGGTCACGTAGTCAAATCCAAGATTGGATTAAAGAAGGTCAAGTTAAAGTAAATAATAAAGTGGTAAAATCAAATTACAAAGTCAAATTAAATGATAACATTGTAGTGACAGAAGCGGAATTAATTGAGGCTGATATTAAACCAGAAAATTTAGAATTAGATATATATTATGAAGATGAAGATGTTGCGATAGTGTACAAGCCTAAAGGCATGGTCGTACACCCATCTGCAGGTCATTATTCAGGCACTTTAGTTAACGGGTTAATGTACCAAATTAAAGACTTGTCTGGTATTAATGGTGAAATTCGCCCAGGTATTGTGCATCGTATTGACAAAGATACATCTGGTTTATTGATGGTTGCCAAAAATGATGTTGCGCATCGTCACCTTGTCGATCAATTGATGGCCAAAACAGTAACGCGTAAATATACTGCACTTGTTCATGGACATATTCCTCATGAATTTGGGACGATTGAAGCGCCTATTGGTCGTAATCAAAATGACCGTCAATCTATGGCAGTGGTTGATAATGGTAAAGAAGCAATTACACATTTTAATGTCATCGAAAACTTTAAAAATTATACGCTGGTCGAATGTCAGCTTGAGACAGGGCGTACACACCAAATTCGTGTACATATGAAGTATATTGGTTATCCACTTGTGGGTGATCCTAAATATGGACCGAAAAAAACGCGTGATATTGGCGGACAAGCTTTACACGCCGGTATAATTGGATTTACCCATCCGCGTACGGGTGAATATATTGAACGCAGTGCGCCTCTTCCAAACGCGTTTGAAACGCTTATTGAAGAAATTCGTAAAGAAGATATGACGTAAGCGTAAAATGTTACGAATCTTACTTTGACAATTTGAATTAAAAACGTTATGATAAGTAACAGTAAATAAAGAAATAAAGTCTTTAAATGTGAGTCCTGTGAGGCTTAAAAGACATGACACGTATACATTAATGTTCGTCTAACGTTGAGGTTGTTCTGTGAAGCAAACAAAGTTAGTCGTTACTTTAACATATCTACTCATGTCTTATGAAGACGTGAGTTTTTTTGTGTCTCAGTAACTGCTCTGTTGGATATAGCAATAAAATATTTAATAACTTGTGAAAGGAATGTTTCATATGGGTGAACGCATTATTTTAGATGAATCCGCAATCAACCGTACGTTAACACGAATTGCACATGAAATTCTGGAATATAACAAGGGTTCTGAAAATTTAGCTTTGTTAGGAATTAAAACCCGCGGAGAGTATCTCGCAAAGCGGATTCAGCAAAAAATCCAAGAGATTGAAAACGTATCTGTTCCTACTGGAACGATTGATATTACACAATTTCGAGACGATGTTGAAATGCGTGATGTCGCGTTAGCGCAGTCTTTCGACATTGATATTGATTTAAATAATCGCATCGTCATTATTGTGGATGATGTTTTATACACTGGACGTACAGTGCGGGCATCATTAGATGCAATTTTATTGCATCGACGTCCAAAAAAAATTGGTCTTGCTACATTAGTAGATCGCGGTCATCGAGAATTACCTATCCGCGCAGATTTTGTAGGAAAAAATATTCCAACTTCTCATGAAGAATCGGTGGAAGTTTTCCTAACTGAAGTAGACGATCGAAATGCCGTTATAATTCAATAAACACCTTTTAATTCAGTACGAGAGACTGACAAAGGTATCATCAAAATGATAAACAGTATGCGTAAAATCAAGCAGGTTTTATTTGCATGACTGTATCATTTTGGTAACCAATGTCTCTTAACTGAATGAAGTTAAGAGATTTTTTTTATAAAAGGAGATATCAAAATGCAAAATGAAGAGATGTTTAAACGCACGGTACAACCCGTTTTAGATGTTCATGAAAAACCAAAACCAGCACAATGGGCTTTTTTAAGCATACAACATTTATTTGCAATGTTCGGTGCGACTGTACTCGTACCATTCTTAACAGGATTGCCTGTGTCCTCAGCTTTACTGGCATCAGGAGTAGGGACACTCTTATATATTCTAATTACAAAAGGAAAAATACCAGCGTATTTAGGATCAAGTTTTGCCTTTATCACGCCAATAATTACAGGACTCAGTACGAACAGCTTAGGTGATATGTTAGTTGCGCTATTTATGAGTGGTGTGATGTATGTTCTTATCGGTATTGCTATTAAAATCAGTGGGACGAATTGGTTAATGCACATTTTGCCACCAGTGGTAGTTGGACCTGTCATTATGGTCATTGGCTTAAGTCTAGCGCCTACAGCTGTAAATATGGCGATGTTTGAAAATGCTGGGGAAATGAAAGGATACAACTTGACTTATGTCGCAGTTGCAGCCATCACATTATTTGTCACTTTAATTGTTCAAGGATTCGCCAAAGGTTTTTTCTCATTAATTCCAGTTTTAATCGGGATAATCGTAGGATATATTGCAGCAATATCATTTGGCATTGTTGATTTCACTAAGGTTCAAGATGCATCATGGTTACAATTTCCAGACATTTACATACCATTTGCGGATTATCATCCTTCAATTCATCTAGGTTTAATCGCAGTGATGTTACCCATTGTATTTGTAACAGTGAGTGAACATATTGGTCATCAAATGGTGATAAACAAAATTGTAGGTAGAAATTTCTTTGAAGATCCTGGGTTACATCGCTCTATTATTGGCGATGGTGTGTCTACAATGTTTTCTAGTATTATTGGTGGTCCGCCTAGTACAACATATGGTGAAAACATTGGGGTACTTGCGATAACAAAAATCTATAGTATTTATGTCATCGCAGGTGCTGCAGTTATCGCGATTATGCTTGGCTTTGTTGGGAAATTCACAGCATTAATTTCATCTATACCTACACCTGTGATGGGTGGTGTTTCCATTTTACTCTTTGGAACTATCGCTGCAAGCGGGTTGCGCATGATTGTTGAAAGTCATGTTGATTTTGCACAAAACAGAAATTTAGTGATTGCCTCTGTCATTCTCGTAATTGGCATTGGTAATATGATGCTGAATTTATCAGATTTAGGTGTGAAATTAACAATCGAAGGAATGGCATTATCTGCGACAGCAGGCATTATTTTAAATCTCTTACTACCAAAACGTTAAGTATATTCAAAGGAGGACTTGTGATGCAACATTTAGTATCAATGGAAAAGTTATCTACTGAAGACATTAAACACCTAATAGAAGTGGCGTCTCAATATAAACACGGAGAGGTTCGACCGAGTTTAAAAGGAAAATATATTGCAAATTTGTTTTTCGAGAATTCGACACGTACGAAATGTAGTTTTGAAATGGCAGAGCACCATTTAGAAATGAAACAAATCAACTTTGAAATTGCCACTTCCTCCGTTCAAAAAGGGGAATCTTTGTATGACACATGTCGAACGTTACAAAGTATTGGATGTGATGCGCTCGTTATCCGTCACTATGAAAATAACTATTACGACGCATTATTAGACATGGGTATTCCTATCATAAATGCAGGAGATGGCAGTGGCCAACATCCTACACAAAGTTTATTAGACTTAATGACCATTTATGAAGCATTTGGACGTTTTGAAAATTTGAATGTCGTCATATGTGGAGATATTAAAAACTCACGTGTTGCGCGTAGTAATTATCAAAGTTTAACAGCACTTGGTGCAAATGTCGTATTTTCAAGTCCTGATATTTGGCAAGATGAGACGATGGGAGGAACTTACGTCGATTTAGATGATGTCATTGATAAAGTCGATATCGTTATGTTATTGCGTGTACAGCATGAACGTCATGGTCAAGGGACAACGGCATTTGATGCTGAAATGTATCATGAGCAGTACGGATTAAATGAAACGCGTTATGCAAAGTTAAAAGATGATGCAATTATTATGCATCCAGCACCAGTGAACCGCAATGTTGAAATCGCTGATGCATTAGTAGAAGCACCTAAATCGCGAATATTCAAACAAATGCAAAATGGTGTGTATTTAAGAATGGCGGTATTAACAGAAACGATTCAGTAAGGGAGAGGTTACAATGATCTTAATTCAAAATGCAAAGATGTTAGAAGCAGGGACGTTAAAACAGGTGGATGTTTTAGTTGATGAAGGTAAAATAAAATCTATTGCCAATGAAATTGAACCGACAGTTGATATGCACGTGATAAATGCGAATGGCCATTTTTTGTCAGCTGGATTTATCGATGTGCACGTGCATTTAAGAGAGCCAGGTGGCGAGCATAAGGAAACGATTGAAACAGGGACACGTGCAGCAGCGCGCGGTGGATTTACAACAATTTGTCCAATGCCGAATACGAAGCCAGTTCCGGATTCCGTTGAACATATGCACAATTTACACCGCTTGATTGATAACCACGCATACGTACGTGTATTACCTTATGCAGCCATTACAGAGCGTCAAGCAGGTAAAACGCACGTTGATTTTAAAGCATTAGCTGATGAAGGTACATTTGCATTTACAGATGATGGTGTTGGTGTACAAGAAGCCGCTAAAATGTACGAAGCGATGCAACAAGCGAAAGTTGTGAATAAAGCAATTGTCGCGCATTGTGAAGACAATAGTTTGATTTATGGCGGTGCCATGCATGAAGGGAAACGAAGTGAAGCATTAGGTATACCTGGAATCCCTAGTATTTGTGAAGCAGTACAAATTGCGAGAGACGTTCTTTTAAGCGAAGCTACAGGTTGCCATTATCATGTCTGTCATGTGTCCACAAAAGAAAGTGTCCGTGTCATTCGTGATGCTAAAAGAGCAGGCATACCCGTAACAGCTGAAGTCACGCCACACCACTTATTATTGTCCGAAGAAGACGTACCTGGGGATAATGCAATTTATAAAATGAATCCACCTTTAAGAAGTACAGAAGACCGTCAAGCACTAATTGAAGGATTACAGGATGGAACAATTGATATCATTGCGACAGATCATGCACCTCATGCAACTGATGAAAAGAAGCAACCTATGACGCGTGCGCCATTTGGAATTGTGGGGAGTGAAACCGCGTTCCCACTGTTATATACGCACTTTGTTAAAACAGGTAAATGGACGTTACAACAATTGGTTGATTATATCACAACTAAACCCGCGCAGGTCTTTAACTTACCGTATGGCAAACTGGAGGAAGGCGCGCATGCAGATTTAACGTTGATTGATTTAGATGAAGCATATGAAATAAAAGCCGAGGACTTTTTGTCTAAATCTACAAATACACCATTTTTAGGAGAACGTGTGTATGGTAAAACATTATTCACGATGGTTGATGGAGAGATTCGTTATAAGGAGGATAAATAATGTTTGAGAAACGTTATCTAGTACTTGAAGATGGGACGATTTATACTGGGTTCAAATTGGGATCAAATGAATTAACAAAAGGAGAAATTGTGTTTAATACGGCAATGACTGGGTATCAAGAAACGATTTCTGATCCATCATATACAGGTCAAATTATTACTTTTACCTATCCATTAATAGGAAATTATGGCATTAATCGTGAAGATTTTGAATCGCTAGTTCCTACACTCAATGGTATCGTAGTCAAAGAAGCATGCACAACACCGAGTAATTTTCGTTCTCAAAAATCTTTAGATGATGTACTAAAAATATTTAATATTCCGGGTATAAGCGGTGTGGACACGCGCAGTATTACGAAAAAAATCCGTCAACATGGTGTGCTTAAAGCAGCTTTCGTTGACGATGAAAATACTATTGACGCAACAATACACACATTAAAAACGATTGAATTTCCACGTACTGAAGTGCCAACCGTTTCAACGAAAACACCTTATGTTTCTACAGGGTTCAATTTACATGTTGTGCTTGTCGACTTCGGTAAAAAACAAAATATTGTTCGTGAATTGAATGCACGCGGGTGTGAAGTTACTGTCGTCCCATATGATACAAGTGCCGAAGATATTTTAAAAATGTCTCCAGATGGCGTCATGTTATCAAACGGACCTGGAGATCCGAAAGATGTTCATGTTGCGGTTGAAATGATTCAAGGCATTCTTGGGAAAATTCCATTTTTTGGAATTTGTCTCGGTCATCAACTATTTGCCCTTTCTCAAGGTGCGCACGCATTTAAAATGAAATTTGGACACCGAGGGGCCAACCATCCTGTAAAAGATTTACAAACAGGAAAAATTGCGTTAACAAGTCAAAACCACGGTTATGCAATCGATGCCGAATCCATTAAAGGCACAGATTTAGAAGTAACACATATTGCGCTTAATGACGGTACCATTGAAGGTTTACGTCACAAAACGGCACCTGCATTTTCAGTACAATATCATCCAGAAGCGTGCCCTGGTCCAACAGATTCAAATTATCTATTCGATCAATTTATTTTGTTAATGTTAGATCATCATAAAGAAGGAGTGCGTTCATAATGCCAAAAAGAAATGACATTCAATCCATTCTAGTTATTGGTTCGGGGCCGATTATTATCGGCCAAGCTGCCGAATTTGATTATGCTGGAACACAGGCGTGTTTGGCCCTTAAAGAAGAAGGTTATCGCGTAATTTTAGTCAACTCTAATCCAGCGACGATTATGACAGATAAAGAAATTGCAGATAAAGTATACATTGAACCGCTGACACATGACTTTATTGCACGCATTATCCGTAAAGAACAACCAGATGCATTATTGCCAACGCTAGGTGGTCAAACAGGACTAAATATGGCGATAGAACTTCATAATAGTGGTGTACTTGCGTCTAATAACGTCAAGTTGCTTGGCACAGAATTAGATTCGATAGAACGTGCTGAAGACCGTGAACGTTTTCGTACTTTAATGAACGAACTGGATGTTCCTGTACCTGAAAGTGATATCGTAAATACCTTAGAACAAGCATTTCACTTTAAAGAACAAGTAGGATATCCGTTAATTGTTCGCCCTGCATTTACGATGGGGGGAACAGGTGGCGGCATCTGTCACAACGATGAAGAACTGAAAGAGGTCGTTTCAAACGGTTTAAAATACAGTCCAGCAACGCAGTGTTTAATTGAAAAATCAATAGCGGGATATAAAGAAATCGAATATGAAGTGATGCGCGACAAAAATGACAATGCCATTGTCGTTTGTAATATGGAAAATATTGACCCTGTTGGTATACACACGGGAGACTCAGTTGTTGTAGCACCTAGTCAAACGCTATCAGATGTAGAATATCAAATGTTACGAGATGTATCGTTAAAAGTCATTCGTGCTTTAGGTATCGAAGGCGGATGTAATGTACAACTTGCGCTTGATCCACACTCAATGAAATATTACATCATCGAGGTAAACCCACGTGTGTCTCGGTCATCTGCATTGGCTTCAAAAGCAACGGGCTACCCCATCGCCAAATTGGCAGCAAAAATTGCAATTGGTTTAACACTTGATGAAATGAAAAATCCAGTTACAGGTACATCATATGCCGCATTTGAACCAGCTCTAGATTATGTTGTTTCTAAAATCCCGCGTTTCCCATTTGATAAATTTGAGAAAGGTGAACGTGAATTAGGCACACAAATGAAAGCGACTGGAGAAGTCATGTCTATTGGTCGCACGTATGAAGAATCATTACTTAAAGCAATCCGGTCATTGGAGTATGGGGTGCATCATTTAGGCCTTCCTAATGGAGAATCCTATAGTTTAGATTACATTAAAGAACGTATTAAAGCGCAAGATGATGAGCGTTTATTCTTCATCGGCGAAGCAATCCGACGAGGTACATCTTTAGAAGAGATTCATGATATGACAAAAATCGACTTTTTCTTCTTAAATAAATTTAAAAATATTATTGAAATGGAACATGCCCTCAAAGCAAATAAAGGCGATATTGACTACCTTAAATTTGCGAAACGTTTCGGATTTAGTGACCGCGTTATCGCGCACCGTTTTGAAACGACTGAAGAGAACGTCTATCGATTGCGACAACAACACAATATTTTCCCAGTATACAAAATGGTGGATACATGTGCAGCTGAATTTGAATCTGCGACACCTTATTTTTACGGGACATACGAAGAAGAAAATGAGTCTATTGTTAGTAAAAAAGAAAAAATTATCGTTTTAGGGTCAGGACCTATTCGCATTGGTCAAGGTGTCGAGTTTGATTATGCGACGGTTCATGCCGTATGGGCAATTCAAAAAGCAGGTTACGAAGCCATAATTGTTAACAATAATCCTGAAACGGTCTCTACAGATTTCTCGATTTCAGATAAATTGTACTTTGAGCCGTTAACAGAAGAAGATGTTATGAATATCATAAATCTTGAACAACCAAAAGGGGTCGTTGTTCAATTTGGTGGTCAAACAGCGATTAACCTTGCCGATAAACTTGCAAAACACGGTGTTAAAATTTTAGGTACGACATTAGAAGATTTAAATCGTGCTGAAAACCGTAAAGAATTTGAAGCATTATTAAATCAAATCAATGTTCCGCAACCTAAAGGGAAGACGGCAACATCAGCTAAAGAAGCGCTAGAGAATGCACGAGATATCGGATACCCTGTTGTTGTACGCCCTTCATACGTTTTAGGGGGACGCGCGATGGAAATCGTGCATAATGACGCTGAACTTGAAAACTATATGAATGAAGCGGTTAAGGCTAGCCCAGAACATCCGGTTTTAGTCGATCGCTATTTAACAGGTAAAGAAATCGAAGTTGATGCAATTTGTGATGGTGAAACTGTAATTATTCCGGGAATTATGGAACATATTGAACGAGCAGGTGTGCATTCAGGTGACTCCATTGCTGTATATCCTCCGCAAACATTAAGCCAACAAGACATCGACACTTTAGAAGTGTATACGGTTAAGCTTGCGAAAGGCTTAAATGTCATCGGATTGATAAACATTCAATTTGTGTTGGCTCATGATGGGGTGTATGTGTTAGAAGTTAATCCGCGTTCGAGTCGTACAGTACCATTTTTAAGTAAAATTACTGAAATACCAATGGCACAACTCGCAATGCGAGCAATTATGGGAGAAAAATTACGAGATATGGGGTTTCAACAGGGTATACAACCTTATCAAGAAGGCGTATTTGTGAAGGCACCAGTCTTTAGTTTCAATAAATTAAAAAACGTAGACATCACATTAGGACCTGAAATGAAATCTACAGGAGAAGTGATGGGACGAGACCTTACTTTAGAAAAGGCGCTATACAAAGGACTAACTGCTGCAGGAATGGAAGTTAAAGATTATGGCACAGTATTAATTACAGTAAGTGACAAAGACAAACAAGAAATCGTTAAAATTGCAAGACGTTTAAATGAAGTCGGGTATAAAATTATTGCAACGAAAGGGACTGCCGATACATTGGCTGAACACGGTATTCGTGTAGAAACAGTCGGTAAAATTGGAGGTCAAGATGATTTACTTCATAAAATTCAAGATGGAGATGTGCAAATTGTAATTAACACAATGACTAAAGGTAAAACGATTGAACGTGATGGCTTTCAAATTAGACGTACATCCGTTGAAAATGGTGTGCCATGTTTAACATCTTTAGACACAGCAAATGCATTAACAAACGTTATTGAAAGTATGACATTTTCAATGCGAAACATGTAGGGAGGCGTTGTAGTGGATAAGTTAACGGTACTTTCTAATGCGTCAATCGCAGATCATATTTATGAATTGAAAGTTAGTGGGCCAAGTGTATCGAAATTAAAACAACCCGGTCAATTTGTGCATATTAAAGCAGGAGAAGGCTCATTACACATGTTGAGACGTCCTATATCTATTTGTGAAATTGATGGCTCAAACAACACGTTTACTATGTTATTTCGAGCTGAAGGCGAAGGAACACGAAAAATAGCTGCATTAAAAAAGGGTGATGATATTGATATCATTGCACCTTTAGGAAATGGTTTTCCAGTTGATAAAGCAAAAAAGAAAGCTTTATTAGTTGGTGGGGGGATTGGGGTTCCACCTTTATATGAACTTTCTAAACAACTCAATGCGAAGGGCATTGAAACAGTTCATGTATTAGGTTTTCGCTCGAAGAAAGATGTGTTTTATCAATCGCAATTTGAAGCACTCGGCGAAACGCACATTGTGACAGAAGATGGTAGTTTAGGGAAACAAGGTTTTGTAACCCATGTCATTGATGCGTTGCCGGTAGATTATGATATTTACTACACGTGTGGTCCTAAACCAATGTTAAAAGCATTAACAGAACTGTATACATTAAAAGATGTGCCCGGTTACATTTCTTTAGAGGAGCGCATGGGCTGTGGTGTTGGTGCATGCTTCGCTTGTGTGTGCCACGTCCCTCATAGTGACACAGATTATGTGAAAGTTTGTACAGATGGGCCTGTTTTTGAAAAAGGAGCAGTGGTTTTATGAGTCAATTATCCGTTACGTTACCAGGGTTGAATTTAAAAAATCCAGTCATGCCAGCAAGTGGTTGTTTTGCTTTTGGCGCTGAATATAGTCAGTTTTATAATCTTTCAGATCTTGGGGCGATCATGATTAAAGCAGCTACGAAAGAAGCACGTTATGGGAATGAGACACCGCGTGTTGCTGAAACCGATAGTGGCATGATTAATGCAATAGGACTTCAAAATCCAGGTGTTCATCATATTTTAGAACAAGAATTAAAAGTGTTAGAAGCCTATGATGTACCGATCATCGCGAATGTTGCAGGGTCTACAGAAGAAGATTATGTATACGTCGCAAAACATATTTCAAAAGCACCGAATGTTCATGCGATAGAACTCAATATTTCATGCCCAAATGTTAAAGAAGGTGGTATGCAGTTTGGTGTGGACCCCTCTGTTGCTGCAACTTTAACGCAAAAAGTAAAAGCTGTTTCAGACGTGCCAGTGTATGTGAAATTATCACCGAATGTAACAAATATTGTTGAAATGGCTCGGGCAATTGCGCAATATGCAGATGGATTAACGATGATTAATACACTTGTAGGATTACGTATTGATTCTAAAACGGGGCGCCCGATTATTAGTAATATTATTGGTGGCCTTAGCGGTCCAGCGATAAAGCCTGTTGCGCTGCGCATGGTCTACGAAGTGCGCAATGCATTGCCGGACATTCCAATCATCGCGATGGGTGGTATCCAAAATGCGCAAGATGTCATTGATTATATTTCAGTCGGAGCGGATGCCGTAGCAGTAGGTACAGCAAATTTTCAAAATCCGCGCGTATGTAAAGAGATTATAGAAACGTTGCCTACGTTATTAAACGACTTAGGTGTGAACCATATTCTCGAGTTAAAAGGGCGCACGCAGAAAGGACTGTAAAGAATGAAAAATACTCCCATTATCGCACTTGATTTTGCTTCGCAGTCAGAAGTGATTCAATTTTTGAACCAGTTTAATGAGCCCTTATTTGTAAAAGTTGGAATGGAATTGTTTTATCAAACAGGACCATCCTTAATTGAAGATATAAAATCACTAGGACATACAATTTTCCTGGATTTAAAGCTTCATGATATTCCTAACACGGTAAAAAAAGCGATGGAAGGGCTTGCGACATTAGACGTTGATCTTGTTAATGTACATGCGGCAGGGGGCACGGAAATGATGGAACGTGCGGTAGAAGGTCTGAAAAAAGTGAATCCTGATATCAAAATTATTGCAGTGACGCAATTGACTTCAACTACAGAAAAAATGTTGCATGAAGAACAAAATATCAAATGTACAATGGAAGAAGCCGTTCTCCATTATGCAAAATTGGCGCAACATGCTGGTTTGGATGGTGTTGTTTGCTCACCGCTTGAAACAACATTAATTGAAGAACATTGTGGTAAATCGTTCATAAAAGTGACTCCGGGTATTCGCCCTGCGCACAGTGATGTTAATGATCAAAAACGTGTTACAACACCACAAGAGGCGAGACAACTTGGTGCGACGCATATTGTGGTCGGACGCCCTATTACACAAAGTCAAGATCCAGTACAGGCATATCATCAAATTAAAGAAAGTTGGTTAAACTAATGGCGAAACACATTGCACAAGCATTACTTGATATAGAGGCAGTATCCTTATCACCAAATGACATGTTTACATGGAGTTCTGGTATTAAGTCACCGATTTATTGTGATAATCGTGTCACGTTAGGTTATCCAAAAGTCCGTGAAGCAGTACGTTATGGTCTCATACAGTTGATAGAAGAACATTTTAGGGATGTTGAGATTATTTCTGGCACTGCGACAGCAGGAATTCCTCATGCAGCTTACATTTCGGATAAAATGACGTTACCGATGAGTTATGTACGTTCGAAAAGTAAAAGTCATGGAAAACAAAACCAAATTGAAGGTGCTTCTAGTAAAGGTAAAAAAGTGGTTGTTATTGAAGATTTAATATCAACTGGGGGTTCTTCTATTACTGCTGTAGAAGCGTTACGAGATGCTGGAGCAGACGTTTTAGGTGTTGTTGCGATTTTTACTTATGGATTACAAAAAGCAGACGAACGATTTAAGGAAACCGGTATTCCTTTCTACACACTTAGCCATTTCGATGAATTGGTTGAGGTGGCTGTTGAAAGAGGAGAGATTTCCAAACAAGATATTGATGGTTTGATTCAATGGCGCAATACGTTGTAAACATGAGTCATTTTGACGCCATGTTCACACGCTAAACATAACGAATAGACAATAGGTGACATGACGGCTAAAGCAAAAACCTTCAGCAGCCATACTAGGGGACTGTTGAAGGTAATTTTATGTTATTGGTACGATGTGATTTAAACACGCATTCTATGAGGTGTACAGGATGCTATCGTCACTTTTAAATGTTTTATCTTAAAAACCAACGTGCAAACGCATAGCCAATAAGCATAATGACTAAAAGGATAAGAATTGGGATAACCAAATTTATACTTATCATCTCGAAAATTCCTCCATTCATGATTTAATTCCATTGTAACGGGTTATATACATAAGTGAAAGTTTAAAAGAATCAGTGAGTGGGAGTACAAATTAGTCCTATGACATTTAAGTGCTGCCACATCATAATTTTGTGGCACATGACAATAATGTCTCAACCACATCAAGGAGGACATACGGAATGAAAATACCAAAAATTACTACGTTTTTAATGTTTAATGGAGATGCTGAAGAAGCGGTGCATCTGTATACGTCTTTATTTGATGATAGTGAAATTATTACAATGGTAAAATATGATGAGTCAACACCAGAACAAGCTGGAAAAGTCCAACATACTATTTTTAAACTAAACGGACAAGTCTTTATGGCCATTGACAATATGAATGGCACAGAAATTGAGATGAATCCAGCGATGTCATTGTTCGTAACGGTTAAAGACCAATACCAAATGGATGTACTTTATAATGGTTTAAAAGATGGTGGAGCAATTTTAATGCCAAAAACAGAAATGCAACCTCAGTATCGTGAATTTGCATGGGTTCAAGATAAATTTGGGGTGAACTTTCAACTCGCACTCCCTGAATCGCAAAAGTAAGCGTTTCATAATAAAGTATGATCATACATGAAGACAAATTTTATAGGATCGAGATATCGTCATTCCAATACTGCATAAAGAAGCCTTCAAAACGCATGAAACGTGTGTTGAAGGCTTCTTTAATGTGAGCATTTACATATGAGACGCTTTTTTTAATGACATAATCTTATCAAGGTCTGGCGTTGCGTAAAGTGTTCTTTGATTATCATATGTTACAAACCCTGGTTTTGCTCCACTCGGTTTATGCACATGACGAATTTCGGTATAGTCTACTGGAATTTGTCCAGATTGTCCTGCTTTGGAGAAATATGCCGCAATCATCGCCGCTTCTTCTATTGTACGTTGCGTAGGCGCATCCGACATGATTACAACATGACTGCCTGGTATATCTTTTGTATGAAACCATAATTGTGACTTTTTCGCAAGTTTGTTAGTTAAATAGTCATTTTGCTTATTATTTTTTCCAACGTGAATGGTATCGCCATCTGTAGAAATATATGTTTGTAATGTGATACGTTGATTTTTTTTGGATTTCTTATGTTTACGTTGTTTAATAAACCCTTGTTCGGCTAATTCTTCACGAATATCATCGATTTCGTCAACAGTAATATGTGTGAGTTGTTGTTCGATGTTTTCAAAGTAAGCAATATTGGCTTTTGTTAGTTCAATTTGATGTTTCAATTCGCGTTCGCGTGTTTTGAGTCTATTATATTGCTTATAGTAAAATTGGGCGTTATCAGCCGGTGTTTTCATCGGATTGAGAGGTATTGTAACTTCTTCGTTTGTATAATAATTGATTGTGATTAACTGCGTATCGCCTGTATTCAATTGATAGATATTCGCAGTAATCAATTCACCATAAAGGCGTTGCGTCTCTTTGTTTAGAGTTCCGTCTAATTCATCTACCAACTTACTTAGTTTATTTGCGTTTTTTTGCAACAATTGATGCACTAATTTCACTAAATCGTTCGCCCGTTGTTTCACACGTTCTCGTTCACCGCGAGCGTCATAAAAACGATCTAACAAATGATGTAATGAGTCGAAAGTCACTTGATCATCATAAAATTGTGATAACATCATAAAGTAAAAATCTTCTTTGCCTGTTTCGTGATTTTTATGAAATACGGGTGTAGGTGCTTGGTCTATATCATGAAGTACTTCATCATAAGCTTCTGGTAATGTTTGCGTCGTCATAAATGGTCTACGGCTAGTAATTTCTTTAGTGATTAAAGGTGAGAAACCTTCGAACGTTTGTAAAAGTTGGCGATCAATTTTGCCAGCATTAAAATCAATATATCGCAGCACTTCTGCACCGTTACATTCAAAAGGATTACGCTTATTTTGAGAAGGTGGTGCCTCATATGAAAATCCAGGCATTACAGTGCGATAAAGATTGGTATTCGGCGTTAAATGTTTGAAGCCTTCTATAATTTTACGCTGTTCATTCACAAGGATAAGATTACTATGTTTCCCCATAATTTCTAAAATTACCGTTCGATAAATGGTGTCTCCAATTTCATCTTTACTCATTACGTCAATTTCAATGCGTCTATCATTTCCAATTTGACGTATCGATTGGATAATACCACCTTCTAAATGTTTGCGGAACACACGTGCAAACATAGGGGGTTCAAAAGGATTGTTATATTTTTTCTCAGTTAAATGAATGCGTGCGAAATTTGGATGAATGGATAACAACAATTGATGGTTTTGACGATGCTGTCGTACGACCAAGATAATCGTGTCATTTTCCGGTTGGTTTATTTTATGGATGCGTCCAGAGACTAAAAATTGTAGTGAGTCAACCATTTTTCGTGTAAAAAGTCCATCAAAAGCCATATTTAAGTGCCACCTTTACTAAAATTCATTGGTTTATTATAACATGCACATGACCGTTATGCAGATTAAACATTTCTGTAGGTAAGCTCTATACAATAGAATTAAAATTATGGTAAGATATGTTAATAACTATAGAATAGCGAAGGAAAGGTCGTAAGGAATGGATACTGAAAAAGGCTTACTTATAGTACTCTCAGGCCCTTCTGGTGTAGGAAAGGGCACAGTTCGAAAGCGGATTTTTGATGATCCAACGACATCTTATAAATATTCAATTTCAATGACAACACGTGAGATGCGTGTCGGTGAAGTAGATGGCGTGGACTATTTTTTCAAAACAAGGGATGAATTTGAAAAACTTATCGAAGACGATGCATTTATTGAATACGCTGAATATGTTGGCAATTACTATGGCACACCTGTTCAATATGTAAAAGATACAATGAATGCGGGTCATGATGTCTTTTTAGAAATTGAAGTTGAAGGGGCAAAACAAGTTCGCAAAAAGTTTCCAGATGCTTTGTTTATTTTTTTAGCGCCACCGAGTCTTGACCATTTAAGAGAACGCTTAATTGGACGTGGAACAGAGTCTGAAGAAAAAATACAAAGTCGTGTAAATGAAGCACGTAAAGAAGTCGAAATGATGAACTTATATGATTATGTCGTAGTGAATGATGAGGTTGACCTTGCGAAAGACCGAATCCAAGCTATTGTAGAAGCAGAACACTTAAAACGGGAACGTATCGAAGCAAAATACCGAAAAATGTTATTGGAGGCCAAAAAATAATGTTATATCCACCTATTCATCAATTACAAGATAAAATTAGTTCTAAATATTTAATTGCGACGACTGCAGCGAAGCGTGCGCGTGAAATCCAAGCTGATCCAGAACATTTATTATTAAATGATTATTCGAGCAAAAAAACAGTGGGACGTGCTTTAGAAGAAATTGCTGCTAATAAAGTACACCCATACGTAGACCCTAAAAATTTCTAATTCTTATTTTTAACGATGCATGTTATAAAAGGCTAAAACAACTTAATCCAGAGTTGTTTTAGCCTTTTAGTATGTATCACCTGTTGTGGTTTAAAAGATAAAAGTCTCAAATGGTAGTCAGTCATAAAAAAGTGAAATCCTTAGCGACCTATATTATAATCTAATCAAGTGTTTTTACGGGAGTGGAAGAAATGAAAAATATATTACTCGGAGTTACAGGTGGTATCGCAGCATATAAAGCAATTGAATTAACTAGTAAACTCACACAAGCCGGCTACAATGTGCGCGTTATGATGACAGAACATGCGCAACAATTTGTGACACCATTATCGTTTCAAGCGATAAGTCGTCAACCCGTTTATACCAATACGTTTATAGAGGAAAATCCCGCAGAAATACAGCATATTTCATTGGGAGATTGGGCGGACTTGATTATAATTGCACCAGCAACAGCTAATACGATTTCCAAACTCGCACACGGGTTAGCGGATGATATTGTGACATCGACTTTACTTGCGACTTCTACACCTAAGTGGATTGCGCCAGCGATGAACGTCAATATGTACAACAATCCGCGAATTCAACACAATATGATGGTTTTAGCAGAAGATGGGTATCGTTTTATTGAACCAGGGGAAGGTTTTTTAGCTTGTGGTTATGTCGCTAAAGGACGTATGGCAGAACCGCTTGATATTACAGATATGGTTCAACATCATTTTTCAGAAGTGCACACGACATCTCAAAATGCATCACAGCATCCGTCTTATTTTAAAAATAAACGCGTTTTAATTACTGCAGGACCAACTGTCGAAGTCATAGATCCCGTACGTTTTGTTTCAAATCGTGCTTCAGGAAAAATGGGCTATGCAATTGCAGAAGTGCTTGTTACACTTGGTGCCAATGTGACATTGATATCTGGCCCAACGGCTATTAAGGTGCCTGATGGTGTTACTTTTATCTCTGTCCAAAGTGCACAAGATATGTTTGATGCAGTTTATGCCCATTATCAAACACAAGATATCATTTTTAAAACGGCAGCGGTTTCGGATTATACACCGTGTGCACCGTTAGAACATAAAATGAAAAAACAAGATGGAAACGTAAGTGTTGAATTTAAAAGAACCATCGATATTTTAAAATTCTTAGGTGAAGAAAAAACACATCAAAAACTTGTAGGGTTCGCAGCCGAAACACAAAATGTCGCACATTATGCATTAGATAAATTAAAACGTAAACGCGCTGATGTAATTATTGCCAATAATGTCGGTGATACATCGATTGGATTTAATTCAGATGAAAATGAAGTAACGATGTATTTCAATGATGGACATGAAGTGCCCATTTCTAAAGGCGCTAAAATTGAAGTTGCGCGCCGTATTTTAAATACATTAGAAGGTGAATGGCAATGACCATTGCACAAGTCATTGTAGATGTGGATTCTAAAAGTGTTGATCGTACCTTTGATTATCGTATTCCTAACGATTTGTTGTCAGTTATACAACCAGGTGTTAGAGTGGTTGTGCCATTTGGACCACGAAAAATACAAGGCTTTGTGATGGCGTGCCTACCAGATGATAAAGCGGAATATGATTTAAATAAATTAAAGCCTATACTTGAAGTAAAAGATATTCAGCCTGAACTGACTGAAGAATTGGTGCATTTGAGTCAATGGTTTAGCCGATATTTTGTATGTAAACGCATATCTATATTAGAAACGATGTTGCCGAGTGCGATAAAAGCAAAATATAAAAAAGTATTTAAAATCAATGATGTACAAGCACTTCCTGAATCTGTGTTAAATTATTTCGATCGTCATGGGCAATACGCCTATCATCAAGCGCAAAATGATCATATGATTCAAACATTACGCCCTTATTTAGAAAAAGGTCACATACATGAAGAAACGATATTACATCAATCAATGGCTAAAAAAACAAAAAAAGCTGTTAGAGTGATAGATGTTGAACAAGCTGAAAGTTATTTAGATGTATTAAACAAACAGCCTAAACAATATGAATTATTAGCTTATTTATTAGATGAACGTCATAGGGATGTATTTTTGCAAGACATATTAGACATTGGGTTTTCGAATTCATCCATTAATACTTTATCAAAACATGGTGTGATAGAAAAATATGATGCGATTATTGAACGCGATCCATATTATGGGCGTGTATTTGAAGCAGAAACGAAACGTACGTTGACGCAAGAGCAACAAGCCACATATAAGCAATTAAAACAAGCGACTGAAAGTGAAACGTCTCAAACGTTTTTGCTTCATGGTGTGACTGGCTCTGGTAAAACAGAAATTTATCTTCAAATTATTGATAAAGTGTTAACTGATGGCAAAACAGCGATGATGTTAGTACCAGAAATCGCGTTAACACCTCAAATGGTAAACCGATTTAAACGTCGTTTTGGAGATGAGGTTGCAGTTTTGCATTCTGGTTTGTCTAAAGGAGAAAGATATGATGAATGGCGAAAAATAAGAGATGGTCGTGCACGGGTTAGTGTAGGTGCACGCTCAAGTGTATTTGCGCCTTTTAAGAACTTAGGCATGATTATTATAGACGAGGAACATGAAGCCACGTATAAGCAGGAAGATTATCCTAGATATCATGCGCGCGACATAGCAATTTGGCGTTCTCAATATCATCAATGTCCTTTGGTACTCGGAAGTGCAACACCGAGTCTCGAAAGTTATGCACGTGCTGAAAAAGGCGTGTACCAACTTTTGTCTATGCCTTCGCGAGTCAATCACCAGCCTTTACCTGAGATAGAAATCTGTGATATGCGAGAAGAACTAGCAAATGGAAATCGTTCAATGTTTTCAGAAAAACTGAAAGAGGCTATCCAAACAAGACTAGATCGACGTGAACAAGTGGTATTATTTTTAAATCGTCGTGGTTACGCATCGTTTATGTTGTGTCGTGATTGTGGTCATGTGCCACAATGTCCGAATTGCGATATTTCTTTAACGTATCACAAAGCATCTCATCAACTTAAATGTCATTATTGTGGTTATCAAACAGAAGCGCCATTTCAATGTCCTAGTTGTGAAAGTGAACATATTAGACAAATGGGAGTAGGAACACAAAAGGTTGAAGAATACTTACATGACATCTATCCTGAGGCACGCATCATTCGAATGGATGTGGATACTACGACTCAAAAAGGCAGTCACGAAAAGTTGCTTAAACAATTTGAAGAAGGTAAAGGTGATATTTTACTCGGAACGCAAATGATTGCGAAAGGATTGGATTTTCCCAATATCACCCTCGTAGGTGTATTAAATGCTGATACATTACTTAATTTACCTGATTTTCGTGCAAGTGAACGGACATTTCAGTTGTTGACACAAGTCTCCGGTCGGGCGGGAAGGCATGAAAAATTAGGAGAGGTGATTATACAAACATACAATCCTGATCATTACGCTATTCAAGACGTGAAAGCGAATGACTTTATTAATTTTTATCTTAAGGAAATGAAATATCGTCAAATCGGTCAGTATCCACCGTACTATTACTTAATCAACTTTACGATTACGCATTCGAATATGAAAAAAGTGTTAGAAGCGGCGACACATGTCCATCAAATTTTGATTCAACATCTTTCAGATAAAGCGCTAATTTTAGGGCCGTCCCCGGCAGCAATACCGAGAATCAATAATGAACATCGCTTCCAGGTACTTGTTAAGTATAAAAGTGAGCCATCATTGATACATGCTTTAACGTATTTAGATGATTATTATCACGAACAGTTTATAAAAGAAAAATTAGCTTTAAAAATTGATATTAATCCACATATGATGATGTAAAGAACATACGAAAGTTATGTTTGGTAAATATAGCGTGAATAGGTATTTGATTTTGAGATTAGAAGTGAAGCAAAAAGGTAAAATAGTGGAAGAAAACTATGGGTGACGACCCCACATTTTTTAGAAATGGACATGTAAAATAGCCATTCTTAGATAGGCATGTGTCTGTTTTAGTTAAACTGTGTATTGGAGTAGCAATGTTAGTTGTGTTGCTAAATCCTTAGTATCTTGTCCTTTTGATACTACTGCGGTATTTATTACGTTGTATGCAGATATATTTTCATAAAACTGTTCAAAATATAGATGGAAAGCTGTGGGTTGTAAAATAATATGCAAATAGAGGTGTTATCAATGAATACTATAGATGAAGTATTAAAGTCACTAGGGTGGCTAGATTTAATATTTACAATCCCTATGTTTTTATTATTTTCATATTTGCCCGGTGACCATATGTTTAATATATTAATCAATTTCATTATTGTAATATTTTTTAGTATTGGTTTGGTGCTTTCATCACATTGGCTAGCATGTCGGTTTTTAAAAAAATAATATTTTTTTATGAATAGCGTGGCTATGGTACAAGTTCTATATAAGGTCAATATGTATGGAAAGTGACACATCTTGAGCCACGAAACCTTTGATAAAAACCTATTAAATCAACGTTGTTACATCCCTATACACAGTTATCTGTCACAATCCATTATCCACATATGATAATGTCATATATTTTAAGATCTACATGAAAGTAAAACATTGAAATCAACGCGATTTGGGTTTTACTTTCTTTTTTTAGTTGTCTTGCCTTGCGACTTTTAATATATTTCAACATTGTAATACAATCGTTATGTACGTATCCAATGTGCGTCATCGCAATTTTATTAAATTTAAGCTATAATATAATGATGAATTTTAATAGGAGATTTGGACATGGCAATAAAGAAAATTCTAACGGATAAGCATCCGTTAATTCGTAAAAAAGCAGCACGTGTGACAACATTTGATGAACGCATAACACAAATTATTCAAGATATAGAAGATACGATGTATGCAGCTGGTGGACAAGCTTTGAGTGCGCCACAAATAGGGGTTTCACTTCAAATTGCGATCGTAGATATGGAACAAGATGGATTACTTCAATTGATTAATCCTACAATAATCAGCGTATCAGATACAACGACAACTGAACTCGAAGGATGTTTAAGTGTCCCGAATCGCTATGGTGAAGTTACGAGAAGTCAAATGATCACTGTTAAAAGTCAAGATGTTTATGGTCGAGATGTGGAGTTAACGGCTTATGATGATGTTGCACGTATGATTTTACATGAAATTGATAACCTGAATGGTGTGCTTTTTACGGATATAATGGATCGAGAAATTACAGAAAAAGAGTTGGAGGCGTATTACGACAATGAGTAAAATTATTTTTATGGGTACACCTGATTTTTCAACATCAGTTTTAGAAATGTTAATTCAAGAACATGACGTGATTACTGTTGTGACGCAACCAGATCGTCCAGTGGGTAGAAAGCGTACATTAACACCCCCACCTGTGAAAAAAGTTGCAGTGGCGCATGATATTCCTGTTTTGCAACCTGAAAAGCTTGCACATTCAGAAGCGCTTGAGCAGCTATTAAATATGGAATGTGATGTAATTGTGACAGCTGCGTTTGGACAATTGTTACCAAACGAATTATTAACACACCCAAAATATGGCGCTGTGAATGTACATGCTTCATTATTACCAAAGTATCGTGGTGGGGCGCCGATTCATCAAGCGATTATAGATGGTGAAAAAGAAACGGGTGTCACAATTATGTATATGGTCCAACAACTTGATGCTGGGGATATCATTTCACAACGTGCAATTCCAATAGAAACGCATGATAATGTGGGCACGATGCATGATAAATTAAGTGCGCTAGGGACTGAACTTCTCAAAGAGACGTTACCGAGTATTTTGAATGGTACGAACGCACGTATACCCCAAGACACTGCACACGTATCGTTTGCCTCAAACATTCAACGCGAGGATGAATGGATTGATTGGCATCAAGATGCGCGTCGCATTTTCAATCACATTCGTGGATTATCACCGTGGCCAGTTGCCTCTACGACTTTAGAAGACAAAACAATGAAACTATATGCCGCAACAATCGTCTCTAATGTTTCGGGGCGACCTGGTGAAATTATAAAAACAACGAAAAAAGAAATCATTGTCGGAACGGGTTCAGATGAAAGCATTGCTTTAACAGAAATTCAATTGTCAGGTAAAAAGCGCATGCCGACTTCAAACTTCTTGAGTGGCTACCATGATACGTTGGTTGGAAAGGAATTAGGATAAATGACTTTAGTACGTGCATTAAGTCTAGATACCATTGAAGCTGTTTTTAAAGAAGGCGCATATAGTAATTTAAAAGTAAATGAAGTCTTAAAACAAGAGCAATTAAATGCCAATGATCGCGGTCTATATACGGCTCTAGTTTATGGTACGATTCAACGTAAAATAACGTTAGATTATTATTTAAAACCATTTTTAAAAACGAAAATTAAAGGATGGGTAAGACGTTTATTATGGATGAGTATTTATCAATACGTTTATATGGATAAAATTCCAACTCATGCTATCATCAATGAAGCTGTTGCATTAGCTAAAAAGCGAGGAGGTCAACAAACCGGGAATACGGTGAATGCTATCTTAAGACGTATGACTTCAGAGACGCTACCAATATTCAGTACAATTAAAAATGACATCGAACGCTTGTCCATCGCTTATAGTATCCCTCAGTGGATTATTAAACATTGGAAAACGCATTATGGTCTAGAAACGACAGAAATGATTGCACAAGAAATGTTAAAACCAGTTCCTCAAACAGTGCGAGTGAATAAAACACATACAACGGTAAATGAAGTCAAGCAGCAACTGGAATTAGAAGGTTTTCATGTTGAAAGGGACGCACATTTAGATGTCTGTTTACATGTATCACAAGGTTCTATCATTCATTCTTCTCTTTTTAAATCTGGAAAAATTAGCATTCAAGATAAAAGCTCAATGTTTGTAGGTGCACTCTTAGCACCAAATCAAGGTGATCATATATTAGATTGTTGCAGTGCACCAGGGGGAAAAGCATGTCATACTGCAGAGATATTGCATGGCACGGGTCATGTGGAAGCAACCGATGTCCATCCACATAAAATAGCGTTAATTCAGCATAATATCGATAAGTTGAACTTAAAAAACATTTCAACTTATGTACATGATGCCACACAACCTTACGACACGCACTACGATAAAATTATCGTGGATGCACCTTGTAGTGGCTTAGGGGTATTACGTCATAAACCTGAAATAAAATATATGATGACTGAACAAGATGTAACATCTTTAGTTGATTTACAACTTCAAATATTAGAAAATGTATCTCAACATTTAAAAGAAGGTGGCACATTAGTGTATTCCACATGTACAATTGAACAAATGGAAAATGAAAATGTGATCTATACTTTTTTAAAAGCACATCCGGATTTTGAGTTTGAAATTTTTGAAAGCCCAAAAAGTAATGAACGTGTGAAAACATTACAAATTTTACCGCAAGATTTTAATACTGATGGCTTTTTTATTACTAAAATTAGGAGAAAGGAACATTCGAATGATCACTGCAGATAAGAAAAAAAAGAACAAGTTTTTACCAGATTTTGAGAAACAGTCGATTTATTCACTCCGTTTTGATGAAATGAAACAGTGGCTTCTTGAACACGGTCAACAAAGTTTTCGAGCAAAACAAATATTTGAATGGCTTTATGATAAACGTGTAAATCAATTTGATGAAATGACGAATTTATCTAAAGATTTACGCCAGTTGTTAGCAGATCACTTTATAATGACGACTTTAGAAACTGTGGTAAAGCAAGAAAGTCGTGATGGCACAATTAAATTTTTATTTCAACTACAAGACGGTTATACAATTGAAACTGTATTGATGCGTCATGATTATGGAAACTCCGTATGTGTGACAACACAAGTGGGATGTCGTATTGGTTGTACATTTTGTGCCTCCACGCTAGGTGGACTTAAACGTAATCTAGAGGCAGGCGAGATTGTATCGCAAGTGTTAACAGTTCAAAAAGCGCTTGATGAAACGGATGAGCGCGTGTCTTCTATCGTTATTATGGGAATTGGTGAACCTTTTGAAAATTATGATGAAATGATGGACTTTCTTAAAATTGTCAATCATGATGAAGGTTTAAATATTGGTGCACGTCACATTACTGTGTCAACATCAGGGATTATTCCAAGAATTTATGATTTTGCAGATGAATCATTACAAATTAACTTCGCGGTGAGTTTACATGCAGCAAATAACGATATTCGTTCGAAACTCATGCCAATTAATAGAGCATATGATGTGAATAAATTAATGGAAGCGATACATTATTATCAAGAAAAGACAAACCGACGTATCACGTTTGAATATGGCTTATTCGGTGGTGTGAATGACCAAATTGAACATGCACGTGAACTTGCAGCGCTTATAAAACCTTTAAATTGTCACGTGAACTTAATTCCAGTAAACCACGTCCCAGAACGTAATTACGTTAAAACACCAAAAGATGATATTTTTAAATTTGAAAAAGAATTAAAACGATTAGGAATCAATGCTACAATAAGACGTGAACAAGGTTCAGATATCGATGCAGCATGTGGTCAATTACGTGCAAAAGAACGTGAAGCAGAAACGAGGTAGAATCGATGTTAAACGCAGAATTATTTTCAGATGCTGGTTTTTACCGAGAACAAAATGAAGATGCGGGTGGAATTTTTTACAATCAAACGGATCAACAATTGCTTGTTATTTGTGATGGCATGGGTGGTCATCAAGCTGGAGAAGTTGCTGCACAATATGTAGTGGAGGCGCTCCAAAAGCGTTTTGAGGAAGAAAATTACATCGAACAAGAAAACGCAGAATTATGGTTGAAGCAAACGCTTCAATCTATTAATCTTGAGTTGTTTCTTTTAGCCGAAAGTGAACAAGCGTATCATGGTATGGGAACAACATGTGTATGTGCTTTAATTTTTGATCATCACATTGTCGTTGCAAATATTGGTGATTCAAGAGCCTATTTAGTAAATGGCCGTTATTTTGATCAAGTTACAATTGACCATACGTTCGTAAATCAACTCGTGATGTTAGGGCAAATTACGCAAGAAGAAGCATTACATCACCCTCGACGAAATATCATTACAAAAGTAATGGGGACAGATCGTCGTGTAAATCCTGATGTATTTACAAAACGCATTCATTTTTACCAATATTTGTTACTTAATTCTGATGGTTTAACAGATTATGTTCCTTTACAAGCCATTCATGATGTACTCAACCAGCAAACAACTTTGGCTGAAGCAGGTGAAGCCCTTATTGCGCTAGCGAAATCTTATGAAGCTAAAGATAATACTTCTTTTGTTTTAGCGGAAATTGCAGGTGATCCTGTATGATTGGACGTATTATTGATGAACGTTATGAACTAAAGCATATTTTAGGCGGCGGCGGTATGAGTAACGTCTATGTTGCTTGGGATCGTATTTTGAAACGCCAAGTAGCTGTGAAGATGATACATGTTCCGCCAAATGAAAAACATGAAACAATAGCGCGCTTTGAACGTGAAGTACAAAATACAACATTATTGTCCCATGAAAATATTGTAAGTGTGTTAGATGTTGGTGAAGAAGATGATTGTTTCTTTTTAGTGATGGAATATATTGAAGGTCCTACGCTTTCTGATTATATTAAATCTCATGGACAATTGGCCCCAGAAAAAGCAATTAAATTTGCAAACCAAATTTTTAAAGGCATTCATCATGCCCATGAAAAAGGGATTATTCACCGAGACATTAAGCCACACAATATCATTATAGATCGTAATCAAACGCTTAAAATTGTTGATTTTGGTATTGCTAAGGCGCTGAGTGAGACTGCGATGACCCAAACGAATCATGTCGTAGGAACAGTTCAATATTTATCTCCTGAGCAAGCAAAAGGTGAAAAAACAGGGGCGCGTTCTGACATTTATTCGTTAGGGATTGTATTATATGAAATGCTTATCGGTCACCCGCCATTTAATGGTGAAACACCTGTCAGTATCGCAATCAAACAAATACAAGATCCAGTTCCAAATGTTTCTGATACGCGTCATGACGTGCCGCAAGCTTTAAGCAATGTGATTTTAAAGGCAACTGAAAAAGATCAGTCTAAACGTTATACATCTGTTTCAGAAATGCGTCATGATTTAAGTTCGACATTATCTGAAGCAAGAGCGCATGAAACACTTTACCATCCTAACGAAAGCGCAACAAAAACAATTACGCTAGATAAAAACGCGATTAAAAATGAATCTCCTCAACCTAAATCGGTTCAGCAAACAACTCAAATCCCTGTTGTTACGACAGCACCACATTCGACGGTATCTATGAAAGAGGGCTATCAAAAACGTTCAAAAGGGAAGAAAATTTTATTTGGTCTCATATTTATGGTGTTATTTTTCAGTTTATTTATCTTTGTCGCTGCAGCAATGATGGGAGACAAATATAGCCAAGTCCCTGATGTCCGTGGCAAAAAAGAAGTACAAGCTGAAAAAATGCTTAAAGATAATAAATTAAAAGTAGGGCGTATTTCTCAAGATTATAGTGATGATTATGCAAAAAACCATATTATGAAAGTCAAACCTGAAGTTGGCGACAAGGTTGAACAAGGGACGAAAGTTGACCTCGTTGTGTCTAAAGGTGAACATATTGAAGATATGCCAAACTTAATTGGCCAATCAAAGGCTGATGCTGTGAAAACGTTAGAAGAGTTAGGATTTAAAAATGTACATTTCACCACAGCATACACGCAACATGATATTGCTAAAGGGAACATAGAAGGTCAAAGTATCACACCTGGGAAAAAAGTGTCTGTATCTAAAGAACGTGTTGAAATTACAGAGTCTTTAGGTAAACGTCAAATTTACGTGGATGATTATACAAACAAAAAGTTTTCGACTGTGAAAAAAGAATTAGAAAATAAAGGATTGACGGTAAATGTCGAGTCCGAACGTGAAGACGATAAGATTAAAGCGGGTCACATCATCAATCATTCTCCGCGTAAGACAGAAGTAGATGAAGGCAGTACCATTAGCTTTATCGTTTCAAAAGGTGAAAAATCAGAGGATAAAGACGAATCATCACCGGATAAAACGTACTCAGAAAGTTTCACGATTCCTTATTCAGGTAAAGGAAATAAACCACAAAAAGTTGAGATTTTTAAAAAAGATAAAAATAGCAATGGTGTATCTCCAATACAATCATTTAACATTACAAAGACCATGACACAAAGTTTGAGTTTCGTTATTGAAGAGGGTGGCGAGGCAAGCTACATGGTTAAAGTTGATGGAAAAACTATAAAAGATGAAACCATAGCATACGATGATGTATAATGTTACGATATTAGCTTGATTCAATTGGATTGCTCAAAGTGTTTCGTTTAAGTCTTTATACAAGATGATGCGATCATATCTATTATCCTAAGTCACGTTAATGAAGAAATATGCGGATAATGTATGATAGTAATATGGTCCTAAGTCTAGCAACCCTATAAATAAAAAACATCCAACAACATTCATGCCTACATGAACGATTGTTGGATGTTTTTTATTCATACATTTAGTCAATATGGTGAGATTGATGATGAGTATAAAATATCGTTTTGATTGATATCGTAGCGCTGTTTTAAATGCATTATGAACTCCGACCATCATTTGATGAATGCAACACCGTTTATATTATTTATATGTTTAAAATTATGTATACATGTATTGAAAAATTGTGATTCAGAAGGGAAGGGGGATAACGCTTCTTTTTTATTAGATTATTGAGATTGATTCACGTTATAATAGGGTAAATTGAAAGAAAATGTATTACGGGGGGACATAAAAGTGGCAAAAAAACTACCAAAAGATTCAGGACTGGATAACACATTTAAAGTTTTAAAAGAGGCATATACATATGTACCATGCCGCTTGGAAAAATTTAATACTAAAGCATTTCAAACAAAAGCTATGGGCATGAAACCAATTGTTGTAATTAGTGGGAAAGAGGCTGCAGAGTTATTCTATAATAATGACGTAATGCAACGTGAAAAAACATTGCCTAAACGTGTTGTAAATACACTTTTTGGTAAAGGTGCGATTCACACAACTAAAGGCAAAGTTCATGTGGATCGGAAAGCATTATTTATGTCGTTAATGACTGAAGAAAATTTAAAATATTTACGTGAAC
Source organism: Staphylococcus hyicus (assembly GCF_000816085.1). Taxonomy (NCBI): domain Bacteria; kingdom Bacillati; phylum Bacillota; class Bacilli; order Caryophanales; family Staphylococcaceae; genus Staphylococcus; species Staphylococcus hyicus. Next base: position 1,711,610 of record NZ_CP008747.1, on the reverse strand, counting down.
TCGCACGTAATCATTGGTTTGTACACACAGAGCATATGCAAACTCAAGATGAAGTGAATATTTATAAAGAATCAATTTATGTTTTAACAAAGATTGGTTTTAGATGGGCGGGCATTCGTCAAACAGCCGAAGAAGCTGAACGTAATGCGAAAGACATGGATGTCATGATTGATTCATTCAAAGGGCTTGGTCAAACACTTGGTAGCGGCTATCGCAAAGCCAAAAAAGCGCGCGCACGAGTTGAACAATTTTTAGAAGATCAAATAGTTGCTGTCCGTAATGGTGAAATTAAAGCTGAACCAGGCACAGCCCTATACGAATTTGCACATTGGGAAGATTATAAAGGAAATCAAATGGACGCGCGATTATGTGCTGTTGACTTAATGAATGTGGTACGTCCACTTGCAGCAGTGAATCGTTTTGTAAGTTATGCCGTGAAAGCTATGATTGAGTATGATCAAGAACGCTTGAAACTGCAAGTAACAGATGACCCTAATTATGCCTATAAATTTGCACAAGAGGTACGCCGAATTTTTCCATTTGTGCCGTTTCTACCAGGTAAATTTAAGAAAACAGTTGAATTTGATGGTTATCGCATTAAAAAAGGTACATTCACATTGTTAGATGTTTTTGGCACAACGCATGATCCAGATTTATTTGAAAACCCTTATCAATTCAACCCAGATCGATTTGACAATTGGGATGGTAGCCCATTTGATTTAATCCCACAAGGTGGGGGGGATTTCTACACAAACCATCGTTGCGCAGGAGAATGGATGACGATTATTGTGATGGAAGAAACAATAAAATATTTTGCTAATAAAATTGATTTTGATGCGCCAGCGCAGGATTTATCAGTAAAATTAGATCAATTCCCAGGTAAAGTGACAAGCGGTACACTCATTAAAAATGTACGTCCGCGACTTCAATAATAATACGTTAATGCGACTTGGTAACGTTGTCGCGTTTATTATACGTCTTCAAAATGCTATTACGATTGGTTTTGAAGACGTTTTTTATGTATTAATGTATCTCAGCGTTTTCTTTCGGGTTTGTATGTTAGGGACTTAGTTAAAAAATTGTAAATCATAGCTTTCACATGTGCATTCACCACAACCTTTGCTATAATGAATTTGAAATCAACATTAAACGAGGTGCCAAAGTGAAAACAGGTCGAATTATAAGGTCGATAAGTGGCGTTTACAGAGTGAATGTAGATGGTCAATTATACGATGCCAAGCCGAGAGGTTTATTTAGAAAAAAACAAATATCACCTATCGTTGGTGATATCGTTGATATAGATGATGAAACTCATGCGTCAGGTTATATTCATCATATACATCCAAGAAAAAATGAATTAAAACGTCCACCTGTAAGTAATATTGATTTACTCGTTATTGTCATGAGTGCGGTAGCGCCTAATTTCTCTACCCAATTACTTGATCGTTTTCTTGTGATAGGTCATTCTTATGGCTTAACCCCTCGTATCGTTGTAACGAAAAAAGATTTAGCTACTCCAGATGAGGTACATAAAGTGAATGCGCTTTTAGAAGTGTATAAGAAGATTGGCTATGCAACGCAATTTGTCGGTAAAGACGATATCGCAGAAGACATCTTTAACGAATGGGAGCCAGGATTAGCGGTTCTTAGTGGTCAATCAGGTGTAGGAAAATCCACTTTATTAAATAAATACAAACCTTCATTTAACATTGAAACGAATGAAATTTCTACCTCACTCAATCGAGGAAAGCATACGACAAGACATGTGGAATTATACCCACGTCATAATGGTTTCATTGCAGATACACCTGGGTTTAGTGCATTAGACTTTGACCATATAGACAAAGATACATTAAGAGATAATTTCATTGAAATTAGTCAATATGGGGCGTCCTGTAAATTTAGAGATTGCTATCATACAAATGAACCCAAATGTTACGTGAAAAAGATGGTGGAGGAAGGTCACATAGAACCATTCAGATATGAACATTATGTACAATTACTCCATGAAATTTCTAATCGAAAGGTGAAATACTAATGACAAAAATTTTTCCTTCTTTACTATCAGCAGATTTTATGAATCTTGAAACAGAAATTGACAAACTTACAGAAGCAGGTGTAGATGGTTTACATTTTGATGTTATGGATGGTCAATTTGTTCCTAACATCTCTATAGGATTTCCAATTTTAGAAGCTTTAAGATCTAAAACCACCTTACCTATAGATGTCCACCTTATGATTGCAAATCCCGAACAGTATATTGACGACTTTTGCGAGAAAGGTGCGGATAAAGTATCAGTTCATATTGAAACGACCCCTCACATCCATAGAGCGATACAAAAGATTAAAGCGCACGGGAAGGAAGCTGGGGTTGTCATCAATCCAGGGACGCCTGTATCACAATTATTCAGTATCTTACATGACGTAGACTTTGTACTCGTGATGTCTGTGAATCCAGGTTTCGGTGGTCAAGCATTCATTCCACAAAGTGTAGACAAAATTAAGGCGTTAAATGACTATAGAAAAAAACATCATCTCAGTTTTAAAATTGAAGTTGACGGTGGCGTTAACAATCATACAGCAAAATCAGTCATCGAAGCAGGGGCGGATTGGCTTGTGGCAGGGTCGTACTTTTTTAAATTCGAAGCGTACGATTCAGCTTTAAAACATTTAAAATGTGAGGGATAATTGATGAAAAAACGAATTCATTTGTTATGCAGTAAGCGCAATATACCAAATCGATTGTTGGAGAAAAAGTGCGATGAAGATTGGGTGGGTGTCGATCGAGGCACGTTTGAATTATTGCAAGCAAATATTCAACCTGTATATGCTGTAGGTGATTTCGATTCTGTTACAGAACATGAACGCCGCTTTATTGAAGCACGTATGGCTATTGAGATCATGCCGAAAGAAAAAGATTTAACTGATCTCGCATACGCCGTTCAAAAAGCGATTGACATGGGATACAAAAAAATTAAAATTTACGGTGCAACAGGTGGTCGATTAGATCATTTTATGGGAGCAATGCAAATTTTAAAAAATGTTGATTTTAAAGACAAAAAAATTCAACTTATTGATAAACAGAACATCATAGAGTTATTAACACCGGGCAAATATAAAAAAAGACGTAAAAGTCAATACACGTATGTATCTTTTGTCCCAGCGACTGATAATGCTACATTAACGTTAAAAGGGTTTAAATACACACTTGAACATCAATATTTAGAACAAGGGTCTACATTAACAATCTCAAATGAATTTAAGGACAGATATGCGGATATCATCGTTCATGAGGGTCTAATTTATCAAATCCGTAGTAAAGACTAATTTACAGAGTCTGTATGAGTGAAACATATAAATACGTTGTGCTTTAAGTTTATTTTAATTGTGTCTAGAACATAAATCATTTCAATTTATGTCCTTGCGCTTCGCTTTTCTAGGTGTCTTACCTCAACTCCGGAGCATTACAGAAATTTAATTGATTTTGTAGTAATGCCCACCGGTGCATAAAGACGTTAGGCATGCAATGCGTTACGTCTTCATTACACTTATGAACATGCGTGAATAGCTGGTCTACCTAAGTTGCGCGCATACGCAATCCAGCCAGCTACTGCCTTATATATTGTAAAAGCCAATAGTCTTGAATTTCTGTACTCAAAATGGATTTTCGGTTTCGGCTTAATGCCTCAGAAGTCTCGACTAAGGGATTAATCACTATTTATTATAGGGTTCATCACTAAAATTATTAATATAGATAATAGCCAATAAAGTTCATGTATTATTGAATTTTGTTGGTTTATTTTTTAATTAACAGGGGGGCTATGTTTCAACCCCATATTTAATTAAGTGAGTCGCTATGACGCAATAGCGTTTAATTTGTAAAAGCCGATATGAAAATATAAAAATCCCGTGCCTTCCACATAAAGACACGGGATTCATATTCATATCATTCATTTCTCAATTGAGAGATGTGCTTCTGATAATTACACGCGAGTAACTTTACCAGATTTTAAAGCACGAGCTGAAACCCAAACTTTTTTAGGTTTACCATCAACTAAAATTCTAACTTTTTGTAAGTTAGCATTCCAACGACGTTTAGTTGAGTTTAATGCGTGAGAACGGTGGTTACCCGTTGACGCTTTACGGCCTGTTACGAAACATTGTTTACCCATCATCGTACCTCCTTTAAGAAATACAAATACACTTTGCTACTACATACTAAGGTAATATACCACATTCAAATTTGTAACGCAATAAAAAATAAACGATATATTAGAAAATGCTTTGTGCATGACGTACTTTCTGATATAATCTTAAATTGTGATTAAATAGTTGCATGTTTACAAAATCTTTAAATAAGGTAGTTCCTTATGGAAAGCTTTAAATAAATTTAGTAAGATAGATATAAATATGTAAATGGATACTAATGGGATAGTATGTTGAGTTGGAAATGAGTGCAAGTTTGCACGTCAGCAAAAATAACAGGTATATAAGGTGTTATGTTTTCTAACTTCCGATATTTGAAATCCGAGAATTAACATCTAAGAAGACATCCAAGTTATTTCTAGTAACTCCATATATACAAGTGTTGAATAAGGAGGCTTTATTTATGTCATTAGAAATTACAAACGATTACGGCAGCATAGATATTTCAAACGAGGTCATTGCATCAGTTGTAGGTGGCAAAGCAGTCGAATGCTATGGCATCGTCGGAATGGCTTCACGTCAACAAGTTCGTGATGGATTAGCGGAAATTTTAGGTCATGAAAACTACGCAAAAGGTATCGTAGTAAAAGAAAATAACGGTATTTTGGATGTAGATATGTATATTATAGTCAGCTACGGTGTGAAAATTTCTGAAGTTGCACAAAATGTACAAGCTACCGTGAAGTATACACTTGAACATACACTAAAACTAAAAGTGAATTCAGTAAATATTTTTGTACAGGGCGTGCGTTTTAATAACGACGGTAATGACAAATAGGAGGACATTCGGATGGTTACGAAAATCAACGGCGATTTATTTGCCGAAATGATTATACAGGGAGCACAAAATTTATCTAATAATGCGGATATGGTGGATGCATTGAATGTATATCCAGTTCCAGATGGGGATACAGGAACGAATATGAATCTTTCAATGACATCTGGGAGAGAAGAAGTACAAAACAATCCTTCACACCACATCGGAGAATTAGGCAAAACGTTTTCTAAAGGGCTATTGATGGGCGCACGAGGTAACTCAGGTGTGATTCTATCACAAATCTTTAGAGGATTCTCGAAAGCGTTAGAAAGTGAAAAGGAAATTGATGCAAAAGGCTTTGTAAAAAGCTTTGAAGCTGGTGTGAATACAGCATATAAAGCAGTCATGAAACCTGTAGAAGGTACTATTTTAACAGTGGCAAAAGATGCGGCACATGCTGCTACTGAAAAAATCAATGACACTGACAATTGCTTAGAAATTATGGAACATGTGTATGAAGCAGCACTAAAATCACTTGAAAATACACCGAACTTACTTCCTGTCTTAAAGGAAGTCGGAGTTGTAGATAGTGGTGGTAAGGGCTTAACACTTGTGTATGAAGGTTTCTTAATGGCAATGAAAGGTGAAAAAATTGAAAAAAAAGCGCCTAGTGTCGATAAAGAAGCATTTTTTAATGACGAGCATGACTTTCACGGTGTAATCAATACGGAAGATATCGTGTATGGGTATTGTACTGAAATGATGGTACGCTTCTTACCGGGAAAAGCGAAATTCGATGAAACAACTTTTAGAGACGAAATGAGTCAATTTGGTGATTCATTACTCGTTATTAGTGATGATGAAATCGTTAAAGTTCACGTACATACTGAGACGCCAGGGGAAGTATTTACGTTCGGTCAGAAATATGGTGAATTAATTAAAGTAAAAGCCGAAAATATGCGTGAACAACATCGTGAAGTATTGCGCAAAGAAGCAGCGAAAACAACTGAAGCAGAAACCCAATCAAATGAACCTGTAGAGACAGCAATTATTACAATTTCTATGGGTGATGGCATTACTAAATTATTCAAATCGATGGGTGCCACGCATGTCATTAGCGGTGGTCAAACTATGAATCCATCTACTGAAGATATTGTTAAAGTTATTGAGCAAAGTGGTTGTAAGCGTGCAATCATCTTACCAAACAATAAAAATATCCAAATGGCAAGCCAACAAGCAGCTGAAATTGTAGATGTAGAAGCCGTAGTGGTACCGACAAAAACCATCCCTCAAGGAATAACAGCGATGTTCAACTATGACGGTACGGTCGATTTAAAACAAAACCATGACGCCATGACAAACGCGTTAGAAGATGTTAAGTCTGGATCTATAACGTATGCGGTGCGCGATACTAAAATCGATGGCATCACAATTGAAAAAGATGCGTTTATGGGACTTGTTGAAGATAAAATTGTCGTTAGTGACAAAGATGTTAACGTGACGTTACAAAAAACATTAGAAAAAATGTTAGATGAGGATAGTGAAATTTTAACGATTATTGTTGGTGAAGAAGCAACTGAAGCACAAACAGAATGGATTGAATCCTTTATGGAATCTAATTTTGAAGATGTAGAAGTTGAAATTCAACAAGGTCAACAACCGATTTATCCTTATTTTTTCTCAGTTGAATAAACATTTTAAAATCACAGGAAATGGGTATAAACCATTAACCTGTGATTTTTTTAGGGAATACTGTGAGTTTATTTGTAAGCTATATCACAATATTTCAAAGCATGTGAATGCTTGTTATAATGTGAATGTCTTGCATTAATATGCAACTAGGGGGTAAGAAATGATGAAATATAAAAGTGTTTTTGACATTATAGGCCCGACGATGGTAGGCCCATCGTCTTCTCATACAGCTGGTGCAGTGCGCATTGGTCTTGTTGCTAGAGATTTATTTGGCAAGCAACCACAACAAGCAGATATTTACTTATACGGCTCATTTATGGAAACATATCGCGGGCATGGTACAGATGTAGCATTAGTTGGTGGACTTTTAGGTTATGACACCGATGATAGTCGTATTGAAACTAGTCTAGAAACAGCAAAAGCGCAAGGGATGCGTGTTAATTTTATCGAAATGGCAGAAGAACGTGCGCACCCTAATACCGCGATTATTGATATGATTGATGGTGATCAACATATTTCTGTTGAAGGTGTCTCAATCGGTGGTGGCAAAATTGAAATCGTCGCAATAAACGGATTTAAATTAGCGATAAGTGGTAACTATCCAACGCTACTCGTCTTTCATCAAGATACCTTTGGTACGATTGGTAAAGTGGCAAACATAATCGGAGATCACAGTATTAACGTGGGCAGTATGCAAGTGGCGCGTAAAGAAAAAGGTGACCAGGCGCTGATGACATGTGAACTTGATGAAGATATAAATGAAGTGATACTAAATGAGATTCGTCAAGTTCCAGGTGTGGTTACAGTCTCCTTAATGGGTGATGCGTAGAGAATGGAGGGGATAGCATGTTTAAAAATGTTAAAGAATTAATCGCGAAGTGCGAAGCAGAAGATAAAGCGATTTATGAAATCATGATGGAACAAGAAATGGCTGTCACAGGTCTGTCTAAAGAAGAAGTATATGCGCATATGAATAAAAATTTAGAAACCATGGAACATGCCGTTGAAGAAGGCATCAATGGTGTTACTTCTAAGACGGGGTTAACAGGCGGTGACGCTGTCTTAATGAAACGATACATTGAAAGTGGGCGTTCAATTGCAGGTGAGACGCTCCTCGATGCGGTTAGTAAAGCTGTCGCCACAAATGAAGTGAATGCTGCAATGGGCAAAATATGTGCAACGCCTACAGCGGGTTCAGCTGGTGTTGTTCCAGGTGTATTATTTGCTTTAAAAGATAAATTGCAACTTTCACGTACAGATATGTTAAACTTCTTATTAACATCAGGTGCGTTTGGTTTTGTTGTAGCGAATAATGCATCGATCTCTGGTGCAGCGGGTGGTTGTCAAGCAGAGGTGGGGTCAGCAGCAGCGATGGCTGCGGCTGCTGTTGTGGAAGCAGCAGGCGGCACACCGAGACAATCAGCAGAGGGGTTTGCAATTTGTATGAAAAATATGCTCGGCTTGGTTTGTGATCCTGTAGCAGGCCTTGTTGAAGTCCCTTGTGTTAAAAGAAATGCCGCAGGTGCGTCTAATGCGATTGTCTCAGCTGATATGGCTTTAGCAGGCATTGAATCACGTATTCCTACAGATGAAGTGATTGACGCGATGTATCGTATTGGTCAAACAATGCCATCAGCACTTCGTGAAACAGGACGCGGTGGGCTTGCAGGTACACCGACAGGTCAGCGTTTAAAACAACAAATTTTTGGTGATTAATATGACAAAAGTAAACCTCATTGAAAATCCTTATGAATTAAAGGACATCAAAGGTTTGGGACCGAAACGTTTGCAAATTTTAAATGAAATGAATATTTGGAGTATCCAAGATTTAATCCTTCATCTGCCTACGCGTTATGAGAATAATGCGCTTATAGATCTTAATGAAGCGGAAAATGAAGCCATAGTGACAGTGCAAGGTGAGGTGTATTCCTCACCAACTGTCGCTTTTTTTGGACGGAATAAATCTAAACTCACTGTGCATGTCATGATTAATGGTATTGCTGTTAAAGTTGTCTATTTCAATCAACCTTATTTAAAGAAAAACATTCAATTACATCAAACAGTCATCATTAAAGGTAAGTGGTTAAAGCATAAACAAGAGATTAATGGGACTAAAATGATGTTTGATTTAACGCAACATGAAGATGCACAATTCACCCCTATCTACCGTGTGAAAGAAGGTTTAAAGCAAAAGCCGCTCAAAGAAATGATTCAAAAAACGTTAAACGACGTGACCATACACGAATGGTTGCCAATCGAGTTGCGGCAAAAATACAAATTAGAAACTTTAAAAGAGACACTTTATGCTTTACATCATGCTAGAGATAAACAATCATTAATGAAAGCGCGTCGGACATTTGCGTTTACAGAGTTTTTTATGTTTGAATTGCGCATGCAATGGTTAAATCGTCTTGAAAAAACTTCAGATCAAGCTGTAGAAGTTACATATGATATCAACGAAGTAAAACGTTTTATTAATGAATTGCCATTTGAATTAACAGAAGGCCAAAAATCAAGTGTAAATGAAATTTTTAGAGATCTGAAAGCTCCCATTCGCATGCATCGATTACTGCAAGGAGATGTAGGATCTGGTAAAACAGTCGTTGCCGCAATATGTATGTATGCGTTAAAAACAGCGAACTATCAATCTGCGCTGATGGTACCTACAGAAATACTTGCCGAACAACATGCAGAAAGTTTAGCACAATTGTTTGGTGACAAAATGAATGTTGCATTATTAACAGGTTCTGTAAAAGGTAAGAAGAGACAATTATTACTTGAACAATTGGCACAAGGTGAGATTGATTGTATTATTGGTACACACGCGTTGATTCAAGAGGATGTGATGTTTCATAACATTGGTCTCGTTATTACTGACGAACAGCATCGTTTTGGTGTGGAACAACGTCAAAAATTACGTGAAAAAGGGGCGTTAAGTAACGTTCTTTTTATGACAGCTACACCGATACCAAGAACATTAGCGATATCTGTTTTTGGAGAAATGGATGTGTCTTCTATTAAACACTTACCTCAAGGGCGAAAACCAATCGAAACACATTGGGTAAAGCATGATGCTTATGAACAAGTTTTAAACCAACTTAATGATGAAGTGAAAAAAGGACGTCAAGCATACGTCATTTCACCGCTCATTGAAAGTTCCGAACATCTTGATGATGTGCAAAATGTGCTCGCATTGTATGACCGCTTAAAAGTACAACTACCGGATGTACGTATTGGCATTTTACATGGGAAAATGACTTCAGATGAAAAAGATCACGTGATGCATCAGTTTAGCTCGCATGCGATAGATGTTCTTGTAGCGACCACGGTGGTTGAAGTAGGCGTGAATGTACCAAACGCTACATTTATGGTAATCTATGACGCTGATCGCTTTGGGCTTTCGACGCTACATCAATTACGTGGTCGTGTTGGACGAAGTGATTACCAAAGTTATTGTGTATTGATTGCATCTCCTAAAACAGAAACAGGTATTGAACGAATGCAAATTATGACGCAAACAACAGATGGATTTGAGTTAAGTGAACGGGATTTAGAAATGCGAGGTCCTGGTGACTTTTTTGGAGTCAAACAAAGCGGGCTTCCAGATTTTCTTGTTGGTAATATTGTAGAAGATTACCGAATGTTGGAAGTCGCGCGCGATGAAGCGGCAGAGCTGATACAAAGTGGCGCTTTTTTTACAGAAGTATATGCGAAACTACGTCATTTTATCGAAGACAACATGTTGCAACAAAGTTTTGACTAACACTATTAATTAAGCATTAAGTATCGTTAAAATACGGTCTTAATGCTTTTTTAATTTGTGATGATGCTTGCCAAGATACAAAAAGCGTGATTGTAGTTTGGATTAGTGTGTGATGTTTAATTAAATGAAAGTAATTAGGGTGTAAATTTGTACTGCGGAATTGATGATTAAATTATTTTGCAGTTCTACGGTGGCATGGTAGAATAGGATTGAGTCCATTAAGACTTGGTACTAAATCGGGGTGGCAAAAAAATGAAAAGAACTAAAAACGAACGGCGTGAAATGATTCAAAATACAATAGACCAAAACCCCTTTATCACTGATCAAGCATTGAGTGAAATGTATGAAGTGAGTATTCAAACAATTCGTCTCGATAGAAGTCAGTTAAATATTCCTGAACTTAGAGAACGCGTTAAACGTGTCGCGAAAGACCAATACGAAAACATCAGTTCTTTAGAAAATCAAGATATCATTGGTGATGTTGTTGCATTAAAAGCAAATCGTCACGCAAAGTCTATCTACACGATTACAAAACATGATGTTTTCACACGCAATCGCGTGGCAAGGGGACATGTCATTTTTGCACAAGCAAATTCACTTTGTGTGGCATTGGTTCAACACGAATCCGTATTAACGAAAGAAAGTCATATACACTTTGTTAAACCTGTTTATTTAGGTGATGTCGTGATTGCTGAAGCACACGTTGAATATCATGATGATAAATATTATGAAATGACAGTACGCTCATACGTTCATAATACAAAAGTTTTTGAAGGAATTTTTAAAATGTATTACATAAGTGAGGATGAATAACATGATTAAAATTGCTGTGGATATGATGGGTGGAGACGACGCACCAGGTATTGTGTTAGAAGCAGTTGAAAAAGCAGTGAATGAATTTGAGGATTTAGAGATTCTATTATTTGGTGACCAAGCACAATGTACCATTCAACATCCGAGGGTACACATGCACCATACGACAGAAACGATATCAATGGAAGATGAACCTGTACGGGCCATTAAACGAAAAAAAGATAGCTCTATGGTGAAAATGGCGGAAGCGGTCAAAAATGGAGAAGCTATGGCGTGCGTATCAGCAGGTAATACTGGCGCATTAATGTCTGCTGGCTTATTTTTAGTTGGTAGATTGCCAGGCGTTTCAAGACCGGCGCTTGTAGTGACGTTACCAACTGTAAAAGGCAATGGCGTTGTCTTTTTAGATGTTGGCGCAAATGCAGATGCAAAAGCAGAACATTTATACCAAAATGCAATCTTAGGGCACATTTATGCACAAAATGTACGTAATATCGAGAAACCACGTGTAGCATTACTTAATATTGGAACTGAAGCGCAAAAAGGCAACAGTTTAACGAAACAGGCGTATGCACTATTAAAAGATTCAGACATGCTTCATTTTGTAGGGAATATTGAAGCTAAATCTATCTTAGAAGATGACGCCGATGTCATTGTTACTGATGGTTATACTGGAAATATGATTTTGAAAAATTTAGAAGGTATCGCAAAATCGTTTGGAAAAATCATCAAAGGAACATTAATGTCTAAATTAAAAAATAAAGTAGCGCTTTTGATTATGAAGAAAGACATTAAATCGATAGCAAAACAATTGGATTATTCTGAGTATGGAGGTTCCGTTTTATTGGGGCTTGATGGCGTCGTTGTTAAAGCACATGGTAGTTCCAATGCGAAAGCGTTTTATTCTGCAATTAGACAGGCTAAAATTGCTAGCGATTCCAAAATTGTGGACATTATGCGCGAAAAGGTAGGAGAAAAGAATGAGTAAAACTGTATTTATGTTTCCAGGGCAAGGTGCACAAAAAGTAGGTATGGCTGCAGATTTATATCAAGCAGATGAAAATGCGACGCATATTTTAGATCAAGCACAAGCGAGTGTCGACTTTGATTTATTACAAACAATGTTTAAAGACGACCAAGGTGTTTTAGGTCAAACTGAAAATACGCAGCCAGCTTTACTGACGCATAGTATGGCTTTATATGAAGCGATGGGTCGCCCGCGACCAGATTTTACCATTGGTCATAGCTTAGGTGAATATTCAAGTCTTGTTATGAGTGGTGTCCTCAAATTTGAAGATGCTGTTAAAATTGTGCGTCGTCGTGGCGAGTTAATGGCCAAAGCCTTCCCAGATGGAGTTGGAAGTATGGCCGCAGTACTTGGACTTTCATTTGATGAAGTTAAAACGATTTGTGATGCGCTTTCTACAGAAAATGAAATTGTTGAACCAGCAAACATCAATTGTCCAGGACAGATTGTGGTGTCTGGGCACAAATCAAAAATTGACGAATTTGTTGCTAAAGGTAAATCTTTTGGTGCAAAACGCGTCATGCCACTTCAAGTTTCAGGACCTTTTCATTCCTCAATGATGAAAGTAATTGAAGATGATTTTGAAGCTTATACATCAACATTTGAATGGTCTAACGCAAAAGTACCTGTGGTTCAAAATGTGAATGCACAAGGCGAACAAGATGCCGAGATTATTCATCAACACATGATTGAACAATTGTATTCACCGGTTCAATTTATTGCATCTGTAGAATGGCTAATTGCACAAGGTGCAGACCATTTTGTAGAGGTCGGGCCAGGTAAAGTGTTATCAGGCTTAGTTAAAAAAATAAATAGAGATGTTAAATTAACTTCGATTCAAACACTCGAAGATGTAAAGGAATGGTTAAAACATGACTAAAGTAGCATTAGTAACAGGTGCGTCAAGAGGTATTGGACGCAGTATCGCATTACAATTAGCTGAAGAAGGATTTAACGTTGCGGTTAACTATGCAGGCAACAAAGAAAAAGCAGAACAAGTCGTAGAAAGCATAAAGGAAAAAGGTGCAGAGGCATTTGCAATTCAAGCGAATGTAGCGAACCCAGACGAAGTTAAAGCAATGATTAAAGAAGTCGTTAGCCAATTTGGTTCAGTCGATGTTTTAGTCAATAATGCAGGAATTACACGTGATAATTTATTAATGCGCATGAAAGAACATGAATGGGACGATGTCATTGATACTAACTTAAAAGGCGTATTTAATTGTATTCAAAAAGTGACGCCTCAAATGTTGCGTCAAAAAGGTGGCCGCATTATTAACTTGACGAGTATCGTAGGCGCTGTTGGTAATCCAGGTCAAATTAATTACGTTGCCTCAAAAGCAGGTGTAATTGGTATGACGAAAACAGCCGCACGTGAACTCGCTTCACGCCATATTACGGTGAATGCAGTTGCGCCAGGATTTATTGTATCCGACATGACGAATGCGTTAAATGACGATTTAAAAGCCGGAATGAAAGCACAAATCCCGTTGGGTCATTTTGGTGAGGACAAGGATATTGCGCATACTGTTGCCTTTTTAGCTTCAGACAAAGCGAAATACATTACTGGTCAAACGATTCATGTTAATGGCGGCATGCACATGGAATAGAAATGAGATTCGTGAACGGAACGTCAAAGCCTGATTTTGACGTGCGTGGCGATATTTAGTCTATCAAAAGACGTTAAATCTCATTTTAGTACATCATTGAATTACTTATGAAATATATAACCAAAATGCATTAAATCGTATACGCAAAGTGGTATCATTTTAACATCGTAAAATACGGGAGTTTTTGCATGAGAATGGTTGTATTTATGTAGATAAAATGGCAAAATAAAAAAGTCCGGTATTTCATAAATCGAGGAAGGACATTATGACACGTTTCTCGCAATTTGATGAAATACATCGACTTTTAAAGGAGGTGAAACACTGTGGAAAACTTCGATAAAGTAAAAGATATCATCGTTGACCGTTTAGGCGTTGATGCTGACAAGGTAACTGAAGATGCTTCATTCAAAGATGATTTAGGCGCAGATTCACTTGACATTGCGGAATTAGTAATGGAATTAGAAGATGAATTCGGTACAGAGATTCCTGATGAAGACGCTGAAAAAATCAACACAGTTGGAGATGCTGTGAATTACATTAATACACTTGAAAAATAATTCTTTTCATCTGAGTCGTGTTCTCGACTCAGATTTTTTACTAATCATTTATAAAGAAAAAGTGATAAAAACTTTAGTAAACACGTAAATTAAATGGAGGAGACTGAATGGCAAAATTACGAAAACAAACGCTACTTAACGCTTTTGAACATAATTTTAAACTAAAAATGAAGGAACTTGATTTGCCCTTTCGTAATTTAGAGATTTATCAACAAGCTTTTTCACATTCAAGTTTTATTAATGACTTTAATATGGAACGATTAAGTCATAATGAACGATTAGAATTTTTAGGAGACGCAGTATTAGAATTGACGGTATCACGCTTTTTATATGAGAAATACCCTAATGTTCCAGAGGGAGACCTAACAAAAATGCGTGCAACAATTGTGTGTGAACCATCACTTGTAATATTTGCGAATAAAATTAAACTCAATCAACTCATATTATTAGGTAAAGGCGAAGAAAAAACTGGAGGGCGAACACGACCTTCTTTAATTGCAGATGCATTTGAAGCATTTGTAGGCGCACTTTATTTAGATCAAGGGTTAGAAGTCGTAGAACGGTTTGCGAATGCGATTATATTTCCTTATGTTGAAGATAATGCGTTAAGTGGTGTCGTGGACTTCAAAACACAACTACAAGAAATGGCGCATCAATCATTACGTAGTTCTGTATCATATCGCCTGATTAAAGAAGATGGTCCAGCGCATCATCGACAATTTACGTCAGAAGTATTATTAGATAATGAAGCAGTGGCTTCAGGGGTAGGGCGTACTAAAAAAGAATCCGAACAAAAAGCAGCAGAAAAAGCGTTACTGCAACTGACGAATAAGGAGTAACATATGGTTTATTTAAAATCTATTGATGTCGTTGGCTTTAAATCATTTGCAGAACCCACACAAGTCCAGTTTGATCAAGGCGTTACTGCAATAGTTGGCCCTAACGGTAGTGGTAAAAGTAATATTACAGATGCAATCAAATGGGTATTAGGTGAACAATCCGCAAAATCATTACGTGGTAGTAAAATGGAAGATGTTATTTTTTCGGGAGCGAAACATCGTAATGCGCAAAATTTTGCTGAAGTTCAATTACGGTTTGATAATCACAAAGGTTTACTTAATTATGAAGCAGAAGATGTTGTCGTGACACGACGACTTTATCGCAGTGGCGAAAGTGCGTTTTTTATTAATAACGAACGCCAAAGGTTAAAAGATGTTGTAGAGTTATTTTTAGACTCAGGTTTAGGTAAAGAAGCATTGAGCATTATTTCTCAAGGTCGCGTAGACGAAGTACTAAATGCGAAACCAACAGATCGACGCCAAATTATCGAAGAATCTGCAGGCGTACTAAAATATAAAAAGCGCAAAGCTGCCTCTGAGGATAAATTAGAGCAAACAGAAGATAATTTAAATCGTGTAGAAGATATTTTGTATGATTTAGAAGGGCGTGTAGAGCCTCTTAAAGAGGAAGCAGCGATTGCTAAAGAATATCTTCAATTATCGGAAACGTTAAAAGAAAGTGATATAAAAGTGACTGTTTTTGACATTCAATCGTATCAGTCACAAATTCGTACGCATGATCAAGAGCTCAATGACCTTAAAAGTAATCAAGAAACAATTCAATCGAAAAAGTCAGATGTGTCTAGAACGATTCAAAAGACGAAAGGTGAACGATTTCAAATAGATCAACAACTTGAAACTTTAAATCAAACATTAATTCAAGTTACAGAAAATGTTGAAAAATTTACGGGTCAATATAAATTAATTGAAGAACGTCAAAAAAACCAATCACAAACCAATGCGCGTATTGAAGAAGAACAAGAAAATTTGACGCATCATCAACAACAATTGTATCGTCAACGAGATGACGTCAAGGAGTCAATGGATGACTTAAAGCAGAAAAAACAAATGCTTGCTAAACAAATACATGAACTTGAAGTGGCATTTAATAATCGTGATGAGAATCATGAGGAAACGCTTGAAGCTTTAAAAGATGATTACTATGCATGTATGTCTAGACAATCAGAAGTAAACAATGAAATTCGATTTTTAGAACGTACGATAGAAGAACATAAAATTAAACAATCTCGTTTAGATTCGAGATTAGCTGAAGCATATCAGCAGTTAAAAGAAGCACAACAACGGATTGCTGATATTGGCGTTCAAAAGCAAGAAAAAGAAATGCAACTTGACGCGGTTGAAACACAAAATAAGCAACTTGAAGTTCAATTGTCGGACTTAAAAGCGACGCATAAAACGGCTGAAGATAAATTATATCAAGCCTACCGATATACAGATCAATTAAAATCTCGTATTGAAGGGTTACGTTTACGTGATAACGAAATGGCGTATTACTATCAAGGTGTTAAAGCGGTATTAAATGCGACACATCTTGAGGGCATACACGGGGCTGTCGCGCAAAAAATTAATGTGCCATCTCATATGACTGTAGCAATTGAAACCGCCTTAGGTGCCACAATGCAGCATGTCATCGTGGAAGATGAAAAAACGGCACGAAACGCCATTCAATTTCTAAAACAGAAAAAGGCTGGGCGAGCGACGTTTTTGCCTTTATCTGTCATTAAACCTAAACATATTGAAGAAGCGTTAGTAAAAGAAGCATCCACACTTAATGGATTTATTACAGTTGCAAGTGATGCTGTTCAAACAGAAAATACGTACCAACACATCATTGAAAATTTATTAGGGCGCACGATTATTGCGGATACCATTGTCAATGCTAACGCCATTGCTAAAGCTTTGCGCTATAAAATTCGCATTGTGACATTAGAGGGTGATGTTGTTAACCCTGGTGGCTCAATGACGGGTGGTGGCACCCAACAAAAACAATCTATCTTAAGTCAAAAACAAGATATTCAACGTCTTGAATCCCAATTAGAATCATATATTGAACAAACCAAAAGTCTCGAAACACATTGTCAAAACCTAAAACAAAAACAAAATGAATTAAGCGATGCTTATGTCAAAGTCCAACAACAACATAATCATTTGAAACATGCTATTCACGATTTATCTTTAGAACAAGATCGACATCATGAAATAGAGCAACGTCTTAAAGCTGAACATGAAGAATTTGAATTTGAAATGAATGATGGTTATCAGAGAGAGAAAAGTGAGGCCACACTTCAATCTAAGCAACAAGAACATGCTTCATTAGCTTCAAAACTTGATACTTTAAATCAAAAAATACATGCTTTAACAACGCAATCGAAAGAAGATAAAGAAAAACAAAGTACGTTACAACAATCACTTCACCAAAAGCAATCAGATTTCGCTGTCATCAAAGAGCGTCTTAAATCTCAACAGGCGGATCACAAAAGGTTAGATCAAGAACTAGAAACAGTGACGACGCAATTACAAAAATTACAAGAACAATATGAGTTAATCAATTCAGATGATGGTAGTGATGGCGCAACATTGACGTCATTAGATGAGAAAATTCAATCATTGCAAAAGAAAAAACAAAATTTGGTTGATGATCAAGACCATTTACGCCAAAAGCGTTTAGATACTGAACAATTAATTGATTCAAATGAAAAAGCATTAGAAGAAATCCATCAACAATTGTTATCGATTGAAAATCAGTATCAAGATATTAAGTCAGCTCAGTCACGTTTAGATGTACTTATTGATCATGCACTGACGCATTTAGATGAGAAATATCATATGACTTTCCAATATGCTGAAACGCATTTTGCTATAACAGATGAAGACATCTCTTCATTACGTCAAAAGGTGAAACTGACTCAGATGACTATAGATGAATTAGGACCTGTCAACGTAAATGCGATAGACCAATTTGATGAGGTTAACGAAAGGTATACATTTTTATCTACACAACGAAATGATTTACGTGAGGCGAAAAATACACTTGAACAAATCATTGCAGAAATGGATGCAGAAGTGACAGTGCGTTTTAGTAAGACGTTTCATGCAGTTCAAACGCATTTTTCAGACGTATTTAAAGCGTTATTTGGCGGTGGAGAAGCCACGTTAAGTTTAACAGATGAAGATTATTTAACAGCCGGTGTTGATATAAAAGTGCAGCCACCTGGAAAAAAATTACAGCATCTTTCATTACTCAGTGGTGGAGAGCGTGCGTTAAGCGCAATCGCATTACTTTTCGCAATTTTAAAGGTGAGATCTGCGCCATTTGTTATACTGGATGAAGTAGAAGCTGCCCTTGATGAAGCTAATGTAGTGCGTTACGCTCAATTTTTACGTGATTTATCACATGAAACGCAATTTATTGTGATTACGCATCGTAAAGGTACAATGGAAATGTGTGACCGACTCTATGGTGTTACAATGCAAGAATTAGGTGTATCAAGACTTGTAAGTGTTAATTTAAATACAATTGATGATGTCATGAAGGAGGAACAAAGCTAGATGAGCTTTTTTAAACGACTTAAAGACAAATTTAGTGGACAAGACATTGAAAAAGATTTAGGGAAATTGGATGAATTTGAATCTGAACGTAAAAATGAATCCCATGAGGAAGTGGAGTGGCGTGATGAGAATCAAGATTTTCATCGTCAATTAGAATCAAATCATCCGCAACCTGATAATAAAAACGCGCAGTTGTCGCATTCGGAAGTGAAGCAAACACCCCCTAAAAAGAAAAAGTTAAAAGCGAATGAAATTGACTGGAAAGTTCAAAGTTGGGATGATGACTTTGAAGATGATGGCCTGATGTCTATCGAAGAGTTTGAAGAACTTGAGGCACAAAAAATTGGTGCTAAGTTCCGCGATGGTCTAGAGAAATCACGTGAAAATTTTCAAACGCAATTAAACAACTTAATTGCCCATTATCGTACTGTGGATGAAGACTTTTTTGAAGCATTAGAAGAAATGTTAATTCAAGCGGATGTTGGTTTCAATACTGTTATGGAACTTGTGGATGAACTGCGTATGGAAGCAAAACGTCGCAATGTCACTGAAACCGAAGATTTACGTGAAACGATTGTAGAAAAAATGGTTGAGATTTACCATCAAGAAGATGATAAGTCTGAAGAAATGAACTTAGAAGATGACCGTCTCAATGTTATTTTAATGGTTGGTGTAAATGGCGTAGGTAAAACAACTACAATTGGTAAGCTTGCGCATCGCTATCAAGCACAAGGTAAAAAAGTAATGCTTGCTGCTGGTGATACGTTCCGAGCAGGTGCCATTGAGCAACTTCAAGTTTGGGGAGACCGTGTTGGTGTTGAGGTTGTGCGTCAAAAAGAAGGATCAGATCCTGCAGCAGTAATGTATGATGCAATTAATGCTGCTAAAAATAAAGGTGTCGACATTTTAATTTGTGACACAGCAGGACGCCTTCAGAACAAACAAAACTTAATGAATGAGCTTCAAAAAGTGAAACGTGTCATTGGTCGTGCGATCCCTGAAGCACCACACGAAGTCTTATTATGTTTAGATGCCACTACGGGTCAAAATGCCTTAGCACAAGCCAAAGCATTTAAAGAAGTAACAGATGTGACAGGCATCGTATTAACAAAACTTGATGGTACTGCAAAAGGTGGTATTGTCCTTGCGATTCGAAACGAATTACACATTCCAGTTAAATATGTTGGACTCGGAGAAAAATTAGATGACTTACAACCATTCAATGCGGAAAGTTATGTTTATGGTCTGTTTGCTGATATGATTGAACAAAGTGTAACGACAGATGACAACGAAAATGGTGACGAGACGGATGAACGACAATGATTTAATTAAAACAATTCGAATGAACTACTTGTTTGATTTTTATCAATCGTTATTAACTGAAAAACAGCGTAACTATTTAAGATTATTTTACTTAGAAGATTATGCGTTAAGTGAAATCGCAGAAACGTTTGATGTGAGTCGACAAGCTGTTTATGATAATATAAGAAGAACTGGCGACTTAGTAGAAGATTATGAGAAAAAGTTAGGGTTATATCGCCGTTTTACGCGCCGTCAAGAACTCTATGAATTAATGAAGCAAGCGCTTGACCAACCTGAAATATTAAAACGCTATATTAAAGAATTAGAAGACTTAGAATAAGGAGGGGTCACTTAATGGCATTTGAAGGGTTATCCGATCGACTGCAAGAGACGATGCAGAAAATAAAAGGTAAAGGTAAAGTGACAGAGGCGGACATTAAATTGATGATGCGAGAAGTACGCCTTGCTTTACTTGAAGCCGATGTCAACTTCAAAGTTGTGAAAAACTTTGTGAACACAGTGTCAGAACGTGCACTTGGTTCTGATGTAATGAAATCATTGACTCCAGGACAACAAGTAATAAAGATTGTACAAGAAGAATTGACAACGTTAATGGGTGGCGACAATAGTCGTATCACAATGGCGAAAAAGCCACCAACTGTAGTAATGATGGTCGGCTTACAAGGTGCCGGTAAAACAACAACTGCCGGTAAGCTTGCATTATTAATGCGAAAAAAATATAATAAAAAACCATTACTTGTAGCTGGAGATATTTATCGTCCAGCCGCAATCAATCAATTACAAACCGTAGGGAAGCAAATCGATATTCCTGTATATTCGGAAGGCGACCAAGTCCCACCCCAACAAATTGTTGAAAATGCGTTAAAACACGCCAAAGAAGAACATCTTGATTTTGTAATTATTGATACTGCAGGTCGTTTACACATTGATGAAGCATTAATGAACGAATTGCAAGAAGTTAAAGAAATTTCTAAACCTGATGAAATTATGTTAGTTGTTGATGCGATGACAGGTCAAGATGCAGTCAACGTCGCAGATTCATTCGACAAACAACTTGATGTGACAGGTGTCACACTTACAAAACTTGATGGAGATACACGTGGTGGTGCGGCGCTCTCAATTCGTGCTGTTACACAAAAACCAATTAAGTTTGTAGGTATGAGTGAAAAAATGGATGGCTTGGAATTGTTCCATCCAGAACGTATGGCATCGCGTATTCTAGGCATGGGTGATGTATTGAGCCTTATTGAAAAAGCCCAACAAGATGTAGATGAATCAAAAGCAAAAGATTTAGAAAAGAAAATGCGTGATTCATCCTTTACGTTAGAGGATTTCCTAGAACAACTCGATCAAGTGAAAAACTTAGGGCCTTTAGATGACATCATGAAAATGATTCCTGGAATGAATAAAATGAAAGGGATCAACAACTTACAAATGAGCGATAAACAAATCGATCATATTAAAGCAATTATTCAATCGATGACACCAGCAGAACGTGAGAATCCTGCAAAGTTAAATATTTCACGTAAACGTCGTATTGCTGCTGGATCAGGTCGTTCATTACAAGAAGTAAACCGTTTACTAAAACAGTTTAATGATATGAAAAAAATGATGAAACAATTTACAGGTGGAGCTAAAGGTAAAAAAGGTAAACAAAGCCAAATGCAAAACATGCTGAAAGGTATGAATCTGCCATTTTAATGGTTAGAGGAGTAGGAATGAAATCGAAGTGATATCATTTCTACTCCTTATATTTGTGTCCAAACGCTAACGCTTTTTGAGTTGAAATCAAAGTCAAGGTAAATAAAATAGGTGATAACGTTGCCTAATGAAAGCATTTAGCATCATTTTTAAATTGGTAAAGTATTTTCTCTTTACAAACATCGAAAACCCTGTTATTATAATTTCTTGTAGATAACAAAACTATTGAAAATTTAAAGGAGCGTATTATAAATGGCAGTTAAAATTCGTTTAACACGTTTAGGTTCAAAAAGAAATCCATTCTACCGTATCGTAGTGGCTGATGCACGTTCACCACGTGATGGTCGTATCATCGAGCAAATCGGTACTTACAACCCATCTGCAGTCAATGCACCTGAGGTTACAATTAATGAAGAATTAGCACTTAAATGGTTAAAAGATGGTGCTAAACCAACAGATACAGTTCACAACATTCTTTCACGTGAAGGTATCTTAAAAACGTTTGACGAACAAAAGAAAGCAAAATAATTCTAGAGTTCATTAACGTAGGTGAGACGACGAAATCAAATTGAAGTGTTTGATTTTACGTCTCACTTTTTTTGTTTATTATTTTTGAAAGAGGAGGCCCAATCGATGAAAGTAGAAGTGGGTAAAATCGTCAATACACATGGCATCAAAGGGGAAGTCAAAATTCAATCTAATTCAGATTTTACTGATGTACGTTTTCAGCCAGGAGAAATACTTGAAGTGAATGAAAAAGGACAAACCGTGTCACTCACTGTCCGTACACATCGTATGCACAAAGGGCTACATATGTTAACATTTGATGGTTATAACAATATTAATGATATAGAACATTTAAAAGGGCAATCATTATATCAAGAGCGTGACCATAAAGATATCGAATTAGCTGAACATGAATACTACTATTCTGATATTATAGGATGTACAGTATTTGATGGTGCGCGTCCAATAGGGCGTGTCACTGAAATATTTGAGACAGGTGCTAACGATGTATGGGTAGTTAAAGGCGAAAAAGAACATTTAATTCCTTATATTGCTGATGTTGTGAAAGACATTGATATTGAAGAAAAGCGTATCGTCATTACACCAATGGAAGGATTGTTAAATGAATGAGAATTGATTATTTAACGTTATTTCCAGAAATGTTTGAAGGTGTATTCAATGCGTCTATTTTAAAACGTGCACGTGATAAAGAAATTTTACAGACACGTACGATTAATTTTAGAGATTACGCGAATAATAAACATAACCAGGTGGATGATTATCCATATGGCGGGGGTCAAGGTATGGTTTTAAAGCCTGAACCTATCTTTAATGCGATGCGTGATTTAGAGACAACGGATCATACACGAGTGATTTTAATGACGCCTCAAGGTCGCCGTTTTGACCAACAACAGGCCGAGGCCCTTTCAAGAGCAGAACATATTGTTTTTATCTGTGGACATTATGAAGGATACGATGAGCGCATTCGAGAAGCGCTTGTTACAGATGAGTTTTCTGTAGGTGATTTTGTCCTTACAGGTGGAGAATTACCTGCTATGGTTATGACAGATGCCATCGTTCGACTCCTTCCAGACGTGTTAGGAAATCAGGTTTCACACGAAGACGATTCGTTTTCTAGTGGATTATTAGAATATCCGCAATACACGAGACCAAGGGAATTTGAAGGTCATGTTGTACCAGATGTATTACTTTCAGGAAATCATGCACACATCGAAAAATGGCGTCGTGAACAATCATTAAAGCGTACATTAGAAAAGCGACCGGATTTACTTGAACGGTATCCGCTCACAAATGAAGATAAGAAAATTGTAGAATCACACAAAAGAACATTGAAAATGGACTAAAACTTTGCTACAATATTCTGAGTGTGAAATGCACAAAAATCACTATGATCCGCTGCTATTTATTGTCAAGGCAAGAACATAGGTTGAAGGAGAGTATATAAAATGACAAACCACAAATTAATCGAAGCAGTAACGAAATCACAATTACGTGACGATATCCCAACATTCCGTGCTGGTGATACATTACGTGTACACGTACGTATCGTCGAAGGTACACGTGAGCGTATCCAAGTATTCGAAGGTGTTGTAATTAAACGTCGCGGTGGCGGTATTTCTGAAACATTCACAGTTCGTAAAATTTCATCAGGAGTTGGTGTTGAACGTACATTCCCGTTGCACACACCAAAAATTGAAAAAATCGAATTAAAACGTCGTGGTAAAGTTCGTCGTGCGAAACTATACTACTTACGTAGCTTACGTGGTAAAGCAGCACGTATCCAAGAAATTCGCTAATACATGTATAAAGCTTGAATGCACATCTGTTAAAGATGAGGTGTTCAGGCTTTTTTATTATGGATTAACGTACGAATAGGTCTAATGGATGAGCACAAATTACGGCTTCATATGCATGTGGAAAAATTGAAAAAGAGCTATACTATAAAAAATGTACAAAAAAGGGGGTAGGTCTATAAAATACGGGGATTTAAAATACAATAGTAAAATAAAATGAGACTATTTTATTTTAAATTTTGTTAACTTTTCACGATGTGAACGATAACATACGTATTGATGACCGATAAAACTGAAAATAACTTCTATTGTCAGTAGCTTTATCTTTATTATCATTATGAGTAGTGTGGCGTTAAATTTTAAATTGACATTCACATTAGATCACGGCGTATTCAAATGGTTTATGCAACAATTTGGAGAGCCGCATATGGTATTCAACCATGGATTTTTTAACGGGTATATGACATTTGTTGCCACATACGGTGATGTACTTACGTTTGTTATTTTAATTATAATCGGTGCACTTATATTAATGGTAAAAAAATATTATCTATTCGCATTCTGGATGTTAGGAACAGTGGCAAGTGGCGGTATTTTAGGATTTATATTAAAGGATTTTTTTCATCGTCTTCGCCCATATGACCATTTATTAAATGATACAGGTTTTTCATTTCCAAGTGGGCATTCACTCTCAAGCACACTGATTGTCATGTTGTTATTTATCGTGTTTATACCGAAAATCAGTCATCGCCTCGTACGTTGGGGTGCGTTTTCGGTTGTCATGATTTTATGGATAAGTATTTTGTTTTCAAGACTTTATTTTCACGCACACTTTATTACAGATGTCATCGGCGGCGTGACATTTGGCATTTTCTGGGTTAACATGTCTTTAATGTTGTACCGACTTTATAAGTTGAAATTTGATTTACGTAAATATTTTAAACATGCTAAAGTGTTTGAAATTATTTGAATTTGATACAGTGTGCATGTTTAAAATGATTTTAACATACACATACTTCAACAATAAGACGCGACATATAATACAAAGGTGAACAATTGAATGCGCTTTTGAACAAATTTAGGGAGAATAGGCGATTGCATTTCTCGCGCGTGCGTAAATTAAATGTATAACACGCCATTTATAAATGTTCATAATATAAAAAAACAATATGCCTATGTAAATGTGTTTTAGAATTATAAAAACTTAATATTAGCTCTTAACCCAATGATGATTATACAAAATGATAACACCCCCCTTCACCGTAGCAATACTACGCTGAGGGGGGTGTTGTATGAAGCATTTATTAAAAACGGTTGCTTTTTACTAACCATCTTCTATATAACCATGCGCCTCCAATACCGATGATTGTTAATAGAAGTAATAATGGCCAATGCGGAATCGCATAATGCACAGTAAGTTGATGTTCACCTTTGTGAACTTGAACGATTGACTGAATTCCATTACCTTGAGTGATCGCTCTTTTTTCACCATTAACTGATGCATATAAACCCTCTCTGTATGGAATAGGTAATACAAGATAACTCTCTTTTTTAGGGGACATTCTCACGTCTAAACGATGGCGATGCCGTGAAACTTGAACAGGCTCTACTGAATGTTGCGCCTTTTGTAATGTGTGATAATTTTCGCCATAAATGCCTTTTAGTTGAAAACGATAAGTCCCTTTTTTAAGTTTAATGTGTATTTTATCTTGAACAGGAACTCTTACCGTTACAGGTGTGACGAAACGACGGTATTGATAATCTAAGTTAGAGCGACGTTGGTGAAAGTCGTTCACATCTAAGTAGTGTGGTTGGTTGGGGCTTATCAATTCGACATCTAATGCAATGTAATAATCTTTATATTGTGTATTAATAGTATGCGGTAATGTTACAGTGACACCACCATCTGTTTGTTTAACATGTAACGTATTGCCTGACATTTGCGCATCTCGGTTTGTGATGGACGCTTTTGAAACTAAATTAGGGTTCCCATCTATTTGGGCATTAGCTTTTCGTTGATCGGTCACTACCCCTTGTAACATGGCATGTTCACGGTCGATAGGAGATTTTAGCATTTTAGGGTCATAGATGTTTGATGTTAAATGCGCAGCAGGATAATGGATTGTATTATGCGAATGATCCCATGTTGTTGCACCATCTGTGATTCTTTCTCCAACTTTCATACCATAAGGTAAATTGCGATCGGGCGATTTCTTAATACGATCGGTCACACCCCATAGTGCATATAAATTCGCTCGGTTACCCAACATTCGGTACGTACTATTACTATCATACTCCATATTAATTTGCATCGTTTTATCGTAGTATTCAAGGATATTTCCATCAAAAATACTTGAATATAGTGAGACACCATTAAATTTATAAATCATTCCTGCATTTACAGCATAACTGTCCATGTAATCTATACGATCTAAGTCTTTTTGGTGGGACGTAATAGTATTTATCTTTTGTTGCAATGGTTGACTATGGTACTTAGCGGCGTACATATCTTTCATTGTAGATTGGTAATGAGCGATATTGTTCGTATGGTAGTTGATTAATAAAATAAATTGTTGAAGGACAAAAAGTATGATGACAACGGACATAAACCATTTAGAACGTGCGCGACCGCGCCATAACATATAGCCTAAAAGTATTAATATCATTAGGCCAACAATCATCCACCACATAGCGCCACGAGAGAACAATATTGTGAAGACACCCAAAATGACCAAAGGTGACAACGCTTTTAAATAGTCACTTAAAGTTAATTCCGAGAAATGTTTTAACCATAACGCGATTAAAGCACTGGTTGATAAAGCTAATAAATAGACCCAGCGCCGTTGTGGCACTGAAAAACCATTGAAAAAACTATCAAAGTATAGTGAAAGTGAACCAATTAAAATACACCATGTTAAAATTGCGAACATTTTAAAATAATAATATTGATACAGTTTAAATGAACATAATGCGACGATGACAATGAAGGTGAGTGTAATGTAAAACCCATTTGTAAAAATATGGTATTTTTGAGAAAAATCAATAATAGGTGAAATGTTAATTTGATTTAAAGAGCGATCATTATTTAAAAAAGATCGAACACCGGATACAAAGCCAAAAGATGCGATGCAAAAACTTAATAATGTAGCGGGAACCAATAAATATATTTTCTGCCATCGTGATAAGACGTCATTAGGATGTTGAAAAATAATGCGATACGTTAAATAAGTTGTTAAAGCAATTGTCTCATAGTAACTAAAATAGAAATTAGAGTATAAAGTTAAACTTATGGCAAAGATAAAGAGCCCAATTTTTCGTTGTTTTAGAAATCGTTCGATTCCCCATATTGATAATGGTAAGAAAATTAAAATATCCCCGAAAAATGACCAAGTAAAATTAAAATAATATAACACAGAGGATGCACTATATAAAAATGCACCAATAAATCGATATTTACCTCTCAAATGAAACTCACGAAATAAACCATATGTCACGATAAATGTCATCATGCATTTAAAGAAACCTGTAAAAATTTGATTGGCTGGCCAAAATGACATCTCGGTGGGATTTATATGAAATAGCCATTGACCAATCGCAATAAAAATAAAATTTAAATACATCACAACAGATGTTGAATAGTAATATGCTAAATCCATATAGTAATCTCCACCAAGTCCAAGTGAAATGTCATATAAGGAGGAGAAGTGTGTAAAGCGATCATATAAAAATCGTTGGAACGGCATCATTTGCTTAAAGCCATCTCCATTCCCACTGTAAATAAAACCATCTGTTACAAATCGATAAATGACTGGGATGTATACTACAGCCGCCACACCTATAGCCATTAAAATGATTTTAATACATGTCATCAACCTGTTTTTAAAAGATGCTTTCAATCTGATTCACTCTTTCGTTTAATATTCTTTTTGTAAATATATTTAGAAAACCAAAATGCAGAAAAAGCTGAAATAAGAGAAATCATAATCATCGTAAAAAAATAGGGTGGACGATACGTGATTTCAACATTTTTAGCTTGTCTATCTACTGGAATGCCTGTCATAAAGTAATTTACTTTTTCAGGCGCTATAGAATGACCATCAACAGTAGCTTTCATGCCTTTACGGTAAGGTATATTTAACACCATCATACCTTTATCATGATTTTTTAAACCTATTTTTATTTTAGAATGCGCTTCTTGATAGGTGTAATGTTTCTTTTTAGATGCACGATTGAGTGTGTGGTAATCTTCTCCATATAATCCCAATAGGTTAAAATCATACTCGCCTTTAGGTGATAACCCGATATGAATTTTTCCACTTTTATCAGTTTGAGTTCTATAAAGTAAATCATACTGACCAGTTCGATATTTTGAAGCATTAAACAATCGATGATTTTGGTAACCATTCACATCTACCACATGGTTGCTATCTGGACGTCCACGTTTCACATGAATGACGACGTAAAAGTCTTTATATTGTGATTGTAGTGATTTAGGTATTGAAAGTGTCACACCGCCGAATCCTTGTTGAACATTGATTTTCCCTTTATCAACCTGATGGGCTTGATCATAGCGAATCGTTGTGTGATTCAACAAATTAGGTGCAGGTGATGGATAAGACTTTCCTTCACCATCCAATACAACACCGTCAATCATAGCGTGTTCTCGATCAATTGCTGTTTTCAGCTGACGCGCATCATAAAATGTATCGGTGACTTTAACTGCGGGAAGAACGTTTTGATTCTCGTATATGCGATATTGCCCGGCACCACCAATGCGTTTAAAATCATGAGGTACATTATTTTGATAATCTTTCAACATTTGGTATCGGACAGATAATAAACTTGCGAAATTTGCTCGACCTTGCGTTGATTGATAACGGCTCACAGATTCTTCTTTAATATTAATCATCAAGGTTTTGTAGTATAAATCAATGATTTGTTGATCAAATATACTCGAGTATAAACTCAGACCTTTAAAATGTTGATACATAGGCGTGTTGTCTTGCTCATTTACCCGCCAATCTATTCGTTCTTCAGAGGCTTTTTTATGACGTAATTGATTCACTAAATCTTGTTGTAAAGGGGTATGATACAAACTCGCATTAACATAAAAAGTGTTCGCGCGTTTGATGTGATCGTTGTGAAAAATTTGAAAATGGGTAAATACGCTAGACACGAGTATGGCTAATATGATAATGCTTGCACCATAAGCTAACTGTAATGGGTGGCGGTAATGATGTTGTTTTAGAAATAAAGTGATGCCGCCCAATATCCAAACGAAAAGGAGCCAAGGAATCCATACGACGAATTTTTCATACATAATGGCGCTAAGTATTACAAAACTTAAACCTATAAGAGAGGTCCACAAATAAGTGCGTATATGTATTTTTACAAAGTGATACATGTAGCAAGCGATTAATCCACTTGTAGAAAATGCCAATAAATAATGCCATCGCTTTTGAGGTGCTGACAATCCATTAAATAGGCTATCTACAAATGGAATGTATGCGGCGATGATAGTTATAATACTTAAAATAGCAAATAATTTAAAATACATGTGTCGATACAATTTGAAGGTGAGTATTGCTTGAATACTTATAACTAAAATAACAATGAGGTAATTATCAAAGATGATATTTGTATTTTCATTAAAGCTTTCTACCAAAGGGATCGTAGCGTCAAATCGAACGCGTTCATTGTTTAAAAAGCTACGGACACCATGGTAAAAGAATAACAAACTTGAACCTAACCCCAAAATTGAACTAGCAATTAAAGTGAAGATGGCTTGTTTGCGTGACACAATATCTGCATGGTGACGAATCCATAAGCGTAATAAAAAATAGATTAATCCCATTAATAGCTGGTAATAGGCGAAATAAAAATTATTCATGAATGAGAGTGTCACAACAACGATAAATAACCCGACTCTACCCGTTTTTAAATACCTTTCAATACTTGCCCATAATAATGGTAATAAAATAAACACATCACTAAAGAAAGGCCAATAAACAGTAAATCTAAAGTACAAAGGTGAAAACGCAAAGCCGGTAGCAAATATCCATTTAGAAATTGTATTAAGTTTTAGCCAAGTCGCATAATAGTACGTGGCTGCAAGTACAAGTGCACATTTAAAAATGGAAATGATGATCGCATTATGAAACCAAAACATCAGGTGATTGGGTTCAACAAGATGCATGATTTGTAACAATTTTACGGTGAGGACATTGAAAATAAATAAAATGTTAGTCGTAAAATAGTAAGATAAATCTGTGAAAAAATCGCCACCTATTCCAAAATCGGTTGCATAGAAAAAAGTACCTGTTGACCATTTTTCATAAATGTACATTTGAATAGGTATCATTTGTTCAATACCATCGTTAGGACCTGTAAATAAAATACCGTCTTTAAAATACTTATATAATATGTAACTATGTGCAATGATAGCTAATAGTAAAAATGAAAAAAAACGTATGAAACGGTGTTTTATTTTATACATATGATTACCTCACGAATATTAATCTTTTAATATATACCTTGATAAAATGAAAGTAATCGGAATCGTGATAATTAAACCGACGAAAGGTGCGATAAACTCCTTAAAATGGAAATAATGTACAAAAATAAATATAAATAATGTTTGCGTTCCCATATTAACGACTTGTGTTAATGGAAAGGCTAAAAATTTTTTTAATGTAGGTTGAACTCTATAAACGAAGTAACAATTGAGATAATATGAAATAACAAAAGAAACGACAAAACCGATGATGTGACTCATTAAATAATGCACATGAAAAAGGTATAAAAATAATAAATATACTACATAGTAATTTACGGTGTTTATCCCACCCACAATGACAAAGCGGATGAGTTCGTACATTCTTTCTGTTTTAAACAAATGTATTCCTACTTTCATTCTAATATGTTGACGTGTCGATTAAGATAGCTATTGACGTTAAAAACAATTATACTTATTGTTGTAGAAAAAGCATTTAACGGTTAAGGACACAAATTATATATAGATTAAAACTATGATAAATATAACATAAATCATATTTTAGTGTGTAAATGATTCTAGATAAAGAAAGATGAAAGTGAGTGAAACGTGTTGGTAATTCAATGGTACCCGGGCCATATGGCTAAAGCAAAACGAGAAGTGACAGAACAATTAAAAAAAGTTGATGTTGTATTTGAACTTGTTGATGCACGTATTCCATATAGTTCACGTAATCCAATGATTGATGAAGTCATTCAACAAAAGCCACGTGTGGTAATTTTGAATAAAAAGGATATGGCTAATTTAAATGAATTAACGAAATGGGAAGCGTTTTTCAAAGATAAAGGGGCTATACCTGTGGCGGTTGACGCAAAACATGGAAAAGGATTGAAACAAGTCGAAGCGGCAGCAATTAAAGCGACAAAAGAAAAGATGGATCGTGAAAAAGCTAAAGGTTTAAAACCGCGTGCAATTAGAGCGATGATTGTCGGTATTCCAAATGTAGGCAAATCAACATTAATTAATAAATTGGCGCACCGTGCCATTGCGCAGACGGGAAATAAACCAGGTGTAACGAAACAACAACAATGGATAAAAGTTGGTAACTCGCTACAATTACTTGATACGCCAGGGATATTATGGCCTAAATTTGAAGATCAAATTGTTGGGAAAAAACTAAGTTTAACAGGGGCAATTAAAGATAGTATTGTTCATTTAGATGATGTTGCGATTTATGGTTTAGAATTTTTAATTGAACATGATTATGAAGGATTAAAAAATCATTATAAAGTTGACGTGGATAAAGGTGCAGAAAATATAGCTTGGTTTGACGCCATTGGGCGTAAACGTGGTCTTCTTCGCCGTGGCAGTGAGATTGACTATGAAGCTGTAATTGAATTGATCGTTTACGACATACGTAATGCTAAAATTGGAACGTATTGCTTTGATTTATATGATGCTTTTAAAATGAGTGATGAACAAAATGACAACTAAAACCATACGTGAAATTGAAAAGGAACTCGGTCAAATTCATACAATAGAAACATTAGAAGCGCATCCAAGTAATGTAGACCCTAGAAAAGGTGTGCAAAAGGCATTGATGCGCCAACGTAAGCATATTGAAAAGCGTATGCAAATGCTACAGGAATATGAGGCGATGTGCACATATGAAAACGAGATATTAAGTGAAAACCCGCATGCACTCATTTGTGGCATTGATGAAGTAGGGCGAGGACCTCTAGCTGGTCCCGTTATTGCGAGTGCTGTCATTTTAGAACGCGATCACAACTATATTGGTATGAACGACTCAAAAAAATTAAACAAAGTAGCACGAGATCAATTAAATCGTAAGCTACAGACAAATGTAAAAGCATGGGCAATCGGGGCGGCAACGTCAGATGAAATTGATGAATTAAATATTTATGAAGCAACAAAAGTAGCGATGTATCGAGCGATTCAGAATCTAGATGTGAAACCCACACACTTTTTAATTGATGCAATGCATTTAGAAAATGTTGCAGAACCACAAACCTCGATTATTAAAGGGGATGCTAAAAGTGTTTCAATAGCAGCAGCTAGTATTATTGCGAAGGTTTACCGCGATTCGTTAATGGAGGCATATCATCATGAATTTCCACAATATGATTTTCAAAATAATGCAGGTTATGGAACAAAAAAACATTTAGAAGGTTTGGAAAAATTTGGTGCGACACCTATCCATCGCCGGTCATTTGAACCCATAAAATCGTTATTACGTTAAAGTGAGAATATTAAAATATTTGGAATTTTAAGTTGAATTGTTTTAATATGTAAATATGTCCAAAAAGAAAGGAATTAAACAAATTTATGGATGAAACATTACAAAAACTTTATACGGTATTAGTACACTTTGAAGAGACGAATACTGAAATTACTGAAGACGAAAACAAATTACGTAAAATTAAAGATGAAATAGAATCGAATTTAAATATTTCTATAGAGAAAGAATCACAAGCAGATTTAATTCGCATTTTAAAAGAACATCAATTTGTGGTTGAATCTACTGAAGACGAACAAAAAATTGTAAGTGTTCCGATGGACGACGATACACAAATCACGTTTCAAACAGATAAATAAAGTAATATTAAAAGCTCACATACACAAAAGGATGGTATGTGAGTTTTTGTATTGTAAATTGAACATAAAGTGACACGTGATATGAAGCCGCTATAGAATGACGGACGAAAGGATTGAAAGATACGTAAAAACAAGCGTCTATCTGTTTACAATAGCGCTTACATTTTCTATAATTGAAAATGAACTTAACCTTAAGAAACAGGAGGATGGAGTATGAATATCCATGAGTATCAAGGAAAAGAGATTTTTCGCTCAATGGGCGTAGCAGTACCAGAGGGGCGCGTGGCTTTCTCGGCGAAAGAAGCTGTGGAAAAAGCGAAAGAATTAGACAGTGATGTATATGTGGTGAAAGCACAAATCCACGCAGGTGGTCGCGGTAAAGCTGGCGGTGTTAAAATTGCCAAATCTTTATCTGAAGTTGAAACATATGCAAATGAATTACTTGGCAAAGTGTTAGTTACACATCAAACTGGTCCTGAAGGTAAAGAAGTAAAACGACTTTACATTGAAGAAGGTGCAAATATTCAAAAAGAATATTACGTTGGCTTCGTAATTGATCGTGCAACGGATAGAGTGACGTTAATGGCATCTGAAGAAGGTGGAACTGAAATTGAAGAGGTCGCAGCATCAAATCCTGAGAAAATCTTCAAAGAAACCATTGATCCAGTTGTTGGGTTAGCACCTTATCAAGCACGTCGTATCGCATTTAATATTAACATTCCTAAAGAGTCAGTAAATAAAGCTGTTAAATTCTTAATTTCTTTATACAATGTGTTCATCGAAAAAGATTGTTCTATCGTAGAAATCAACCCACTTGTTTTAACAGGTGAAGGAGACGTTTTAGCTTTAGATTCTAAAATTAATTTTGATGACAATGCATTATTCCGTCATAAAGATATTTTAGAGTTACGTGACTTAGACGAAGAAGATCCAAAAGAAATTGAAGCGTCTAAGTATGATTTATCATATATTGCATTAGATGGTAACATTGGTTGTATGGTTAACGGAGCTGGACTAGCGATGGCGACGATGGATACGATTAACCATTTTAATGGTAACCCAGCAAACTTCCTTGACGTAGGGGGCGGCGCTACAAAAGAAAAAGTAACTGAAGCATTTAAAATCATTTTAGGTGATAGCAATGTGAAAGGTATTTTTGTGAATATTTTCGGTGGTATTATGCGTTGTGATGTTATCGCTGAAGGGATTGTAGCAGCAGTTAAAGAAGTTGATTTAACATTACCTTTAGTTGTACGTCTTGAAGGTACAAATGTTGAAATTGGTAAGCAAATTTTAAAAGATTCAGGTTTAGCAATTGAACCAGCTACAACAATGGCTGAAGGTGCGCAAAAAATTGTTAAGCTTGTAAACGAAGCGTAAGGAAAGGATGGGACAACGAAAATGAGTGTATTTGTTGATAAAAATACAAAAGTAATCGTACAAGGTATTACAGGGTCTACAGCCCTTTTCCATACTAAACAAATGTTAGAATATGGTACACAAATCGTAGCAGGTGTGACACCTGGTAAAGGTGGTCAAGTTGTTGAAGGAGTACCTGTGTACAACACGGTTGAAGAAGCGAAAAATGAAACGGGTGCGAATGTATCTGTGATTTATGTACCAGCACCATTTGCTGCAGATGCAATTTTAGAATGTGCAGATGCAGAGTTAGATTTAGCGATTTGTATTACTGAACACATTCCTGTTATTGATATGGTTAAAGTAAAACGTTATCTTGAAGGTAAAAAGACACGCCTCATTGGACCGAACTGTCCAGGTGTTATCACTTCTGATGAAACAAAAATTGGTATTATGCCAGGGTATATTCACAAAAAAGGACACGTAGGTGTTGTATCTCGTTCAGGTACTTTAACATACGAAGCTGTACATCAATTGACAGAAGAAGGTATCGGTCAATCTACAGCTGTAGGTATTGGCGGTGATCCTGTTAATGGTACAAACTTCATCGACGTATTAAAAGCGTTCAATGAAGATGAAGATACGCATGCAGTTGTAATGATCGGTGAAATTGGTGGCACAGCTGAAGAAGAAGCGGCTGAATGGATTAAAGCTAATATGAAAAAACCTGTCGTTGGATTTATTGGTGGGCAAACTGCCCCTCCAGGAAAACGTATGGGTCATGCTGGGGCGATTATTTCAGGCGGTAAAGGGACTGCTGATGAAAAAATTAAAACACTTAACGCTTGTGGTGTTAAAACTGCAGATACACCATCTGAAATTGGCTCTACCTTAATTCAAGCTGCCAAAGATGCAGGTATCTATGAACAATTATTAACAGTTAAAAAATAATGGTAAGTTTTCAATGGAGCTAGGACACAACTCATTTTAATTTTGATTGCTCCTAGCGCCTCGCTGTTCTAGGCCCTTACTTCAACTAATTTTGAGCGCAGAAATCTCTTGGATTTCTGCGCTCAAAATGAATTTTCGGTTTCTACTTAACGCCTCAGAATTCTCGGCTAAAGAAGCGATTAAAGCGATGTTTAATTCGCCACACCCCGCATAAAGACTAAATATATATCTATAACCAACAAAGTGCATGTGTGAAGCATTTTGTTGCTTTTTTGATTAACGGGGTAACTATGTCCCAGCGATTTAATTTGTTCAATAACATCAAGGGTGTGATGCGGATAATGATTTGAAGTTGATGTGCTGTTTTGACTTGTATTGTGCACATAGAAAAAGTGACATGATGGTCAATGATGAGTGTCTAAATTATTTGATTAACCATATATATACGTGTTAAATATTTAGAGATATCAATTTTAATCCTTTTTTTAGACACATGACACCGCATTGGAATGCGATACAATAGTTGTGAGGTGACAATATTGTGCTACTAAAAAATTTAATAAGATTATGTTACGCAGGATTTACGACACAACAACTTTATCGTCTTTTCAAAAAACCATTGGACGTGTTAACCAATGATATCACACAGACATTGCACCAGCGTATTACTTATGAAAATCATCCTTTGTTTCATACCAAACTCCAAAAATTCAACGCGCTAAATGCCTCTCAAATTCTATATCAGCTATGGCAGGCTCACATTACGCCAATTACAATTTTAAATGATCAATATCCACGTCTCTTAAAAGAAATCTACCAGCCACCCTTAATATTATTTTGCAAAGGTAACCTTTCGCTATTAAACGCAGCTTCATATAAATTAGCGATAGTAGGTGCACGCGATTTTACGCAATATGGAGATGAAGCTGTACGTTATTTGCTTCAAAAGATGAAGCGTGCTTCCATTATTGTTGTATCAGGACTTGCTAAAGGTACGGATGCACTTGCACATTACAATGCATTGAAAAATGAGATGCCTACTATAGGTGTGTTAGGCTTTGGGCATCAATATCATTATCCTTCTGAAACAAAACCATTACGCCATACATTAGAAACGAACCAACTTGGTTTAACTATTAGTGAATATCCTCCTATGACCCCACCGGCTAAGTTTCGTTTTCCTGAGCGCAATCGTTTAATTAGTGGGATAAGCCATGGGGTTTTAGTGACAGAAGCGAAAGAGCGAAGCGGTGCACTTATTACACTAGATCAAGCACTAGAACAAAATAGGAATGTATATGTATTACCTGGAGATATGTTTAATAAGCATACAAAAGGTAATATGATGCGTGTTAAAGAAGGGGCTGAAATCGTACTCTCGGCTGAAGATATTTTAAAAGATATGAATACGTCAATTCGGTGAACTTGATCATAATTAAATACAAAAGATTGACAAATATAAATTTTACAGTTTATCATTTATCTTTGTAAACAGAAATAACAAGGGGGGAACTGCTTTGGCAGATAATCTTGTCATTGTTGAATCGCCTGCAAAAGCTAAGACGATAGAAAAATATTTAGGTAAGAAATATAAAGTAGTTGCATCAATGGGACATGTGCGTGATTTGCCTCGAAGTCAAATGGGTGTTGATGTAGAAGATAATTACGAACCTAAATATATTACCATCCGCGGTAAAGGGCCAGTCGTTAAAGATTTGAAAAGATATGCTAAAAAGGCGAAAAAAGTTTTTCTAGCAAGTGACCCCGATCGTGAAGGTGAAGCGATTGCATGGCATTTAGCTCATATTTTAGAATTAGAAGACAGTAAAGAAAACCGTGTTGTGTTTAATGAGATTACAAAAGATGCGGTAAAAGAAAGTTTTAAAAATCCTAGAGGTATTGAAATGGAACTTGTCGATGCGCAACAAGCACGACGTGTACTAGATCGATTGGTAGGTTATAATATTTCTCCAGTACTATGGAAGAAAGTAAAAAAAGGTTTATCAGCAGGTCGTGTACAATCCGTTGCGTTAAGGTTAGTCATCGACCGAGAAAATGAAATTCGCAATTTTAAACCTGAAGAATATTGGTCAATTGAAGGTGAATTTAGACATAAAAAATCCAAATTTACAGCCAAGTTTCTTCATTATAAAGGAAAACCGTTTAAGCTATCGACGAAAGATGACGTCGCTGTCATTACGAAAGCGTTAGATGGTAATGAATTTGAAGTTTCGAATGTGACTAAAAAAGAAAAAACACGTCGTCCGGCAAATCCTTTTACAACTTCAACGTTACAACAAGAAGCAGCACGTAAATTGAATTTTAAAGCACGTAAAACGATGATGGTTGCGCAACAATTGTACGAAGGTATTGATTTAAAACGTAAAGGTACGATTGGTTTAATTACGTATATGCGTACGGATTCGACACGTATTTCTAAAGATGCGCAAGCTGAAGCTAAAAAATATATTCAAGCGGAATATGGTGATGCTTATTTAACAAAAGCGGTGTCTAAAGGAAAACAAGGTGATCAAGATGCGCATGAAGCGATACGTCCTACAAGCACTATGCGTACACCAAATGAAATGAAACCATTTCTTACACGTGACCAATATCGCTTGTATAAATTGATTTGGGAACGTTTCGTGGCAAGTCAAATGGCACCTGCGATTTTGGATACAGTCGCTGTAGATTTAACTCAAAACGATGTGAAATTTAGAGCAAATGGCCAAACGATTAAATTTAAAGGTTTTATGACGCTTTATGTCGAAATGCAAGATGACAAAGAAAAAGATAAAGAAAATCGTTTGCCTGAACTAAACGTAGGAGACACAGCTTTAGCGACTAAAATTGATCCGGCACAACATTTTACGCAACCACCACCACGATATACAGAAGCACGCCTTGTTAAAACTTTAGAAGAACTTAAAATTGGCCGTCCATCAACATATGCACCGACGATTGATACAATTCAAAAACGTAATTATGTTAAGAGTGAAAATAAACGTTTCGTGCCAACTGAATTAGGTGAAATTGTGCATGAACAAGTGAAAGACTATTTCCCTGAAATTATAGATGTTGATTTCACCGTAAATATGGAAACGTTGCTGGATAAAATTGCTGATGGGGATATCGCATGGAAAAAAGTAGTGAGTGATTTTTACAATAGTTTTAAGCAAGATGTAGAGCGTGCTGAATCTGAGATGGAGAAAATCGAAATTAAAGATGAACCAGCGGGCGAAGATTGTGAAAAATGTGGCAGTCCGATGGTGATTAAAATGGGGCGTTATGGTAAATTCATGGCATGCTCTAACTTCCCGGATTGTCGTAATACTAAAGCAATTGTAAAACCAATTGGCGTCACATGTCCAAAATGTAAAAAAGGTGACGTTGTCGAACGTAAATCGAAGAAGAATCGTGTGTTTTACGGATGTAGTGGTTATCCTGAGTGTGATTTTGTTACGTGGGATAAACCTGTTGGCCGTGATTGTCCAAAATGTCAGCATTATTTAGTTGAGTCTAAAAAAGGACGCACATCGCAAGTGGTATGTTCAAATTGTGATTATAAAGAAGAAGTTCAAAAATAAGGAGGAAATCGCATGACTACAGTTAATGTCATCGGTGCAGGTTTAGCTGGTTCAGAAGCAGCCTTTCAATTAGCGGAACGAGGCATTCAAGTCAATTTATATGAAATGCGCCCTGTTAAACAAACACCAGCGCATCATACAGATCAATTTGCAGAGCTTGTATGTTCAAATTCTTTGAGAGGGAACAGTTTAACGAATGCGGTAGGTGTATTGAAGGAAGAAATGCGACGCTTAAATTCTTTGATTATAGCTGCTGCTGACAATGCACGCGTACCTGCTGGAGGAGCATTAGCGGTTGACCGTCACGATTTCGCAGGTTATGTTACAGAAACGTTAAAACAACACCCTAATGTGACTGTAAAACAGGAAGAAATCACTGCAATACCGGAGGGTCCGACAATCATTGCAACTGGGCCTTTAACGACTGAATCCCTTGCAAAAGAAATTGTTGATTTAACTGGTGAAGACCAATTATATTTTTATGATGCAGCGGCACCGATAATTGAAAAAGATTCCATTAACATGGATAAAGTGTATTTAAAATCAAGATATGACAAAGGTGAAGCGGCATATTTAAATTGTCCGATGACGGAAGAAGAGTTCAACCGTTTTTATGAAGCGGCAATGGCTGCAGAAGTTGCACCGGGTAAAGATTTTGAGAAAGAAAAGTACTTTGAAGGTTGTATGCCGTTTGAAGTGATGGCAAGCAGAGGGCCAAAAACATTATTGTTTGGCCCAATGAAACCTGTAGGCTTGGAAGATCCAAAGACAGGAAAGCGTCCATATGCAGTTGTACAATTAAGGCAGGATGATGCTGCTGGTACATTATATAATATTGTAGGCTTCCAAACGCGACTCAAATGGGGCGCACAAAAAGAAGTTATTCAACTCATACCTGGTTTAGAAAATGTAGACATCGTGCGTTATGGTGTGATGCATCGAAATACTTTTATCAATTCTCCTGAAGTGTTGTCAGAAACATATGAATTTAAAAATAGAAGAAATTTATATTTTGCTGGACAAATGACCGGTGTTGAAGGTTATGTTGAAAGTGCTGCGAGTGGTATGGTTGCAGGAATCAATCTAGCGCATCGCATACTTGAAAAAGGAGATGTCATTTTCCCTAGAGAAACGATGATGGGAAGTATGGCGTATTATATTTCACACGCAAACAATAACAAAAACTTCCAACCGATGAATGCTAATTTTGGCTTGGTTCCAGCTTTAGAAGAACGAATAAAAGATAAAAAAGAACGTTATGAAACTTTAGCGCAGCGTGCCTTATCCTATTTAGATCATTTCAAACAAACGCTGTAAAAAATAAAAAAATAAATTGGCAAAATAAGCAAAATTTAGATAACTACGAAAATTCATTGTTTAAACTATGCAGTTCCCCTTGTCATTATGCTACAATGCTAATGATGGAGGGGTTTTTACTTTGGAACATATCCAGTATCAGTTTTTATACATGTTAAAGCGTGAACGATTTTTTTCTGAACATACATTGAAAGCTTATGAGGACGATTTAAAACAATTCAATCAATTTTTACAACAAGAACAACTTTCGTTACGGGAGTTTGAATATCGTGATGCACGAAGTTATTTAGCAATGTTATATAATCAAGGTCTACAGCGCACGACGGTTTCTAGAAAAATATCAACGTTACGTACATTTTATAATTTTTGGTTAACGCAAGATACAACTATTACGAATCCGTTTGTGCAACTTGTACATCCCAAAAAAGAGTCGTACTTACCCTCATTTTTTTATACCGAAGAAATGGAAGCTTTATTTAAAACTGTAAAGGAAGATCCGAAAAAAGGGAGACGTGATCGCGTCATTCTCGAGCTTTTATATGCAACGGGAATACGTGTTTCAGAATTAGTAGATTTAAATATTTCTGATGTTGACTTGACTATGTGTGTATTAAAAGTCATGGGGAAAGGAAGCAAAGAGCGCATTGTACCTTTCGGTGAGTTTTGCAGACAAAGTATTGTAGACTACCTTGAGCACTTTCAACCCGTACAAAGACAATCTCATGGTAAATTAATTGTGAATTTAAAAGGAGAACCAATTACTGTAAGGGGCATTAGGTATATATTGAACGAAATCGTAAAACAAACAGCAGGTGTATCCGCAATTCATCCACATAAATTGAGGCATACCTTTGCGACGCATATGCTTGATGCTGGTGCTGATTTAAGGACGGTTCAAAGTTTGTTGGGACATGTTAATTTATCAACAACAAGTCGATATACACACGTATCAAATCAGCGTTTGAGAAATGTTTATTTAAATGCACATCCACGTGCAAAAAAAGGAGAGTAGTTTATGAGTTCATCAATTCATGCGACAACAATTTATGCTGTAAGACATAATGGTCATGCAGCTATGGCAGGAGATGGTCAAGTAACACTTGGTGAACAAGTGATTATGAAGCAAACTGCAAAAAAAGTGAGACGTTTATATCAAGGGCGTGTCATTGCTGGTTTTGCAGGAAGTGTAGCTGATGCATTCACATTGTTTGAAAAGTTTGAAGGTAAACTGCAACAATATAGTGGTAACTTAGAACGTGCTGCAGTAGAACTTGCGAAGGAGTGGCGTGGGGATAAGCAACTACGTCAATTAGAAGCGATGTTGATTGTGATGGACAAAGATTCTATCTTAGTTGTTAGTGGTACTGGTGAAGTAATTGCGCCAGATGATGATTTAATTGCCATTGGCTCAGGTGGGAATTATGCCCTTAGCGCAGGACGTGCGTTAAAACGACACGCGACACATTTATCTGCACGTGAAATGGCTTATGAAAGTCTTAAAGTAGCTGCTGATATTTGCGTTTTCACAAACGATCATATTACAGTGGAAGAATTATAATGGAGGTTCAAAGCATATGGATCAAAATGCCATTACGTATACCCCTAAAGAAATTGTAGCAAAATTAAACGAGTATATTATTGGACAAGATGAAGCGAAAAAGAAAGTGGCAATTGCACTTAGAAACCGTTATCGTAGAAGTCTCTTAGAAGATGAAGTAAAACAAGAAATTGCACCTAAAAATATTTTGATGATGGGACCTACAGGTGTAGGTAAAACTGAAATCGCACGACGTATGGCTAAAATCGTTGGTGCACCTTTTATAAAAGTTGAAGCGACAAAATTTACTGAGGTAGGATATGTGGGGCGCGATGTTGAAAGCATGGTGAGAGACCTTGTAGATGTTGCCGTTCGTCTAGTTAAAGAAGAAAAGAAGAACGCAGTTAAAGATGAAGCAACTGCAAAAGCAAATGAGCGACTAGTGAAGCTACTGGTGCCTAGTATTAAGAAAAAAGCATCACAATCTTCTAGCAATCCGCTTGAGTCATTATTTGGTGGCGCAATACCGAACTTTGGTCAACAACAAGAAGAAGAGGAAGAACCGCCTACAGAAGAGATTAAAACAAAGCGATCTGATATAAAAGTGCAACTTAAAAATGGACAACTTGAAAATGAAAAAGTCCGTATTAAAGTTGAACAAGATCCAGGTGCACTAGGTATGATGGGGAATCAACAAAATGAGCAAATGCAAGAAATGATGAATCAACTCATGCCTAAGAAAAAAGTAGAAAAAGAAGTACCAGTGAAAACAGCACGTAAAATTTTAATCGATGAGTATGCAGAAGAAATGATTGATCACGAAACTGCGAATCAAGAGGCATTACAATTAGCTGAACAAATGGGTATTATCTTTATAGATGAAATCGATAAGGTTGCTACGAATAGTCAATATAGCGGTGGACAAGATGTGTCTAGGCAAGGCGTTCAACGTGACATTCTCCCTATCCTTGAAGGTAGCGTAATTCGTACGAAATATGGTACCGTTAGTACTGAACATATGTTATTTATCGGTGCAGGTGCGTTCCACGTATCCAAACCAAGTGATTTAATACCAGAACTACAAGGTCGATTTCCAATTCGTGTCGAACTTCAAAGTTTAACTGTAGAGGATTTTGTAAATATTTTAAAAGAACCAAAACTTTCTTTAATCAAGCAGTATGAAATGTTGCTTCAAACAGAAGAAGTTACTGTCAAATTCACGGATGAAGCAATTCATCGTTTAGCGGAGATGGCGCATCACGTTAACCAAGAAACAGACAATATTGGCGCTAGACGATTACACACAATTTTAGAGAAAATGTTAGAAGATTTATCATTTGAAGCACCAAATATGCCACATGCA
Organism: Staphylococcus hyicus; assembly: GCF_000816085.1. NCBI lineage: Bacteria > Bacillati > Bacillota > Bacilli > Caryophanales > Staphylococcaceae > Staphylococcus > Staphylococcus hyicus. The sequence continues at coordinate 1,668,208 of NZ_CP008747.1, read as the reverse complement.
CATGTAGATATCACACCTCAGTACGTAGACGAAAAGTTAAAATCAATTTCTACAAACAAAGATTTAAGTGAATTCATTTTATAAAAAGGAGAAGAGACATGGGTTTATTATCTAAAACGAGAGAACTAAGTAGTTTATTACAAAAACATAAAGGGATTTCAGTGGACTTTAAAGATGTTGCACAAACAATTAGCAAAGTTACTGTTACAAACGTATTTATCGTTTCACGACGAGGTAAAATTTTAGGGTCAAATTTAAATGAACTCCTAAAAAACGAACGCATTATTAAAATGTTAGAAGAACGTCATGTGCCTGAAGCATATACAAGCAAATTAATGAACGTACATGAAACTTCGTCAAACATTAAAATTGACAATGAACTCTCCGTATTCCCACCTGAAAATGAAGATTTGTTTAAAGATTCTAGAACAACAATCTTTCCAATTATTGGTGGTGGTGAGCGTTTGGGTACACTTGTTTTAGGACGTGTATCAGATGACTTTGGTGAAAATGATCTTGTTTTAGGAGAATATGCAGCTACAGTAATCGGAATGGAAATTTTACGTGAAAAACATAATGAAATTGAAACAGAAGCACGTGATAAAGCTGCAATTTCAATGGCAATTAATTCGTTGTCTTATTCTGAAAAGGAAGCAATTGATCATATTTTTGAAGAACTGGGTGGCAAAGAGGGCTTACTTATTGCATCTAAGGTAGCTGATCGTGTAGGGATTACACGTTCTGTAATCGTAAATGCCTTACGTAAGTTGGAAAGTGCTGGCGTAATTGAATCTCGCTCTTTAGGTATGAAAGGAACATTTATCAAAGTTAAAAAAGCTGCATTTTTAGATGAATTGAAACGTTCAGAGTAATAAATTCTAGTTGCATATGATACTACTTTGTGATATATTTATATGCGGCTATGAGAAAGTCAAAACACACACGTGACGCCAATACACAAAAGGGTGCGACATCACGTCGTTTTTGTGTTAGCGCATGTGGAGGATAATAACCAATAGGAGGAATTTTAATCATGGCAGTCATTTCTATGAAACAATTATTAGAAGCTGGTGTTCACTTCGGTCATCAAACACGCCGTTGGAACCCAAAAATGAAAAAGTACATTTTCACTGAAAGAAATGGTATTTATATCATTGATTTACAAAAAACAGTGAAAAAAGTTGAAGAAGCATATAGCTTCATCAAACAAGTATCTGAAGATGGCGGTAAAGTCTTATTCGTAGGTACTAAAAAACAAGCGCAAGAATCAGTGAAAGCTGAAGCTGAACGTGCAGGACACTACTACGTTAACCAAAGATGGTTAGGTGGTATCTTAACAAACTACAAAACAATTTCTAAACGTGTGAAACGTATTTCTGAAATTGAAAAAATGGAAGAAGACGGCACTTTCGACGTACTTCCTAAAAAAGAAGTTGTAGAACTTAAAAAAGAATACGACCGTTTAATCAAATTCTTAGGCGGTATTCGTGATATGAAATCTATGCCTCAAGCATTATTCGTTGTTGATCCTCGTAAAGAGCGCAACGCTATTGCTGAAGCGCGTAAATTAAACATTCCTATCGTAGGTATTGTTGACACTAACTGTGATCCAGACGAAATCGATTACGTTATCCCAGCGAACGATGACGCGATTCGCGCGGTTAAATTATTAACTGGTAAAATGGCAGATGCGATTTTAGAAGGTCAACAAGGTGTTTCTAACGATGAAGTTGCTGCTGAGCAAAACATCGACTTAAATGAAGAAGAAACGTCAACTGAAGAAACAGAATCAACTGTTGAGTCTAAATAAATAGAATCTTAAAATGAGGTCCAATGAATCACTTCATGACCATGCCGACGTGATGTTTCCAATTTTTTGTTACATCGATGACGCAATTTTAAGTACAAACGCATTTTAAGGGACTAGGACAACAATATGTCCCAGCCCCTTTTTTTAAAATATATTAAGACATGATATTGGAGGAATAGTGATGGCAATTTCAGCTAAACTTGTTAAAGAATTACGTGAAAAAACTGGCGCTGGTATGATGGATTGTAAAAAAGCGCTTCAAGAAACTGATGGGAACATTGATAAAGCAATTGACTATTTACGTGAGAAAGGTATTGCTAAAGCAGCTAAGAAAGCAGACCGTATCGCAGCAGAAGGTATTACACATGTTGAAGTGAAAGGTAACGACGCAGTTATCGTTGAAATCAACTCTGAAACAGACTTCGTTGCACGTAATGAAGGTTTCCAACAACTTGTTAAAGAAATTGCTAACCAAATTCTTGAAACGAAAGCTGAATCAGTTGAAGCTTTAAATGAAACAACACTTCCAAATGGTAAAAAAGTTTCTGAGCATATGAACGAAGCAATTTCAACAATCGGTGAAAAATTAAGCTTACGTCGTTTTGAATTACGTACTAAAACTGACAATGATGCATTCGGTGCTTACTTACACATGGGTGGACGTATCGGTGTGCTTTCAGTTGTTGTAGGTACTACAGATGAAGAAGCTGCAAAAGATGTTGCAATGCACATCGCTGCAATTAACCCTAAATACGTTTCTTCAGACCAAGTAAGTGAAGAAGAAATCAACCATGAAAGAGAAGTATTAAAACAACAAGCACTTAACGAAGGTAAACCAGAAAATATCGTTGAGAAAATGGTTGAAGGTCGTTTACGTAAATATTTACAAGAAATTTGTGCAGTTAACCAAGACTTCGTTAAAAATCCAGATCAAACTGTTGAACAATTCCTTAAATCAAAAGGTGGTCAATTAGTAGACTTCGTACGTTACGAAGTGGGTGAAGGTTTAGAAAAACGTGAAGAAAACTTCGCTGATGAAGTTAAAGGACAAATGAAATAATAGACACGGTTTATTATGAGAAAGAAGACACCTTTTGTGTCCTCCTTTACATGACTTCAATAAAAGCATATTGAAGCCGTGTTAAAGGAAGATACCTCTTGTGTCTTCTTTACTTGTATTGTTTTACATAAAACGAATAGAGAGGTTATTATAATGGCTGAAACTTCAAAATATAAGCGAGTAGTTTTGAAACTAAGTGGTGAAGCACTGGCGGGAGATAAAGGATTTGGTATTAATCCAATCATTATTAAAAGCATTGCACAGCAAGTAGCAGAAGTGGCGAAGATGGATACAGAAGTCGCTGTAATTGTTGGTGGTGGTAATATTTGGCGCGGTAAAACAGGTAGTGATTTAGGTATGGATCGCGGAACTGCCGACTATATGGGTATGCTCGCAACTGTTATGAATGCATTAGCATTACAAGATAGCTTAGAGCAATTAGATTGCGATACACGCGTACTAACATCTATCGAAATGAAGCAAGTAGCAGAACCGTATATTCGTCGTCGTGCCATTAGACATTTAGAGAAAAAACGTGTCGTTATTTTTGCAGCAGGTATCGGTAATCCTTATTTCTCAACAGACACAACTGCTGCATTAAGAGCAGCTGAAGTAGAAGCAGATGTCATTTTAATGGGTAAAAACAATGTAGATGGCGTATATTCTGCAGATCCGAAAGTAGACCCTAATGCGGTTAAATATGAACGATTAACATATTTACAATTATTGCAAGAAGGATTACAAGTGATGGATTCAACAGCCTCTTCATTCTGTATGGATAACAATATTCCACTTAAAGTGTTCTCTATCATGGAAGAAGGAAATATTAAACGTGCTGTTTTAGGCGAAGAAATTGGAACAATTATTACAAAATAATCTAGAGGTGACTTTCTGATGAGTGAAATTATTCAAGATACGAAATCACGTATGAAAAAATCAATTGAAAATTTATCACGTGAACTGGCTCAAATTAATGCAGGCCGTGCAAATTCAAATTTATTAGCAGGTGTGAACGTTAATTATTATGGCGCACCAACACCAGTACAACAATTAGCAAGTATTAGTGTTCCAGAAGCACGTTTACTTGTGATTTCTCCTTACGATAAAACGTCATTAGCTGATATTGAAAAAGCAATTTACGCAGCAAACTTAGGTGTAACACCGACTAGTGATGGAGAAGTAATTCGTATTACAGTACCAGCATTAACTGAAGAACGACGTAAAGAAATTGTTAAAGAAGTTAAAAAGACTGGTGAAAATGCGAAAGTTTCTGTACGTAATATTCGTCGTGATGCAAATGATACTTTGAAAAAACAAGAAAAAGACGGCGATATCACTGAAGATGAATTACGTTCAGGTTCGGATGATGTTCAAAAAGTAACAGATGAGTCAATTAAACAAATTGATCAACTTGTTACAGATAAAGAAAAAGACATTATGTCTGTGTAAATCATTTGTGAAACTGTACCGAATCAGACTTTGGTACAGTTTTTTTCTTTGTGATTCAATGAGTGATTTGAGTGTGATAAAATGGTAGATAATTGTACATTTTAAAGATTATAATAATATGAGACGTAATGAGGCTCGGAGGAACACGCATGTTTAAGAAATTTAAAAATAATGAAGATAAATCATCTCAGGTCGACACTTTAGATTTACATAATATACCAGAACACATTGCAATCATCATGGATGGTAATGGTCGATGGGCGAAACAGAGAAAAATGCCTAGGATTAAAGGGCATTATCAAGGGATGCAGACAATTAAGACCATTACGCGTGCTGCAAATGATTTAAATGTTAAATATTTAACGCTGTACGCCTTTTCTACCGAAAATTGGTCTCGTCCTGAAGAAGAAGTTAATTACATCATGGGATTACCTGTCAACTTTTTAAATACGTTTTTACCTGAGCTCATCGAAAAAAACGTTAAAGTTGAAACGATAGGATTTATAGATCAACTCCCTCGTAAAACAATACAGGCTATTGAAGAAGCAAAACGTAAAACAGCACACAATACTGGTTTAACGCTGATTTTTGCCATTAATTATGGTGGTCGTGCTGAAATTATATCTGGTCTAAAATCGATGTTGAAAGAGATGAAAAATGTCAGTGATGCTGACATTGATGCGATAGATGAAAAAGTTTTCCAAAAGTATTTAATGACAGCCAACTATCCTGATCCAGAATTATTAATACGTACATCTGGAGAACAACGTGTGAGTAACTTTTTAATTTGGCAATTGTCATATAGTGAATTTATTTTCAACCAAAAAATGTGGCCAGATTTTGATGAAGATGAATTGAAATCATGTATAAAAACATATCAATCTCGACAACGTCGCTTTGGGGGATTGTAGATAGGAGAAGGTTATGAAGGTAAGAACGATTACTACCATAGTTGCGTTAATCGTATTTTTGCCAATTTTATTAATTGGTGGAACGACATGGATGCTTTTTACATCAATTCTTGCTTTAATTGCATTAAAAGAGTTATTAAATATGAATCGCATTCAATTGATATCCGTTCCAGGAATCATTAGCGCCATCGGTTTAATTTTAATTTTACTACCGCAAGATTTTTCGTGGGTTCCAATGGTACAACAAAAATTATTAATTGCATTAAGTTTTATTTTATTAAGTTATACTGTGATGTCGAAAAATAGATTTAGTTTTATGGACTCAGCGTTTTGTTTAATGTCAGTTGCATACGTTGGAATTGGTTTTATGTATTTTTATGAAACACGTGAAGCAGGCTTACATTATATATTATTTGGTTTACTTATCGTATGGTTGACGGACACGGGTGCTTATCTTTTCGGTCGTTCGTTTGGTAAACACAAGTTGTGGCCAGTCATCAGCCCAAACAAAACAATCGAAGGCTTTATCGGTGGTTTATTATGTAGCTTGCTTGTACCATTGGCATTTATGTTTTTTGTGCCTTTCGATTACGGTATGATTTGGGTATTAATTATGACCATTGTACTTAGTGCGTTCGGTCAATTAGGAGATTTAGTTGAATCGGGATTTAAACGTCACTTTGGTGTGAAAGATTCAGGTCGGCTTTTACCAGGTCACGGTGGTATTCTAGATCGATTCGATAGTTTTATGTTTGTATTACCTTTAATGTATCTTTTCTTAATTCAAATGTAAGGTGAAGTGAAAACGATGAAAAATATAGCAGTGTTAGGGGCTTCGGGTTCTATCGGAACACAGGCCATAGATGTCATTGAACGCCATCCAAATGAATTTAATCTCGTTGCTTTTACAGTGGGGAAAAACATCGCCTATGCGCAAGAAATTGTTGAAAAGCATCGCCCTGATATCATTTCAGTGCAACATGAAGAAGACGTTGAGGCCTTTTTAGATTATGATGTCAACGTCGTTTCAGGAAAAGAAGGTTTAATAACAGTGGCGACGTATGCTAAAAATGATCTCGTTCTTAATGCGTTACTTGGAAGTGTGGGATTAGAACCAACGATGCGCGCAATTGAAGCACGTAAAGATATAGCACTCGCAAACAAAGAGACGCTTGTTGTTGCAGGTGAACTTGTGATGGCACATGCGCGTCGCTATGATGTGAATATACTACCTGTAGATTCGGAACACGCGGCAATTTTTCAATGTTTAAATGGCGAAGATCACAAGCAAATAAAAAAGATTACAATTACTGCGAGTGGTGGCTCGTTCAGAGATTTGTCACGAGACGCATTAGAAAATGTAACCGTAGAAGATGCGTTAAATCACCCCAATTGGAGTATGGGACATAAAATCACGATCGACTCTGCCACTATGATGAATAAAGGGTTTGAAGTGATAGAAGCAAAATGGCTTTTTGATTTAGATATTTCTAAAATTGAAACGATATTACATAAAGAAAGTATCATTCATTCTATGGTGGAATTTGTAGATACAAGTGTCATGGCACAACTAGGTACGCCCGACATGCGCATGCCAATACAATATGCATTTACTTATCCAAAGCGCATAGAACATCGAGCACCTTCTTTAAATTTAGCTGAGGTTGCACAACTACATTTTAAAGCTATGGATTTCGATCGATATCGTTGCTTACAATATGCATATGACGCAATCAAAATCGGTGGCACAATGCCTGTTGTTTTAAATGCCGTCAATGAAGTTGCGGTAGCGAAATTTTTGAATAAAGAAATTCGCTTTTTAGATATCGAACGATTGATTAAACGTGAAATGGATCAACACGAGGTCATTCAAAACCCAACACTTGAACAAATTTTAGCGCTCGATGCGCATTACAAAAATAAAGAATACGAGGTGTAAAAATCTGTGTTTATTACCATCATTGCATTTATCTGTGTATTCGGATTACTAGTATCTGTGCATGAATATGGTCATATGCTTTTTGCAAAACGTGCGGGTATTATGTGTCCGGAATTTGCAATTGGAATGGGACCAAAAATTTTAAGTTTCCGTAAAAATGAAACGTTATACACGATTCGTTTATTACCTGTTGGTGGCTATGTACGAATGGCTGGAGACGGTATGGAGGAAGCCCCTGTACAACCCGGGATGCACGTAAAAATCAAATTAAATGATCACGATGAAGTTACACATATTATTTTAGATGATCAACATAAATTCCAACAAATGGAAGCTATAGAAGTCAAAAAAGTAGACTTTAATAACGATTTATATATTGAAGGCATTATGGCACACGACCAAACACGCCATCATTACACGATTGCCAAAAAAGCCTTTTTCGTACAACATGGTAGTCTTATCCAAATAGCGCCTAGAGAGCGTCAATTTACTTACAAAAAACCGTATCAAAAGTTTTTAACATTGTTTGCAGGGCCTTTGTTTAACTTTATTTTAGCCGCGGTATTACTGATTGGTCTTGCATATTGGCAAGGGGCACCAACGAATAAAGTGGATCAAGTCGCGCCTAACACACCAGCTGCTCAAATTGGATTGAAAAAGGGAGATGTCATCACTGAAATTAATGGACACGCCACGCATAATTTACGTGATGTTCAAAAGGAAATGAAAGCGACAAATGGTGACAAAACAACGTTGAAATATGAGCGTAATGGCAAAGTGCATACTGAAACATTTTCTCCTAAAAAGTTTGTGGAAAATGTGACCAAAACGAAAACGATATCAAAATATCAATTAGGTTTTCTACCTACAAAAGAAGTGAGTCCAATTGAACCCCTTATTTTTGGATTAACACAAACGGTTGAGTATGGAAAAATAGTGTTTACTGCAGTAGTCGGCTTGATTGGCAGTATATTTACAGGTCATTTTAGTTTTGATATGTTAAATGGTCCTGTAGGCATCTATAAAAACGTTGATACTGTTGTTAAAACTGGAATTATCAACTTAATTAATTTTACAGCAATCCTAAGCGTCAACTTAGGGATTATGAACTTATTACCTATTCCAGCACTGGATGGTGGACGTATTTTATTTGTTGCATACGAAGCGATTTTTAGAAAACCTGCGAACAAAAAGGCAGAAACAGTGATTATAGCCGCAGGAGCACTCTTTGTTGTCATCATCATGATTTTAGTGACATGGAATGACATTCAACGCTATTTCTTATAAACATTCATTAAAGGAGGAACAATAAAGGATGAAGCAATCAAAAGTTTTTATACCTACATTACGTGAAGTTCCAGCTGAAGCTGAAGCGATTAGTCATCAATTATTATTAAAAGCAGGACTCATTAAACAAAATGCAGCGGGTATTTATAGTTATTTACCGCTTGCAACGCGCGTGTTACAAAATATTTCTGAAATTATTCGTGAAGAAATGGAGCGTATTGATGCTGTTGAAGTAGTGATGCCGGTATTACAACAATCAGAGTTATGGAAAGAATCAGGGCGTTGGGAAGCGTATGGTCCTGAACTCATGCGATTAAAAGATCGCAATGAACGTGAATTTGCATTAGGACCAACTCATGAAGAAGTTATTACTTCTTTAGTGAGAGATGAATTACGTTCATACAAACAACTTCCTTTAACATTGTTCCAAATTCAAACGAAATTCCGTGATGAAAAGCGCCCAAGATTTGGTTTGTTACGTGGTCGTGAGTTTATTATGAAAGATGCGTATTCCTTCCATACAGATGAAGCGTCGCTCATGAAAACATATCAAGATATGTATGAGGCGTATGGTCGCATATTTAAACGTGTCGGTTTAAACGTACGTCCAGTTGTTGCGGATTCAGGTGCAATTGGCGGTAATCATACGCATGAATTCCACGCATTGAGCGCTATTGGTGAAGATACGATTGTTTATAGTAATGAAAGTGACTATGCCGCGAATATTGAGAAAGCTGAAGTGCCTTATATCCCATCAAAAACGCAAAAAGCACCTGAAGCAGCACTTGAAAAAATCGAAACGCCAAATGTGAAAACAGCTAAAGAATTGGCATCATTTTTAAATAAACCACTTGATACAATAACGAAATCAATGATTTTTAAAGTTGATGGTGAATTTGTGCTCGTTCTCGTACGTGGCCATCATGAAATTAATGAGGTTAAATTAAAAGATTTCTTCAAAACAGGTCAAGTAGAACTTGCGAATGACAATGACATCCGTAATTTATTAGACGCATCACCAGGTTCATTAGGTCCAATTACAAATAAAGATATTAAAATCTATGCAGATCACTATATTCAAGATCTTTCGAATTTAGTTATTGGTGCGAACGAAGATGGATATCATTATGTCAATGCGAATGTAGGTCGCGATTTTGACGTAGAAGCCTATGGTGATTTTAGATTTATTTTAGAAGGTGAACCTTTAAGTGATGGTTCGGGTACTGCACAATTTGCTGAAGGTATAGAAGTTGGCCAAGTATTCGTTTTAGGTACGAAATATTCTGAGTCAATGAATGCGACGGTACTAAACAATCAAGGACGTGAACAAACATTAACGATGGGATGTTACGGTATTGGTGTTTCACGTACACTTAGTGCCATTATAGAGCAACACCATGATGAAAACGGTATTATTTGGCCTAAGTCTGTGACACCATATGACCTTCACGTCATTTCAGTGAATCCAAAGAAAGATGATCAACGTGAACTTGCAGATCGTATTTATGATGACTTCAATACGCGCTACAATGTCTTATATGATGATCGTCAAGAACGCGCAGGTGTTAAATTTAACGATGCAGATTTAATCGGGTTACCAATTCGTATCGTTGTAGGGAAGCATGCGAGTGAAGGCATTGTTGAAGTTAAACGCCGTGATAATGGCGAAAAAGAAGATGTTCACATTGATGATTTAGCGAACCATATCGCAGAACTTTTTGAACAAATTCAATAACAGAATGACTTTTAATTTGATATAATAGTAACTGATTAATTCAAGTGAATGCTTGTTCATTTGAATGGACGTTACGAATAGCAAGGTGAGACGCTAAAATCAGGAGGATAGATGGTTTTACGTCTCACTTTCTTTTATGAAACAATTAATAAAACGTACATGTATTATCGTACATAAGGTGGTTTATAAATCGTGGCATTACAGAATCATGAAAAATTTAAAATACTTCTTCAGCAATTGAGTTTAAAAACACAATTAGATGATACGATTGTTGAGCAAGGTGAACTGACTCGTGTTGATGTCTCTGAAAAAAATCGTTCTTGGACGTTTCATATTGTGTTACCTTATTTTTTGAATTATGAAGACTACATGGTGTTTATGCATGCATTATCAGAAGCGTTTCAAGATATCGCAACGATACATGCGCGATTTCAAATTAAAGACACGTCGCAACAAGATGAGCATTTGCTCAAATATTTTTCGAGTTGTATTGATAAGACGAAGTTATCGCCTAAAGTGAAAGGTCAATTAAAACAAAAGAAAATCATTATGTCAGGATCTATCGTTAAAGTACTTGTGCAAAATGATGTGGAGCGAAACCACTTTGATAAAGCGTGTAATGGGAGTCTACTTTCCGCTCTGAAAGATTGTGGTTTTGATGTATCCAAAGTCATATTTGAAACGGACGACAGTGGTCATGATGATGATTTAGCATCATTAGAAGCGCACATTCAACAAGAAGATGTTCAAAGTGCGCGAGAAGCGACATCGAAAATAGAAAAAATGAAAGAAGCGCGTGCTAAACAAGAAGAAGCAGGCGTTACGGTTGATAAGTGTAAAATAGGTAAAACGATACAAGTAGAAGCGATTAGAGCCATTGAAACGATCATTGAAGAAGAATTTAAAGTGGCAATCGAAGGAGTCATTTTTGACATCAATATTAAAGAACTAAAAAGTGGACGTCACATCGTTGAACTAAAAGTGACGGACTATACGGATTCCCTTGTATTGAAAATGTTTACACGTAAAAATAAAGATGATTTAGAACATTTCAAAGCACTTTCTGAAGGGAAATGGATACGCGCTCAAGGACGTATAGAAGAAGACATGTTTATTCGTGATCTTGTTATGATGATGTCAGATATTGAAGAAGTAAAACGCGCACCAAAACTAGATAAAGCTGAAGAAAAACGTGTTGAATTCCATTTACATACGTCGATGAGCCAAATGGATGGGGTCACACACATTGGTTCATATGTTGCACAAGCAGCAAAATGGGGACATGAAGCGATTGCTGTTACAGACCATAACGTTGTTCAAGCATATCCAGATGCGCATGCAGCTGCTGAAAAACATGGGATTAAAATGATATATGGAATGGAAGGCATGCTGGTCGACGATGGTGTGCCAATTGCTTATAAACCGACGGATATAGCACTAAAAGATGCGACATATGTCGTATTTGACGTTGAAACAACAGGTCTTTCAAACCAATACGATAAAATAATCGAACTTGCAGCGGTTAAAGTGAAAAACGGAGAAATCATTGATAAGTTTGAACGTTTTAGTAATCCACATGAAAAATTAACGGAAACAATTAAAAACTTAACGCATATTACAGATGATATGTTAAAAGATGCTCCTGAAATCGAAGAGGTACTGACAGAATTCAAAACGTGGGTTGGAGATGCAATATTTGTTGCGCATAACGCATCATTTGATATGGGCTTTATTGATACAGGTTATGAACGTCTTGGTTTCGGTCCATCAACGAATGGTGTGATAGACACACTCGAACTCTCAAGAACCATCAATACAAGTTATGGTAAACATGGTCTGAACTTTTTAGCTAAAAAATATGGCGTTGAACTCACACAACATCATAGAGCCATTTACGATACGGAAGCAACGGCCTATATTTTTATTAAAATGCTTGCACAATTAAAAGAAAAAAATGTGCATAATCATAAAGATATTAATCAATGTTTATCAAATGAAGATGCCTATAAACGTGCACGCCCACAACATGTGACATTAATCGTTCAAAATCAAACAGGTCTTAAAAATCTCTTTAAAATTGTGAGTGAATCACTTGTTACGTATTACTATCGCACCCCTAGAATTCCGCGTTCATTGCTAGACGAATATCGTGAAGGATTATTAGTAGGGACTGCATGTGATGAAGGTGAGGTCTTTACAGCTGTCATGCAGCGTGATCAATCTGAAGTTGAACGTATTGCAAAATATTATGATTACATTGAAATTCAACCGCCAGCATTGTATCAGGATTTATTAGATCGAGAATTAATCAGGGATCATGAAACGTTAGAAGAAATATATGAACGGATTTTACAAGTTGGTGAGACGAATCAAATTCCTGTAATTGCCACTGGTAATGTGCATTATTTACATGAACATGATGGTATTGCACGACAAATATTGATTGCATCCCAACCGGGTAATCCGTTAAATCGTACGACGTTACCAGAAGCTCATTTCAGAACGACAGACGAAATGTTAGATGCATTTCACTTTCTAGGTGCAGACCGCGCGAAACAAATTGTTGTAGATAATACGCGGGCACTTGCAAATCGTATTGAAAAAGTCGTTCCAATAAAAGATAAATTATTTACACCTAACATGGACGGTGCAAATGAAGAAATACGTGAATTAAGTTATAACAATGCAAAAGCGCTTTATGGAGAAGACTTACCACAAATTGTCATCGATCGCCTTGAGAAAGAATTGGAAAGTATCATTGGTAATGGATTTGCGGTAATTTATCTCATCTCTCAACGGCTCGTAAAAAAATCGCTAGATGATGGTTACCTCGTTGGTTCACGTGGCTCAGTGGGATCAAGTTTTGTTGCGACCATGACTGAAATTACAGAAGTAAATCCTTTACCCCCACACTATATTTGTCCAAAATGTAAAAAAAGTGAGTTCTTTGATGATGGTTCAGTAGGGTCGGGTTTTGATTTGCCTGATAAAATGTGTGAATGTGGCACGGAGATGATTAAAGAAGGTCAAGATATCCCATTTGAAACGTTCCTTGGATTTAAGGGAGACAAAGTGCCAGATATCGACTTAAACTTTAGTGGTGAGTACCAACCGCATGCGCACAATTACACGAAAGTACTTTTTGGTGAAGATAAAGTATTTCGTGCAGGTACAATTGGTACAGTTGCAGAGAAAACAGCATTCGGTTTTGTGAAAGGTTATTTGAATGATCAAGGCATTCATAAACGTGGGGCTGAAGTGGACCGTTTAGTTAAAGGTTGTACGGGTGTTAAACGAACAACAGGTCAGCATCCAGGTGGTATCATTGTAGTCCCTGATTACATGGATATTTATGATTTTACGCCAATACAATACCCTGCTGATGACCAAGGTGCCTCATGGATGACGACGCACTTTGACTTCCATTCGATTCATGATAATGTATTGAAACTCGATATTTTAGGACACGATGATCCTACGATGATTCGTATGTTACAAGACCTTTCGGGAATCGATCCTAAAACAATCCCTGTAGATGATAAAGAAACCATGGGTATCTTTAGTTCACCAGAAGCACTTGGTGTGACGGAAGAACAAATTTTAGCAAAAACAGGAACTTACGGTGTACCTGAATTTGGAACGGGTTTTGTGCGTCAAATGTTAGAAGACACAAAGCCGACGACATTTTCGGAACTTGTTCAAATATCAGGTCTTTCGCATGGCACGGATGTATGGCTTGGCAATGCCCAAGAGCTCGTTCGTAGTGGAACGTGTACGCTCTCAAGTTGTATCGGTTGTCGTGATGACATCATGGTGTATTTAATGTATGCAGGATTAGAACCTTCTCTTGCCTTCAAAATTATGGAATCTGTACGTAAAGGTAAAGGATTAAGCGAAGAGTGGGAACAAGTTATGATGGACAATGGTGTACCAGAATGGTACTTAGACTCATGTAAAAAAATCAAATACATGTTCCCGAAAGCACACGCCGCGGCTTATGTACTGATGGCCGTGAGAATTGCTTATTTTAAAGTGCATCATCCGTTATATTATTATGCGAGTTATTTTACAGTGCGTGCATCAGATTTTGATCTTTTAACGATGGTTAAAGATAAAGATAGTATTCGAAATACAGTTAAAGAAATGTATGCAAAGTACATGGATTTAGGTAAAAAAGAAAAAGATGTGTTGACCGTACTTGAAATCGCGAATGAAATGGCACAAAGAGGATTTCGCATGCAACCAGTAAGTTTAGAAAAAAGTAAAGCGTATGAATTTATTATAGACGGTGACACACTGATCCCTCCATTTGTCGCAGTCCCAGGACTAGGTGAAAACGTAGCTAAACGAATCGTAGAAGCACGTGAGGACGGTCCGTTTTTATCTAAAGAAGACTTAAATAAAAAAGCAGGCGTGTCACAAAAAGTCATCGAATACTTAGATGATTTAGGCTCTTTGCCAAATATGCCTGACAAAGCGCAATTGTCAATTTTTGATATGTAATGGAAGACATTTGTAGGAATCTCGTGATTATGCTATAATAATCATGCTTATAAATTTGGACTCAAGGAGAAAGAGTGGGTATCACCCGCTCTTTTCTGTTTGTGTACCGCTGATAAGGGGGCTCGTATGAGTAAAGTTACAGAGCAAGTTGAAACGTTAATCCAACCTGTCCTTGAAGCATTAAATTATGACTTAGTGGATGTTGAATTTGCAAAAGAAGGTCGTGACCATTATTTACGCATTTCAATTGATAAGCCAGGCGGTGTCGATTTAAACGACTGCACATTAGCATCAGAAAAAATAAGCGAAGTCATGGATGAACATGATCCCATTTCAGAAGCTTACTATCTTGACGTTGCGTCACCAGGTGCAGAACGCCCAATCAAAAAGGAAAAAGATTTTCAAAATGCGGTCTCGAAGCCTGTATTTGTATCTTTATATGCACCGGTTGAGGGTGAAAAAGAATGGTTAGGGATATTAAAAGATGTGACGGATACAGAAATCACAATTGAAGTAAAAATGAAAGCGAAATCTAAAAATATCACGATACCACGTGACAAAATCGCAAAAGCACGCCATGCAGTGATGTTATAGATGTTAGGAGGAAGTATGCGTGAAAAGTAATGAATTATTATTAGCTACTGAGTATCTTGAAAAGGAAAAAAAGATTCCTAGAGAGGTTTTAGTAGATGCCATTGAAGCAGCTTTAATTACTGCTTACAAAAAAAATTATGATAGTGCGCGCAATGTACGTGTTGAATTAAATTTAGACAGCGGTACATTCCGTGTCATTTCTCGTAAAGAAGTTGTAGAGGAAGTATTTGACGATAGAGAAGAAGTGGATTTATCTACAGCTTTAGTTAAAAACCCTGCTTATGAAGTAGGAGACATTTATGAGGAAGATGTTACACCTAAAGATTTTGGGCGTGTAGGTGCTCAAGCAGCGAAACAAGCTGTAATGCAACGTTTACGTGATGCAGAGCGCGAAATTCTTTATGAAGAATTTATCGACAAAGAAGAAGATATTATGACAGGTGTCATTGATCGTGTCGATCACCGATATGTTTATGTTAATTTAGGACGCACAGAAGCAGTGCTCTCTGAAGCAGAACGTAGTCCAAATGAAACGTATGTTCCTAATGAACGAATTAAAGTATTCGTTAACAAAGTAGAACAAACGACAAAAGGTCCTCAAATTTACGTTTCACGTAGTCATCCAGGCTTACTTAAACGCTTGTTTGAACAAGAAGTGCCTGAAATTTTTGAAGGTACAGTTGAAGTGAAATCTGTTGCACGTGAAGCAGGTGATCGTTCTAAAATCAGCGTGCATTCAGATAATCCGGATATCGATGCTGTTGGTGCTTGTGTTGGTGCCAAAGGTGCACGTGTTGAAGCGGTAGTTGAAGAATTAGGTGGAGAAAAAATTGATATCGTTCAATGGAGCGATGATCCTAAAGTGTTTGTAAGCAACGCCTTAAGTCCATCACAAGTTGTAGATGTTATCGTTGATGAAGAAAATCAATCCACGACTGTAATTGTTCCAGATTATCAACTTTCTTTAGCTATCGGTAAGCGTGGTCAAAATGCACGTTTAGCAGCTAAATTAACGGGTTGGAAAATTGACATTAAATCTGAATCAGACGCAAAAGATTTGCAACTTGAAGATAAATACACGTCTAAATCCAATGAAGAAGTGGAAAGTTCTGTTCAAGACAATTTAGATGATGAAGAAGTAATTAAAATTGATGAAGTACTTGATAAATCATCAGAAAGTCAGCACGAAAACGAATAGGAGGTATTTTTCTTGAAAAAACGTAAAATTCCTATGCGTAAATGTATTTTATCGAATGAAATGAAACCTAAAAAAGATATGATACGTGTGGTTCAAAATAAAGAAGGCGAAATTTCTGCAGATGCCACGGGAAAAAAACAAGGACGTGGTGCCTATGTATCAAAAGATGTTACCCTTATTGAAAAAGCACAAGCTTCACAAAAACTAGAACAGTTTTTTAAAGCATCTCAAGATGAATTAGCGCCAGTATATAAAGAAATTATCCGCTTAATTTATAGGGAAGAGATTCCAACAAAATGAAACAACCATTACTAAATTTTTTAGGACTTGCAATGCGCGCGGGTAAAGTAAAAAGTGGCGAAAGTGTCATTCTAACGGAAATTAAGAAACAACGACTTTACCTAGTGCTTATCGCAAGTGACGCATCAGAAAATACAATAAAAACACTGACGAATAAATGTAAAAGTTATCACATTCCGTATCGCTTGATTAGTAACCGCTATGAGCTGGGTGAAGCGGTTGGGAAAGAAGCACGGGTTAATATCGGCATCACCGATCAAGGTTTCGCAAAGAAATTAATTTCTATGATCGATGAATAAAGTAAGGAGTGGTTCAATGAGTAAACAAAGAATCTATGAATATGCCAAATCATTAAATATAAAGAGTAAAGATGTTATTGACGAATTAAAAAAGTCTGGCGTAGAAGTATCTAACCACATGCAAACATTAGAAGATGATCATGTGAAAACATTAGACAAAGCATTCAAAAAAGACAACACATCTAAAGAACAGTCATCATCTAAAAAAAATCAATCCACACAAAGTGGTCAAAAGAAAGAACAACCGAAACAAAATCAAAACAAGCAACATAATTCCACTAAAAATAACGGTAATGCTAAACAAACAAAAAACAACAAGCGTCATAACAAAAATAATAAGCAAAACCGTAATCAAAAACAAAAACAAGCAACACCTGCTCCAGAACCTAAAGCAATGCCGTCTAAAATTACGTATACAGAAGGCATCACTGTAGGAGAATTGGCTGACAAATTAGGTGTGGATTCATCAGAAATTATTAAAAAACTATTCTTATTAGGTATCATGGCTAATATCAATCAATCGCTTGATATTGAGGCGTTAGAGCTTGTTGCTTCTGACTATGGTGTTGAATTGGAAGAAGAAGTCGTCATAGATGATAATGACTTAACGATTTATTTTGAAGATGTGGAAAATGATGCAGATGCATCTGAAAGACCAGCTGTCGTGACGATTATGGGTCACGTAGACCACGGTAAAACAACACTCCTTGACTCTATTCGAAATACACGTGTTACTGAAGGAGAAGCAGGCGGTATTACACAACATATCGGTGCTTATCAAATTGAAAATAATGATAAGAAAATTACATTTTTAGATACGCCAGGACACGCAGCGTTTACAACAATGCGTGCACGTGGTGCGCAAGTGACAGATATCACGATTTTAGTAGTGGCTGCTGACGATGGTGTGATGCCTCAGACGATCGAAGCGATTAACCACGCCAAAGAGGCAGAAGTGCCAATTATTGTCGCTGTGAATAAAATCGATAAACCAACAGCAAACCCTGATCGCGTGATGCAAGAATTAACGGAATATAACCTCATTCCTGAAGACTGGGGTGGCGATACGATTTTCGTCCCACTTTCAGCTTTAAGCGGTGAAGGCATTGATGATTTGCTGGAAATGATTGGGCTTGTAGCAGAGGTGCAAGAATTAAAAGCCAATGCTGATAAAGCGGCAGTGGGTACGGTAATTGAAGCAGAATTAGATAAATCTCGCGGTCCAGCTGCATCATTGCTTGTCCAAAATGGTACGCTTCATGTTGGAGATGCGATTGTCGTAGGTAATACACATGGTAAAGTCCGTGCAATGGTGAATGATCTTGGGAAGCGAATAAAAGTTGCTGGTCCTTCTACGCCTGTTGAAATCACCGGTTTAAATGATGTACCACAAGCAGGTGACCGCTTCGTTGTCTTTAAAGATGAAAAGAAAGCGCGTCGTATTGGTGAAGCACGTGAGCAACAAAGTATTTTACAACAACGTCAAGAAAGTAAAAATGTATCATTAGATAACTTGTTTGAACAAATGAAGCAAGGTGAAATGAAAGATTTAAATGTCATTATCAAAGGTGATGTACAAGGTTCAGTCGAAGCACTTGCAGCCTCATTAATGAAAATTGATGTTGAAGGTGTCAATGTACGTATTATTCATACTGCGACAGGTGCGATAAATGAATCTGACGTTACTTTAGCAAACGCTTCGAACGGTATTATTATCGGTTTCAATGTACGTCCAGATGCAGGTGCGAAACGTGCGGCAGAAGCTGAAAATGTCGATATGCGTTTACATCGCGTTATATATAATGTTATCGAAGAAATCGAATCTGCGATGAAAGGTATGCTTGATCCTGAATATGAAGAAAAAGTCATCGGTCAAGCTGAAGTACGTCAAACATTCAAAGTTTCTAAAGTTGGAACGATTGCAGGTAGTTATGTTATTGATGGCAAAATCACACGTGACTCTGGCGTTCGTATTATTCGTGATGGTGTTGTCTTGTTCGAAGGTGAATTAGACACGTTAAAACGTTTTAAAGATGACGCGAAAGAAGTGGCACAAGGGTACGAATGTGGTATCACAATTGAGAAATTCAATGATATTAAAGAAGGCGATATTATTGAAGCTTACGTAATGGTTGAAGTTGAGCGTAAATAGGAAGCTGATCACTTCATGATGATTTAAGGAGCTTGGACAAATGAAGGTCCTTGCTTCTTTTTTATTATGCCTATGTGAACAAGGGGGATTCGAATGATAGTGACGAATATGTGGTTTAATTTAGCTGTAAAAGATTTAAATGCAAGTATGGCGTTTTATAAGAAAATAGGTTTTGAAATTATGCAACGACCTGAACAGCAAGGTCATATGTTTGGAATAAAAGCTGGTCCATCTTCGCCGATAATGTTCGTTGAAAAACCTACGTTTCATGCTTATGTGCAGCAAGAAGTGAGTGGTCATGATGTCCTTATCTCACTTTCAGTCGCTGATGAGTCAAAATTAGATCAGCTGATTGAAAAAGTGACCCATGCAGGTGGAACATTGATTCAACCGAAGCATGAGCGTAATGGATTTATCGGTTGTGTATTTCAAGATATTGACCAACATTTCTTCAATGTTCTCGTTTTCAATGATTAGCTGAGGTTAGAGTTTGCACATTGACGGACATTTCGTCTCTCATTTATAATATGTTATTGAAGTTAATGTTAGAAATATGTATACAAAGAGGTGAGAAAGAATGAATATGAGAGCTGAACGCGTTGGTGAACAAATGAAAAAAGAATTAATGGATATCATTAATAATAAGCTCAAAGATCCACGTGTAGGATTTTTGACAATTACAGATGTTCAACCTACAAATGATTTATCGTTAGCAAAGGTGTATTGTACAGTGCTTGGTAGCGATAAAGAGAAAGAAGATACATTTAAAGGGCTAGAAAAAGCTAAAGGATTTATCAAAACTGAAATTGGACAACGTATGCGTTTGCGCGTTGTACCTGAATTGCAATTCGAATATGACGAATCGATTGAATATGGTAATAGAATCGAACAATTGATTCAAGATTTACACAAAAAAGATTAAATTGTGCTACTAGGATACGTTTCAGAACCAAAGTGTGAATCGTATCCTAGTTTTTTTATGACAAGAGGTGAGTAAAATGTATCATGGTATTTTACCTGTGTATAAAGCGCGTGGATTAACAAGTCATGATGTAGTTTTTAAACTACGAAAAATTTTGAAGACAAAGAAGATTGGCCACACAGGGACTTTAGATCCCGAAGTAGATGGCGTACTGCCGATTTGTATTGGTCAAGCTACAAAATTAAGTGACTATGTGATGGATATGGGGAAAACTTATATAGCAGAAGTTACATTAGGTATCTCAACGACTACAGAGGATCAAACGGGAGAAATAATAAAACAGGAAAGCATTGCGGCACAATCTATTTCCGAAGAACAAATAGACGAAGTGCTGGCTTCTTTTCAAGGCGTAATCACACAAATCCCCCCAATGTACTCTTCTGTTAAAGTGAATGGTCGAAAATTGTATGAATATGCCAGACGTGGTGAAACAATTGAGCGGCCGGCACGCCAAGTCGAAATTATGAAAATAGATCGAATAAATCAAGTGGTTTTTGATAAAGAATGTGCTACATTTAATATAGAAGTAGCCTGTGGCAAAGGTACGTATATTCGGACTTTAGCAACTGATATTGGAAAGCAGTTAAATGTGCCTGCACATATGTCTCGTTTAACACGTATAGAAAGTGGTGGTTTTCATATCGATCAAGCTTTATCAATTGAATCGATAGCAGAAAAACATCAAAATGATACATTGAAAGATTTTATTCTACCTATGATTTATGGGTTGAAAGCTTTACCCATGATATATGTGGATGACGAACAATTAAAACAACGTATTTCTAATGGTCAAAAATTGTTACGCCAACCATTAAATATAAAAATTCAAAACCAATGTGTTTTTGTTGATGCAACATCAAATGCAGTTTTAGCCATTTATGAGCCACATCCGTCGAATCACAGCGAAATTAAACCGAAAAAGGTGTTTAACTAAAGGAGCATAGGAATATGGAAGTTATAGAAATTACACACCCCATTCAACCTGAGCAGTACATTCAAGAGGATATTGCAATTGCATTAGGATTTTTTGACGGCCTCCACCGTGGGCATCAAGCATTGATCGAAAAATTGAATGAGGTTGCAAACGCGCGTCACCTAAAAAAAGCAGTCATGACTTTTGATCCCCATCCTTCAGTCGTTTTAAATCCTAAACAAAAGCGTACGACATATTTAACACCTTTAGATGATAAACTCAACCTTTTACGCCAATATGAAATTGATTATTGCTTAGTAGTCAATTTTTCATCTCGTTTCGCAGAAGTCTCTTCAGAATCTTTTGTGAAAGATTATTTATTGAAAAATCGAGCTCAAGTCATTGTTGCTGGATTTGATTTTACTTTTGGTAAATATGGTAAAGGCAATATGGCCATGTTACAGGAGTACAGAGAGCAATTCGACTGTATTACAGTAGGCAAACAGGATATTGATAATGAGAAAATTTCCACGACGGCTATACGTGAAGCGTTAAAAAAAGGGAATTTACAAAAAGCAAATGAACAATTAGGCTATCGTTATCAAATTAAAGGGACTGTCGTCCAAGGTGAGAAACGTGGACGTACGATTGGATTTCCGACTGCTAATATAGAACCTAGTGATGACTATTTGTTACCAACGAAAGGTGTTTATGCAGTCACGATGAAAATAGGATCGAGTGACACTATATATAGAGGCGTTTGTAATGTGGGTGTTAAACCAACATTCCATGAAGATTTGCCTCAAGTGGTTATCGAAGTCAATATATTCGATTTTGATGATACGATTTACGGTGAACGCGTTGTATTATACTGGCATCATTATATTCGTCCTGAATTAAAATTTGATGGAATCGACCCTTTAGTCGCACAGATGAATCAAGATAAAGAACGTGCCAAATATTTATTATCTGTTGATTTTGGTGATAAAGTATCTTATAATAAATAAGGTCTGTAAGTAAAGACTTACGACCTTAGTCTTGGTAGGTTGAGACTCCGACGCCTCACTCGGATTAAGGCATTTAAAAAATTAAAGGAGGAAATTGACAAATGGCAATTTCACAAGAACGCAAAAATGAATTAATTAAACAATACCGTACACACGAATCTGACACTGGTTCACCAGAAGTTCAAATCGCTGTGTTAACTGCAGAAATTAATGCATTAAACGATCACTTACGTACACATAAAAAAGACCACCACTCTCGTCGTGGTTTATTAAAAATGGTAGGTCGTCGTCGCCATTTATTAAACTATTTACGTGAAAAAGACATTCAACGTTACCGTGAACTTATTAAGTCATTAGGTATCCGTCGTTAATGTATTTTACATTGAAAGAAAGAGGCCAGGCTTTGGTTTCTTTCTTTTTTTACTATAAGCGTAAGTCCGCATTCACGGTTTTTAAAGCGTTTGTAACGTTTTTTAATCGTAAGCTATAATAGGATTGAAATGTATTTGAAATGTATTTAGAAGTAGGAGAGAGGAGATAACGCATGTCTCAAGAAAAAAAGGTATTTAAAACGGAGTGGGCCAATCGACCGTTAACAATTGAAACAGGTCAACTCGCGAAACAAGCGAACGGTGCTGTCCTTGTTCGTTATGGAGATACAGTAGTTTTATCGACGGCAACAGCCTCTAAGGAGCCACGCGATGGTGATTTCTTCCCATTAACAGTAAACTATGAAGAAAAAATGTATGCTGCTGGTAAAATTCCAGGTGGCTTTAAAAAACGTGAAGGACGACCAGCTGATGAAGCAACGTTAACAGCGCGTTTAATTGACCGTCCAATCCGTCCACTTTTCCCAGACGGGTATCGCCATGATGTTCAAATTATGAATATGGTGTTAAGTGCAGACCCAAATTGTTCACCGGAAATGGCAGCAATGATAGGATCATCTATGGCACTCAGTGTCTCTGATATTCCATTCCAAGGCCCTATTGCAGGTGTTAATGTAGGTTATGTAGATGGGGAGTTTGTGATTAACCCTAATTTAGAACAGCAAGCAACATCACGTTTGGATTTAGAAGTTGCTGGACATAAAGATGCGATTAACATGGTAGAAGCGGGAGCAAGTGAAATCACTGAAGCAGAAATGTTAGAAGCGATTTTATTTGGACACAAAGAAATTCAACGTTTATGTGCTTTCCAAGAAGAAATCATTGCGCATATTCAACCTGAAAAACATGACTTTGTGCCGCAAGAAAAAAATGAAACATTAATTGATTCTGTTAAAGCTAAAGCTGAAGCACATCAACTTTATCAAGCAATTCAAACTGTTGATAAGCAAGAACGTGAAGCAAACTTAGATGCTGCAAAAGAAACAATTATAGCTGAATATATTAACGAAGAAGATCCTGAAAATGAGGCTTTAATCCAAGAAGTCAACCAAATTATTAATGCGTTAATTAAAGAAGAAGTACGTCGTCTGATTGCGGATGAGAAAGTGAGACCTGACGGACGTAAACCAGATGAAATTCGACCATTATCTTCAGAAGTTGGATTGTTGCCACGTGCCCATGGTTCAGGCTTATTTACACGAGGTCAAACGCAAGCATTATCTGTGTTAACGCTTGGTTCGATTTCTGAGTACCAAATTATTGATGGTTTAGGTGAAGAAGAACACAAACGATTTATGCACCATTACAATTTCCCGAACTTCTCAGTAGGTGAAACAGGGCCAGTTCGTGCACCTGGTCGTCGCGAAATTGGTCATGGCGCTTTAGGGGAACGCGCATTAAAATATATCATTCCAGATGAAAAAACATTCCCTTACACTGTACGTATCGTAAGTGAAGTTTTAGAATCAAATGGTTCATCATCTCAGGCATCTATCTGTGGTTCAACACTTGCGTTAATGGATGCGGGTGTACCAATTAAAGCGCCTGTAGCAGGAATTGCAATGGGGCTTGTCACACGTGATGAAAGTTATACCATTTTAACTGATATTCAAGGTATGGAAGATGCGTTAGGTGATATGGACTTTAAGGTGGCAGGTACAAAAGAAGGAATCACTGCGATTCAAATGGACATTAAAATAGATGGTTTAACGAAAGAAGTCATTGAAGAAGCCCTTGAACAAGCACGTCAAGGTCGTTTAGCAATTTTAGACCACATGCTTCAAACGATTGAGCAACCACGTCCAGAATTAAGTGCTTATGCACCTAAGGTAGAAATATTAACAATTAAACCAGAAAAAATTAGAGATGTCATAGGTCCTGGCGGTAAACAAATTAATGAAATTATTGATGCAACGGGCGTTAAGTTAGACATTGAACAAGATGGTACGGTTTATATTGGTTCAACAGAACAAGAGATGATTAATCAGGCGCGTTCATGGATTGAAAGTATTGTACGTGAAGCTGAAGTGGGTCAAATCTACGAAGGTAAAGTTAAACGCATTGAAAAATTTGGCGCATTCGTTGAGTTATTCCCAGGTAAAGATGCGTTAGTTCATATTTCACAAATTGCAAATGAACGCATTAATAAAGTAGAAGATGTATTGAAAATTGGAGATACACTTCAAGTCAAAGTTACTGAAATTGATAAACAAGGTCGTGTCAATGCATCACACAAAGTTTTATTAAACTCGAAATAAAAATCTAAATTTAAGAGATGGAGTCGTTCTATTTAGACATAGACGGCTTCTTTTTTTATGCAAATAAATAACTACGTGAGTCGTCATATGTATCAATGAACACTTAACCATTCGGTTTAAGAGAAGGTCAGTACATGTTAATTATAGAATTTTTTAAATGTTACAAATTATTGAAAATTTATAAAAATTTATTATGGGAATAGAATATTCATTTCTTGACGTATATTTACACAGCAATGTATATAAATATTAAATCTATGGTTAATATTATGTTGTTAAAATATCATTAAATTATTAGATAATTAAAGTATTGATTCGAGTTTAATTAAATGCTAACTTTATGTTAATAAAGATTTAAGGAGGAAGCATCATGATAAACAAAAAGAAATTGGTTACGTCACTTGTCACAAGTTCGTTACTTGCAACTTTCACTTTAGGGTCTTTTGCAGATGCACACACTTACATCATTAATAACGAGGATATTAATAAAAATGCGCAAGAGTCATCGATTGGTACTTTAAAACAAAACAATTTTAAACAGAGTACGATAGATTCGATGAAACCTAGAAATTTACAATCCTTTCAAGAAGATAAAGTATTTAAAGCACCTAAAGAAAAAACACCAATTACAGAGCGTGCACGAAAATCTGAAAATGCATTATCAAATTCAAAATTAAACGATGTTCGCTCATTTACAACCGTAAATATGAGAACGAATGAAAATGAACGTACAGCTGCTAAATTAAAATATAATGGTAAAAATACGAATGTTTGGGTTGCTGATAATTATATTACAGATAAACAAGCAAAGAACATTGGAGAAGAATTTGATAATAAAATTGATCCCCTTGTTAAAGAAAAATTTGGTGAACCTTCAGACGTTGACCACGATGGAAAAGTAAATATTTTAGTCTATGACATTAAAGATGACTTTGAAACAACAGGTTCATACACTGGTGGATATTTCCATCCGAGAGATCTTTACGATGTGCCTCATTCAAATAAAGCAGAAGTCTTTTATATGGACACGTACCCATCAATGGGAACGGATAAAAATAATCTAAATGAAAAGAAAGTCTATTCAACACTTGCTCATGAGTATCAACATATGGTGAATGCGAACCAAAAATTACTCAAAGAACAAAAAGAAGATGGAATGGATGTTTGGTTAGATGAAGCATTTGCAATGGCAAGTGAACATATGTATCTTCAAAAACCTTTAGATCATAGAATTGAATATTACAACAATTCTACATCTATAGCGAATGGCCATTCTTTAATTAAATGGAATCATCGCGGTGACGTGCTTTCAAACTACGCATTATCTTATCTATTTTCACAATATTTAAGTGCGCAAAGTGATAACGGCGATAAAATTTTTAAAGAGATTTTACAAGATCCAGCAAATACAAGTGAAGCATTAGAAAATGCCATTCATAAACATGTGGATCCTAAAATGTCACTTGGGGAATTTATGACTAACTTTAGAGTAGCATTAGAGAAAAAAGAAGCTACTGGATTACATGGTTTTAATGGTGCACCGGGATTGAATAGCATTAGTCCTAAACCTGTTCGTGAATTACCTCAAACATTAGCACCACAAGGGTCAGTTATGTTTGAAACAACATCACCAATTAAAGTACCTAAAGATAAAGATGAAAAAGTTAATTATGTTAAAGTAAAATAAATATGGATTTTAGGTTTCGGCATGATGGCGCATTTTGGCTAAGAAACCATTAAAAATTATTTATTGTATTATTATCTTTACTTTTTAACGACAATATGCAACTCCCGTTTATATACGCACAAATTTTGCCAACAAAGTTCATGACCAAATGAATTTTGTTGGCTATTTTGATGATGTGAGAAGTAATGAATGAAATGGTATAGAATAGGCCACTTATTATTCAAGAAGTAGAATCAAATAACCTTACGTCTCAAATTGAGTACACCATTTTAGTTTAACTTATGGTTCGCATCATCCTCATTTTAGAATATATACTATAAGCCAAATGTTTTAATAGTGTACAGACGTTATGTTATCAACTATAATAAGAAATGAATGTATGATGGACGGGCTATATCTAATAGGAGGTAACATTTTGAATTTAGTAAAGAAGAAAAATAAAAATATACGTATCATCCCGCTTGGTGGCGTGGGTGAAATTGCGAAAAATATGTATATCATTGAAGTAGACGATGAAATGTTTATGCTTGATGCTGGACTTATGTTTCCAGAAGATGAAATGTTAGGTATCGACATTGTCATTCCGGATATTCAATATGTCATCGAGAATAAACACAAGTTGAAAGGTATATTCTTAACACATGGTCATGAGCATGCCATTGGAGCGGTAACATACGTGCTAGAACAAGTAGATGCACCAGTATATGGTTCTAAACTGACTATTGGTCTCGTTAAAGAAAACATGAAAGCACGTAATATTGACAAAAAAATAAGATATTATGTGGTTAATCATGATTCTGTAATGCGCTTTAAAGGAGTCAATGTGACATTCTTTAACACGACGCATAGTATTCCAGATAGTTTAGGGGTATGTATTCATACGTCATACGGTGCCATTGTATATACAGGCGAATTTAAATTTGATCAAAGTTTACAAGGTCATTATGCACCGGATATTCAAAAGATGGCTGAAATCGGTCAAAATGGTGTTTTTGCACTTCTCAGTGATTCAAATGAAGCGGAAAAACCTGGGTATAATACACCAGAAAATGTGATTGAGTCTCACATGTATGATGCATTCACAAAGGTTAAAGGTCGTTTAATCGTATCATGTTTTGCTTCGAATTTTATTCGTATCCAACAAGTGTTGAACATTGCAGCACGACTAAATCGTAAAGTGTCGTTTTTAGGGCGTTCACTCGAAAGTTCATTTAACATTGCACGAAAAATGGGATATTTTGATATTCCAAAAGATTTATTGATTCCAATTAATGAAATAGAAAATTATCCAAAAAACGAAATAATAATTATTGCTACTGGTATGCAAGGTGAGCCAGTGGAAGCATTAAATCAAATGGCCCGTCAAAAACACAAAATTATGAATATTGAGCCAGGTGACTCTGTCTTTCTAGCCATAACAGCTTCAGCTAATATGGAAGTTATTATCGGAGATACACTTAATGAACTCGTGCGCGCAGGTGCAGAAATCATTCCGAATAACAAAAAAATTCACGCATCTAGTCACGGATGCATGGAAGAACTTAAAATGATGTTAAACATGATGAAACCTGAATATTTCATTCCTATTCAAGGTGAATTCAAAATGCAAATTGCGCATGCCAAACTGGCTAGTGAGTCTGGTGTCAAACCCGAAAAAATATTCCTTGTAGAAGCTGGAGATGTTATCAATTTTGATGGCAAAGATATGACTTTAAATGAAAAAGTTCATGCTGGCAATGTCCTTATTGATGGAATTGGTGTTGGTGATGTCGGAAACATTGTTTTACGCGACAGACATTTACTTGCCCAAGATGGCATCTTTATAGCGGTCGTTACATTAGATCCAAAAAATAAAAGAATCGCGGCTGGACCTGAAATTCAATCACGTGGTTTTGTATATGTACGTGAAAGTGAAGCATTACTCAAAGAAGCAGAAGAAAAAGTACGTGAAATTGTTGAAGAAGGTTTACAATCTCAACATATTGAATGGTCGGAAATTAAGCAAAATATGCGTGATCAAATTAGTAAATTATTATTTGAGAGCACGCGTCGACGACCAATGATAATTCCAGTCATCTCAGAAATTTAACATATGTGATCTAAAGATCAGAGACAAATGAACTCAATCGAATCCCTCTCTTTGAAAGAAAGTTGTTTTTAAAGGGAGGATTCGTTTTTTTACATAATGTAAGGTGTGACGTTGAATACCGATGACGTCATGGCAAGGCGATATTATGAAGATACATAAACATATTGTGCTTCAGATTTTTCAATTTAAAAGAAGGTGATTTAACATGGCACAAACAAAAAAACGCAAATCGTCTACATCGACACGTAGAAAACGTACAACTAAAAAGAAACAAAAAGAGACATCATTACGTTTTGTCGTAGCGATTGCTTTTGTTATTGTTATCATGCTCGGTTTATTTCAATTAGGTATCGTTGGTATTGCGATAGATAGTTTTTTTAATTATTTATTTGGATTAACACGTTATTTAACATATATTTTGTTATTGCTAGCAATTGGTTTTCTTGCATATAATGGCAAGCTGCCTAAATCTCGACGATTGACGGGTTCCATCTTACTTCAAATAGCATTATTATTTATTGCACAATTATATTATCAAGCAACACAAGGCGCGAAAGGTAAGCGTGAACCGGTACTCTCGTTTGTATATCAACAATATGAAGATATGCGTTTTCCTAATTTCGGAGGAGGTCTATTTGGATATCATTTTGTAAATATTTTAACACCTTTGATTTCAATTATCGGAGTAGTTTTATTAACACTTACGCTGCTTATATCAAGTATCATTTTATTGTTAAAAAAACGTCATCGAGATGTGACTAAATTGTGGTTAGAAAATTCTAAAACGCATGCTGAGAAGTCTTACGATAAGTATCATCAGTATAAATTAAAGCGACGTGAAGCACGTCAACAAAAATTAGAACAGCAGCACATTCAAAATACCCCTAGAGATGTGTCAAATTTTCAAGAGGTACCTTTTGAGGAAACAGCAGAAACACAAGATGTACCAACTATTCCGATATTTGGGCATCAAGATCAACATTCACCTTCTGAACCAAACGGATCTATAGTATCAGCCAATAATTCGACACATACTGTAGATGAGGTGCCAAAAAACACATCTACAAAAGCAAAAGCATCGGATGACATAAAAGTCGAGGCGGAAGGTACGATTTCTGAAGCGGGTGAGATTGAAAATCAAGCATATGAGCTCCCGCCATTAACCTTATTAGATGAACCGAAAAAACAACAAACTACAAGTAAGTCAGAAGTTCAACAAAAAGGTAAATTATTGGAAACAACTTTAAAAAATTTCGGAGTCAATGCCAGAGTGACTCAAATCAAAATTGGACCTGCTGTAACACAATATGAAGTTCAACCTGCACAAGGAGTAAAAGTGAGTCGCATCGTTAACTTACATAGCGATATCGCTTTAGCACTTGCTGCAAAAGATATTCGTATCGAGGCACCGATACCGGGTAAATCAGCGGTAGGTATTGAAGTACCGAATGACAATATTGCCTTAGTCTCTTTAAAAGAAGTACTTCAAGAGAAATTTCCTACCAATAATAAACTAGAAGTCGCTTTAGGTCGTGATATATCTGGGGAGCCGATGACAGCAGAACTTAATAAAATGCCACATTTACTTGTTGCGGGTTCAACTGGTAGTGGTAAATCTGTTTGTATAAATGGCATTATTACTAGCATATTACTCAATGCAAAACCTCACGAAGTAAAACTTATGATGATTGACCCAAAAATGGTAGAATTAAACGTATACAATGGTATTCCACATTTATTAACCCCTGTTGTAACCAATCCACATAAAGCGGCACAAGCGCTTGAAAAAGTAGTAGGGGAGATGGAACGCCGTTATGATTTATTCCAACATTCAGGGACACGTAATATAGAAGGTTTCAATGCGTTTATCACAAGAAAAAATAAAGAGCTTGGTGAAAAAGAGCCTTTATTGCCTTATATCGTTGTAATTGTCGATGAATTGGCGGATTTAATGATGGTTGCAGGTAAAGATGTTGAAACAGCCATTACACGTATCACACAAATGGCACGAGCTGCGGGAATACATTTAATTATTGCGACTCAACGGCCTTCTGTAGATGTTATTACAGGATTAATTAAAAATAATATTCCCTCCCGGATTGCATTTGCTGTAAGCTCTCAAACGGATTCACGTACAATTATTGATAGTGGTGGCGCAGAAAAATTATTAGGTAAAGGTGACATGTTGTTCATTCAAAATGGCGGTTCCGTACGTACACGTGTGCAAGGTGCGTTTTTAAGTGATAGTGAAGTTCAAAAAATTGTAGACTATGTTGTGGCGCAGCAATCGGCAAATTACGTGAAAGAAATGGAACCAAGTGAAGTAGTAGAGCAGAATGAAGCTGAAAGTGATGATCCTTTATATAAAGAGGCGTATTTATTTGTTTTAGAGCAACAAAAGGCAAGTACGTCACTATTGCAGCGACAATTTAGAATAGGGTATAATCGTGCATCCCGAATTATGGATGATTTAGAGAGAAACCAAGTCATTGGTCCTCAAAAAGGAAGTAAACCTAGACAAATATTAGTGGATTTAAATGATGGAGAGGTGTAAATATGTCTGTAACACCAGAGGTAAATAAAGTTAAAGCTTGGATATTAAATCAAATTGAAACAGAAGCTTTGAAACCTGGCGAATCACTCCCAAGTATTTTTAACTTGGCGCGAACGTGTGACGTAAGTACTGAGCACGTCACTGTGGCAATACATGAGTTAATTACTGAACAAATTGTCACTGAAAATTTTGAAGAAGGTGCGCGTGTAAATATACCGCAACCCTTCTTTTACCCATTAGATGAATTGATGAGTATTAGCCGCATGATTTCTGACAAAGGCTATGCTCATGGGACAGTATTTTTAAGTTTAGATCAAGAGCCAGCATCTTTACACGATAGTCGAGTGATGAATGTAGAACCAAATGAAACAATTACAGTTATAGAGCGTATACGTACTGCAGATAATCACCCAGTCGTCTATTGTTTAGACAAAGTTGCAGCTAACGTTTTAGATTATTACGGTCAACATCACCAACAAACCTCAATTTTGAAAGCGATTGAACAAGTTACTGAAAAAGAAATTGCCTATGCTGAAACAGAAATACAAGCCATTAGTTATGAACCGTATATATCAGATGCGCTAGAGTCTGATCCCCATGACGGTTTAATGTTGTTAAAACAAGTTCATTATACAGAAGATGACATGCCAATCTTGTATTCCTTAAATTATTTTAAAAGTAGTCTCGTTAAGTTTCGTACGATTCGAAAACGTCTATAATATATTAAATACCATCAAGGAGGAGATTATTTGAACGATACACAAATATCAGCTTTAGATCATATACATATTCATAAAACAGATAAATTTAAAACGACAATGATTACGTTTAAATTTATGGCTCCATTAGACATTCACACGATGACAGAACGATCTTTGTTAAGTAAAATGTTAATTCGTGCTACAAAACGGTGGCCTTCAGATCGAACGTTTAACCAACATTTGTCTACTTTATATGGTGCATATGTGAATAGTTACGTTTCAAAATATAAAGATCGTCACGTTTTAACGTTAACGTTAGAAATTGTGAATGAACGCTATTTAAAAGATGCGATGCCATTGTTTGAAAAGGGAATCGAATTACTCAAGGAAATATTATATCATCCGCTTATTGAAAATAACGCTTTTCATTCTGGATTTTTAAAACAAGAAAAAATGTTGCTTAAGAAAAAATTAACAGCTATAGAGGATAATAAATCACAAATTGCTTACTTAAATTTATTGAAGCATATGTTTGGCAATCATCCATATCGTTTTATGGCAGCAGGTGAACGAGAGCATATTGATCAGATAACGCCAGAAAGCCTATATCATACATATCGTAAAATGTTAGAAGAAGATATTTGCCACATATACGTTGTGGGCAATGTAGATGAAACGGAAATAAAACACAATATTGCTAAAACGTTTCACATTAGACCTAAAGCAGCAACATTTAAGTCGATTTCAAAGGAAGTAAAAGCGAATCATACCATCAATGATGTAGTGGAATATGAGGATGTTGATCAAGCCAAACTTAATTTTGGTTTTCGATTTAATACAGCATTAGGGCAAGCTAATTACTATGCGTTTACTGTTTTTAATACGATGTTTGGAGGCGATCCTTCTTCTGTACTATTTAATGAAGTTAGGGAACAAAAAAGTTTAGCCTATTCGATTCATTCACAAATTGACGGGAAAAATGGATTCCTCTATGTTACAAGTGGCGTGTCGATTAAAGATGTTGAGGAAGCTAAAAGCACGATTATAGCAGCATTTGATCGGTTTAAACGCGGAGAATTTCCAGATGAAAAACTTCAATTAGCGAAAAAAATTATATTATCACATCGTAAAGAAGCGAAAGATCGACCAAAACATATTATTGAGGTATTACATAATCAATTGTTATTAACGCGCGTTGAGGACGATACTTCATTCATCAAAAAAATTGAAGATGTCACGCGAGAAGATATTCAAAAATTATGTCAAGAGTCGCAACTAGATACGATATATACGATGACGAAAGCAGGTGAAGCAGATGCAAAAGACGTATTATGAGCAAATAGATGAAACGGTTTACAGTGAAAAACTTGAGAACGGTTTAAATGTTTTTATCATTCCAAAGCGAGGATTTCAAAAAACATTTGTTACATATACAACTGCATTTGGGTCACTTGATTTTCGATTTAAGCCGCATGATCAAAACTCATTTGTGACAGTTCCAGATGGTGTTGCACATTTTTTAGAACATAAACTATTTGAGAAAGAAGACGGAGATGTGTTTACTGATTTTGCTGAACATGATGCTCAAGTAAATGCATTCACTACATTTGATCGTACAAGTTATCTTTTTAGTGCAACAAATCATATTGAAGATAATATTTTACGTTTACTAAAAATGGTGGAATCTCCGTACTTTACGAAAGCTACAGTTGAGAAGGAAAAAGGGATAATTGCAGAAGAAATAAAGATGTATCAAGAGCAACCAGGCTACAAACTCATGTTTAATACGTTAAGGTCGATGTATCACACGCATCCCGTTCGTGTTGATATTGCAGGCAGTGTTGAAAGTATATATAACATTACAAAAGATGATTTATATCGTTGCTATCATACATTCTATCATCCATCAAATATGGTGTTGTTTGTAGTCGGTGACGTCATACCAGAACACATATTGAACATTGTGCAACAACATGAATCAGCACGCCAAATTGAGGCGCAACCAGCCATTGAGCGTGACCCGTTAAATGAGTCTCCTCATATTGTTCAAAGTAAAGTTTCAGAGGCGATGGCCATACAATCACCAAGGTTAATGTTAGGATTTAAAAATCATTTATATCCTGTTACGGATTTGCAACGTGTGAAAGAAGATATTGAAATGTCCTTCTTTTTTGAATTGATTTATGGTGAAGAGACTGAATTTTACCAACGTATTTTAGATGATGCGTTAATCGACGAAACATTTAGTTATCAAACTGTCATTGAACCTACATATAGTTTTTCTCTTATTACGTCTGCTACAACAGAACCAGACCAATTGAAGCAAAGATTACTTGATGCGTTACATGCGAATTATGGTCAAGTAAAAGATCAAGAAGGCTTTGATTTGTTGAAAAAACAGTTTATTGGTGAATATATATCAAGTTTAAACGCACCGGAGTATATCGCAAATCAATATACGAAATATTATTTTGATGGTGTCAGTTTGTTTGAATTATTAGATGTTATCGATGATATTACTCTAGAATCAATGAATGAAACAGTAAAACAAAGATTAAATCTAGAGGAATGCGTCGACAGTCGTTTGGAGATGAAGTAAGAATGAAAGCGCTCGTTATTGGTGGATCAGGTTCGATTGGTCAAGCTATTGTAAAAAAACTTCTAGATGATGGATTTGAAGTAATTTTAACTTATCATCGAACTGCATTATTAGATTTGCAAGAAACATTTAAAGATGAACCTGTTCAATTTCTTCAAATTGATTTAACACAACCCATTGATTACAAAAAACATTTCGAACACATTTCTAACGTTGATGTATTCATATACGTAAGTGGTCAAAGCTTATATGGTATGTTACAAGATGTGACTGATAAAGACATCGATGACATGTACCGCGTACATGTATATCAATTCATTAAAATGACGCAATATTTTTTAAATCAGTTGATTCAAAGTCCTCGCGGCCGTATCATTGTTATTTCTTCAATTTGGGGAGAAAAAGGTGCGAGTTTTGAAACGATTTATTCCACGATGAAAGCTGCTCAAATTGGTTTTGTAAAAGCGTTAAGTGAAGAGGTCGCCCTTACCCCTCTAACTGTCAATGCTATTGCGCCTGGAATTGTCGAAGGTCGCATGACAGATGAATTAGAAGAGGAAGATATAAAGGCTGTGATTGAAACTATACCACAACAGCGCTTAATCAATGTAAATGAAATTGCACATGCATGTCGTTATCTAATTTCTCCTTATGCTCAAAGTATTACAGGGACGGTTCAACGGATTAATGGTGGTTGGTACCGATAGTTTGATATAATACGGTTAATATGTCATGCATAGGGATAGGGGTGTTTTGTAATGACGACAATGAAGGAAAAAAAAGAATGGTATTTAGAATATGAAATTAATATTAACCGTGAAGGGCTGTTAGGTGATGTTTCGAGTTTATTAGGGATGATGGGGATTAGTATCGGTACAATTAATGGAATTGATAATTCCCGTCGTGCTTTTATAATTAAATCGGATAGTGAAGAAAAAGTGAAACGCTTTGAAACATTGCTTCAAGAAATTGATGACATCTCCTTACGTGTGCTTAGAGAACCAGAACTTAAAGACCGACTTGCCGTGCGTCATGGTCGATATATTAAACAGGATAAATACGATAAGAAAATTTTCCGTTTTGAACGCTATGACCTTGGATTGCTTGTAGATTTTATGGCTGAATTATTTAAGGAAGAAGGACACAAATTAATTGGAATTAGAGGGATGCCTCGCGTAGGTAAAACAGAATCCATCGTTGCAGGAAGTGTATCAGCACATAAAAAATGGCTTTTTATTAGTTCTACTTTAATTAAACAAACTGTAAGAAGTTCGCTTATTAAAGGAGAGTATGACAAAGATCATGTTTATATTATTGATGGTGCAGTGACTGCTCGAGAAACCAATCAAAAACATCAAGAATTGGTTAAAGAAGTAATGACATTGCCCTCAGTGAAAGTTGTGGAACATCCTGATTTATTTGTAGAAGCAAGCGATTACGTGATGGACGATTTCGATTATATTATTGAATTAAGAGCTGAAGAAAACCAAAAAATTGAATATGATGACATGAAAAAGAAAACAGTAAAAAGTAAGAACAATTTAAATTTTGGCGATGAATTTGGTGGATTTGGTGATGGTTTCGGTGACGGATTTGGGCAGGGCATTGATGGTGGTTTCAAACCATTTTAAGGAGGTACATTGGTGAAACAAATTGGCGAAGTGCTACAAGGTAGACGAGAAAGAATGGGATTAACTTTAACTGAATTAGAGAAACGGACGCATATCAAACGTCAAACTTTAATTCATATCGAAAAAAATGATTTCGAGTCTCTCCAATATCCTAAGTATGCGAAGGGGTTCGTCCAAAAATATGCACAGGCTATTAATATGGATGGTGATTTGCTCATTTCTGAACATGAACATGAATTACCCACATCTCATTATCAAGCAAAAGAGACACTTAAGAAACTTCGTGAGAACCCAGACCAGTTTCAATTAAATGCATCAACATATGAATCAAAATGGCTGATGATCTTTATTGGAAGTAGTATTTTAATTACAAGTGTACTATGGGGCATACTTTACCTTATGTTATAATATAAATAAATGAGTAATATGAAAAGAGGATATACAAATGAACATACCCAATCAGATTACGTTACTACGTGTAATCTTAATTCCTGTCTTTATGTTATTTGCGTTAATTGATTTTGGCATGGGACAGATTTCATTTTTAGGCGGCATGTCTATTCGTGTAGAATTTTTAATCAGTGGTTTGATTTTTATTTTCGCTTCAGTAAGTGACTGGGTGGATGGCTATTTGGCACGTAAATGGCAATTGGTGACGAATATGGGGAAATTTTTAGACCCATTGGCGGATAAATTACTTGTGTCAGCAGCGTTAATTGTTTTAGTACAGCTAGGATTAACAAACTCTGTTGTAGCAGTCATTATTATTGCACGTGAATTTGCGGTCACAGGTTTACGATTATTACAAATTGAACAAGGTTTTGTAAGTGCTGCCGGCCAGCTTGGAAAAATTAAAACAGCTGTGACGATGGTCGCTTTAGTCTTTTTACTATTAGGAGATCCTTTCAGTCAATGGTTAGGCTTTTCTCTTGGAACCATTTTACTTTATATTGGCGTATTCTTTACTGTTTTATCTGGTATAGAATATTTTTATAAAGGTAAAGACGTATTTTTACAAGATAAACAATAAGATGAAGACCTCTCATATGAGATTTGTGTTTGATGCAGCTTGGCTAAACATTATCTTTATGAGAGGTTTCATTTTATATGGAGAAAGTTGAGGATGGAATAGATGAAAATATGCATGATAGGTGTTGGCTCTGAATTATTATTAGGACAAATAGCAAATACGAATGCGCAATATTTATCGCGGGTAATGAATCAAGCAGGCCACGATGTCTTAGAGCATATTGTTGTAGGTGACAATGCTGAACGATTGAAATCTGTACTTCAACGAACTTTGCGTTCTTATGATTGTATCATTTTAACAGGTGGTTTAGGACCTACTAAAGATGATCTAACGAAACAAACTGTCGCTGAGGTGTTAGGAAAACGCTTGGAAATAGATGAAGAAGCACTCTTGTCGATAGAAGACTATTTTAAATCACAACATCAAGAAATGACACCAAATAACCGGCAGCAAGCACTTATAATATCCGGATCTCATGTTTTAAAAAATGATGTTGGAATGGCACCTGGAATGCTTATTGAACATCAACAACAAAAGATTGTATTATTGCCTGGTCCGCCTAAAGAACTTAAACCGATGGTTAATCGTTATATGCTGCCATATTTTAATGAATCGGGACATACGATTTTTTCAGAAGTGTTGCGCTTTGCTGGTATTGGTGAATCAAAAGTAGAAACAGTATTAATGGATTTGATTGAGACACAGTCAAATCCTACGATAGCACCGTTAGCAGGTTCTCATGAAGTTACATTACGGTTAACTGCAAATGATAAGAATCAACAAGAATGTCAAACGCGGATCACACCTGTAAAAAATATTATATTACAACGCCTCGGTCAATTTTACTACGGTTCAAATGAAACCACTTTAGCTGAAAGTGTAATGAATCAGTTAAAACATACAGTTGCTGTGTATGATGGTGTCACAGAGGGCGCATTGAATTTAAAATTAAACGAACATAAGCATCACGCACATCATACACTATTTAAAGGCTATTTCCTGCACGACTCTCAATTTATAGCGAATAATAATATGTACACACAATTATATGAATCTGCATGCTTTGTGCAATCTTTATTTAATTCTAGAGATGCAATAAGCATTTTATCGGAAAAAGATCACGTTTATATTGGATTTTTAACAGGTAATACAATAGAAGTCATTGAAATGACAATATCTGAACGACAGTTAAGATTATTTGAAAGAACATCAAATTATGTCATGATACAATGGCTAAATCATTTGAAAAAAAGAGGAGAGAAATGATTTACAATTACTATTTCAGCACAAATGTTCGCTTTTATAAGAAATCGCGCATGGAAAACAGCGAACAAATATTCGCAAAAAGCTTGAGTTTTTTTGTACAAGCATGTATAGTATAAATTAACTACTTAAGGAAACTACACTCAATAGGGGGTCCTAAATTGGATAATGAACGTCAAAAAGCACTCGATACAGTAATAAAAAATATGGAAAAATCTTTTGGGAAAGGTGCCGTCATGAAACTTGGCGAAAATAAAGATCGTCGTGTTTCTAGTGTATCTAGTGGTTCTGTTACATTAGATCATGCATTAGGTGTAGGTGGCTATCCAAAAGGTCGTATTATTGAAGTTTATGGACCTGAAAGTTCAGGTAAAACAACCGTAGCATTACATGCCATTGCTGAAGTGCAAAAAAATGGTGGTGTGGCTGCGTTTATTGATGCAGAGCATGCGCTTGATCCAGTCTACGCTCAAGCTTTAGGTGTAGATATAGATAATTTATATTTATCGCAGCCAGATCATGGTGAGCAAGGGCTTGAGATAGCTGAAGCGTTTGTTCGTAGCGGCGCGGTTGACATTATCATTGTTGACTCTGTGGCTGCATTAACTCCAAAAGCTGAGATCGAAGGCGAAATGGGGGACACACATGTTGGTTTACAAGCACGTTTAATGTCTCAAGCATTACGTAAATTGTCAGCAGCAATTTCAAAATCGAATACAACGGCAATCTTTATTAACCAAATTCGAGAAAAAGTAGGCGTAATGTTCGGCAATCCAGAAACTACGCCAGGTGGTCGAGCTTTAAAGTTCTACAGTTCTGTTCGATTGGAAGTACGTCGTGCTGAACAATTAAAACAAGGACAAGATATTGTAGGTAACCGTACGAAAATCAAAGTGGTTAAAAATAAAGTTGCACCTCCATTCAAAGTGGCTGAAGTAGATATTATGTATGGTCAAGGTATTTCTAGACAAGGTGAACTGATCGACTTAGGTGTGCAACATGATATTGTTGATAAGTCAGGTGCTTGGTATTCTTACAATGGTGAACGAATGGGTCAAGGTAAAGAAAACGTGAAATTATTCTTAAAAGAACATCCTGAATTAGAAAATGAAATTGACCGTAAACTCCGTGAAAAATTAGGTATTTTTGATGGTGATGTTGAAGAAAGTGAACAAGAGTCAGCTCAAACTTTATTTGATGAATAAACGAGACAAGTTATCCATGTCATGAGGATTTAGAGGTAATGTTGTATATATGTATTGGTTGTGACGACACGCAAGCGATTTGATATGGACGTTGTAACTCAAAAGCCTTCAAACTTCTTAAGCGAACAGCTTTGAATTTTGAAGGCTATTTTATATATTCAATCCAATCGAGTGCAACTGCATGAATGAAACCTTACTAAAAATGATATTTTCAAATCAAATTTGTATTCTTTGATTATTAAATGACGCTTCCTACTACATATCAACTATAATTAATATATGATAATTAAAATGTTTGACACAGATACTGTCAGATACCTTGATTTTTCATTGTTCAAAACGTACAATTAAATGTGTATGGTCCTTATTTTTAATCTTATAATCTTATAGATTTATTGACATACAGTACCAAATCCTAGAAAAAGGAGGTGTTTGTGTGAATTTATTAAGCCTCTTACTCATTTTGCTGGGTATCATTCTAGGAGTTGTTGTGGGGTATTTTATTGCCCAAAACGTTATGCGTCAAAAGCAGATTCAAGCACGTAATACTGCTGAAGATATTATTGAACAAGCCAATAAAGAAGCAGAGAATCTCAAAAAAGAAAAATTGATTGAAGCTAAAGAAGAAAACCAAATTCTAAGAGAACGTACCGAAAGTGAACTTAGAGAACGACGTGGTGAACTTCAAAGGCAGGAATCCCGACTTCTTCAAAAGGAAGAGAACTTAGAGCGTAAATCAGATCTTTTAGATAAAAAAGATGAGATTTTAGAGCAAAAAGAATCTAAACTTGAAGAAAGACAACAACACGTAGATGCAAAAGAGAGTAGTGTTCAATCTATAATAATGAAGCACGAACAAGAATTAGAACGCATCTCCGGTCTCACTCAAGATGAAGCACGTCAAGAACAATTAGCACGTGTGGAAGATGAGTTGTCACAAGATATTGCAATATTGGTTAAAGAAAAAGAAAATGAAGCAAAAGAGCAAGTCAATCAAAAAGCAAAAGAGTTACTGGCAACAACGGTTCAACGATTTGCTGCAGATCATACGTCAGAATCGACTGTTTCTGTAGTCAATTTACCAAATGACGAAATGAAGGGACGTATCATAGGCCGTGAAGGTCGTAACATACGT
This sequence comes from Staphylococcus hyicus, assembly GCF_000816085.1. Classification (NCBI taxonomy): domain Bacteria; kingdom Bacillati; phylum Bacillota; class Bacilli; order Caryophanales; family Staphylococcaceae; genus Staphylococcus; species Staphylococcus hyicus. The sequence goes on along the minus strand of NZ_CP008747.1, from coordinate 1,627,528 downwards.
ACACTTGAAACGTTAACAGGTATTGATTTAATCATTGATGATACACCTGAAGCTGTTATTTTATCTGGTTTCGACCCAATTCGAAGAGAAATTGCTAAAACGGCCTTAAATAACTTGGTCTCAGATGGTCGTATCCATCCGGGGCGTATTGAAGACATGGTTGAAAAAGCGCGCCGTGATGTCGATGAAATCATTCGTGATGCGGGTGAACAAGCTACGTTTGAATTAAATATCCATAACATGCATCCAGATTTAGTAAAAATTCTCGGGCGTATGCATTATCGTACAAGTTATGGACAAAATGTATTAAAACATTCAATTGAAGTCGCATATCTTTCGGGAATGTTAGCAGCCGAATTAAATGAAGATGTGACGTTAGCAAAACGCGCAGGTTTACTTCATGATGTTGGTAAAGCTATCGATCACGAAGTAGAAGGCAGTCATGTTGAAATCGGTGTAGAACTTGCGAAGAAATATGGGGAATCAGAAACAGTTATTAATGCGATACATTCTCATCATGGTGATGTGGAACCAACGTCGATCATCTCAATTTTAGTTGCAGCTGCAGATGCGCTATCAGCGGCACGACCTGGGGCGAGAAAAGAAACGCTTGAAAATTATATTAAGCGTTTAGAACGCTTAGAACGTATTTCAGAAAATTATGATGGCGTTGAAAAAGCTTTTGCGATTCAAGCTGGTCGAGAAATACGTGTAATGGTTTCACCAGAAGATATCGATGATTTAAAGGCACATCGTCTTGCTAGAGACATCAAAAACCAAATTGAAGATGAGTTACAATATCCTGGTCATATCAAAGTGACAGTCGTCCGTGAGACGAGAGCAATAGAATATGCAAAATAATTAAAAGCAATGTTACCTCGTGTAGCATTGCTTTTTAATTTGATACTTGTCTTTCCTGCTCAATTTATCTATATATTAATGACTATTATGACTGAACGGTCATTCTATACAAGACAAAAATGGTGGGACATAGCTACCCTGTTAATCAAAAAAACCAACAAAATTCTTCGTACATGAACTTTGTTGGTTATATATATTTAGTCTTTATGAGGGAGAGGAATGTGAATTAAACCATCACTTTAATTGTTTCCTTAGCCGAGACTTTGAGGTAAGACACCTAAAAAACGAGGCGTTTGGAACAATTAAAATTAAAATAATTTATGTCCTAGCCCTTTTGTTAAATCATTCTTATTAATGAGATAAATTTAATTCTGTTTCATGTAATTCTTTTAAAGCTCCAGCTGTATCATAGCAATTGGAAGAAATATTGGTATATTTTTCTGCTAAACGATAAGCGTGGATATATAATTCAATACTCTCTTTTGCGATATCTTCAGGATTGTCCTTTTTTGATGGATTCGCTCCGACGACAAGTTCTGCAAATGTTTCAGGATCAATTGAAATTGACATAAAAATGAATACAACTCCTATTATTTTTTGACAGCCATCATCATAAATAAATGGTACCTGTCTCTGTTAAACAATTTACCCTATTCATCTTGATTTAAATCATATTCTCATTCAAATGTTCGCTTGATTAAAACGGAAACATTCGTTATAATACATTCAAATAAATACTTGAATGAGAGGTGGTTCCTTTGGTTAAAGAAGTACCAACTTGTGAATCTTGGTCAATTGATGAAACAAGAATTAAAGAAGCAAAAGATGCGATTAATCAGGCACCCATCAAAGATGTGAGTCAAATGTTTAAAAGTATCGCTGATCTTAATAGAGCTAAAATGACATATGCATTATGTATTCATGAAGAATTATGTGTGTGCGATATCGCAACATTATTGAACATTACAGTAGCTAATGCATCACATCATTTACGGCTTTTATATCATAATGGGGTTGTCACATATCGAAAAGATGGCAAACGTGCGATGTATCGTATTTATGATGAACATATAAGACAAATTATGCTTGTGTCTATTGAACATAAGGAAGAAGTGACATCAAATGAAACAACACACTTATAATGTTGAAGGACTTTCTTGTGCGCACTGTGCAAATAAATTTGAGCACAAACTTAATCAACTTGATTCTGTCCAAATGGCACAAGTGAATTTTGGCGCATCAAAAATATATATCACCGGTAAGCCGACTTTAGATGAACTAGAAGAAGCTGGTGCATTTGAAAATTTAAAAATAACAGAGACACATCCGCGACATTCATTTGAACAATCCTCCAATCAAAATCAGGACACGCAATCATTAACATTGTGGCAAAAATGTAACCAGTTTTATGAAAAAAATGGTGCCATTTGTTTTGCAACTTTGCTGATTATATTAGGATATCTTTCCAAATGGTCTACTGGTGAACATCACATCATTACGATTGTTATTTTTGCAACTTCAATTGTGATTAGCGGAGCCTCATTGTTGAAACAAGGATTTAAAAATTTAATGCGTCTTGAATTTGATATGCACACACTGATGACCATTGCTGTTATAGGTGGTGCATTGATAGGAGAGTGGGGAGAAGTTGCTGTTGTTGTTATTTTGTTTGCGTTAAGTGAAGCGCTAGAGTCCTTTACGATGGATAAAGCAAGGCAGTCCATGCAATCTTTAATCAATATTAGACCTGAAACAGCTTGCCGTTTAATAGGGGATGATATTGAAAAAGTTGATGTAAATGACGTAAATATCAACGATGTTTTATTGATAAAACCTGGTCAAAAAATTCCTTTAGATGGCATCATTCAAAAAGGAGAATCGAGCATTAATCAGGCAGCAATTACAGGTGAGTCCGTTCCAGTTGACAAAGTGGAGGGGGATGAAGTGTTTGCGGGTACTTTAAATGAAAGTGGTGTCTTAGAAGTGTTGGTAACAAAACATTCTACAGATTCAACGCTTTCTAAGATGATTCAAATGGTAGAACGTGCACAAGTGAATAAAGCACCTGCGCAAGCACTTATCGAAAAATTTGCGAAATATTATACACCGTTAATTATGCTTATCGCATTGTGTGTCGCGATAATACCACCGCTCTTGTTTAATGGAGAGTGGCATGCATGGATATATCAAGGATTGTCAGTATTAGTTATAGGTTGTCCATGTGCGCTTGTTATTGCAACACCTATTGCGATTATTTCTAGTGTGAGTAATGCAGCAAAACATGGTGTATTGATTAAAGGTGGTATTCACTTAGAACAGTTGAATCGTATTAAAGCCATTGCATTGGATAAAACAGGGACGTTAACCCAAGGTCATCCTGAAGTATCACATATTGAGATGTTAAATAGTGACATTAACCGCAATGTCGTTTTGCAACACATCGGTGCAATTGAAACGATGTCCACGCATCCAATTGCGCGTGCAGTCGTTTCATATATTCAAAAAGAAGTTCAAATTCCGCCGCATTCCATAACGCATTTCCAATCTCAAACTGGTTTAGGTGTGTCAGCAATAATAGATAACGCACATTACTGTATTGGAAAACCACAACGGTTTAACTTAAAGGCAGATGCGCTTTGGCGAACAAAAGTGATGGCCCTGGAATCCTCAGGACATACGGTAATTTTAGTATCTAAAAATGATGTGATTATTATGCTGATTGCGCTTAAGGATCGAGTGCGTATGAACGCATCAATGAGTTGTGAGCGTTTGAAAAAAATGGGCTTTCAACATATTGAAATGCTAACGGGTGATAATGAGGCGACTGCCAAAAGTATTGCTCAAGATACTGGCGTGACACATTTTAAAGCAAATCAACTCCCTCAAGATAAAATGGCACGTATCTCTGAATTGAAACAACAGTATCGCAATGTAGCTATGGTAGGTGATGGTGTTAATGACGCACCTGCGCTTGCTGATGCAACGATTGGCATAGCCATGGGCGCTGCTGGTACGGATACAGCAATTGAAACGGCAGATATTGCCATTTTGAATGATGATATATCAAAACTTCCGTACACATTCAAATTAAGTCGTCATACAATGCGTATTATAAAAATTAACATTTTAATTGCAATCGGGTTGAAAGTGGCTGCACTGTTACTTGTGATTCCAGGTTGGTTAACATTGTGGATTGCGATTTTTTCAGATATGGGAGCGACATTACTTGTCGGCTTAAATGCATTACGACTATTGTACGTTAAACCTGAGTGAGGATACATGAATCACATTGACATGATGTGCGAACCCGTTACAATAAAATAGTATAAGAAAAGTTGAAGGTTTATGCGTGGTTTTATTATCCACAAATTATTGCATAAACGTTTTTATTAGAGAGGATATTACTTAAATGAGAATACTATTTATTGGAGATATCGTAGGGAAAGTGGGACGTCAAACACTTGAGACCTATTTACCAAAATTAAAACATCATTATCGCCCAACAGTGACGATAGTCAATGCGGAAAATGCAGCACATGGTAAAGGGCTGACTGAAAAAATTTATAAACAGTTGTTAAGACAAGGTGTCGATTTCATGACTATGGGTAATCATACTTATGGTCAACGTGAAATTTATGATTTTATTGATGATGCAACGCGGCTCGTTCGCCCAGCAAACTTCCCAAGTGAAGCGCCGGGCGTGGGCATGCGCGTGATCAATATTAATGATAAGAAACTTGCTGTTATTAATTTGCAAGGGCGTAGCTTTATGCCGATGAGTGACGATCCATTTAAAACGGCAGATCAACTAATTGCGCGTGCCAAAAAAGAAACAGACTATATATTTGTTGATTTTCATGCTGAAACCACATCCGAAAAATATGCGATGGGGTGGTATTTAGATGGACGTGTAAGCGCAGTCGTTGGGACACATACGCATATTCAAACCTCAGATGAACGTATATTACATCAACATACTGCATATATTACAGATGTCGGTATGACGGGGTATTATGACGGCATTTTAGGGATTAATAAAGATGAAGTGATTAAGCGATTTATTACGAGCTTACCGCAACGGCATGTCGTACCAGATGAGGGACGTGGGATTTTATCAGGTGTTGTAATTGATTTGAAATCAGATGGAACGGCAAAATCAATCTCTAGAATATTAATCAATGATGACCATCCATTTGAATAACATTATCGTCCATTAGTATGAATTTTACGAAAACCCATGATTTGTAGAGGCAAATCGTGGGTTATTTTGATATGATATTAATTGAATTTAAACGTGTAGGAGGCTCATTTAAATGAAATCACAAGTATCATGGAAAGTCGGCGGTCAACAAGGTGAAGGTATTGAATCTACAGGTGAAATCTTCGCTACAGCAATGAACCGAAAAGGATACTATTTATACGGCTACCGTCATTTCTCAAGTCGTATTAAAGGTGGCCATACTAATAATAAAATTCGTGTCTCTACTACACCAGTCCATGCAATTAGCGATGATCTTGATATTCTAGTTGCTTTTGATCAAGAAACCATAGTTTTAAATCATCATGAAATGCGTGAAGACAGTGTTATTTTGGCTGATAGTAAGGCGAAGCCAGAAAAGCCTGAAGATTGTAAAGCACAATTGATTGTTTTACCATTTACAGAGATTGCAAAAGAATTAGGCACACCTTTAATGAAAAATATGGTTGCGATTGGGGCAACTTCAGCCTTAATGCATTTAGAATCATCTACATTTGAATCATTAATCGAATCTATGTTTGAGAAAAAAGGGGAAAAAGTTGTTAACCTCAATGTTGAAGCATTACATAAAGGTTATGAACTTATGACACAGCACCTTGCAGACATAGAAGGGGATTTTGTTTTAGAAGAAGGTAACGGAATACCCCATTTATATATGATTGGAAATGATGCGATTGGTTTAGGTGCAATTGCTGGAGGCTCACGTTTTATGGCAGCTTATCCAATTACACCTGCATCGGAAATTATGGAATACATGATTGATCATTTACCAAAAGTGAATGGCACGGTTATTCAAACTGAGGATGAAATCGCTGCTGCAACGATGGCTATTGGTGCAAATTACGGTGGTGTACGTGCATTTACTGCATCGGCTGGACCTGGTCTATCACTCATGATGGAAGCGATTGGATTGTCTGGAATGACCGAAACGCCACTCGTAATTATTAATACACAACGTGGGGGTCCATCAACAGGACTTCCTACCAAGCAAGAACAATCTGATTTGATGCAAATGATATACGGTACACACGGTGATATACCTAAAATTGTATTAGCACCAACAGATGCGGAAGATGCATTTTATTTAACGGTTGAAGCCTTTAATTTAGCTGAAGAATATCAATGTCCAGTGATTTTATTAAGTGATTTACAATTATCATTAGGTAAGCAAACCGTTCAAGCACTAGATTATAATCGTATTGAAATTCGTAGAGAGTCAACGATCATGGATACGATCGAACGTGATGCCGATGATAAAAATTATTTTAAGCGTTATGCTTTAACTGATTCTGGTGTATCTCCAAGGCCAATCCCAGGTGTTAAAGGTGGTATTCATCATGTCACTGGTGTCGAACATAATGAAGAAGGAAAGCCAAGTGAAGCAGCAAGTAATCGACAAGCACAAATGGACAAGCGTATGCGTAAAACAGAACATTTACTCATAAATGACCCAGTTGAAGGAGAAGTCATTCAAGATGAGGTAGATGTACTATATCTAGGATTTATTTCGACAAAAGGTGCCATTGCAGAGGGTGTGGAACGTCTGCAAGAGGCCGGTCATACTGCACATCAATTACAATTACGTCAATTGCATCCGTTCCCTACCGAAACGATTCAAAAAGCTGTGGATAAAGCGAAAAAAGTCGTTGTAGTCGAACATAACTATCAAGGTCAATTGGCAAGTATCATCAAAATGAATGTGCACTTAGGTGATAAATTAATTAAGCAAACGAAGTATGATGGTACACCATTTTTACCAAAAGAAATTGAAGAAAAAGGTTTAGAAATCGTGAATCAATTAAAGGAGCGAGTTTAATTGGCAACTTTTAAAGATTTTAGAAATAATGTAAAGCCGAATTGGTGTCCAGGGTGTGGTGACTTTTCAGTTCAAGCAGCTATACAAAAAGCAGCAGCGAACGTAGGTCTAGAGCCTGAAGAAGTTGCGATAATTACTGGTATTGGGTGTTCGGGTCGTTTGTCAGGTTATGTAAATTCATACGGTGTGCATTCCATTCATGGACGTGCATTGCCGTTAGCACAAGGTGTTAAAATGGCAAATAAAGATTTAACAGTGATTGCTTCTGGTGGTGACGGTGATGGGTATGCGATTGGTATAGGACATACCATTCATGCCTTACGTCGTAATATGAATTTGACGTACATAGTCATGGATAACCAAATTTATGGTTTGACGAAAGGACAAACGTCACCATCTTCAGCAGTAGGATTTGTTACTAAAACGACTCCTAAAGGTAATATCGAACAAAATGTAGCGCCATTAGAGCTAGCATTATCGTCAGGCGCAACATTTGTTGCACAAGGGTTTTCAAATGATATAAAAGGATTGACTAAAATGATTGAAGATGCCATTCAACATGATGGATTTTCATTTGTAAACGTCTTTTCTCCTTGTGTCACATATAATAAAATCAATACCTATGATTGGTTTAAAGCGCATTTAACAAGTATTGAAGAGATTGAAGGTTATGATGTATCTAACAAACAACAAGCGATTCAAACAGTAATCGAACACGAATCCTTACTAAAAGGCATTGTTTATCAAGACACAGTAACACCTTCTTATGAGTCTCAAATTGAAGGTTTGAGCAACCAACCACTCGCACATCAAAACTTAAAACTTGAACAAGCGCAATTCGAATCGTTAACAAAACAATTTATATAAGTTCACATAGCACTCATTCACTGTCATAGACCAAATGAGTGCTATTTTTATAATTTAGAGAGGAGTGTTTTTATGATCGATACGTTAATGAGCATTCAAATCATCCCTAAAACGCCAAACGGGAAAGATGTCATACCATTTGTAGACGAAGCTATCGCCATTATTGAGAAATCTGGATTGAAATATCGTGTAGGTCCCCTTGAAACGACAATTGAAGGGGATATGAGTGAGTTGCTTATCTTGATTCAACAAATGAATGAACGCATGGTGGAACTTGAAGTAGAGAGTGTGATAAGCCAAGTGAAGTTTTATCATGCACCTGAGGGTATTAGCATGTCGACGTTAACTGAGAAATATGATGATATTTAACTATCAATTTCTCTGACACATACGTCATGCATTCAATTTCATTTTGCACTTTTTCTTGATTTTTAATATAATGTACTAATGATATATGGGCAGAAAGGGTTTTGCATGTGAATGAAGAACAAAGAAAAGCGGGCACATTAGATGTGTTATCGCGCCGTAATGAAAAAGAAAAAGATTATAGCAAGTACTTTGAACACGTTTATCAACCCCCAAGTTTAAAAGAAGCCAAAAAACGCGGGAAAGAAGCAGTAGCATATAATAGAGACTTTCAAATTGATGAAAAATATCGCGGTATGGGTAAAGGGCGTACATTTTTAATTAAAACCTATGGGTGTCAAATGAATGCACACGATACGGAAGTCATGGCTGGTATATTCACTGCACTAGGTTATACACCGACTGAAGATGTAAATGTGGCGGATGTTATCTTATTAAATACGTGTGCGATTCGAGAAAATGCTGAAAATAAAGTATTCGGTGAAATTGGTAATTTAAAACATATTAAACAAGAACGCCCAGATTGTTTAATCGGTGTGTGCGGTTGTATGTCACAAGAAGAATCCGTTGTAAATAAAATTTTGAAATCGTATCAAAATGTTGACATGATTTTTGGTACGCATAACATTCACCGCCTTCCTCAAATTTTGGAAGAAGCTTACCTTTCAAAAGCGATGGTAGTGGAAGTTTGGTCTAAAGAAGGCGATGTCATTGAAAATCTCCCTAAAGTGCGCGAAGGTCACATTAAAGCATGGGTTAATATTATGTATGGATGTGACAAATTCTGTACGTATTGTATTGTTCCGTTTACTCGTGGTAAAGAACGGAGCCGCCGTCCGCAAGATATTATAGAAGAAGTACGTGATCTTGCACGTCAAGGTTACCAAGAAATCACATTATTAGGTCAAAATGTGAATTCTTACGGTAAAGATTTAGAGGATCTTGAATATGGTCTCGGTGATTTATTAGAAGATATCGCTAAAATTGATATCCCTCGTGTCCGTTTTACTACGAGTCATCCTTGGGACTTTACAGATCGCATGATTGAAGTTATTGCGCAAGGTGGCAATATCGTACCGCACATCCATTTACCTGTACAATCTGGTAACAATCAAGTACTTAAAATTATGGGACGTAAATATTCTCGTGAAAGTTACTTAGACTTAGTGCGTCGAATTAAGGCAGCGATTCCTGATGTGGCACTGACGACTGATATTATTGTGGGTTACCCAAATGAAACTGAGGAACAGTTTGTAGAGACTCTAACATTGTATGAAGAAGTGGGCTTTGAGCACGCTTATACGTACCTATATTCACAACGAGATGGTACACCTGCAGCTAAAATGAAAGATAATGTGCCTACAGAGGTGAAAAAAGAGCGTTTACAACGTTTGAATCGCTTAGTAGGTGAATATTCAGCACGCGCTTTGGCGCAATACGAAGGTCAAACTGTAAAAGTGTTGTGTGAAGGTGCAAGTAAGAAAGATGATGAAGTATTAGCAGGTTATACTGAAAAGAACAAGCTTGTGAATTTCCGTGCACCTAAAGATGTTATAGGTAAAATTGTTGAGGTGAAAATTGTTGAAGCAAAGCAATTTTCTTTAAATGGTGAATTTGTGGGTGTGTCTGAAACGGCGTTGGTGACGCCTTAATGTTTAAAAAGGATGAAATATTGCGCCATGCAACAATGTTAGGTCAAGATATTCAAGCGCTAGATTCAATCAAACGTTATCGTCAAATCGAAGCGCAAATTCATCTTCATCCAGAAATTGCGAAACAAATGGATGCTTTAAAACAAAATCAGAAGCACTCTGTGAATTTACAAAATTACAATAAACCTATAGCATATGAGCGTTCAGAAAAAACAATTTCACATATTCAAAATGAAATTAATGCATTTCCGATTGTTATGCAATTTAGACAATCACAAGAAGAAGCGAATGATACGCTCCATCTTATTATAGAAACATTAGCAACCAGACTCCAAGGTGCCGATTGCTTCTCTGGTTCTATTCAACAGAAAGAGGAGTGATAGTGTGAATCATAAAAAGCTCACTTTAACGGCACTCTTTATCGCTGTTAATGTGATATTAAGTACGATTGTGGTTATTCCAATTGGGCCATTTAAAGCTATGCCTGTTCAACATTTTATTAATGTATTAAGTGCAGTGCTCTTAGGCCCATGGTTTGGTCTTGCGCAAGCCTTTTTATCGTCTCTTATACGCTTGCTTTTTGGTTTGGGAACCCCGTTTGCCTTTCCAGGTAGTATGGTTGGCGTTCTAGTTGCAAGTTTATTTTATTACGTGAACAAGCATTTATTTGTAGCATCCATTGGAGAAGTCATAGGAACAGGTATTATCGGGAGTTTATTATGCATTCCATTAGCATGGATTTTAGGGTTAGAAGATATGTTGATTAAACCATTAATGGCGACATTTTTATTATCAAGCTTTGTGGGGGCTTCTTTAAGTTATTTCTTATTAATCGTTTTAAAGAAGCGCCATCAGTTGCCCAATTTAGAGCAAAAGTCGAAGCGCAAATTTTAAATACATTTGAAGGTGGGGGATTTGATCTTCCATCTTTTTTTATCGCTTTTTTATCAGTACAATAGTTGTTTTGTGGTTAAAAAGCTAAAATTGTGAGTGGGTGTTTTAAATATGTAAAAAGTGCACGTTGTTACCAAATTTTAAATTAGCTCCCAAATGTTCGAGTGAACGTATGAAATCTGTTAAACTAATTACATTATAATGATGAGAAATAGAAGGAAAGTGAATAACTATGACAAATGTCACGCCTATGATGAAACAATATTTAAATATTAAATCGGAACATAAAGATGCTTTGCTTTTTTTCCGTTTAGGAGACTTTTATGAATTGTTTTATGATGATGCGGTAACTGCTTCTCGTGTGTTGGAAATAACGTTAACGAAGCGCGATGCAAAAAAAGATAATCCGATACCAATGGCAGGTGTGCCATATCATTCTGCAGATGGCTACATTGAAACGTTAATCCAAAATGGTTTCAAAGTTGCCATATGTGAACAAATGGAAGACCCAAGGCAAGTAAAAGGAATGGTTAAGCGAGAGGTCGTACGTGTGGTCACACCTGGAACTTTAATTGAACGCGGAGGTCTCGATGAATCTCAAAATAATTACATTGTTAGTTTCATCTGTCGACAGAATGAATATGCTTTAAGCTATTGTGATGTGAGTACAGGTGAATTGAAAGTGACCCATTTTGATGATGAAAGTACATTAATAAATGAAGTCACGACTATTCAACCCAATGAAATCGTAGTGGACCAACCTCTCACAGATGCTTTAAAGCGACAATTTAGTATAATTACTGAAACAATCACTGTTCGTGAATCGGTTTCAGATACATCATATTCAGTAAACACTATGACACATCATACAATGTCACATGCTGTACAAATACTACTGGATTATATTTTTGACACACAAAAACGTGATTTATCACATATTGAAGAAGTGGTTACATATCAAGCATTAGATTACATGAAGATGGACTTTTATGCAAAACGCAATTTAGAATTGACTGAAAGTATTCGCTTAAAGTCTAAAAAAGGAACTTTATTATGGTTAATGGATAAAACCAAAACCCCGATGGGTGCCCGACGCTTAAAACAGTGGATTGATCGTCCTTTAATACAACGTTCCGATATAGAGCAACGTCACGATGCAGTCGAACAATTTATAAATTATTTTATAGAACGTGATACATTGCGACAATATTTAACTGAAGTATACGATATCGAGAGATTAGTTGGACGTGTCAGTTTCGGGAATGTCAATGCCAAAGATCTAGTACAATTGAAACATTCTATCGCACAAATACCGAACATTAAAGCACTGCTACAAACCATTGATTCTGATGCGATTGCACATTTTAACGCTTTAGAACCTCTAGATGACCTACTTGAAACCCTTCAAAACAGTTTGGTGGATGAACCTCCATTATCTGTTAAAGAAGGTGGTTTATTCAAAGAAGGTTATCATCACCAACTCGATGAATATCTAGATGCCTCGCGCAATGGTAAAACATGGCTAGCGGAATTACAAACTAAAGAACGAGAACGCACCGGTATTAAATCTTTAAAAATTAGTTTCAATAAAGTGTTCGGATATTATATAGAAATTACACGGGCAAATCTGACACAATTTAACCCGGAAGATTATGGATATGAACGCAAACAAACATTAGCTAATGCGGAACGTTTTATTACAGATGAATTAAAAGAAAAAGAAGCTATGATTCTAGGCGCACAAGAAAAATCTGTAGAGTTAGAGTATAAGTTGTTTACGGAATTAAGAATGTACGTGAAAACATTTACAGAACGTTTGCAACATCAAGCAAAAATGATTTCTGAGTTAGACTGTTTACAAAGTTTTGCTGAAATCGCACAAGCTTATAATTATGTTAGACCTACATTTAGTCATGACCAAACTTTGGATTTAAAAGCATCACGCCATCCAGTGGTTGAACGTGTCATGGATTATAACGATTATGTCCCAAATGATTGTTATTTAGACGCATCTGAGTTTATCTACTTAATTACAGGCCCTAATATGTCTGGTAAATCTACGTATATGCGCCAGGTTGCTATTATTAGTATCATGGCACAAATGGGGGCCTATGTACCATGTGATACAGCAGTACTACCCATTTTCGATCAAATTTTTACCCGTATAGGCGCTGCAGATGATTTAGTTTCAGGAAAAAGTACGTTTATGGTAGAAATGTTGGAGGCGCAAAAAGCGTTAAAACATGCTACACCTAACAGTTTAATAATATTTGATGAAATTGGACGTGGAACATCAACATATGACGGATTAGCATTGGCCCAAGCGATGATTGAATATGTTGCTGAAACGTCAAAGGCAAAAACGTTATTTTCAACTCACTATCACGAATTAACTGAGCTTGAAACGGCCTTACCGAGTTTGAAAAATGTGCATGTGGCGGCGAATGAATATAAAGGTGAACTGATATTTTTACATAAGGTTAAACCAGGTGCCGTTGAACATAGTTATGGAATACAAGTGGCTAAGCTTGCGGATTTACCTGAAGCGGTCATTTCACGTGCGCAAGTTATACTGGATGCATTCGAATCAGAGTCCAACACACAATCTTATAACCCACACGTACATCCTAAACACATAGAAATTAATGAAACGAACGATACACCAGCTTTCAAAAAAGCTGCTCAGGATACACGTGTTGAACAAGCTTCTTTTAATTTATTTGATAATGAATCATCTAAAAGTGAAGTTGAATTAGAAATTAAAGACCTCAATATATCGCAAATGACCCCAATAGAAGCATTAGTAAAATTAAATGAATTACAAAATAAACTGAAATAGTAGGTGATGAAATGGGGCGCATTAGAACTTTACACACGTCACTCGCAAATAAAATTGCGGCCGGCGAAGTGGTTGAAAGACCAAGTTCTGTCGTAAAAGAGCTTTTAGAAAACAGTATTGACGCCGGAGCGACTGAAATTAATATAGAAGTTATAGAATCAGGAATTGCTGAAATTCGTATTGTCGATAATGGTTCGGGTATTGAGCAAGATGATTTACCACTTGTGTTTCATCGTCATGCGACAAGTAAATTAGTTGAAGATGACGATTTATTTCATATTCGAACGTTAGGATTTCGAGGCGAAGCATTAGCAAGTATTGCATCTGTTGCTAAAGTTACATTACAAACGTCTACCGATGGGATTGAAGGTTACGAGGTGTATGCAGAAGAGGGTGTGATTCAAGAACAAAAGCCCGCTAAAGCAAAAAAGGGTACAGATATAAAAGTAAGCGCACTGTTTTATAATACGCCTGCAAGACTCAAATATATTAAAAGTTTGTATACAGAATTAGGCAAAATCACAGATATTGTGAATCGCATGGCGATGAGCCATCCTAACATTCGCATGTCGCTAAAAAATGATGGTAAGACGATGCTACAAACGAATGGTTCAGGTCGCACAAATGAAGTTATGGCTGAAATATATGGCATGAAAGTCGCACGTGATTTAGTAGAAATTACTGGAGAAACAAGCGATTATCGAATTCACGGATTTGTAGCAAAGCCCGAGCATTCTAGGAGTAACCGACATTATATTTCATTATTCATTAATGGACGCTATATTAAAAATTTTGTTCTCAATAAAGCAGTGGTTGAAGGGTATCACACGTTACTCACCATCGGTCGCTTTCCAATCGTTTATATCAATATTGAAATGGATCCGATACTAGTAGATGTCAATGTGCATCCCACAAAGTTAGAAGTGCGCTTATCAAAAGAAGAGCAACTGTACACACTCATTGTTGAAAAAATTAAAGCGGCATTTAAGCAAAAGGTGCTTATTCCGAAAAATGATCTTAGCGCTAAATATCAACCCAAAAAGGTGTTGAAACAATTTGAGCAACAAAAGATGGCTTTTGAGCGTCAACAGCAACAACCAACGTTTAAAATTGAAGAACATTCTACTCATGAAGCAAAAAACGTACAGCCTTCATCAGTCGACGAATCCTATGCTAATACTCAAGCTGATTTATATGGAAATGAAGATAAAGAAGCGTTTAATAATTCGCAGCAAAATACGCAATTGAATCAACAGGATGTAATGTATGAACAAGCGCAACGCGATGTTTTATCGACAATGGATGACACGCATATTTCTATAGACCATCCTCAATCGATTCAAGACCCCGAATCGCAATCAAACCCAACACCACGTATTCCATACATGGAAGTAGTTGGTCAAGTGCATGGAACGTATATTGTGGCACAAAATGATGAGGGGATGTATTTAATCGATCAACATGCTGCGCAAGAACGCATTAAATATGAATATTTTAGAGACAAAATTGGTGAAGTAAGCAATGAAAACCAAAACTTACTTATCCCGTTAACTTTTACGTTTACGAAAGACGAACAACTTTTTATCGAAGAAAATATTGATGCGCTTCAACGAGCAGGTATTTTTTTGGAACCGTTTGGTGGCCACGATTATATTGTTAATAGTTATCCTGTATGGTTTCCTAAAGAAGCGGTGGAAGAAACGATTAAAGATATTGTAAATTATGCGCTTGAACATAAGACAGTAAATATTGCGAAATTCAGAGAAGAACTGGCGATTATGATGAGTTGTAAAAAATCAATTAAGGCCAATCATTATTTAAAACATAATGAAATGGCTGATTTGATTGACCAGTTAAGACAAATGGAAGATCCATTTACATGTCCTCATGGCAGACCGATCATTATTAATTTTACAAATTATGAGTTAGAACGACTGTTTAAACGTATACAATAAAGGAGTGTCATCTTGAAAACTACTATTTTACCCGCGATTCGCTCAATGAAAAGCTTGGAAAAATTGACGCAAACGGATTACGAAACGTGTGTCTTACTTGATACGCATATTGGACATTTAAAAAGTGTGATGCAGTTTATTCATAGTAAACATTTACAGCCTTTCATTCATATCGATTTAATCAAAGGGATGAGTCATGATGAATACGCTTGTGAATATATTATCCAATCATATAAGCCCCAAGGCATTGTATCTACGAAAACAAAAGTAATAAAAAAAGCAAAAGCTCTTGGTGTGATTACGATATTTCGAGTTTTTATTATAGATAGTCATGCGCTTGAAAGAAGTATTCACCTCATTCAACGCATCGAACCAGATTTTGTAGAAGTACTACCAGGTATCGCGGATAAAGTCATTGCGCGCATTTATAACGAAACAGGAGTTAAGGTCATTGCCGGCGGACTTATTAATACCGAAGAGGAAGTAAAGGCAGCCATTGATAGTGGCGCAACGTATGTGACAACGAGTGATGAATCGTTGTGGTAATGCTGGAGCAAAGGATGATTAACATGATAAAGCCGAAACAACTTAAACAAGGGGATACGATTGCTATCGTATCTCCGTCGTCAGGTTTAGCAGGTGAACCGCATATTCGCTGGCGAACAGAACAAGGAATACGCTTTATAGAGAACATGGGGTACCGTGTTAAGGTGATGCCCAATACGCTAAATGGACTTCAGTGGAATTATGACCATCCAGAAGCACGTGCAAAGTCATTAATGGCGGCATTTCAGGACGATGAGGTCAAAGCAATTGTATGTACGATTGGTGGCTATGAATCTGTACGCATTATTCCATATTTAGAGCCAACAGTCATTCAACAGCATCCTAAAATCTTTATTGGATACTCTGATATTACAGTCTTGCATGTTTATTTCAATCAACTGGGTTTAACGACATTTTACGGACCAGCATTATTAACAGATTTTGCGGAAAATGGGGGAGCAGATCCTTATACGATGACGTCACTCTTTTCATTAATTAGTGAATGTTTACCATATGGGGAATTAAAACCTGTGCCATATTATCGGAAATATGGATTAAAATGGGAGGAACATTTGCGTCATTTTGAACGTGACAAAATACCTGCCCATGAATTTGAAGTCTTGCAAGGTCATGGTTCGGTGTCGGGCCCATTAGTGGGTGGGTGTTTCGAGTCTCTAGATAAATTAAGAGGGACAACTTATTTTCCAGCGCTCGAAACCTTCGATGAGGCGGTACTATTCATTGAAACATCGGAAGTGCACTCATCACCATGGTCGTTTGAAGAATCCTTACGCACGTGGGGGCTCATGGGTATTTTGAATTGTATAAATGCGTTAATTATAGGGCGACCACACGATGGCGTCTTTCAAAATGAATATCATGCTTCAATTTTGAAAGTATTAAAAGAATTTCAAGCGGATGATTTAATTGTGATTGGTCATGTACCAATTGGACATAATGAGCCTAAAGCAACATTGCCTATGGGTGCAATCGTTACCGTACAAACTCAACCGTGCAAAATTGTGATTAACACTTCGGCAGTTTCTCAAATATAAACCTTAAGTTTAGAGTGTTTTGTAATGAAAATTGTAAAGCGCGTTTTAATCGGTTGAAATGTTATTGACAACGCTTTCATCGAGATGTAATATTAAAAACAAGTTAATAGATGAATCGAGACACTAGAGACTTCTTCGCACGTGTTATTATGCATAGTAATACGGTCAGCTAGGGGTCTTTTTGTCTTTAAAAGGGAGGATACATAATGAATATCTACTTAGCTGAATTTATCGGAACGGCGATACTCCTCTTAATGGGTGGTGGCGTTGTTGCGAACGTCGTTTTACGTAAATCAAAAGGTGAAGGTGCTGACTGGATTGTCATTGCAATCGGTTGGGGTTTAGCTGTAACTTTAGGAATTTACGCTGTAGGAAACTTTTCAGGTGCGCATCTTAATCCTGCAGTAACACTTGCTTTTGCGGTGACTGGAGATTTTCCATGGTCTCAAGTGCCTGGATATATTGCAGCACAAATTTTAGGTGGTATTGTTGGTGCTGTATTAACATGGTTAACGTATTTACCACATTGGCGTGCAACAGAAGATAAAGAAGCTAAATTGGGTGTGTTTTCGACAGCACCTGCCATTCGTAACTACACAGCGAACTTTATTACAGAAATCATTGGTACAGCTGTATTGACATCAGCATTATTATTTATAGGTACGAACAAATTTACAGATGGTCTTAACCCTGTAATTGTTGGTTTACTAATTGTTGGGATTGGAGTAAGTTTAGGTGGTCCAACGGGATATGCCATTAACCCAGCTCGTGATTTAGGTCCACGTATTGCACATGCTATTTTGCCTATTCATGGTAAAGGTCAAAGTGATTGGCAGTATGCAATAGTACCAATTTTAGGTCCTATTACTGGTGGTATTTTAGGTGCAGTGCTTTATCGCTTGTTCTTCCAAGGTACATTTGATGTGTGGACAATTGTTGCAATTGTTTTACTTGTAGTAACATTAGTCATTGGAAGTATTTTAAATAAAAAAATTAAGCATAAAGACTTTGGTGCAATCTAATTTAAATAGTTAAACATGTAAGAGTAGTAATTCTGACACGTGTGATTACGGGAGGTAACATATTATGGGAAAATATATTTTATCAATAGACCAAGGGACGACAAGTTCAAGAGCAATATTGTTTAACGAGAAAGCAGAAATTGTGGGAGTAGCGCAACGTGAATTTAAGCAACACTTTCCAAAATCTGGTTGGGTTGAACATGACGCGAATGAAATTTGGACATCTGTATTGTCTGTTTTAGCTATCGTGTTAAATGAAAATAACGTTAGAGCTTCAGAAATTGCAGGTATTGGCATTACAAACCAACGTGAAACAACAGTTGTTTGGGATAAACATACTGGACGTCCAATCTATAATGCGATTGTTTGGCAATCCCGCCAAACACAAGCGATTTGTGAAGAACTAAAAAATGGTGGACATGAAGAAACTTTCCGTAAAAAGACGGGGTTATTACTTGATCCATATTTCTCTGGAACAAAAGTGAAATGGATTCTAGATCATGTCGAAGGTGCACGTGAAAAAGCTGAAAATGGTGATGTTTTATTCGGAACAATTGATTCGTGGTTAGTTTGGAAATTATCTGGCGGTAAAGCACATGTAACAGATTATTCAAATGCGAGCCGTACGTTAATGTATAACATTCATGACTTACAATGGGACGATGAGTTATTATCCTTATTAGATGTTCCAAAAGCGATGTTACCAGAAGTGAAGCCTTCAAGTGACATTTATTGTGAAACGATTGATTATCACTTCTTCGGTCAAAAAGTGCCAATTGCAGGTATTGCGGGTGACCAACAAGCTGCATTATTTGGGCAAGCATGTTTTGAAAAAGGTGATATTAAAAACACGTATGGTACGGGTGGCTTTATGCTTATGAATACAGGTGAAGAAGCCGTTACGTCAGAACATGGTTTATTAACGACAATTGCCTACGGATTAGATGGAAAAGTGAATTATGCACTGGAAGGGTCAATCTTCGTTTCGGGTTCAGCAATTCAATGGCTTCGAGATGGATTACGTATGATTAATTCAGCACCGCAATCTGAAGCATATGCGAAACGCGTAGATTCTACTGAAGGTGTATATGTCGTACCAGCATTTGTTGGTTTAGGCACACCATACTAGGATTCTGAAGCACGTGGTGCAATATTTGGTTTAACACGTGGAACGGAAAAAGAACATTTCATTCGAGCAACATTAGAATCGTTATGTTATCAAACGCGTGACGTTATTGAAGCAATGGCGCAAGACTCTGGTATAGAAGTGAATAGTTTACGTGTCGATGGTGGCGCTGTGAAAAATAATTTCTTAATGCAATTCCAAGCCGACTTAGTCAATGTTACGGTTGAAAGACCTGAAATTAACGAAACGACTGCATTAGGTGCTGCATATCTTGCGGGTATTGCAACTGGATTCTGGAAAAACAAAGATGAAGTAAGCCACAATTGGAAATTAGAAAAATCTTTTGAACCTCAAATGGATGAAAAAGATGCTAATAAATTATACAAAGGTTGGCAAAAAGCTGTAGAAGCAACAAAAGTCTTTAAATTAGACGAAGCATAGGTCGTATGCTATACTGTAGATAAGTTAATAGTTTACTCGAGAAGAAGAGAGATTTTGTCGTAAAACTTTATGTTAAAGTATATAGGCGGAGTCTCTCTTTTTATCATTATAGGAGGCGTTTTTATGGGACGTTTATCAACGTTACAACGTGATTCAGTAAAGGAAAAAATGCAACAAGAAGAATATGATTTAGTGATTGTCGGGGGCGGCATCACAGGTGCAGGTGTAGCTTTAGATGCTTCAGCGCGCGGGATGAAAGTCGCATTATTAGAAATGCAAGATTTTGCATCAGGTACAAGTTCTCGTTCAACTAAACTTGTGCATGGTGGATTACGATATTTAAAACAATTCCAAGTAGGCGTCGTAGCTGAAACAGGTAGAGAACGTGAAATTGTATATGAAAACGGTCCGCATGTGACTACACCAGAATGGATGTTATTACCGATGCATAAAGGGGGAACATTTGGTAAGTTTTCAACGTCAATTGGTTTAGCCGTGTATGATCGTTTAGCAGGTGTAAAAAAATCAGAGCGAAAACGCATGTTGAACGTACAAGAAACAAAAGATAAAGAGCCACTCGTTAAACAAGATGGTTTAAAAGGCGGCGGCTACTATGTAGAATATCGTACAGATGATGCCCGCATGACTATTGAAGTCATGAAAAAAGCAGCTGAATTTGGTGCAGATATTATTAACTATGCGAAAGTAAGTCAATTTTTATATGATAATCGTAACAAAGTGAACGGTGTGCGTGTCATTGACCGTATTAAAAATGAGCAATTTGAAATTCATGGTAAAAAAGTAGTGAATGCAACTGGTCCTTGGGTAGATGATGTACGTAGCAATGATTATTCAAAAAATAATAAAGAACTACGTTTAACTAAAGGTGTGCATGTTGTTTTTGATGAATCAAAATTCCCATTACATCAAGCTGTCTATTTTGATACTGAAAAAGACGGTCGTATGATATTTGCAATTCCTCGAGACGGCAAAACATATGTTGGTACAACGGATACGTTTTATAATAACGACAAGGCAAGTCCTTTAGTAAACCAAGAAGACCGTGATTACTTAATCAATGCGATAAACTACATGTTTCCAACTGTTCATGTTAAAGATGAAGACATTGAATCAACATGGGCTGGTATTCGTCCACTAATACTTGAAGAAGGCAAAGATCCATCTGAAATTTCTCGTAAAGATGAAATTTGGGAAGGAGATTCAGGTCTCTTAACTATTGCGGGCGGTAAATTAACAGGTTATCGTCATATGGCAAATGAAATTGTAGATCGCGTTGCGAAACGTTTAAAACAAGAGTATAAATTAGAATTTAAACCAGCGAATACCAAAAATATCCCAATGTCTGGTGGCGATGTCGGTGGTAGTAAAAACTTCGAATCATTTGTTGAAGACAAAGTGAAACAAGCAAAAGGATATAATTTAGATGAAAAAGTGGCACGCCAGTTAGCCAAAAAATATGGATCAAATGTAGATGAATTATTCGCGCTAACACAAGCTGCACAACACCAAAGTACTGGTTTACCTTTAGAGATGTATGTTGAATTATTATATGGGGTTCAAAATGAGCTGGTTGTTAAACCAACAGACTTCTTAATTCGTCGTACTGGTGCACTGTACTTTGATATCGACTCAGTTCAAAAATATAAAGATATCGTAACCAATGTTTTAGCTGATTTAATCGGCTATGACGACAATACAAAAGCAGTTTACAAACAAGAATTAGAAGATGCTATCACACACGCCATTCATGGACAACATCAATCAGCAACAGCATAAATTGCTATAAAAAAGTATAATTATCGGAGTAAGATATAAATCTATGAGATTATGTCTTACTCCTATTTTTTTATTAAAAGGCGCTCGTAAAAAGAGATAACAATTTTTGTGTAACTAAAAAAGCGCTATTGTCAAACGTTAGGGCGACCTAGCTAAGTCCAAATGCGTTATAATAGGCATGAAATATTATTTTGTTGCGCGACATACGTGAGACATGTTAGAAATGAAACGCTATGGTAAAGTTGATGTATGTGATGGATAAGGAAAGGTGGATCTATAAAATGGTTAAGAAAGAAACCATGAAAATCGCATTATCTGATGAAACTATTTTAGAAGCGAAAATCGATTGTGCTGATCATGAAGCAGTAGGGATTGTACATATTTTTCACGGAATGGCAGAGCATATGGATCGTTACGAACGTCTTGTAACACTGTTTAATCAGCAAGGATACCATGTAATTCGCCACAACCATCGTGGTCATGGAAAAGCGATAAACACACTACGAGGGCATTTCAATTCTGTAGATGAAGTCGTTCATGATGCACATGAAATAAAAACGACGTTACAACCTACCATAAATGAGACGCTACCCTACATCATTTTAGGACATTCGATGGGGTCGATTATCGCACGACGTTATGTCCAATTGTATCCTAATAATGCTGATGGCTTAATTCTAACTGGCACTGCATTATTCCCGAAATGGAAAGGCTATGTCAATACAATCGCATTAAAACTTGTCACTTTATTAACTGGCAAAAAACGACGCTTAAAATGGATTAATCATCTTGTAACAGGTACTTTCAATAAAAAATTCAAACCGACCCGTACACCGAGTGATTGGATCAGTTCGGACGAGCATGAGGTAGATATCTTTATACAGGATGAATATACTGGTTTTTTTGTATCAAACCAGCTAGTGTATAGCGTCATGCATCATATTATGAAAACAGCACAATTAAAAGAAATAGCAAGAATGGATCCCAATTTACCTATTTTACTTATTGCTGGAAAAGCGGATCCATTTGGTGATTATGGAAACGGTATACGTCGACTTGGTAAAGTGTTAAAGAGAGGCGGTATTAAGCATATTACCGTACAACTTTATAAACAAAAGAGACATGAAATATTATTTGAAAAAGATAAAGAAACGGTATGGCGTCATATGTTAGACTGGATGAGTCGTCAAATTATAAAGAAAAAAAGTGAGTGAAATGTGTGAGTGAAAAAAAGCCTTTATTAATCGTTATTGTTGGCCCGACTGCGAGCGGTAAAACAGAATTAAGTGTGGAACTTGCCCAAAGAATAAATGGAGAAATCATTAGTGGAGATTCCATGCAAGTGTATAAACATATGGATATTGGAACGGCAAAAGTTTCACCAGATGAAATGAAAGGAATCCCACATCATTTGATAGATATTTTATCACCTGATGAAACGTTTACTGCTTTTGACTTTCAACAACGTGTCAAACCATTAATTGAAGACATTACGCAGCGTGGTAAAGTTCCTATCATTGCTGGTGGGACAGGATTATATATTCAATCTGTAATTTATAATTATGAATTTGACAATGAAGAGGTGTCAGTTGATAAAGAAGCAGAAGTTGCCGAAAAAATGCGTCTTCTTAGTACGTTTTCAAATGAAGCATTACATAATTATTTAGGAACGTTCGATCCTGTCTCACAAGCAAACATTCATCCAAATAACCGTCAACGCGTTGAGAGAGCGGTTTCATACTATTTAAAGACGAAAAAAATTTTGAGTAATCGCAAGAAAAGTCACCAATTAACAGAAA
Organism: Staphylococcus hyicus; assembly: GCF_000816085.1. NCBI lineage: Bacteria > Bacillati > Bacillota > Bacilli > Caryophanales > Staphylococcaceae > Staphylococcus > Staphylococcus hyicus. The sequence goes on along the minus strand of NZ_CP008747.1, from coordinate 1,604,234 downwards.
ATTATGATACATTATTATTAGGGATAGAAATGTCGCGCGATACATTGTATCATAGAATAAATAAACGTGTAGACATTATGTTGTCTCAAGGTTTAATGGATGAAGTGCAACACCTTATTGAATTAGGTTATGAATCATGTCAAAGTATGCAAGCGATTGGTTATAAAGAACTTATACCTGTGGTGCATAATGAACTTGAAATGGACCAGGCAGCAGATTTGTTAAAACAGCATTCAAGAAATTATGCTAAACGACAATTAACCTGGTTTAAAAACAAACTTAATGTTCATTGGTTAGATAGAGAGAGAATGTCACTTCCAGAAATGCTAGATGATATTTTAACCCAAATACACAAAAGGAGAAATGAACATGTTTGACAAACAAGATATTCAAGAAACGTATCTCGAAAACTTTAAAAATGAGGAGAAAGAATTAACAGTCTTCTTAACGAATGGTTTTCAACTAAGAGGTACAATTGCAGATTATGATCAGCATGTGGTTGATTTTCTTTCTCAAGGAAAACATCATTTAATCTATAAACATGCCATTAGTACATTTTTAGAAGGTACAAATTAACTTTTGGTGCTTTATTTATAGGTTGAAGGGATGTATGGCATAATTGAATATTGAATAAAATGTGATATTGTGCTATTAATATGAATTACATGATGCTCGAAAATAATCACACATGATGTTAATTTAACACCATGTGTGATTGTTTTTTTTACAATAAACTTTCAATGGCTTCAGAGAGTTGGAGCGGTTGTTTTTGTGGTGAAAAACGTTTCACGACATTTCCATCACGATCGATTAAAAATTTTGTGAAATTCCATTTTATTTTCTCATTCAGTAATCCAGATTGTTGTGATTTTAAAAACTGAAAAAGTGGATGTGCATGTGTGCCATTTACTTCTATTTTTTGATGCATTGGAAATGTGACACCGTAGTTTAATTGACAATTTTGCGTAGCTTCAGCACCAGAACCTGGTTCTTGATGCCCAAATTGATTACATGGAAATCCAAGTACTATAAAGCCTTGATCTTTATATTGTTCATAAAGTGCTTGTAAGTCTTTAAACTGAGGTGTAAATCCACATTCACTTGCCGTATTGACGATTAACATGACGTCGCCTTTATATTTAGATAATGTATATGTGTCACCATTGGATTGTTCCACTTCGATATCATATAATTGCATTCTATCACCTCATAGTTAATATGTTTTATTTAATACATGACTCAGTTAAAATATATCACATTGTTAGCACATAGTCTTATACCAATGTTTGTGATAAAATACACGATGGTACGTGTATAGAAATGAGGTGATTGAAATGACGTATAGACAAAGTTATTCAACCGAAAAAATTAAAGAAAAAGCGCTATTGATAGGGGTGCATACACAATCCTCTGAATTTAATTTTGAAAGTACGATGTCTGAATTAGAGGCGCTTTCAGATACATGTGGTTTAGAAGTTAAGGGGACATTATCGCAAAATTTAAAAGATATGCACCCTAAACATTATATGGGGAAAGGGAAATTGCAAGAAGTCCAAGATGCTGTTCACTTTCACGACATAGATGTCATCGTCACCAATGATGAACTTACGACAGCACAGTCTAAACACTTAAATGATATATTAGGTATTAAAATAATTGATAGAACCCAACTCATCTTAGAGATTTTTGCTATGCGCGCTCAAAGTAAAGAAGGTAAACTGCAAGTGGAATTTGCGCAATTAGATTATTTACTACCACGTTTAATGGGGCATGGGAAAAGCCTATCACGTTTAGGCGGTGGAATTGGAACGCGAGGACCGGGTGAAACAAAACTCGAAACAGATCGACGTCACATCCGTACGAGAATGAATGAAATTAAACGTAAATTAAAAGAGGTCGAAATTCATCGTGAACGATATCGTCAACAAAGAGAACAAAATGAAGTGTTTCAAATCGCACTTGTTGGATATACAAATGCTGGAAAATCTTCATGGTTCAATGTATTAACAGAAGACGAAACGTATGAAAAAAATCAATTATTTGCAACGCTCGACCCAAAAACTAGACAAATCACTATAAATGATGGTTTTCAATTGGTCATTTCAGATACGGTAGGATTCATTCAAAAATTGCCGACTACATTGATTGATGCATTTAAATCAACGCTAGTAGAAGCGAAACAAGCTGATTTATTAATTCATGTTGTTGATGCGAGCCATAAAGAAGCTAAAATTCAATATGAAACCGTATTACAACTGATTAAAGATTTAAATATGGATCACATCCCGCAAGTCGTTTTATTTAATAAAAAAGATTTGATGCATGAAGCGCCACCTATAAGTCCTCACGCATCATTGAGTGTATCTTCTAAAGATGAACAGGATCAAAAACGGGTGAGACAATTATTATTTGAACAGCTTAAAAGACAACTTACGCATTATGAAACTTCATTGGAAGTTGCAAAAGCGGATCAATTATATACTTTAAAACGTCATACATTAGTGACATCTATAGATTTTAATGAGACAGATGAAACCTATCACATACAAGGATATCGAAAATAAAAGAAAGAAGTAGAAGCATGAATAATATTTCACATTTAATCCAAGAGGTAGAAGCAGACCTCGAACCCCACTTTAAAGCCATCGAACAACGTGCTTTTGAAAATCAAGCGCGTGTGTTAGATGCATTTCATCATGTCAAAATCACTGAAGCTGATTTACAAGGTTCAACGGGTTATGGCTATGATGATTTTGGACGAGATCGCCTAGAAGCGGTTTACGCAAATGTATTTAAAGCAGAAGATGCCTTAGTGCGACCACAAATTATTTCAGGCACACATGCGATCACGATTGCATTACAAAGTTTACTCAAACACGGAGATGAGCTGCTCTATATTACGGGACGACCATACGATACGTTGTTAGAAGTCATCGGTGTTAACGGCAATGGTATTGAGAGTTTGATAGAACGTGGAGTGACGTATCAAGATGTACCACTGAAAGAAGGTTGTATCGACATCGATACCGTCCTTCAAACCATTCATGACAAAACAAAAGTGATAGCGATTCAGCGTTCAAAAGGATATGACCAACGTCCATCTATTCATATCGATGAAATAGAAAATGCCATTAAAAAAATTAAAGCGCAACACCCACACTTGACGATTTTTATTGATAATTGTTATGGAGAATTTGTGGAAACACGTGAACCCATTGAAGTGGGGGCTGATCTCATAGCAGGATCACTCATTAAAAATCCAGGCGGTGGGCTTGCGAAAATTGGTGGCTACATTGTCGGGAGAAAAGACTTAGTTGAACGTTGTGGCTATCGTTTAACAGCACCAGGAATAGGAAAAGAAGCGGGGGCATCGCTAGGATCATTACATGAAATGTATCAGGGCTTTTTCTTGAGTCCCCATGTCGTGAGCCAAAGTTTAAAAGGTGCACTTTTTACAAGCTTATTATTGGAAAAATTAAATATGAAAACAACGCCGCGTTATTATGAACCACGAACAGATTTAATTCAAACTGTATCATTTGAGACGAAAGAACAAATGATACAATTTTGTCAAAGTATTCAACATAACTCGCCAATTAATGCACATTTTAGTCCTGAGCCAAGCTATATGCCCGGATATGAAGATGACGTTATTATGGCGGCAGGTACTTTTGTACAAGGATCTTCAATTGAATTGTCGGCAGATGGTCCTATTCGACCTCCATATGAAGCTTATGTGCAAGGCGGCTTGACATATGAACATGTAAAGCTAGCAGTTTCGCGTGCAGTTTCACAATTAATAGATAAAAAGTTAATTTAAAGTGATAATGACCTGATATGAGATTTCATGTCAGGTTTTCTTACATATTTTTGTATTGTCAGAATTTATATGCTATTGTAACGATAAGTTCAAAATATTCAAGGAGATGTGGGAGATGGATAACGATAAAATTCGACGCAACATGCCTGTATTTCCGATGAGTGTTGTCAGTAAGTTAACGGATTTAACTGCACGTCAAATTCGTTATTATGAAACACATGAACTCATTTTCCCTTCAAGAACAGAGGGAAATAAACGTTTGTTCTCATTAAATGATTTAGAAACGTTACTTACCATAAAGCATTTACTTGAAAAAGGCTTTAATATGAAAGGCATTAAACAAATCATGCTTGAAGAACAAAATAATTTGAATAATGAAGAAGCGCTTTTAAGAAAGCAAATGCTCGTTGATACGACGCAAAAACCTCAAAGAGATTCTATACCACTAAACCGTGGTGACTTATCACGCTTTTTCAAATAATCCAATGGAGGCTATGATCCAATGCCAAAACAAAATTTTACAAAAGATGACATCCGACGCTTTGCAGAAGAAGAAAATGTACGCTATATTCGCTTACAATTTTCTGATATTTTAGGAACAATCAAAAATGTAGAAGTACCAGTAAGCCAATTGGAAAAAGTACTCGATAATGAAATGATGTTTGATGGTTCATCTATCGAAGGATTTGTTCGTATTGAAGAATCTGACATGTATTTAAAACCTGATTTAAACACTTGGGTTATCTTCCCATGGACAGCAGGGCAAGGTAAAGTTGCGCGTTTAATTTGTGATGTTTACACAACTGAAGGTGAACCATTTGCAGGGGATCCTCGTAGTAACTTGAAACGTGTACTTAAAGACATGGAAGCATTAGGTTTTACTGATTTTAACCTTGGACCAGAGCCTGAATTTTTCTTATTTAAGTTAGATGAAAAAGGCGAACCAACGATGGAATTAAATGACCACGGTGGTTACTTCGATTTAGCACCTACTGATTTAGGTGAAAATTGTCGACGTGACATCGTGTTAGAATTAGAAGATATGGGCTTTGATATCGAAGCAAGTCACCATGAAGTGGCACCAGGTCAACATGAAATTGACTTTAAATATGCAGATGCTATCACAGCATGTGATAATATTCAAACATTTAAATTAGTTGTTAAAACTATAGCGAGACAACACAATTTACACGCGACATTTATGCCAAAACCATTATTTGGTGTGAACGGAAGCGGTATGCACTTTAATGTGTCATTATTTAAAGGTAAAGAAAATGCATTTTATGATGAAAGCGGCAAAATGGAATTATCTCAAGATGCCTACCATTTCATCGCAGGAATTATGAAAAATGCACGTGGCTTTACAGCAGTGTGTAACCCATTAGTGAACTCATATAAGCGTCTTGTACCTGGCTATGAAGCGCCAAGTTATATTGCATGGAGTGGCAAAAACCGTTCTCCATTAGTACGTGTTCCTTCATCTCGTGGATTATCTACACGTGTGGAAATTCGCTCGGTTGATCCAGCTGCTAATCCATACATGGCACTTGCAACAATTTTACAAGCTGGTTTAGATGGTATTAAAAACAAAATAGAAGTTCAAGAACCTGTTAACCAAAACATTTATGAAATGAATCGTGAAGAACGCGAAGCAGTAGGTATTGAAGATTTACCATCTACTTTGTATACAGCGCTTAAAGCTATGCGAGAAAATGATACGGTCAAAAAAGCATTAGGTGATCACATTTATAATCAATTTATTAACTCTAAATCTATTGAATGGGATTACTATCGTACGCAAGTCAGCGAATGGGAAGTTGACCAATACATGAAACAATATTAATTTTGAAAACCCTTGAAGTCATTGACTTTGAGGGTTTTTCTTTTTGATTTTTTTCGCCCTATTAAAATGATAATAAGAGATGAATTAAACTCATAATACGCTTCGTATAAGCTTTAATGTTATAAATGTAAACGAGTATAATCATGCCTGTAACCCCTCATATGACCTTACATTTCTGTTAGGTTAGACTCCTAAAATTTTTGATATACTTACTATGGCTTAAATATCCTATTTATTTAAGAAATAATATGGAACGGTTATATATAGATTTGTTTAATTATAGTATATAAAAAATATGACTGTGAAGTTATAGAGACATAAATACTTTAATTAAATGAATGTAATTAAATGATTTAGGAGGACAGAATTTGGTACAAAAAAGAATTGAAATATTAGATATTTTAAGGGGGTTTGCACTATTAGGAATTATCTTAGTGAATGTCAAAGGTATGACGTTCATGCGTTTAATTATTCCAAATGGTGGTGTGGATGCATGGTATGATAGTTTTTTAAGCATATTTGTTGAAAGTAAATTTTTCGCTATTTTTTCAACACTTTTTGGTATTGGGTTTTATATTTTTATGGAACGTGCACGTCAAAAATCCCAAAATAAGTTAGCGCTATATATAAGACGGCTCGTGATTTTACTAGTATTTGGCGTTTTTCATACGTTCTTACAACCTGGAGAAGCATTAAAAATATACGCGGTAGTCGGCTTATTACTATTATTGTTCTATTATTTGAAGAAAGAAATAAATTTAGTGATTGGCTTAGCACTCCTGGTAGTAATGTTAATACTTGATGATAAAATTTTATTAGTTATTCCATATTTTATTTTAGGCTTAACTTTAGGACAATATGGCTTATTTGAAAAATTAAAGATGTATGATCATCGATTGAAACAATGTTGGGCGATTACGAGTATGTTAGCCTTGGTAAGTTTTATTTTATTATCCATATTTTATGCATACCCTAACTTTAAAGTCGCAGAAACAGCGGGTATCGTGGGCGAACAATATGTTCAGAGTAAATATTTATTTGATTATATTGTGACACTTACATCACCAGTAATTTCACTATTTTATGTACTGACGATTATTATCATCGCTCAAACAGAGATTGGTCACAAATTGTTGTCCCCTTTAAAATATTATGGGCGCTTAGCCTTGACCAATTATATTGGTCAAACATTATTAATGTTAGTATATACGCAATTAATATTTAAAGGCAGTGTGTCGCTGACGCATAGTTTAATCATGTGTCTTGTCATTTATGTAATACAAATTGCATTTAGTAAGGTATGGTTGACATATTTCACATATGGACCACTGGAATACATTTGGAGATGTGGCACATATATGAGAGTTATAAAAATAAAAAAATAACTTAAAGTACCAGGACGAACTAAAACCGGAATAGTATTTCATTCAAGATGTGTATTGATCTTGAATGAGGTAGCTATAACCGGTTTTTTTATAATGTTTAAATAGAAGTTATGAAATTATCAAATGTCTGAGTATTTATTTGAACTTGTAGCATACTATGGGCTAGGACATAGCAGTCCTGTTAATTATAAATAAGCCAACAAAATTCATTTATACATGAACTTTGTTAGCTATTATTGATTTATATAAATTGATTTAGTCTTAGTGATGGACACTATGATGAATTGTGATTGATCCCTTAGCCGAGACTTTTGAGGCAAGGCGCCTAGAAAAGCGAGGCGTTAGGGACGATCATAGGTTTACTGATTTATGTCCCAGTCGCAATAAAAACGCCCCAAGCATAAAAATATTATAATTGCCAGTGAATATTTAATGAATTAATGCTTAATGTTATTTTTTAAAAGAAAGAAAAGAAATTGAAAAACGTATTTTGAAAACTCGGGATTAAATTTAAGCTTAATAACACGTAATCCAACGCTTATGGAACTAAAAACGTAACGTTTCTACGTTTTAAATATATTAGTTATATTTTGATAACAATTTAGTTAATTTTAGGATAGATTTAAGAAAAAATTACCATTAATTTAATATATAGTTAATGCGGACTTAAGGTTTTATTAAGGTTTTTGTGCATTTGTGCCGTTGTATATCGATTTTTAAGCTGATAGTATAAAAATATAAAGTGATTTATTTCACAAAGTCATAAAAGATTTGGTTGCCATCATTTAATGACATATAAAATGGAAAATCACTTTATAACGGGTGCTTATATAAACTTATATATTTATATATGTTTATAATAAAATGCTATGGAGAGAGGTCTGCAATTATGTTAAAAAAAGTATTAGGTTCAATGGTCATTTGTTCATTTACACTTACAGGAGTTTCGAGTAGTTTACCACTTGCAGAAAATGCAATGGCAAATGTTAATGATGAAATCGGTTCAAGAGACTATCAAGAAATCCAAGGAACTTATTTGTTAGTTCACTTTACGGGTGTGGACGAACAAGGTAATGAATTGACGCTTCCGAAATATCTGGAGTTTCCACTTGAGCCAGGTGATGTATTAAATAAAAAAAGTTTAGAGGAGAAAGTGAAACTAACTTTAGAAGCACATGCAAAAAGTAAATATGAGTTTGTTGGATTTACTCCTGAAACGAAACTAGAATTATACTATAAAGATCAAGCTGTACCTTATGAAATTACAGAAAAAGGGTTTAAAGTTGATGACTATTCTCAGTTTGATAAAAGTCCACACTTTAGATTGACTGGAAATATTGTTTTGAAAGAAAAAGAGTATAAAGAAACAAAAACCCAATATAGTCAAGATACCGATGTAAAATTGTATCATGATGTAAAGTTTAAAAAACGAAATGGCGATTCAAATATGCTCATTCCTATTAATATGGGAATTGAAACAGATATTAATAAGTCTGTTAAAGTAGGGAGTAACATAAGCCAAGAAGAGTTATATGCAGCAGCAGAAAGAGCATTTAAAACGACAGCAGAGTATAAAGAAGGATATAGATTGGTAAAGCGTTTAAGTACAAGTGTTTTAGAAAATCACCAAACGCCTAGAGATATCTACCACCATTTATATAACCCTGAATTTAATTATCAAGTGTCTGATTTTAGAGAATCACCTAGAAAAGAAGGACATATTGATGCAATTTTAGAAGATTATTATATCTCTAAACAAGGTGATGACTATATGCCAGAACAACAAGAAGTAGTAATAGAACTCAAAGACGATACAGGTTTACTTTTAAAAGAAATTAAATTAAATGTTTCAAAAGCAAATGCAATGGAAGAAATTAAAAAATATATTTCTGAAAATAATTTAACAGAAATTAAAGCTAAAAACGGTAAAACATATCAATTTAACCAAACATTAAATCATGATGAAAATCAACATTTCACAGCTGTTTATAAAGAAATGTAGTCGAAACAATTATTTAGAGATCCCAAGATAATTTTACAAATAGTCCTTGAAATTCATTTGGAGTAAATGAATTTTAAGGGCTATTTTGTATTATTTATGATAAATGTGAAAAGCATTTTTTCATAGAATTCAGCGAAAAACCATTTGTGAGATACTCCAAAAACTTATCCCTTTTAAAAGCCTAACAATAATTTTGATGAAATCAACTTAAGTAATTATAGTGACCATTTTCTTAACATTAAAAATAATAAATTAAGGATAATTTAAGGTCTATTTTATGCAATAATAATACGTAAAATAATTTACGATATAATTAAGATAGATTTAATTTTAAAGTATTGCAATACATAAATACGCTCTATATAATTGCCTAGGTGACTGATAGTTAGACATTGTAACTACTCGTGGTTCAGAGTTTACGATTTGACGGTGTGACTAATTATCTCAAAAAATCAATTAATTATTCAAAGGCGGAAATATAAAAATGAACAAACGACAAAAATACGGTATAAGAAAATATAAAATGGGGGCAGCATCAATTGCACTAGGAACTGTAATTGTTATAGGTATGAGCGAGGGAAATGAAGCACATGCATCTGAAACAAATTCGATAGAATTATCAAGCAATACTGAAGTAGAATCAAATAATGGTGCTACAGGTAAACCAATTGAAAAAAAAGTGGGAAATGAGAACGTTGAAGATAGTAGAAATTTTGAAAACTTAAGCGCCAACCTAAATAATAATGAAAAATTAGCTATAAATAAAGAAAAAGCAGATTCAATTTCAAAGCCTGGTGATTTAGTTTCAAGCAACATTACGCAAAATGAGATAGAGGCACCTACAGTTGTTTCATATAAGAAAGACTCAATTAGCAATGGCGGTCAAATAGATACAAGAGAAGATGTATCAAACAAGGTTGAAGTTGTTGAGAGCTCCATTGTAGGTCAAAATAACAAAACTACTATTAATCCACACGAAGCAGAGCGTGTTACATTAAATTATAAATGGAAATTTGATAAAGAAATAAAAGAAGGGGATTTTTTTGATTTTACTATAAGTAATAATGTTGATACTAGAGGGATTTCTACTAAAAGGAAAATGCCTGCCATACTTGATTCAAAAAACAATAAAGTTATAGCTAATGGCAAGGTATTAAGTGATGGTAAATTGAGATATATATTTACAAATTACGTCGAGAAAAGAACTGATATCAGTGCGGATTTGTCTTTAAATTTATATTTTTCACCATCAATAGTACTAAATAAAGGCAATCAAAAAGTAACAGCTGAAATTGCAAATCATAAAATTGAAAAAAACTTTTATGTGGATTACTTGAGTGGTGTTAAAGATAACTATGGATTTAACATGGAAGTTAATGGAAGATTGAGTTCTATAAATAAAGAAAATCAATCTTTTACTCACATAGCTTATATAAACCCTAATGAAAAATTTATGAATAATATAAGAATTACTGGTTCTTTTGAAAATGGAGCTCCTATTAAAAAGCAAAAACCAATTTTAAAAATATTTAAATATAATGGTGAAAAGCCACTCGCTCAAAGTGTTTATATCAATTTTAATACAGACAAACTTGTAGACGTTACAGAAGAATTAAGTCCAATATTAAATGAAAATGGCAATTATAGTTTTAAAATTGACAATTTAAATGGGGAAATATTTATAGTTAAATATGATGGTTTTTACAATGGTTCAGATACCGCACTTAAATTTAGAACTGAATTAGACGGATACCATTATAGTAGTAATCAATATCATTATAATAAGAAATTTAGTAAATTAACTTGGGATAACAGTGTAGTTCTTTACTCTAATAAAGCCAATGGGAATGGAAAAGATAAACCAATTGAGCCTATATATGGATTTAGCCAACCAATTAATTTTGAAACTACAACATACAAACCCGAAGATAAAGCATCTTGTCAACCAATTATTGAAATTTTTGAGGATAGCTTCCCAGTAGAAACATTAACAGAATCTGGTAGTGATGTTGGGGATAGTAATTACCAAACAATCGAAGAAACTGAAGATACAATTCATGTAGATACAGATTACGTTTCTCATATCAACACAAATCATAATGCTGATGTGGTTGAGATCGAAGAAGATTCAAATCCAGGTGGTGGTTCAACACATCATACGTCAAATGTAGTAGAATTCGACGAATATTCTGCAACAGGTGTTGTTACAGGAGCGATTTCAGATCACACTATTGTTGAAGATACTATGGAATATATAACAGAGAACAATCTTATTGAATTAGAAGATGATCATACATTGCCACCTCATATTACAGGACAAGCTGAGGGTTCTATTGAAGAAATTGAAGAAAACAGTGTTATTGATATCAACGATTTCACAATGATTGATGGAGATCACGGTGAATTAACTGGAGTATTAGAAGAAACGGATGAAAATCATTATATTGATATAAATGAATATACAATGACGGAAGGATCACATGGCCAAGCTACGGGCATCATTGAAGAAACTGAAGAATATCAGCATGCAGATATTTTAGAGATGACGACACCAATTGGCGAAAACGGTGCAACTCAAGGCATTATTGAAGAAGTAGAAGATAGTAATCTAATAGAATTTGATGAAGAAACAGGTAATGGCGCAATCAGTGGACATGTGATTGGTGCAGTTGAAGAAATAGAAGATAGTTTTTATATCAGTACGTTATCTGAATCAGGCATAGAGCAAGGTTCAAATGGTAGTGATACATTTGTAGAAGATACTAGTGAAGATAAACCATCAGTAAAGACGAATTCACCTGACCCAATTGAAATTGTTGAAGAAATTCCAAGAGAAAATGGTTATACAAAAGGTATGATTATAGAAGAAGATACGAAACCGCCTCATTTTGCATCACCAAACATGCCAAAAGAGGAACCTCAAGAGACACAAAATCAACCTAAAGTTAATTCGCCTGTGGACGAAAATAATGTTGATCCGAAACCAACTCCAAAAGACAAAACAATAAAAGTGGTTGAGAAGGTTAGTTCTAAGTCACCTAAAATACATGAGGAAGTAATGCCAAAAGTAAAATCTGAAACCCCTAGCAGTAATAGTATAGTTTCTAATAAACCAAACTTTGCACCAGTAAGTAGTATGCCGGTTAAGTTAAAGAGCAATAAAAAAGTGACTCAAAACCAACAGCATCACGTAAAACAAAAAGCATTGCCAGATACCGGAAATACTTCAGATAAAAACTTAATCCTAATGGGTGGTTTGATCAGTTTACTCGGTTTCAGTATTATGAGAAGAAAAAAAGTAAAACAATAATTAATATAATGATATTAAAAAAATCCCTATAATGATAATCTAGGGATTTTGAATGTGACGAGAAATGCTAGAAGTCATTTTGAAGAAATGAACTATTGAACATGTAAGGGGTTTATTCTATTAAAAGAATAGACATATTTATCAATTTCAATAGTAATATTGAGTGTTTTGTAAAACATAATGACGATTTTGAGATTATGCGTAATGTACAGTGTCTTTTTTATTTTGTTAATGTGTTGAAAATGCATCGTCACTGTTTAAAAATTCAAAATAATAAACAATATAATAAAAAAACAAGCGATGAAGAAAGCGATGATGTTTTCCTCACCGCTTGTTTGATTTTATTGTGAAAAAATAGTCTTAATATTAGGTTCTGTGTATAAAGTTAAAGTCCTATTTTGACAAGTGTGTAGCTTATTGAAATGTGTTAATTAAAATTTTATTCTTTATAACTTGAAACAATAAATTCGGTAACATTACTATTCACGTCAAGTTTGTATGAGACGTAATAATATCTATTTAACTTTTCAGAATAATATATTTTGACTGTTTCACTTTTGATTTCTTTAAGTTTGGCATCTTTTTCCATAAATGAAGTGACATCGTCATTTAATTGTTTTTCATCTTTTTGTATGTTTAATGGCATGTCTGACAGATTTTTGGTTACTTTTAGAATTCTGTCATGATTTCCTAAAGTATACGTTGTATCTTTATTTTTCGATGTAGCAGTTGACCCATCTTTTATGACGTTATTATCCGTTAATTTATCATATACTTTATTGTTTTGTTGTGCTTTTTGAGTTTGATGATTTTGCTCGTTTTTTGTTTCGTCGTTTGCGCATGCTGTCAACAGCATCGTGGATGTTAGTATAACGGAAGTAAGTATTCTGTATTTCATTTTTAGTGTCCCCCTAGAAATTTAAGATAAGGATAGTCATATTAGAAAGTAACGAAATATTCAGTAAATTTACACGTTGTTCGTGTGCTATCAATGATAATACACGTTATTTTAGTTCCTTAAGTTAATCATAACAGATTCTTTGGCTTTTCGAAGGATTTTAGTATAAATTTTAATGTTTTAAAATTTATGACAAAAGTCATATAGGATTGGTGACAAAAATGACATAAAAAAGATTGAATTTTAGTTTACGGTTGTACATGTAGGGGGTGATGGAATGCTTGTCGTAAATCATTTAACTTGTAAATTAAACAATAAAATCATTGTAGAGGATGTTTCGTTCAGGATTAATAAAGGAGAAATTATAGGATTGGTTGGAGAAAATGGTATCGGAAAATCAACGCTCACGGAAACACTAATGGGCATTCGAAAATGTGATCAAGGAGACATCATTTGGGATAAAGGTGTTAGAAAAGCCGTTTTCTTTCAAGAAAGTCAATTTCCTAATTTTATAACTATCAAAGAAGCTATAAAACTGTTTCACAATTCTCAAATTAAGGATAGTTCTCTTGAGAGATTAATAGCATTAGATGATTTCATAGATGATTTACAAATGATAGATCAGCTTTCTGGAGGGCAAAAACGCATATTGGATTTTATTTTAACCGTTTCAAGTGCGCCCAACTTTCTCATATTAGATGAACCCATGAACCATCTAGACCAAGAAAGGCAAACATTGATTTGGAATATGATGAATCATTTAAAGCAACATGGAGTTTCAATGTTGATCATTATGCATGATAAAGAAGCTCTAACTACGTTATGTCATCGCATTTATCGATTGGACAAGGGCAATTTGACATTATTATAAAATAAGAAGAAAAAATATAAGATGAGGGGGGGAATAGGAATGCTTTTGAAATTATGTGTATTAGAAATTAAAAGGTGTATGAGACAAAAATTAATGTTATCGTCGTTTGTACTTTTACCCATATGTTTTTATTTTATTTTTATGTTTCAACTTAATTCAGAAGATGCGCATTCACTTAAACAAGAAGTAATGATTCGCATGGCCCTTTTTAGTGTTTTGGGCTATATAGTTGTGACATTGCCGCAAGATTTAATCATTGAAAAACAGATAGGATGGGCAAAAAGAATTGTAACATCATCTACAACCTATACAGTCTATTTCATAAGTAAAGTATTTAAAACCTTATTTTTATCCTCAATAGGATGTCTATCTATATTCTATGCTGGGTTCGTAAATGGTGTATCATTAACAACGTTTCAATGGATTAATATTTTCTTAATCCTATTAATAGGTTCGTTAGGTTTATATCCTGTGGCATTTTTGTTGAGTTTTTATAAAGATATTTCCAGAGTAGCTCCGTTAAGTAATTTTATATATTTATTATTAGCGCTTTTGGGCGGATTATGGGTGCCAATTCAATCATTACCAATACCTGTCCGGGGGATTTGTGAATATTTACCTATATTACATATTCAAAAAATTGTGCTTTTTTATTTAAATATGGGTCAAATTTTATGGTTTTCAGTGTTTAAAATTTTTGTTTATTGTATAATAATGTTAATCATTATTCGTATAATTCAACACAAAGTGGGTGCGTTCATTTGAGTATAAAGGATAGAATTGCAAGGTATCCCTATATCCACCTTACTTATTTGCTTATGCCAATCGTTACTTTGTATCTCAATCATCAAACTAAATCATTGATTGTTTCAATCGTCATTTGGTTTATCTTTATGTTAACGACATGCTTGTTAACGTTTTTAACTTTGAATGAGTTAAAGCGCTATCTCGATTGGATTATCGCTATCCACTGTTGTTGTATTGTTTCATTAGCTTTTTTCATTAATCCTTCTATTGTAATCTTATTTGTTTTTTTAACATTTTATTTGCCTATTTATTTTTTTAACGTTCTATCACGCTTGATGTTGGTGAGTTATTTTGTGAGTTTGTTTGCAATTATGTTACTAACATGTGTTCTTTTTAAGGCATTAATCGTCTATGTCATTATTATTGAGTGTATACTCATAGCAAGTTTTATCATTAATTATAAAAATGAAGAGAAGCATGTATTAGAACAACGTATCCAACATCAAGAACAACAAATTAATACTCTATTAGCCGAACAAGAAAGACAGCGCATTGCACAAGATCTTCATGATACATTAGGGCATGTATTCGCAAGTATCGCCATTAAATCAGAGTTAGTGCAAAATTTAATAGCCTCTCAACCTCATCAAGCAAAGGTTCAAATGGAGGATATTCAAACTATTTCTAAAGATACATTAAATCAAGTACGTCGGATTGTTGATCATGTGAAGTGGATTACATTTGAGTCTGAAGTTGAACGAATGGAGCAGTTGTTATTACAAGCAAATGTACAGTTCAAAGTGAATGGAACTGAATTGTTAAAACATTGCTCAATTCAAAAACAAACGACATTAGCTATGATATTAAGAGAGGCAATGAATAATGTGATTAAGCATTCTAAAGCGGATTGTGTCATATTATCTATAAAGGAACATAAAAGGATGGTTGAAATCGTCATTCAAGATAATGGCGCTATGCTAAAGGATGCAAACGTCACGTTAAAAAGTATTGCAGAGCGAGTAAATACGTTAAATGGAAATCTTAAAGTAGTAACAAGTGATTCTGGTTTAAAGCTGTTGATATGGGTACAAAAGGGGGAGTTGGCATGATACGTGTCGTAATAGCAGAAGATCAAATGATGGTTGCCGATGCAATGAAACAGCTTTTAGAGTTAGATGGCACGATGCATGTCATCGAAATTGCTACCAATGGGCTTGCAGCTTGGCAAAGTGTTCAACAACACCAGCCGGATATTGCTATTTTAGATATTGAAATGCCTGAAATGAATGGTTTAGAAGTCCTACATCGTATACGTGAACATCATTTGGAAACATCAGTGATTATTTTAACAACATTTAAAAGACCAGGTTATTTCGAAAAAGCAGTAGCAAATGATGTGGATGCATTTTTGTTAAAAGAGCAATCGATTGAAGACTTACGAGCTGCAATTCACCGTGCGTTGAATGGGGAAAAAACATATAGTGTCTCCCTAATGACACATGTGTTTAGAAAAAGTAACCCGCTTACACATCGTGAACAAATGATTTTAATTGAAATAGGCAAAGGTCTAAGTCATAAATCTATAGCAACAAAGTTATTTCTGTCAGAAGGTACGGTACGAAATTATGCTTCTGTGATGATTGAAAAGTTAGAAGCTGAAAATCGTTTTGATGCCTGGAAAAAAGCGAAAGAAGCAGGTTGGATTTAACGTATAATGATAAAAACAGAAAGCCATCAAGTAAAGCTTTCTGTTCAGTAATTAATATTCTTTATGTTTATTGCTTTTAGATTGAGGTTGGCGTTTACTGTTCAATTTTTGAATCACGAACCCGCCGGCAACACCAAGTAAGACACCAATAAATGCACCTGCAATTAAAGGTAAATTAAAAAAGTGTTGCAAAAAGAATCCTAATGCAATAGCAAAAATGATGATGATAATGGAAAGACTATTTTCACGTAATGTATTCATTTTATTTCACTCCTATTGCATTGATTATATCATTTCATTATATGATTTGAACGTGATTCTTCTTAAAAATTGAATTTCAGTTACATTGACCTTAATCAGTAATTTAATTATGATTAATGAGACTATTAGAAAAGGGTGGACTTATGAAAAAGATAACAACAGGATTAATCATTGTCGTAGCAGCAATTATTGTACTATCTATACAATTTATGACGGAAAGTGGTCCGTTTAAATCAGCTGGTTTTAGCAATGCGAATGAGCAAACTTATAAAGTATTACGTGTCGTAGATGGAGATACGATTATCGTTGATAAAGATGGTAAACAAGAAAAGGTAAGAATGATAGGGGTAGATACTCCCGAAACTGTTAAACCTAACACACCAGTTCAACCATATGGAAAAGAAGCATCAGACTTTACGAAACGCCATTTAACAAATCAAAAAGTACGTTTAGAATATGATAAACAAGAAAAAGACCGTTATGGTAGAACATTAGCCTATGTATGGTTAGGAAAAGAAATGTTTAATGAAAAGCTAGCTAAAGAAGGTTTGGCACGTGCAAAATTCTATCGTCCTAATTACAAATATCAAGAGCGTATAGAACAAGCACAAAAACAAGCTCAAAAGTTAAAAAAGAATATTTGGAGTAATTAATAAAATGGCACTAACCCTACAAAATAATGTAGGGTTAGTGTTTTTGTGTGAATAACGTTTCTAATTGTGTTAAGGTATCGTCCGTTAAATAGGAGTGTGACGTTTTTGCAAATGTATGAATGTATGTTGTTAAAGCTTGTTCGTTTTTAATTAAAGCAACTTTACGATATTGATTCTGTTGATTTTCGTAAATCGTTTGGTTGGTATCGAAAATACAAGACAACGTTGATACGTTAATGTTTACATGCTTTTCGATATCGTGTGAAAGGTTGCGTTCGGATGATTCTACACTTTTTAAAGGATCATATTTGTAAAATTGATAGATGACTTTGTCTGATGTGATTTTTTCACTAAAAGTATAAGGCACATTCGAATCTGGATGAAATTGTTGATGATACATTTGACTTATATGATGTGCAAATTGATCTGGGAAAGGGAGTGATGGCTGGTTAGCACCGTTAAAATGCATAAAGGTCTTTGTCTTAAAATGGGTTAATTTAACTAAGAATAGACCCAAATTGGAAAGGACGACAAAATCAATTAGAGATAAGTCTTTATAAAATAGATTTCTTTTTGCAATTTGATTCGTTGAAAGAACTTTAAACGATGTGATGTCTCCGGAGTGAATTAGTTGGTTAAAGGATTGTGTTAAAACATTTTTTATATGTCGCTTGTCTTGGTGAGGTGTTCGAATCGCTTGAACTGTAGGAATGATTTGGGTGTTGTTTTTCTTTTTCTCATGTTCCAATTTTAATACTAAACGCTTGTTAACATAGCGTAAATAATCATTTTGTCTTTTAAATTTCACATGGTTTAAAATGGCAAAAATCAAAATGAAAATGATGATTGTATATAATATGAGAGTCAAAAACATGCTATTCACCTCTGTTTAAGTTGGGGGATTAAATTGTTGTTGATTAAAGGGTTTAATCAATTCTATTCGTTAGCGTAATTAAAAGAAGTATCATATAAAAAAAGAGCAAGACGTAAATCACCAGTTGTAATGAGACAGTCTTACTCTGAAGCGGATATTCTTTTAAAAGTGTTTAAGATTGAATAGTGTCTTTAATTAATATTTCGAAGTTTTCAAGTACTTCTTTCATTTTTTCTTCTTGCTCATCGGTAATTGTTATAAAAACTTTACGTTCATCTTCAGTTGAGCGTTCTTTGCCAATGATTCCATTTTCAGTTAGCGCGGTAAGTGATTTATGAATTTCCATAAGGCTAAAATCAATTGATTGTTTAACTTTATGTAATGAAATACGACGACTTTCTGTAGTTTTAAGGTGATGCAAAAACAGAATGTCATTTAATTTTAAATTATGTCGTTTTTTTAGTTCGCTAATTATTTTTTTTCGGTGTGATTCATAGAAAAAAACCTTATTAATATCTAAATCATATTGTTTATTCATTTTTTCACTCCTTTTTTTCTAATCTTTTTGAGAACCTATACTATATTATATTAAAAATTTTATACTTTTCAATGGAATACTCTTAGAATGAAGCAAAAAAATCGAAAAAATTATAATATGGCGCAAAAGCTCTTTTTAACATATCAATAATTATTTTTAAAAGAAACTATTCGATTTGCTTCGTTTATGTATATATAAAGGATGAAAAGACTAAAGTGCTTGGATAGAAAGCTTTTAAAGAAGTAAGATTTATATTTTTAAGAATTCACACTTAATGTTTTTAAAATCAGTTGCCACATTGGGAAGAATTGAAAAATAAAATATCCTAATAAAATGATGGTGATATTTTAAATATTTTTAAATTCCTTGAAATGTTGTGTAACAATGTTCGAATTAAATGGGGTATTCAAAAGTTTAAATTGTTAGGGAGTATTATATTTGGATATTTTAATACATCGTAGAATACAAAAGTTTTATTTCAAACATCACACTGTTACAAACAAAGATTAACTGTTAGATTATCATCGCAACATTTTATTATGCAGAAGGTTATAATATGAACGGTTATTTTTTGAATGCTAAAGTTATTTAATCCTAATACATTGCGTATCGAAGTTATTTTTAATATAATGACCTATGTGATGAAAGCGGTTTCCAGAAAGGAGGGCATAAGTTGAGTGATTTACACCAAAATAACACAAGAACTTTAATGGATATTTTGATAACGCATGTCCCTGAATACTTTAAATTTTATGGAGACGTTGCGACTGAATTATTTTTGAACGATCAACTTGAAATTTCTAAGAAGGTTGCGATAAGTGTTAAACGACAACATTTATTAACTGTGCTTAATGCCATTCCTGAAGCGTATCAAATTGAAGGTATTGATGAAAATGGAAAGCGCATTCCTAAAGAAGATATTGAACTTAAAAATATATTTTTTATAGCAGTTAAAAGTCATGAGATATGTGTGTTGAAAATACGAATTTATGATGTGGATGAGGATCAATGGATTTTTCGTTTAGACAATCAAATACGTATTCCTGAAAAACATATTTATTATCATTCTTTAAAATGGAATGTGGATTTTATAAAGCCAGAAATCATTTTAATGTTTCATTTGTACGAGTCTATTAATGAAAAACAAATAAGACATTTTAGACATTTAATCGATCGAATGAGCTATTTTCAATTTGTAACACTTAAAACGGTCGTTGGTGAGGAGCGACTAAGAAAAGTTATTCAAGAGAGAAGTTCATCATAATAAAAAATGTTAAATGCCTTTGCCATTCAATTTTGTAATGAATGGCAAAGGCATTTTTCACAAATAAGACACACTGTTATAATAAAGAGGTGTTAATTATAGCACTTGTCATAACATGCTTTCACTGCTAATTCTGCATCGTTATTAGATATACCAAACATCATTGAAATCTCAGAAGAACCTTGGTTAATCATACGTAAGTTAATGTTCGCGTCTGCCAGAGCTGTCGTAATTTTATTGGCTGTCCCTACTGTTGCACTCATGCCTTCGCCAACGACCATTAAAATTGCGAGGTCTTGTTCGATGTTCAATTCATCAATGTCACATTCTTTACGAATGGCTTCTAAAATTTTCTGTTCTTTACCTCGAATTTGATTTGTTCTCATAATAATACTGATGTTATCTATTCCAGAAGGCATATGGTCAAAAGAAATGTTATTTTCTGCCAATATGTTTAAGATTTTCACAGTAAAACCAACTTGTCTGTTCATCAAATATTTTTTGATGTTGATACTCGTAAAACCTTTGTCACAACTGATGCCTAATACGACTTTTTTACGATTAAATTCCCGATCATGTAAGATATACGTGCCAGGGTCATCTGGACGATTAGTATTTTTTATAACGACCGGAATGCGGTACCTATATAATGGTTGTAAAGCTTCATCATGAAAAACACCAAAGCCGGCATAAGATAATTCGCGCATTTCGCGATATGTAATTTCACTAATGATTTCAGGGTCATGGATGACATTGGGGTTAGCACGATAGATTCCAGAGACATCTGTAAAATTTTCATACAATTTTGCACGTACGCCACGGGCGATGATTGCTCCAGTGATGTCTGATCCACCTCTTGGGAACGTGACGATATTCCCTTTTTCAGAATATCCAAAAAATCCAGGAATAATGATTTTATGTTTACGTTGATTTAATTCATTTATTTTTTCATAGCTACTTTCAAGAATTTGAGCATTCCCTGGTTCGTCAGTGACAATAATCCCAGCTTCTTTAGGAGATAAATACTCTGTTGGGACACCTTGTTCAGTGTTGTATGCTGCGATTATTTTTGCATTGAAATTCTCTCCAGAAGATTTTAATGCGTCTAATAAACGTTGTGGTTCATCTTTAAGCTCTAAAATTAACTGTTCTAAAGTGCTATCAATTTCTTCTAGAATGTTGGTTTTTAAATCTAGACCCTTTATAATATCATTAAAGCGTTCTAAAATTTCAGATTTTTTATGCTGATAATCTAATTGATTTATGACTTTTTCATATAAACGAATCAAAAGATCGGTTGTCTTGGTATCTTTATCATGTCGCTTACCAGGTGCTGAAACGATTACAATTTGTCTTTCATTATCACTGTTAATAATATTTAATACTTTTTGAATTTGTTCAGCAGTTGCAACAGAACTGCCACCGAATTTAGATACTTTCATACTATGACAACCTTTCTTTCTCGATTAAATGAGGATTCGTAATTTATAACAAAGTAAATGTTCAAACGCATATTTTCTAAATTTTTAGAACTTTACAAACTTTGTTAATGCACTTATACTAAACCATATTTACGTATAATTCAACAATACACAAATTTTTTTTGAGAGAAAAATACGGAGGGATTTTATATGAAACAACTCAATGTTGCATTACTAGGATTAGGCACTGTTGGTTCGGGTGTTGTAAAAATCATCGAAGAGAATCACCAACAGATTAAAGACACCATTCAAAAAGATATCCGAATTAAACATATTCTAGTACGAGATAAAAGTAAAAATCGCCCGATTAATATCCAACAATATCATCTTACTGAAAATGTAGATGATATTTTAAATGATGAGGATGTAGATATCATTATTGAAGTAATGGGGGGCATTGAACCAACGGTAGATTGGTTGAAAGCAGCATTGACTCAAAAAAAACATGTCATAACTGCCAATAAAGATTTGCTTGCGGTACATTTACGTGAATTAGAAGATTTAGCGCAAACAAATAAAGTTGCTTTAAAATACGAGGCGAGTGTGGCAGGTGGTATACCGATTGTTAATGCGATAAATAATGGCTTAAATGCGAACAATATTAGTGAATTTATGGGGATTTTTAATGGTACGTCAAATTTTATTTTAACTAAAATGTCAGAAGATGGTACTTCATATGATAATGCTCTTAAAGAAGCACAAGAATTAGGGTTCGCTGAAGCTGATCCTACAGACGATGTTGAGGGTATTGATGCTGCTCGAAAAGTGGTCATTACATCTTACTTATCTTTTAACCAAGTGATTCGTTTAAATGATGTAGAAACAGAAGGGATATCTAGAGTTACACCTGAGGATATCAAAGCGGCTAAAGCATTAGGATATAAAATAAAATTAATTGGTAAAGGAAGTTATACTAACGGTCGTGTCACTGCTTCTGTTAAACCTACGCTTTTAGCACAATCTCATCAACTAGCGTCGGTAGAAAATGAATATAATGCGATATATGTCATTGGAGATGCTGTTGGTGAAACGATGTTTTATGGAAAAGGTGCAGGAAGTTTAGCAACAGGTAGTGCTGTTGTAAGTGATTTGTTGAATGTATCCTTACAATTTGAATCAGATTTACATACGCTACCACCACACTTTGAATTGAAAACAGAAGAAACAAAAGAGATGATGGATAGCAATGAACCGATTACAATTTCTGAAAAAGCGAGTTTTTATGTTGTAGTTGAAACACCCGCGGTTTCAATTAAACACGTTGAATCTGTGATTAAAGGTGCATTACCATTTCATAAATCATTAAAAATCGAATCGATAAATGATCAAACAGTTGCTTTAGTGATTAATGGCATCGATGAGTTACCTGCTCAATATATTGAATCAGAAGAAGGATACAAAGTTAAGAAAATTTATCCAGTAGAAGGGGCTTGATTAGCATGAAAATGTGGAAAGGTTTAGTTCAAGAATATCGACAATTTTTACCAGTGAGTGATGCAACGCCTCATGTGTCTTTAAATGAAGGCCACACACCATTAATATATTGCGATACGCTTTCTGATATGTTAGGGGTGGAGTTGTATGTGAAGTATGAGGGTGCTAATCCTACTGGATCGTTTAAAGATCGTGGGATGGTCATGGCAGTAACAAAAGCAAAGGAACAAGGACGAAAAATTGTGATTTGTGCTTCTACTGGAAATACATCCGCTTCAGCAGCAGCATATGCTGCACGTGCAGGATTAAAATCAATTGTGGTCATTCCAGAAGGGAAAATTGCGCTTGGAAAATTATCACAAGCTGTTATGTATGGGGCTGAAATTGTCTCGATTGAAGGTAATTTTGATGAAGCTTTAGAAATCGTGAAAGAGGTCGCGCAAGATGGAGAAATTGAATTAGTGAATTCGGTGAACCCATATCGTATTGAAGGCCAAAAAACAGCTGCTTTCGAAATTGTAGAACAATTAGATGGTCAGGCGCCAGATATTTTAGCTATTCCAGTAGGGAACGCAGGTAATATAACAGCGTATTGGAAAGGTTTCAAGGAGTATGATGCGCGTGAGCAAACAGGCAAGCCACAAATGTTTGGATTCCAGGCAAAAGGTGCATCCCCAATCGTGCAGAATAAAGTTGTGAAAAATCCTGAAACGATTGCGACGGCGATTCGAATTGGAAACCCAGCAAGCTGGGATAAAGCGGTTGATGCGATTGACACTTCTAATGGTTTAATCGATGCCGTTACAGATGATGAAATTTTAGAAGCTTATCAACTGATGACATCAAAAGAGGGTATCTTCAGTGAGCCAGCAAGTAATGCCTCCATCGCAGGGCTCATTAAGTTACATCGTCAAGGAAAGTTAAAACCTGGTCAAAAAGTTGTGGCAGTTTTAACGGGTAATGGCCTTAAAGATCCAGATACAGCAATTAACTTGTTAGAAAATCCGATTCAAGCATTACCTAATGATAAAGATAGTATTATTCAATACATTAAGGATGCATTACAATGATAAAACATAAATTAACATTAAAAATTCCAGCTTCCACGGCGAATTTAGGGTGTGGGTTTGATTCGATTGGTATGGCGCTCAACAAGTTTTTAATTATAGAGGCACAACCTATTCATGGACCATCTTGGACTTTCGTACATGACGGCCCGTGTTTAGAAGATTTACCTACAGACTCATCTCATTACATTTATAAGATTGCCCAACAAGTGGCTAAACGTTATGATGTCACATTACCTCCACTAGAAGTAAAAATGTATAGTGACATCCCTTTAGCTCGTGGTTTAGGCTCATCTGCTTCTGCACTCGTCGGCGCACTATATATTGCGAATTATTTTGGTGACATTGAGTTATCAAAATATGAATTACTTCAATTAGCAACTGAAATGGAAGGACACCCTGATAATGTAGCGCCAACCATTTATGGCGGATTAGTCGTAGGTTATCATAATGCAGACACATCAATGACCGATGTCGCACATATCGATGTACCAGATGTAGATTTTATTATTACGATTCCAACATATCCTTTAGAAACTGAAGCGGCGAGGCGTGTACTGCCAGAAACAATTTCACATAAGGAAGCAGTAAAGTATAGTGCCATTAGTAATACAATGATTAGTGCATTGATACAGCACAATTATGAATTGGCTGGAAAAATGATGGAACAAGATGGTTTACATGAACCGTATCGTCAACATCTTTTACCTGATTTTCATAGAGTTAAAGAAATTGCTAAACAATATGATGCCTATGCGACAGTCATTTCAGGTGCAGGTCCGACTATATTGACGATGATAAAAAAAGAACGAAGTGGTCCGCTCGTTCGTGCATTGCGACAAGATATCTCTTCTTGTCATTCAGAACTTGCGACGGTTAATTTGCAAGGTATCAAGTCTAAAATTGTTTATCGATATTAGACGAGCATTCCATTTAAACAAATATGGATGTCGCATCTTTTAACGAATATAGATTGAGTAAACCTTTCAATTACACAGGCTTGTGTAATTTGAAGGGTTTTCTTTTGGGGCGAATAGGTTATTTCATCAATCCTTATGTTTTTTAGAGGCGAAATGTTGTAATATTAAAAGGTATGAAAGGAGCGTAACTATGAAACCAGACTTAATTATTATGGATATGGATGACACATTAATGACGTCAGAAAACACTGTTTCAAAAGAGACGAAAGCGTATTTGATTGACATCCAAGAGAAAGGGTATTCGATAGCTTTAGCATCTGGTAGACCTACAGAAGGAATGATTCCGGTAGCGGAAGCTTTAAAGATGGATCAACATAACAGTTATATTATGTCTTATAATGGTGCGAAAACGATTGATTTAAAGACAAAAGAAGTCATCGCAAGTGAGTTGATTTCAAAAGCTGATTTTGATGACATTGTAGATTATTGTCGTCAACATGGCTTGTTTACCATTACATATAAAGATGGCCATATTATTTATGAGGGTGACCATGAATATATGAATATCGAAGCAGAAATTACTGGATTACCAATGAAACGCGTATTTGATTTAAAAGATTATATTCAAGAACCTGTCCCTAAAGCCATGGGGGTTGATTACGAAGCCCATATTGCTGAGCTCATGTCCACTTTGAAAGGCACGTTTAATGAAACGATAACATGTACGACAAGTAAACCCTTTTTCTTAGAATTTATGAGTGCTGGCGTGTCAAAAGGTAATGCCATTCAAGATTTGGCACAACGATTAAATATAGACGTAAACCAAATGATTGCTTTTGGAGATAGCGCCAACGATAAAGAAATGTTCGATGTTGTTGGGATGCCAATTGCGATGGGGAATGCGATAGATGTATTAAAAGAACGTGCTAAAATGATAACAAAGGGGCATGATGAGGACGGCATTCCACACGCTTTGAAGCAATTTATAAAATAGTCGTTCATTTTATGAACCTAATACCTAGAATTTCAATTCAACCTTATGGTTTTGAAAGTTTAGATCGATGCAAATTTATGTATTATATTATACTGATGACGTAATTTGCACATTTTTACTATTTTACTATGTATAAAGGTATGAAGTTAAAAAGTACGCAATTTAAGATAAGATGTATCAAAATAGCCAGCAAAATTCATTTGTTCATGAACTTTGCTGGCTATTTAATTTTCTGATGCAAAGTACCATTTAATAAAGAAGTCACATAACTCTTATTTTGATGCGTTTATTTCGCTGTATGTGTCCATTCTTTTCTACCTCGATGACGTTTGATGTGTGCATAGACTTGGTCTGCCGCATAGTCAAGGTTGGTATATACTGTGATTGAAAATGCGGTTTGATGTTGAGCGAAAGGTTCTTCTAAATAGAGCTCTTTTAAATGTGCGTATAAACTTTCCATTTGTTCATGTGTAAGGCTAGTATACTCTCTCAATGTGCGTTTTGTAAGTTGATTGTGCTTATCTTCAAAAGCTTGAACCACAATAACAAAGCGTTCGTCTTGTTTTAAAACATCATCAAAAAGGTTTGTTTGTCCAACCATAATGTCCACCCTTTACAAATTGTTTACTTTATTATACATGAATTTGTTTGTACTGAAAATAATATAAAAAGCGACAATGAAGAGGAATGAATCAACATCATTGTCGCTAATTTTACAGTTATATGTGCGTAATTAAGACTGCTTTTGATTATACATTTCGTGCTCTGATAAATCAATTTCATTTAATGGAATGAGCTTTGTACGATTTAGAACCTTATGAATGAAATAAACCACGATTAGTAAAACAATCGGTAAGAAGCTTTGTGCAAGTTTAGCGATATCAAAAGTAACGATTGCTTCAAAAGAACTTCCAAAAATTAAAAATGCAATAATGGCTAAAACAACGATAGGCCCTATAGGGAATAAGGGCGACTTATACGGTAATAACTGATTAATGTCTTTGTTTTGAACTTTAATCGCACGACGCATACGAATTTGTGAAATGATACTTGAAGCCCACACGAAAGTGATTAAGGCACCAATTATATTTAATAATGCCATCACGCTTTGTGGATTAAAATTGGCATACACAGTGACAGCTGTAATTAAAATAAATGTTGTGAATAAAGCATTTAAAGGTAATTTCGTTGAATGATTAATACGACTTAACAACTTAGGTGCTGAGCCTTGTTGACTAAGAGAAAACAACATACGACTCGTTGTAAACATCCCTGAATTAGAAGCTGACAGTAAGGACGTTAATATCACAGCATTAATCACTGATGCTGCAAATGCAATACCGACTTTATCAAAAACAATTGTGAAAGGACTCTGTGTTATCGAACTGCTTTCATTTAATAGCGTTGGGTCTGTATATGGAATAATAGCTGAAATGACTGCAATGGATAGAACGTAGAATAATAATATACGCCAGAATACTTGTTTAATTGCGCGAGGCATAGATTTTTTAGGATTATCGGATTCCCCAGCAGTAACAGCCACAACTTCGGTACCACCAACAGAGAAGCCTGCAATCAGTAATACGCTTAGAAATCCTGAAATACCACCGACAAACGGTGCTTCGCCTAAGGTAAAGTTATCAAAGCCATATGTGTGACCGCCTAAAATACCAAAGATCATTAAAATACCTAATATAATGAAGACAATTATCGTCACAACTTTAATTAACGAGAGCCAAAATTCCGCTTCTCCAAAGGCTTTAACTGAAAAAACATTTAATAGTAATAATAAACTTAAAAAGATAATACTCCAAACCAAAGGTGAGAAGAAACTAAAGGCATCCCAATAACTTAGTACATTGGTAGCAATAATGACATCTACACTTGTAACGAGTGCCCAAATAAGCCAGTATAACCAACCCATCGTAAAACCTAATGAAGCATCTACGAACCGTGTCGCATAACTACTAAATGAACCTGAAACTGGGTAGAACGTTGCCATTTCACCTATAGAGGACATGAGAAAATATAGCATTGTTCCAATAATTAAATAGGCTAAAATTGCACCACCCGGACCAGCTTGTGCAATTACGCCACCAGTAGCAACAAATAAACCTGTACCTATGGCACCACCAATTGCAAACATAGTGATATGTCTCAATTGGAGCCCCCGACTTAAATTCTTTTCTTCCATAAACATCTTCTCCCTATTCAATTATTCTATATATTGTACTTGCAAAAGTGAGGGGTTTCAATAGTATTTTATAACTTTAAAGCCCTAAATTAAAAAAATACACCGAAAAAAGGCGAAATAGTTCCTTTTTTTAGAATTTTTAAGTATAATTTGAGATGAGTACTACATTAGAATTATTATAAAGAAGAAAGAGGGTTTTATTATGCGTCGTGAAGAACCAACTAAATTAACTGGTTTATTTGGCCACCCAGTTGGAGATCGTGAAAACACAGCCACAGCGGGCCCGCGTGGTCCATTATTAATGCAAGACCCATACTTCTTAGAACAAATGTCTCATTTTGATCGTGAAGTGATTCCAGAAAGACGTATGCATGCGAAAGGATCAGGTGCGTTTGGTACATTTACCGTGACCAATGATATTACACAATATACATGTGCCAAAATTTTTTCAGAAGTGGGGAAAAAGACTGAGATGTTCGCACGTTTTTCAACGGTAGCAGGTGAACGTGGAGCAGCTGACGCTGAACGTGATATTCGAGGTTTCGCATTAAAATTCTATACAGAAGAAGGTAACTGGGACTTAGTAGGAAATAACACACCCGTATTTTTCTTTAGAGATCCAAAACTATTTGTAAGTTTAAACCGCGCAGTGAAACGTGATCCAAGAACGAATATGAGAAGTGCACAAAATAATTGGGACTTTTGGACTTCTTTACCTGAAGCATTGCATCAAGTGACGATTTTAATGACAGATCGAGGTATTCCGAAAGGGTATCGTCATATGCATGGGTTTGGTTCACACACATACGGTATGATTAACGCAAACAATGAGCGTGTATGGGTGAAATTCCATTTCCGTACGCAACAAGGTATTGAAAATATTCAACCTGAAGAAGCGGCTAAAATCGTCGGTGAAGATCGTGAATCATCTCAACGCGATTTATATAATGCAATCGAAAACGGTGACTTTCCTAAATGGAAAATGTATATTCAAGTAATGACAGAAGAACAAGCTAAACACCATAAAGATAATCCATTTGACTTAACAAAAGTATGGTTCAAAGATGAATATCCACTTATTGAAGTTGGTGAATTCGAATTGAATCGTAACCCCGATAACTATTTCCAAGATGTAGAACAAGCTGCTTTTGCACCTACAAACATTATTCCTGGTATTGATTTCTCCCCAGACAAAATGTTACAAGGTCGTTTGTTCTCTTATGGAGATGCACAACGTTATCGCTTAGGGGTTAACCACTGGCAAATCCCTGTGAACCAACCAAAAGGTGTGGGTGTAAACAATATTTGTCCTTTCAGTCGTGACGGTCAAATGCGCATACTAGATGGAAACCAAGGCAGTCAAACCCACTATTATCCTAATAGTTATGGTGTACATGAAAGTCAACCAGAATACAAGCGACCGCCTTTAGAGCTTCATGGAGATGCATATGAATATAATTTCAGAGAAGACGACGATAATTATTTTGAACAACCTGGTAAATTGTTCCGTTTACAATCTCCAGAGCAGCAACAACGTATGTTCAAAAATACGGCAGATGAAATGGAAGGTACGACAGATGAAGTAAAACATCGTCATATTCGACATTGTTACCAAGCAGATCCAGATTATGGTAAAGGTGTCGCTAAAGCGTTAGGCATGTTAGATCAATTAGACTTTATTTTAGCGGGAATTAAATAATGTATATAAGGGGGCGCTTCTTTGGAGTTGCCCTTTTTTCATCAATATGGAGATCAACGGACAAAACAACTAGGCTTTTTGAAATTTAAAAGTTACGGGTTTTTATCATTGTAATTTTATATTTTTGAGAAAGGGATTTGTCAAACTTAAACTTATGAAATTGCAGTACAAATAATAATTCTGAAGAGAAGTTTTTTCTCACGTGTGGTACTTTCAGACTAAAGTAATTTTAGTTGTTGGTTTAGTTAATAGAAGTTGAGTAATGAGCGTCTTTAAAAAGAAAACAAAAAAGCCACAACACCGAACTTTCGGGCTGTAGCTTACGTCGTATTTTGATGAGTTGGTGTTTCGTAACTGCTTAAATCAACTTATTATTTCGTTTCTCTGTGTAACGTATGTTTGTTTAATCTTGGGCAATATTTCATCATTTCGATACGCTCAGGATTCGTACGTTTGTTTTTCGTAGTGATGTAGTTACGGTCACCACATTCAGTACATGCTAATGTCACATTAACGCGCATTGGGTCGACCTCCTTTTAAATTGAAACTATTACGATTTGTTATTTTATCATGTTTTGAACGCTTTGCCAACAGTTATTTATACCATATTTTAATTATTATAAAAATCATCCTTGATTCACAATAAAAGGATATGCTATGATTTAAATCGTAATAATTACGATTTGATAATGAAGGAGAGATAGATATGGCGAAAAAATCTAAAATTGCCAAAGAACAAAAGCGTGAAGCTTTAGTTGCAAAATACGCTGAATTAAGACGCGAACTTAAAGCAAAAGGTGATTATGAAGCTTTAAGAAAATTACCAAGAGATTCATCACCAACACGTTTAACACGTAGATGTAAAGTAACGGGTCGTCCAAGAGGCGTGTTACGTAAATTTGAAATGTCACGTATTGCTTTCAGAGAGCATGCACATAAAGGGCAAATTCCTGGCGTGAAAAAATCAAGTTGGTAAGAACCTTTTATTTACTTTATTGCCAATAGATAGTATATTATCTTTTGGAATAAATTTATAAGGGGTTTAGAAAATGAAAATTTTTGATTACGAAGATATTCAACTCATACCGAATAAAAGCATTGTGAAAAGTCGTTCTGAAATTGATACATCTATTCAATTTGGCCCAAAACGTTTTAAGTTACCGGTTGTGCCTGCAAATATGCAAACGGTAATGAATGAAACGTTAGCAGAGTGGTTCGCTGAAAATGATTACTTCTATATAATGCATCGTTTTGATGAAGCTGCACGTCTGCCTTTCGTTAAAAAAATGAAAGATAAAGGATTGTTTGCTTCCATTTCTGTAGGTGTAAAAGAAGGAGAATTCAAGTTTATTGAATCACTTAAAGAAGCAGACCTTTCACCAGAATACATCACGATTGATATCGCACATGGTCACTCAGATCAGGTGATTGAAATGATTCAACATATTAAAAAATTATTACCTGAAGTATTTGTTATTGCTGGTAATGTTGGTACGCCAGAAGGTGTGCGTGAACTTGAAAATGCTGGTGCAGATGCTACTAAAGTGGGTATTGGTCCAGGTCGTGTATGTATTACAAAAATCAAAACAGGTTTTGGCACAGGTGGTTGGCAACTTGCAGCAGTGAATCATTGTAGTAAGGCTGCACGTAAACCAATTATTGCTGATGGTGGCATTCGTACACACGGCGATATTGCTAAATCTGTACGTTTTGGTGCTTCGATGGTGATGATTGGTTCTTTATTTGCAGCTCATGATGAGTCTCCAGGTGAAACAGTAGAAGTTGATGGTAAAAAGTATAAAGAATATTTTGGTAGTGCATCTGAATATCAAAAAGGTGAACGTAAAAATGTTGAAGGCAAAAAAATGTTTGTAGAACATAAAGGTTCACTAAAAGATACCCTTACTGAGATGCAAGAGGACTTACAAAGTTCTATATCTTATGCGGGTGGTAAAGATATCGGTGCACTACGAAAAGTGGATTATGTGATTGTAAGAAATTCGATTTTCAACGGTGATAGAGACTAAAAAATAGGAGTGGATTTCTATTAAATCATTCATATCTTTTCTCATACTCGGTTTTGTCATTGTATTAACGATTCCGGTTCAACCTACAGATGCGACACAAAAATTGGCGCAACCTGTTACTACCAAAGTAGATCAACTTGTTGACAGTAATAAATCACATACAGCATTAAAGACTCCAGATCAACAAGCGTTTGCGATACGCAACATTCAGATTAACATGTCACAAAAAGATGTAGAGGCGAAACTCGGTAAAGCATCAGCTGTACTTGATAATGAATACGGTACAAAATGGCATGTATATCATAACAAGTTTAATGACTTTATCTTAGTAAGTTATATTAATGGTAAAGTTCATGGTTTATTTACGAATCAAAATATCATTACTTCTAAATCAGGTATTAAATACAACACACCACAAAATGTGGTGCGTGATAAATTAGGTAAACCCCTTGAAGGAATCAAAAAAGGAAATACATTATACCGCCAAAATAACGATGAATATGATGTGTTTGAGAAAGATGGCATCTATACAACTGCATTTTATGATAAACATCGTAGCAATCAGTTAACTGCGCTTTTACAAGTGAGTAAAGAGATGGAAAACCGATTAAATGGTCAGTATGGTGCCCCTTCAAAAGGTTTAGCTCAAAGTTATGAAAAACTAGACTATTATTTAGTCAATGCAACACGCGTACAAAACAATTTAAAAGCATTAAACTACTCTGAAGCGTTAGCTGACACTGCACGTAAACATAGTCATGATATGGCAGTGAATCAGTATTTTGAACATACGAATTTAAAAGGTGAATCACCATTTGATCGTATGAAAAAAGATGGACACCAGTATAGAACAGCAGCGGAAAACCTTGCTTATGGTCAACAAAGTGCAATCTTTGCGCACCAAGGGTTGATGAATTCTGCAGGTCACCGAAAAAACATCCTACATCCTAATGTATCCACACTTGGTGTAGGGGTAGACTTCAATAAAAATAAACAACCTTATTGGACTGAAAATTATACTGGATAATGTTTAACGCCGTTTAATATTGGGAAAAAATCAATCAAATGAGGTTGATAGTATGAATACTTATAATATGAAAGTTCAAGATATGCCCAATATCGAACAACAAACTAAGGATATTCTAGAACGTGTTAAAGAAATATTAAATAAGAAAGAAGCGTAAGGCGATAGCTATCGTCTTACGCTTTTCTTATTATATAAAAGTAAACCATGCGCTATGCGTATGGTTCCGGAGAGGTTTCACCGTTGTATTAAAATCGGCATTTCCTCATGATAGAATAAAACTTGGTCAGCCAACCAAAATTAACTATACGAGGAGATGCCATAATGTCTAACGACACAAACAGTTTAGCACATACAAAATGGAATTGTAAGTATCACATAGTTTTCGCAACAAAATATAGAAGACAAATAATATATGGAAAATTAAAAAGAGATATCGGAATAATTCTGAGACAACTATGTGAAAGAAAAGGTGTTGAAATCATAGAAGCTGAAGCATGTAAAGATTATATTCATATGCTTGTGAGTATACCTCCAAAACGGAGTGTTTCTCAATTTGTAGGATATTTAAAAGGTAAGAGTAGCTTAGTGATATTTGATAAACATGCACATTTGAAATATAAATATGGTAATAGGAAGTTTTGGTGTAAAGGATTTTAAGTAGATACAGTTGGAAGATATAAAAAGGTAATAGAAGAATACATTCGAAATCAATTACAAGAGGATATCGTTGCAGAACAACTCACAATGATGGAATATATAGACCCATTCACAGGGAAAGAAAATAAAAAGTTTAGAAAAAAATAGGACCCTTTTAGGGGTCGCTGAGAAAGTAGTACAGTTGGCTGATCTTTCCAGTGCCCTTACAATGGCTGGTCAGTAACAGAGGCTTTCAACCGCAGAACAAACCACCCGTTCACACGGGTAGTTTTGATTTTATATAAAATGTAATAGCTATGAAAGGAACTAGACTGGAATGAGATAAAGTGCCTAAAACTTAATATGAATGTAACCTAATTACTAATGTTATTAAAGGATATAAAATTAATGTTGACAATGATTTTGAAATGTATGATGATTTGTTTAAATACCACTATCATAAATAAACGAATTTTTTAACATTGAACGTGAAGTAATTGAGAAGGGGCTGGGACATAATTACCAGCCCCTTTTATATAAGCAAAGGAGATCTCATTGAATTACAGTTCTCTAAATAGGCCTACTACTTTACCTAGCACAGTGACATGTTCTAAGTAGATAGGATCTAAACTACTATTTTCAGGTTGTAAGCGATAACGATTTTTTTCTTTATAGAAACGTTTTACTGTGGCTTCATCATCTTCCGTCATTGCTACAATGATATCGCCATTTTCTGCGATTGATTGGCTTCTTACGATTACTTTATCGCCATCTAAAATGCCAGCTTCAATCATACTGTCTCCTACAACATTTAAAATAAAGATTTGGCCATTATGTGTAGAAGTAAAGTGTTCAGGAAGTGGGTAATATTCTTCAACATTTTCCACAGCAGTAATCGGCGTACCAGCGGTAACTTTACCGATAACGGGTACATAAATTGTTTCTTCCATATTTACTGGTTCACCCATGAGCTCACTTACGATTTCGATTGCTCGAGGTTTTGTAGGGTCACGACGGATGTAACCTTTCTCTTCAAGGCGTGATAAATGGCCGTGCACGGTTGAACTTGAAGCCAATCCAACAGCTTCTCCAATTTCACGAACACTTGGCGGATAACCTTTCGTTTGAACAATATGTTTGATAAATTCAAATATTTCTTCTTGTCTTTTTGTCAGTTCTCTCATTAGATTACACTCCTTTGCATGATTTATGTACATTATAGCATAGTTATCCGAACAGAACAAACATTTGTTCGTTTTATGTTGACACAGAACATTCGTTCTGTTAAAGTAATTACACAAACAAATGTTCTAGGAGATGTTGATAATGATGAAAGTGAAATTAAATGAAATATATCTATATGTATCTGTTTTTGTTGCTTCTATGATTATCTTTTTCGTATTCTTTATAATGACAAGTCAAACTGCGCATACAGAACAAACGTACGAAATGACAGACCATCAAATTAATTCTAATCAAACGGAACACGTACAAAAATACGAACAAAAATCAAAGGATCAACAAAATGTGCTCGCTGTGACAGTTCGATAGATTTAAATTCGAACATATGATATAAAGACATAGAAATGAGGCACACAGTAATGAAACTAAAAACTAATAAATATAGAGATTTTCTGAGGACGATGTGAAATGATGTATGACGTTTCACATTGTCTTTTTTAATTCAAGTTATGAGTCATGGCGGTTGGTTTTATGCGTCTTTTCTGTTATATTTTGTAGAGAATATTGACGGAGGTTTTCATATATGCTTAGTCAAGAAAAATTACAGCGTATTAATGCACTAGCAAAGAAAAAGAAAAGTGAAGGTTTGACCGAAGCTGAAGCAAAAGAACAATCACGCTTAAGAAGTGAATATCTTGCTTCATTTCGAAATAGTTTTAAAGATCAAATCGAACATACTAAAGTGATTGACCCTGAGGGTAATGACGTGACACCTAAAAAATTAAAAGAAATTCAAAAGCAAAATCATACACGTCGTTAGTTCACTGTTTATACAAAAGAAATTATAGGTTTTATACGTGGATATAAGGTATAATAACCCTAGTAGCAAATAGAAAGGAAGTCATAATATGTTTGGACAAAAAGACACACATGCAGTAAATACCATCCGTGCGCTTAGCATTGATGCAATTGAGAAAGCGAATTCTGGTCACCCTGGTTTACCAATGGGTGCTGCACCAATGGCTTACACACTTTGGACGCAACATTTAAATTTTAATCCTAATTCTAATACGTATTTCAATCGCGACCGTTTTGTTTTATCTGCGGGTCATGGTTCTGCACTTTTATATAGCTTGCTTCACGTTTCTGGCAGCTTAGAATTAGAAGAGTTAAAGCAATTTAGACAGTGGGATTCCAAAACACCAGGACATCCTGAATACAACCATACAAAAGGTGTAGAAATTACAACAGGGCCACTAGGTCAAGGTTTTGCTATGTCAGTAGGTATGGCAATGGCTGAAAAACACTTAGCTGCAAAATTCAATCAAGATGATATTTCTGTTGTAGATCATTATACTTACGTATTAGCTTCTGATGGCGACTTAATGGAAGGAATTTCTCATGAAGCTGCATCTTTAGCGGGTCATCTAAAATTAGATAAACTAATCACTTTATATGACTCAAATGATATTTCCTTAGACGGCAAAACAAATAAGTCTTTCTCTGAAGACATTAAAAAACGTTTTGAAGCGTATGGTTGGAATCATATCCTTGTTACAGACGGTAATGATATGGAAGCCATCAACAACGCAATTGTAAAAGCAAAATCTCAAGAAGGACCTACAATCATTGAAGTAAAAACAATCATTGGTTATGGTTCTCCAAATAAATCTAACAGTCACAGTTCTCACGGTGCACCACTAGGTGAAGAAGAACGTGAATTAACATTCAAAAATTATGAATTAGACGCGACTCAAACATTCCAAGTGGATGATAGTGTGTATGAAATCTTTAATGAAACGATGATCAAACGTGCAGACGAACATGAAGCTGCATGGAAAAAAGATTTGGAAGCATATGCTGAAAAATATCCTGAACTTGCGAAAGAGTTTAAATTAGCCATTGCAGGAGAATTACCTGAAAACTATGACGAAGCGTTACCACGTTTCGAGTTAGGTCACAAAGCGGCTTCTCGTGCAGATTCTGGAGAAATCATTCAAGCCATTGGTAAATCTGTACCTTCATTCTTCGGTGGTTCAGCTGACTTAGCGTCATCAAATAAATCGAACGTTAAAGCTGAAGGCGACTTCTCTGCAGAAGATGGCACAGGTAAAAATGTCTGGTTTGGTGTGCGTGAATTTGCGATGGCAGCTGCAGTGAATGGTATGGCAGCACACGGGGGGTTACATCCTTATGGTGCAACTTTCTTTGTATTTAGTGATTACTTAAAACCAGCGTTACGTCTTTCTTCTATTATGGGTGTGCGTTCAACGTTCATTTTCACGCATGATTCGATTGCGGTTGGTGAAGATGGTCCAACACACGAACCAATTGAGCAATTAGCTGGTTTACGTGCGATCCCTAACTTAAACGTGATTCGTCCAGCAGATGGCAATGAAACACGTGTCGCTTGGAAAGTTGCCTTAGAATCTAACAACACACCTACAGCACTCGTATTAACACGTCAAGGATTACCAGTGTTAGATGTCGAAGAATCAAAACTTGAAGAAGGTGTACGTAAAGGGGCTTACGTTGTATATGAAACAGAAAAAGCACCAGAATACGTATTGTTAGCTTCGGGTTCTGAAGTGAGCTTAGTTATTGAAGTTGCGAAAGATCTTGAGCAACGTGGTAAAGGTGTACGTGTCGTGTCAATGCCAAACTGGCATGCATTTGAACAACAGTCGAAAGCTTATCAAGAAGAGGTATTACTTCCAGAAGTATCTAAACGTGTTGCAGTTGAAATGGGTGCAACGCTTGGATGGCATAAATATGTAGGTATGAAAGGTATTGTTGTTGGTATTGACCGTTATGGTGCAAGTGCGCCTGGAGATTTAGTAGTTGAAAAATATGGTTTCACTAAAGAAAATATTCTTTCTCAAATCGAATCATTATAATTGTCATAGTTATTTTAAATGATGTATTTCAACGTAAAACTATAATCGGTGGTTTCCACATTATAGACGATTTCCTATGGATAGAGGGCGAGACGTTTATGTCCGCTCTCTATTTTCATGAAAGTATTGGAATGACCTTGAAAACTTGTACCAATTTTAGTAAAATGCAAAAGGATAGAGAAAGTGGGTGAAATAATGGCTACATGGTTGGCAATCGTATTAATTGTACTTGCACTTATCATTGGACTTGTAGGTGGCTTTTTCCTCGCACGTAAATATATGATGGATTATTTAAAGAAAAATCCTCCAATTAACGAAGAAATGTTACGTATGATGATGATGCAAATGGGTCAAAAACCATCACAGAAAAAAATTAATCAAATGATGACAATGATGAATAAAAACATGGACAAAAAGTTTTAATGTCCAACATTTAAATGTTAAAAAAGATTCGGAAGTGAGATAGTTTCCGAGTCTTTTTTTATGCGCGTCAATATGATTGAGCGCACTTCAATGACGTTTCGCTTTTTAGTATGATATAATACGCTTATTATTGGTTAACTACAAAGGAGATTTATGTATGACGTTTTTAGTATTTTCAATTCTTGTCGCCTTTTTTATGAGCGCTATCGTTATTTTTATTCGTGTGAAAGCGCAAAAATATCCTGTCAATACTAAAAAAATCATGTTGCCACCGCTTTTTATGGCAACAGGGGCATTGATGTATGTAGTGCCTTATTTTAGATTAACGGGTTTAGAAATTTTAGAATCCGTTATCGTAGGGTTTATTTTTTCATCGATATTAATCCTTACGTCACACTTTGAAGTGAAAAACCACCAAATTTATTTAAAAAAATCAAAAGCCTTTCCAATTATTTTAGTATCGTTGTTAATAATGCGGACGTTATTAAAAGTTTATATTGGTAACTCAGTCCATCCGGGTGAATTGGCAGGGATGTTTTTCTTATTAGCATTTAGTATGTTATTACCATGGCGACTTGCGATGTTATTACGTTATAGAAATATAAAACGTCAGTTAGGAAATGCTTCATAAAATGGATATCATTTAAACCGAGCTTGTTTATTATAGCATGAGAATGACATGCTAAAATGAGCTCGGTTTTTACTTGCAATGGCTTATAGCCTTTATTAAAATAATATAGAACAAATGTTCTGGAGTGATAAGATGAAAGTGATACATACAGCAGATTGGCATTTAGGAAAAGTGTTAAATGGTCACTCGTTTCTAGAAGATCAGTGCGCTATTTTAGAGGAATTTGTGAAAAAAGTTGAAAAAGAAAATCCTGATGTGCTGATTATAGCAGGAGATATATTTGATACTGCAATGCCAAGTAAACGAGCTATTGAATTAATGGAACGCACGATTGCACGTTTAAATATAGACTTAAAAATACCAATGATTATTACAAATGGTAACCACGATGGTAAAGAGCGTTTACGATATGGTGCACACTGGTTCAAACAGAATCAACTATACATTCGTACGGAATTAGCTGATTTTGAAAAACCAATTACTTTAGGAAATGTGTGTTTTTATACGTTGCCCTTTTTTACACTGGCAGAAGCGAGAGCTTTTTTAGGTGTGGAAGTTTCAACATATGAAGAAACTATTACACAACTTGTAGAACGTATTAAGCCTCAGATAGATGCCTCAAAGCAAAATGTGTTGATTGGACATTTTACTTTATTTGGTGCACCAAAAAGTGATTCCGAAAGAGAACTCACTGTTGGGACGATTGAAAGTGTGCGTCCACATTGTGTGTCGTTATTTGACGCAGTAATGTTAGGGCATATTCATCACCCTTTTGCTTTAAATCAAAATGATATTTATTATAGTGGCTCGTTATTACAGTATTCGTTTTCTGAAGTCAACCAAACTAAAGGAATGAGATGTTTCACTTTTAATAAAGATGATTATACTCAAACGTTTATACCGTTGACCTCAGAAAGGCAACTCCAATATGTTGAAACGACGTTTGATGATGCAATAAACGGTCGTTTTAAACATACTAACAAAGACGATTATTTTCATTTCAGTTTATCAGAGCTTGAAATGGTTAAAGATCCAATGCAACAACTTAAAAAAGTGTTTCCGAACACCTTGGCACTCACACAACAAGAGTATGAATCGACGAAACATGTGAAAGCCTCTCACAATATTAAAAAAATGAAACCTATTGAAATTATAGATACTTTTTATAAAGAACTCATGGATGATGGATTAGATGAGATTCAAATGAAAGAAGTGAAAGCCTTTTTAAATCACTACGAAGAGGAGGAATAAGATGAAACCGATTCGTTTAAAGTTAGAGAATTTTGGCCCTTTTTTAAATGAAGAAATTGATTTTACACAAATTGAAACGAATCAACTTTTTTTGATTAGTGGTAAAACAGGCTCTGGTAAAACGATGATTTTTGATGCGATAGTTTATGCCTTATATGGTAGAGCGTCAACATCGTCCCGTGAAGTCGCACAATTGCGAAGCCACTTTGCTTCTCCTGACGTGCCATTAAAAGTGACGTATGAATTTGACGTGCAACACCAACGCTATAAAGTGATACGTTCTGCGACTTTTACAAAACCGAATAAAAAAAGTGAAACACAAGGTATTCTTGAAGTGTATAAACGTGAAGATACACAATATGTACTTCAAGAGAGCAAAATTAATCCAGGCAATGCCTATTTGCAATCATTAATGAATTTAAAAGTCGATCAGTTTCGTCAATTGTTTATATTACCTCAAGGTGAGTTTAAATCATTTCTAGTGTCAAAAAGTCAGGATAAGCAAACGATTTTGCGTACACTATTTAATACAGTCATGTATGAAGACTTAAAAAACAATTTAAAAGATAAAACCAAGTCT
Source organism: Staphylococcus hyicus (assembly GCF_000816085.1). Classification (NCBI taxonomy): domain Bacteria; kingdom Bacillati; phylum Bacillota; class Bacilli; order Caryophanales; family Staphylococcaceae; genus Staphylococcus; species Staphylococcus hyicus. The sequence continues at coordinate 1,563,617 of NZ_CP008747.1, read as the reverse complement.
ATTCAAGAAGATATGGATAAAACATACGATCGATTAAGTACTTATTGGCAAGATATGTATGCGCTTGACAATGATAATTTAAAACGTCATCTTGAAACGAATGTCTCGCAGTACACTCAAATAGAAACATGCTTATCTGACTTTGAGGAGATCGGCCACCGTGAAATTATGCGCTTATCATCAAAAAAAACATCCACTGAAACACGATTGGCGCAAATAAAAGCAAAAGTTGATCAAGAAAATATGAGACAGCAATTATCTTCTGATTTAAAAGACATCGATCAAACGTTGACATCTTTATATGAACAAAGTGGTGAAATCACGCAATTAGAACAAAAATTACATATATTAAAAGAGAGTCAATTGGCCATACATGCACTAAATGAATTAGAACAATTAGAAAAAGAAATCGAAAACAATCAGGCGAAATTAGATACTTTAGATGAAAACTTAAAAGCGCAACAAACAAGATTACAACATTATCAGCAAAAAAAGGGAGAACTTGACCAACAACAAACAGACATTGATACAAAAATAGAGCTTTTAAAATCAACGCATCATTATATTCAAAATGCTCAAGATATTATAGAAGCTTTCGAGAATGAATCATCATTATTACAGAGGAATGAACAATTATACAAAGAAGTTGAAACCTACAAAACACAATTGAAAGAGCTAGAGACAGGATTACAGGGGTCAGCAACAGATTTTTCTCACTTGGAGCATCTAAAAGAAATACAATTTAGATTAAGAAGTCAGTTAGACAAAATTGAGGTTATTGAACAAGACTATCGACGTAAATGTCAATTAACCCAACAACAAGGAGAATTAAAAGCATCTCTTACTTCTCTTGAGCAAAAAATCGAACAGTTATCTTCACAAAGGCATGGCATAACCGAAAAAGATCAATCGATGGTGTCACATGATCATATGATAGATACATTACGCTCAATGTTGTCTTTAGATGATCCGTGCCCTGTTTGTGGTCAAATCGTTAGGGATACGCATGCGGGTGTGAATGTTCAATTGTTAAAAAAACAATTAGAAGAAAATAAGCGATTCGATACAAGAATTCATCAACTTGAGAAGAAGTGTATTGAACAACAAGCAACATTGAAACATATTGATGCACAATTATTAGAGCTTGAATCGATTGACAACCCAGAATGTCAAAAGCAAAAGGTGTTAAAGCAAAAATCAGACAACGAAACGCAAATCGTGCAGTTGACAAAGCAACAACAACAAGTTAATACCTTAAAAGAACAGCAACAACATGTAGAAAAACTCATCCAGCAACTGCAGATTGAAATTGATAAAAACAACTATGTGCGTGAACATGCGGTTCAAAAAGTGACTCAATTTAAAAAAATAACGCGTTTTGATAACTTTTCAACGTTTAAAGCTTCATATGTAAAAATAGAAAAAGATGTGAATGCGTTTCAAAAGGAACGAAATCGTGTTCAAACAAACATTCAATCATTGAATGAACAAATCTTGATTATTGAAAATGATTTAAAACATCAAAAAGCGAAATATCAAATGAATCAAGAACGTTATCAACACGTCGATGCCACTGTTAAAACTGAAATGAAAAAATTAAAGTTAGAATCATTCAATCAATTGCGTGATTTAACTTCTGAAGCAAAGCATATTGAAAATTATGAAAGACGCGTATCGTCGTATCATAATGAGGTGCAAAAGTGGACTGCTCAAAAAGAAACACTTACACATCAATTAGAGGCGTTACCTGTTGACGATATTAATGAACTTCAAGTGCAATATGATGATATTCAAGAACATGTTAATAACATCACCCAGCGGTATAATGAAACTGCTTTTCAAGTTCAAGAAAATAAAAAGAGAATCCGAAAGATTGAGGCCCTAATTCGCTACATACAACAAATCTTAAAGGAGCATCGTGCAATTTTTAATTTATCAGAAGTGATTTCTGGTAAAAACAATCTTAAATTAACTTTGGAAAATTATGTACTCATCTATTATTTAGAACATATTTTAGATGCTGCCAATAAGCGCTTTCGTCATATGACGGGGCAACGGTATGAGTTAGTGCGTAAAACTGAAAAAGGACGTGGATATAGTGGGTTAGAAATAGAAGTATTTGATTATTATTCTAACCAAACACGGCATATTACATCTCTTTCAGGTGGGGAAACGTTTCAAGCTTCTCTTGCATTGGCGTTAGGTTTGAGTGAAATAGTTCAAAATGAACAAGGTGGAATTTCATTAGATGCGATGTTTATTGATGAAGGTTTTGGTACATTAGATCAAGAAACGTTAGAAACCGCGTTAGATACACTAATTCAATTGCAGTCTACTGGTCGACTCGTGGGCATTATTTCGCATGTGACAGAGCTTAAAAATAGAATTCCAATCATATTAGAAGTGAAAGCGAAAAATTATCAAAGTTTTACCTCGCTAACTTTTAATGAATAATGATGAAAAAACTCAAAAAAGCGGCGTTAAATTTTTACATTTAAACGCCGCTTTTTCATGCTTAAAATAATTAAGCCTTTTTATTTTGTTCACGTAATAAGTCGCGAATTTCAGTTAATAAAACTGTACTTTCTTCAACTTCTTCTTCAATTTCTTCTTCAACTTTTTTAGGCTTAACAAGTGTGTTAGCGATTTTAATGAAGATAAATAGCGCAAAAGCGATAATAATGAAGTCAATGATAGATTGAATAAAAATACCATACTTAATTCCGTAAATTGTCCAGTTTTTAGCAAAATCAATTTCACCAAATAAAAGACCGATTAAAGGCATAATGACATTTTCTACGAGAGATGTCACGATTTTGTTGAAAGCAGCCCCCATAACTACAGCTACTGCCAATTCAAGTACATTGCCTTTTAATGCAAATTCTTTAAATTCTTTTAACATGATATTCTCCCCCTGATTGTGATTTGCAACACTTTAAGAATTATACATCAAAGACATAATATTGCAAGACGCAATTTTGCTATATAAACTCATTTTTATATGCTACGTTGAATATGTTATTGTGTTTTGTTATTGTATATATGACGATTGCATTTTTGTGCTTAATTAAAACGTTAATCAAAAAATGCGTATATCTTTGAAAATTTAATATGGAGAAAGGGAGTAGGTATTGATATGAATACTTCAAATCCAAACGAAAATGGTAAGAAGTTTTCACCAGTATTTATATTTAGTTCAATTATAATCTTTGCGATTGTTTTAATTGGGGTATTTATTCCAAAACAATTCGGTGGATTTACATCTATGATTACAGCTTGGATAACGAATACATTAGGTTGGTATTATCTGATCTTAACAACAGTGATTGTTTTCTTTTGTATCTTTTTAATTTTTAGCCCGATCGGCAAATTAAAGCTCGGGAGACCGAATGATAAACCTGAATTTAACACAGTATCATGGTTTGCGATGCTATTTAGTGCTGGTATGGGAATTGGTCTTGTATTCTATGGTGCTGCAGAGCCTTTAGCGCACTTTGCATCACCACCAAATGCGGACCCTAAATCCACAGCAGCATTTACAGAATCGCTCCGTTCTACGTTCTTCCATTGGGGCTTCCATGCATGGGCGGTATATGGTGTTGTGGCACTTGCACTTGCTTACGCACAATTTAGAAAAGGTGAGCCTGGGTTATTATCTAAAACGTTACGTCCGATTTTAGGTGATCGTGTTGATGGCCCAATTGGTACATTTATTGACGTCTTAGCCGTTTTTGCTACTGTGGTCGGGGTTGCCGTATCATTAGGTATGGGCGCGCTTCAAATTGCCGGTGGTTTACATTATTTATTTGGCGTTCCAAATAATATTGTGACACAATCGGTTATTATTGTTGTTGTTACCATTTTATTTATTATGAGCGCTTGGTCTGGACTCAGTAAAGGGATTCAATATTTAAGTAATTTAAATATTGGTTTAGGTACTATTTTATTATTATCTGCACTTTTTATTGGACCGACAATTTTAATTTTAAATATGTTAACTAGTTCTACGGGAAGCTTATTGAATTCTTTCTTATTTAATAGTTTTGATGCAGCAGCGATGAATCCACAAAAACGTGAATGGATGGCAAGTTGGACACTTTACTACTGGGGTTGGTGGTTAAGTTGGAGTCCGTTTGTAGGTGTATTTATTGCACGTGTATCAAAAGGACGTTCAATTCGTGAATTTATTTCTGGTGTATTACTTGTACCCGTTATTGTAAGCTTCATTTGGTTTAGTGTGTTCGGTGTTCTTGGTATCGAAACTGCTAAAAAACATAAAGAAATTTACGACATGTCTGTTGAAACGCAATTATTCGGTGTGTTCCACCATTTACCTATGGGGATGGTGCTTTCCATTATTGCGTTACTATTAATTGCATCATTCTTCATCACTTCTGCTGATTCAGCGACATTTGTACTTGGTATGCAAACGACATTTGGTTCTCAAAATCCAAGTGCATTTGTAAAAGTGACATGGGGTGTGGCACAATCGCTAATTGCATTTGTCCTTTTACTTTCAGGTGGCGGTGATGGTGAAGCAGGTCTTACTGCACTACAAAATGCAGCGATTATTAGTGCATTGCCGTTCTCTTTTGTTGTCATATTAATGATGATTAGTTTTTATAAAGATGCGAACAAAGAGCGTAAATTCTTAGGTTTAACATTAACGCCTAACAAGCATCGTTTAAAAGAATATGTTGAAAATTCTCGTAATGATTATGAAGACGAACTAATTTCCAGACGTAAGTCATTACGTGATACTGAAAGATAAGTAAAAACTTATAATAAACCTGATGACGAGGTAGATCTTTGTCATCAGGTTTTTTGTATATGAGAGATGAATATCTTAATGACTAAAAACGTAAGGATGCGTTAGCATAAAATATACTTATTACACTTTATTTTATTGATAACTTTTGTTTATGGTTACCGATTAGAAAGTCGAAACATCGAATTAAAGCTTTTCGTACGTCTAGAGTTGTTTTCATAGAAGGATAATTATACAATTATATTAACGGCATATAAAAATATCAGGGGGGATATTCTATGGCTTCAAATTTAAAAGAGCAAGCTAAAAAGTCGTTTCAAGTGAATGGTAAAACGTTAACTTATTATGACCTTAAAACATTAGAAGAACAAGGTTTAACAGAAATTCATCGTTTGCCATACTCTATTCGTGTACTTTTAGAATCTGTTTTACGTCAAGAAGATGGTTTCGTGATTACGGATGATCATATTAAAGCATTGTCTACTTTTGGTAAAGAAAATACCAAAGGGGAAGTGCCTTTTAAACCATCACGTGTTATTTTACAAGACTTTACAGGTGTTCCTGCGGTAGTAGATTTGGCATCATTACGTAAGGCAATGGATGATGTAGGTGGCGATTTATCTAAAATCAATCCTGAAGTACCTGTTGACTTAGTCATTGACCATTCAGTACAAGTTGACAGCTACGCATCACCAGATGCACTTGAACGCAATATGAAATTAGAATTTGAACGCAACTATGAACGTTACCAATTTTTAAATTGGGCAACTAAAGCTTTTGAAAATTACAATGCGGTACCGCCTGCGACAGGTATTGTACACCAAGTGAACCTCGAATATTTAGCGAATGTTGTTCACGTTCGTGAAAATGAAGGAGAACATGTTGCATTCCCAGATACATTAGTGGGTACTGACTCACATACAACAATGATTAATGGTCTTGGTGTATTAGGTTGGGGTGTTGGTGGTATCGAAGCTGAAGCAGGAATGCTTGGTCAACCTTCGTATTTCCCAATTCCAGAAGTGATTGGCGTTCGTTTAACAAATGAACTTCCTCAAGGTGCAACAGCAACTGATCTTGCTCTACGTGTCACTGAGTTATTACGTAAAAAAGGCGTAGTTGGAAAATTTGTTGAATTTTTCGGGCCTGGAGTAGAAAAATTACCGTTGGCTGACCGTGCGACGATTGCCAACATGGCGCCTGAATACGGTGCAACATGTGGCTTCTTCCCAGTAGATGATGAAACGCTTAAATATTTACGTTTAACAGGTCGTTCCGAAGAACAAATCGAGACAGTTGACAAATATTTAAAAGAAAATCATATGTACTTTGATGCCTCTGCAGAACCTAACTATACAGATGTTGTAGATTTAGATTTATCTACTGTGGAAGCGTCATTATCAGGGCCAAAACGTCCACAAGATTTAATTTTCTTAAGCGATATGAAAGAAGCATTCCAAAAATCGGTGACTGCACCTGCAGGCAACCAAGGTCATGGTTTGGATAAAAGTGAATTCGATAAAAAAGCGACAATTGAATTTAAAGATGGTCGTTCTACAGAAATGAAAACAGGAGATATTGCGATTGCAGCAATTACATCTTGTACAAATACATCTAATCCATATGTAATGTTAGGTGCTGGACTTTTAGCTAAGAAAGCTGTAGAAAAAGGTTTAAAAGTTCCTGACTATGTGAAGACATCACTTGCACCAGGATCGAAAGTCGTAACGGGTTACTTACGTGATGCTGGTTTACAAGACTATTTAGATCAATTAGGCTTTAACTTAGTGGGCTATGGTTGTACAACATGTATCGGTAACTCTGGACCGTTACTAGAGGAAATTGAACGTGCTGTAGCTAAAGAAGATTTATTAGTGACATCAGTACTTTCTGGTAACCGTAACTTTGAAGGACGTATCCATCCATTAGTTAAAGCGAACTATTTAGCATCTCCACCCCTTGTAGTGGCATACGCTTTAGCGGGTACAGTGGATGTAGATTTACAAAATGAACCACTTGGACAAGATAATCAAGGTAATGACGTTTACTTAAAAGATATTTGGCCTTCAATCCAAGAAGTATCTGATACAGTAGATAGCGTCGTTACACCTGAGTTATTTAAGGAAGAATATAAAAATGTATATGAAAACAACGAGTTATGGAACGAAATTGATACAACGAATCAACCATTGTATGATTTTGATCCGTCATCAACATATATTCAAAATCCTACATTTTTCCAAGGTTTATCTAAAGAACCAGGTCGTATTCAACCTTTAAGTGATTTACGTGTCATGGGTAAATTTGGTGATTCTGTAACGACGGACCATATTTCTCCAGCAGGCGCCATCGGTAAAGATACGCCGGCAGGCAAATATTTAACAGACAATGGTGTATCACCTCGTGACTTTAACTCATACGGGTCACGTCGAGGTAACCATGAGGTGATGGTGCGAGGTACGTTTGCGAACATTCGTATTAAAAACCAATTAGCACCGGGCACAGAAGGTGGTTATACAACTTATTGGCCAACAAAAGAAGTAATGTCAATCTATGATGCAGCGATGAAATACAAAGAAGACGGCACAGGTCTTGTTGTGTTAGCTGGCAATGACTATGGTATGGGTTCTTCTCGTGACTGGGCAGCGAAAGGTACGAACCTTTTAGGTGTGAAAACAGTTATCGCGCAAAGTTATGAACGTATTCATCGTTCGAACTTAGTGATGATGGGTGTGTTACCGTTACAATTTAAACAAGGTGAGTCTGCAGATACTCTTGGTTTAGATGGAACAGAACACATTTCAGTCGACATCTCTGAAGCGGTTCAACCAGGTCAAGAAGTGAAAGTTACTGCGAAAAAAGAAGATGGACAAGTAATTGAATTCCATGCAGTTGCTCGTTTCGACTCGAAAGTTGAAATTGAATACTATCGTCACGGTGGTATTTTACAACTTGTATTACGTAAAAAATTAGCTTAAGTCAATATCGTATTGATGTTATCTTGAACAGGGATGGACGTAGGTGTGCCATCCCTGTTTGTTTATAGCGCAAGAGGTTGACGTTCAATTAGAAATTTATCATCATGTTTAAATGTTCAATATGGTATAAGCATCATTTTAAATGAACATAACCTTGTACAAAGTGCTTAGAGTTTTATGTCGTGATTTAAAACCGATGTATGGTACACTAGGCGTGAATGAATGATAGAAAGAGGGACGGCATATGTTGTATGCATTAACTGAGATAGAATCTCGATATCAAGAAACAGATCAGATGGGTGTTATTTATCACGGGAATTATGCAACGTGGTTTGAAGTGGCACGTACAGATTATATTCGCAAATTAGGATTAGATTACAGTGAGATGGAACAAAAGGGTGTCGTATCACCTGTGACGGAATTAAACATTAACTATAAAAAAAGTGTGACGTATCCGGAAAAAGTAACTGTTAAAACATGGGTTTCAAAATTTTCGAAATTACGCTCAAGATATCAATATGAAATATATAATGAAAATGGTGAAATTGTGACTACAGGTTTTACTGATAATGTCATTATTACAAAAGATGATCGCAAACCATTACGCCTCGATAAACGTTTTCCGAATTGGTTTGATGTTTATCGTAAAGTTGATGAGCAAAACCAAGCAGGTGTAGAAAAAGAGTTGACATTAAACTAAATCAAAAAAAGGTTGAGAATACATCTTCTCAACCTTTTCTATAAGGAACAAAATAGAGATATGTTCCTAGTTCTCATGTTTTTTATTTTGATTGGGCTTCATACGTAATTTCGTCATGTTTAACGTCAATATTGAGCTGATCATCATCAAAATACCATACGTCTTTTTCAGCTACAACGACATATAAGCCATCTAATGTTTGTTCGTATCCAATTTCGTCAATATCTTTTACATTTTCAATATTAAAAGCAGGACTAAATCCTTGTTTTAATTGGAATTCGCCACCATAGCGAACAAAAAAATGAAGTGCTTTGCCTTCTTGAGGTAATTCTAACTCTTTTTTGAACCATTCAATTGCTTCAGTTGTAAATTCTAATTGCATCCTTTAAAACTCCTCTCGTAAATAAGGCTTGGTATAAGCTTATTTTATATGGAAAACTCAAGGAAATAAATCGATAAGGGTTACATCCATTTGATTTTTGGTTCTGTACCTTTAATTATGCGTTTAATATTACTGATATGTCTGATAACCAGTAAAGATGCTACAACTAGGCTTATTAGTAATAATATTTTATCATTAATAATAAAAGAACCAATGACACAGCAAATGCCTGCAATAATGCTTGATAGTGATACATATTTTGTTAAATATAAAATACCAAAAAATATGGCGATTAATATTAAGCACATAATTGGGTTAACACCAAGCAACACACCGGCGCTTGTAGCAACAGCCTTACCCCCGCGGAATTTTAAATATACAGGAAATACATGGCCGATAATTGCAAAGATACCAATTAATATACCATGGATATCTACATGAAATAATGCGGGTAAAAATACAACGATAAAACCCTTGAAAATATCAAAAAAAGTAACAGCGAATCCAGCAGGTTTACCTAAAACTCTAAAACTATTTGTTGCACCTGTGTTTCCGCTACCATATTGACGAATATCTTTTTTAAAGAAAATTTTACCAATTAAATAACCACTCGGAATTGCCCCAATAAGGTAACTCAAAACGATTACTAGGAAAATTGACATGTACATTCACATCCTTTTAGTACCTACTACCATTTTACCATATTTTCTGAACGCGTCATGTTTTTTTGTGTTACTAAAAAAGTAATTTCCCATTATAAATGGATGAAATTAAAGGTCAATACCAATTGTGACTTGCATTTTAATGCGATTTATATAAGAATAACTATTGTATAGTTTGATGAACGAACGTATGTTTGTAGGAGGGGAATTGAGTGTCAGCAAAAACGAATCATAACTATTCTGATGATGCAATACAAGTACTTGAGGGTCTTGAAGCTGTTCGTAAAAGACCAGGAATGTACATTGGATCGACAGATAAGCGTGGACTACATCATTTGGTTTATGAAGTTGTAGACAATTCTGTCGACGAAATTTTAAATGGATACGGTGATGAGATTAATGTCACGATAAATCCAGACGAAAGTATCACTATTTCCGATAACGGACGTGGTATGCCTATAGGAATGCATCAATCAGGTAAACCTACTGTGGAAGTCATTTTTACTGTACTTCATGCAGGAGGTAAGTTTGGTCAAGGTGGATACAAAACTTCTGGTGGTCTTCATGGAGTAGGTGCGTCCGTTGTGAATGCATTAAGTGAATGGCTCACTGTTCAAATTCACCGTGACGGTAAAATTGTTGAACAACAATTTAAACATGGTGGTGTGCCACAAACTAAATTAATTGCAAAAGGTAAAACGAAACGAACTGGTACGACTGTTACGTTTAAACCAGATCCTGAAATCTTTAAAAATGCGACCGCATTCAATTTTGATACGTTAAGTGAACGTTTACAAGAATCAGCCTTTTTATTACAAGGGTTAAAAATCACTTTAGAAGATCGTCGTGCGGATAAAGCACGAACGGGAGTATATCATTATGAAGAAGGTATTAAGGAATTTGTAAAATATGTCAATGAAGGAAAAGAGACACTTCATGATGTAGCATTGTTTCAAGGGCAGTCCAACGAGATAGAAGTTGACGTATCTTTTCAATATAACGATCAATATTCAGAAAGTATCATGAGTTTTGTTAATAATGTACGTACGAAAGATGGGGGTACGCATGAAGTAGGCTTTAAAACTGCTATGACGCGTGTGTTTAATGATTATGCACGCCGAATTGGGGATTTGAAAGCGAAAGATAAAAACCTAGAAGGTAACGACATTCGTGAAGGGCTTACAGCTATCATATCAGTGCGTATTCCAGAACATCTCCTGCAATTCGAAGGTCAAACCAAATCAAAACTTGGAACGCCTGAAGCAAGAAGTGCAGTTGATGCAGTTGTAGCTGAAAAATTGCCTTATTATCTAGAAGAAAAAGGGCAATTGTCTAAGGCATTGGTTAAAAAAGCAATTAAAGCGCAGCAAGCGAGAGAAGCAGCTAGAAAAGCACGTGAAGATGCGCGTTCTGGTAAGAAAAACAAGCGTAAAGATACGTTGCTATCTGGTAAACTGACACCAGCTCAAAGTAAAAATACAGACAAAAATGAACTGTACCTTGTCGAAGGGGATTCTGCAGGTGGTTCTGCTAAACTTGGACGTGACCGCAAGTTTCAAGCTATTTTACCTTTACGTGGTAAAGTCATAAATACAGAAAAAGCGAAACTAGAAGATATCTTTAAAAATGAAGAAATTAACACCATCATTCACACGATTGGTGCAGGTGTTGGAAATGACTTTAATATTGAAGATAGTAATTATAATCGTGTTATCATTATGACCGATGCAGATACAGATGGTGCTCATATTCAAGTCTTATTACTTACTTTCTTCTTTAAATATATGCGACCGCTCGTTGCGGCAGGGCGTGTATATATTGCTTTACCTCCTTTGTATAAATTAGAAAAAGGTAAAAATAAGAATAAAAAAGTAGCGTATGCTTGGACTGATGATGAACTTGCATCACTGCAAAAAGAATTCGGCAAAGGTTTTATTTTACAACGTTATAAAGGTCTTGGTGAAATGAATCCAGATCAGCTATGGGAGACGACAATGAATCCTGAAACACGAACGTTGATTCGTGTTCAAATTGAAGACGAAGTTCGCTCTTCAAAACGTGTGTCAACACTAATGGGGGACAAAGTTGCCCCACGTCGAGAGTGGATTGAACGTCATGTACAATTTGGTATGCAAGAAGACCAAAGTATTTTAGAAAATGACGAAGTTCAAATTTTAAATGATGAATCGGAAGAGGAGAATGCATAATGGCTGAAATCATCCAAAGTTTACCATTAGAAGATGTTATTGGTGATCGATTTGGGCGTTACAGTAAATATATCATTCAAGAACGGGCATTGCCTGATGTGCGTGATGGTTTGAAACCTGTACAACGTCGTATTTTATACGCGATGTATTCAAGTGGTAATACGTATGATAAAAATTTCCGAAAAAGTGCAAAAACCGTCGGGGATGTCATTGGACAATTTCATCCTCATGGTGATTCATCGGTATACGATGCGATGGTCCGTCTCAGTCAAGACTGGAAATTACGCCATGTTTTAGTTGAAATGCATGGGAATAACGGGAGTATTGACAACGATCCGCCTGCTGCAATGCGTTATACAGAAGCAAAATTAAGCTTACTTTCGGCACAATTATTACGTGATATTCATAAAGACACTGTAGACTTTGTACCGAACTATGATGATACCGAAATGGAACCTATGGTATTGCCAGCACGTTTTCCAAACTTGCTAGTGAATGGCTCCACGGGGATTTCAGCAGGTTATGCTACGGACATCCCACCGCATAATTTATCAGAAGTGATTACAGCGACGTTAAAATTTATAGATAATCCTGATATATCAGTAAAACAGCTTATGAAATACATTAAAGGTCCTGATTTTCCAACTGGCGGTATTATTCAAGGTATCGATGGTATTAAGAAAGCGTATGAGACTGGTAAAGGAAAGATTATCGTACGTTCTAAAACAGAGATAGAACCTTTACGTAATGGGCGTTCACAAATAATTGTTACGGAAATTCCATATGAAGTGAATAAGAGTAGTTTAGTTAAAAAAATTGACGAGTTACGTGCAGATAAAAAGGTAGATGGCATTGTAGAAGTACGTGATGAAACAGATCGAAGCGGTTTACGTGTAGCGGTAGAGTTAAAAAAAGATGTAAATGCGAATGCGATTTTAAATTATTTGTTTAAAAATACGGATTTACAAGTTGCATATAATTTTAATATGGTTGCAATTAGCGATGGTCGTCCAAAATTAATGGGCATTAAATCAATGATTGATAGTTATTTAAATCATCAAATAGAAGTTGTAACACATCGTACACAATATGATTTAAAACACGCTGAATCGAGAATGCACATTGTTGAAGGCTTGATTAAAGCGTTATCTATTTTAGATGAAGTGATTGCAATCATTCGAAACTCAAAAAACAAAAGTGATGCCAAAAATAATCTTGTTGCTGAATTTGAATTTAGTCAAGAGCAAGCTGAAGCAATTGTCATGTTACAGTTATATCGTTTAACGAATACGGATATCGTTGCACTTCAAGATGAACATAAAGAGCTTGAAACATTAATTGCTAAATTGAAACATATTTTGGATGACCATGGAGCTTTGCTTGAAGTCATTAAAACAGAATTGATTGAGATTAAAAATCAATTTAAATCCCCGCGTTTATCGGTGATTGAAGCTGAAATTGCTGAGATTAAGATTGATAAAGAGGTTATCGTCCCTAGTGAAACAGTGATGATGAGCTTGACGCGCGAAGGCTATATTAAACGAACTTCTTTGCGTAGCTTTAATGCAAGTGGCAAAGATGAGATTGGTATTAAAGATGAAGATCACATATTAACTATCCAAGAGGTTAACACACAAGACACTGCACTCGTATTTACCTCTAAAGGTCGTTATTTACTTATTGCAGTGCACAAATTGCCAGATATTAAATGGAAAGATTTAGGACAACACGTGTCACAAATCGTCCCAATTGATGAAGATGAAAGTATTGTTCAAGCTTTTGTAGTGTCACAATTTACGGATGATGAGGCAATTATTACAGCTACACGTAACGGTATGATTAAGAAGAGCCTGCTTTCAGGATTTAAATCAACGCGTACAACGAAACCCCTTGTTGCTGCTAAAGTAAAAGATGGGGATGATGTGATAGCTGTTATGAAAGTCAATGCCAAAAATGATTTACAGTTGTTAACGATATTTACACATAAAGGTATGTCACTTACTTATCCATTATCTGAATTACCTGACACGGGATTACGTGCTGCTGGTGTAAAAGCCATTAACCTTAAAGATCAAGATTACGTAGTCATGGTCAATACAATTGATTACGATGATACAATTTTGATTGCTACACACCGTGGGGCATTGAAACGCATAAAAGCTTCTATACTGCAATCAGCTAAACGTGCACAGCGTGGCATTACGATACTTAAGGAATTGAAGAAAAATCCACATCGTATTGTAGATGCTAAAGTATGTCGACCAGAACATGCGTTTTTTACATTGTGTTCTGATAGCAATCAGTTTGACGGAAATATTAACGATATACACTTATCTGAACAATATACTAACGGCAGTTTCGTCGTAGATGTGGCTGAATTTGGTGAAATTAAGCATCTTGAAATACAGTAGCTTTTAAAAAATTTATAGTCACTTCACTTATTCAATGGTAGAATAAACCTAGTTGTTTTTAAAATTGAGTATATTTGAAAATTTGATAAGTAAAGAGGGATTAAAGTGAAAGATTTTGATAGTTTAATTCCGGATTGGTTCAAAACACTCGTAACTGAAGGTACAGACTTAATTTGGTCTCAATATTTAATTGGATTGTTACTAACTGCTGGACTTTTTTTCTCAATTAGTTCAAAGTTCGTTCAAATTAGGTGGCTACCTGAGATGTTCAGAGCCTTAACGGAGAAACCAGAAACTTTAGATTCTGGTGAAAAGGGAATTTCACCTTTCCAAGCATTTGCTATCAGTGCGGGTTCTCGTGTAGGGACGGGGAATATCGCTGGGGTTGCGACTGCAATTGTATTAGGTGGTCCTGGTGCAGTGTTTTGGATGTGGATTATTGCCATCATTGGTGCAGCAAGCGCATTTATCGAAGCAACTTTAGCACAAGTGTATAAAGTTCCTGATAAAGAAGGTGGCTTCCGAGGTGGTCCTGCATATTATATTACTAAAGGTTTAAATCAAAAATGGTTAGGTATTGTATTCGCTATTTTAATTACCATCACATTTGCCTTTGTGTTTAATACAGTTCAATCAAATACGATTGCTGAATCATTGCATACGCAATATAGCATTAGTCCTGTCATTACAGGTATTGTTTTAGCAGCACTCACGGCTATCATTATATTCGGTGGTGTACGAAGTATCGCTACATTGTCATCATTTATTGTACCGATTATGGCCATTGTATACATCGTGATGGTATTGTTTATTTTAGTCACACACATTGATCAAATCGTACCAATGATTTTAACAATTATTAAAAGTGCATTTGGCATTGATCAAGCTGCAGGTGGTGCGCTAGGTTTTGCAGTTTTACAAGGTGTTAAACGTGGGTTGTTCTCCAATGAAGCAGGTATGGGTTCTGCGCCTAATGCAGCAGCTACAGCAGCGGTTACACATCCTGTTAAGCAAGGTCTAATTCAATCACTAGGTGTATTTTTTGATACTTTACTCGTTTGTACTGCAACAGCGATTATGATTTTATTATATTCTGGCTTAGAATTTGGCGAAGGTGCTGCGCAAGGTGTTAAAGTAACGCAATCCGCGTTGAATGAACATTTAGGAAGTGCTGGCGGTATCTTCTTATCTATCGCAATTACGCTATTTGCATTCTCGTCAGTTGTGGGTAACTACTACTACGGTCAATCTAACATCGAATTTTTATCTCAAAATAAAATCGTATTATTCATTTTCCGTTGTTGTGTTGTGTTATTAGTCTTTGTTGGTGCAGTTGTGAAAACAGAAACAGTTTGGAATACTGCAGATTTATTTATGGGTTTAATGGCCATTGTAAACTTAATTGCTATTATCGGTCTTTCCAATGTAGCTTTTGCTGTAGCAAAAGATTACCAACTTCAACGTAAAGCAGGTAAACGACCTATCTTTAGACCTGAAGAATTAGAAATTAATTTATTCGGCATTGAATGTTGGGGCGATGCTCAAAAACGTTTAAAGCAATACGATAAATTTTAATTTGATCTCATCATATAATAAATAAAGTGTTTTAAGCTTTCAAAGTTCATTTTTAGTATGGATTTTGAAAGCTTTTTTACAAATTGCAATCGTCCCTATTAATATAAAAAATGTCACTTTATTTATTCTATCTTTCAATATATAATCATTATGAAGTGGTGGAGGAGATTAAAATTATGCCGTCATATTTAATAAAAAAAGTCCTCAACAATAACGTACTCATATGTGAACATCATAATGAGGAAGTGATTATTATTGGCAAAGGGCTCGGCTTTAATCAAAAAGCGGGCAAGCAGATTCAACCAGATAAAGTTATTGAAAAGGTCTTTACATTACAAAATAAAAAAGAACAAGATCATTATAAAATGGTGATTGCACACACCGATGAAAATGTACTTAAAGTCGTTATTGAATCTGTGCAATTGATTATGTCACATTTTGATTTAAGTCAGAATGAGTCTTTTATCGTATCTATCACAGATCATATTGTATTTGCTTTAAAGCGCTATCAACAAAAACAATATATACAAAATCCATTTCTTAGCGAAACGAAATACAGTTATCCTGAAGCATATACCATCGCTAAACGTGTTGTAGCGCGTATTAATTTGCAATTAAATGTCGATTTTCCAGAAGATGAAGTTGGTTTTATCGCATTACACATCGCTTCACAAACGAATCAAATTAATATTGAAGAAACGGAACAAGTTCCAAAACTCATTAATAAAGCGGTGCGCATTATTGAACATGATTTACAAATTAAAATACCGATTCAGTCGATTCAATATCAACGTTTTGTCCGCCATATTCATTTTTTATTACAGCGGGTTCGTAAAGGAGAACATGCACAAGTTCAATTAGATTTTGAAACGCTATTGAAATCCCAGTATCCTTTATGTTACAATGTAGCTGTTAAAATAGTAAAAATGATTCAAACACAAAGTAGTTTGGAAGTGTACCAAGCTGAAATTGCATATTTAACAATGCATATTCAACAACTTTCAACGACTTCTCAATCAAATACGTAACGTGTTACTAAGCGGGATTAGGCATGAGGTTAAATCTGTGGATACATATCCATAGCTTTTTGCTCATGCCTTTTTGTGTAAGATTCATTAAAAAATTGGAGGTATTACTGTGGGAAAGAAACTATTTGGACAGTTGCAGCGTATAGGTAAAGCCTTAATGTTACCTGTTGCGATTCTACCAGCTGCTGGTTTGCTATTAGCATTTGGTGTAGCTTTACAAGGGGAAGCTTTACAACACTATCTTCCGTTCATTCAAAACGAAGGTGTGCAAAACGTCGCATCCATGATGACGGGTGCAGGTGGTGTTATCTTTGATAACTTGCCGATTATTTTTGCAATGGGGGTTGCCATAGGTCTTGCTGGTGGCGACGGGGTTGCAGCTATCGCAGCGTTTGTTGGTTTTGTAATTTTAAACAAAACTATGGGTGCCTTTTTACACGTGACGCCTGAAATGGCGGGTCAAGCAGATAAAGGCTTTGCAAGTGTACTTGGTATTCCAACACTTCAAACAGGTGTTTTCGGTGGTATTATCATCGGTGCACTTGCAGCGTGGTGTTATAACAAGTTCTATAATATTTCATTACCGACGTATTTAGGGTTCTTTGCAGGAAAACGATTTGTACCAATTATGATGGCAACATTGTCTTTCATTCTTGCGTTTCCAATGGCATTAATTTGGCCAACAATTCAAGGTGGATTAAACGCTTTTAGTTCAGGTTTACTTGATTCTAATACAGGTCTCGCTGTATTTTTCTTTGGTTTCATTAAACGTTTATTGATTCCATTTGGTTTACATCATATTTTCCATGCACCATTCTGGTTTGAATTTGGTTCATATACAAATGCAGCAGGAGAAATTTTTAAAGGGGATCAACGTATTTTCTTAGAGCAAATTCGTGAAGGGTCTCAGTTAACAGCTGGTAAATTCATGCAAGGTGAATTCCCAGTAATGATGTTCGGTCTACCGGCAGCAGCGTTAGCGATTTATCATACAGCGAAACCTGAAAACAAAAAAGTTGTTGCAGGTTTAATGATTTCAGCAGCATTAACATCGTTTTTAACAGGAATTACTGAACCATTAGAATTCTCATTCTTATTTGTAGCACCATTATTATTCTTTATTCATGCAGTACTTGATGGTTTCTCATTCCTAATTTTATATTTACTTGATTTACATTTAGGTTATACATTCTCTGGTGGCTTTATTGACTTTGTACTCCTAGGAATTTTACCAAACAAAACCGCTTGGTGGCTTGTTATCCCAGTTGGTTTAGTGTATGCGGTGATTTACTATACAGTATTCCGCTTCTTGATTACAAAATTCAACTTTAAGACACCAGGTCGCGAAGATAAAAAATCAGAAAGTGCTTCAGTAGAAGCAAGCGAATTGCCTTATGCTGTACTTGAATCTATGGGTGGTAAGGAAAACATTAAACATTTAGATGCTTGTATTACACGTTTACGTGTCGAAGTAGCTGATAAAGGGAAAGTAGACGTTGCACGTTTAAAAGATTTAGGTGCATCCGGAGTCTTAGAAGTGGGCAATAACATGCAAGCAATCTTCGGACCGAAGTCTGATCAAATTAAACATGAAATGCAACACATTATGGACGGTAAAACAGTGAAGCCTGTATCTTTAGACGATCATGACGATGAACCGGTTGTGATTGATGAAAATAAACAAGCAACTTCAGATGACACAATTATTGCGTCTCCATTAGAAGGTAAGTTTGTACCACTTTCTGAAGTGCCTGACCAAGTATTCAGTGAGAAAATGATGGGTGACGGTATTGCGATTCAACCAACGAAAGGTGAAGTTCGTGCGCCATTCAATGGTAAAGTTCAAATGTTCTTCCCTACAAAACATGCGATTGGTTTAGTATCTGATGAAGGTACAGAACTCTTAATCCACGTTGGTTTAGATACAGTTAAACTTAATGGTGAAGGCTTTACAATGCACGTTGAAGAAGGTCAAACGATTCAAACGGGTGATGTATTACTTACATTTGATTTGGATTACATTCGTCAACATGCGAAGAGCGATATCACGCCAATTATTTTAACGCAAGGACAGATTAATGATGTGACGGTTTCAGAAGGTCAATCATTAAACTTTGGAGATACATTATTTAAAGCTTAATTAAAAATGGGGTGTGCCTAATTTAGGCGCGCCCTTTTTGTATTGTTGCTAATACATTACTAAATACCTTCAAAGTCAGTGTCGATGACTTTGAAGGTATTTTTTACAAAGGATACTGAGACGTGATTAAATCATACTTGTTTGTAGGTATTGTGTATGTGGTATATAAACGAGAACTTATATATGTATAAGTATTTAATGGTGATACACTATGTTAGGTTTCCGTTTTAATATAAAATGATTTATCATATAAGCACTTATAATATAGGCGTAGAAGAGCATGTGCACTGTTTGAATATACTATCCTGTAATAATAGTACTATTTCCGATATGTATACTAATTCTAAGGTAGATTTAAAGTTTTTACTGTAGTTATATGTTTTAATTTTTTTTAAAAAACGATACACTATAATTAATTTAAGTAAAGTAGGGTGAGAGTGTTATGTCTAATCAAAAAGAAACTCAAGGGGTGGAACGTAAAAACCTTGATTTTCGTGAGAGCCGTTTTATGAAATTTTTCGGAGGGAAAGACTTACTTTTTGCTTTAATGATATTTATTCTTTTAGGCATTGTGATTTTTATATTTGACAAAGTCTCATACGTCTTCCAACCATTTATTATTGTATTTAATACCATCGCTGCACCGATCATTATAGGTTTAATATTATTCTATTTGTTTAATCCTATTATTAACTTGATGGAACGATATAATATTAAACGAATTTGGGCGATTACTATATTATTTGTGGCAATTGCTGGTATTATTACAATTATTGTTAATTTGCTGATTCCGCTTGTTTCAATTCAACTGGAACGTTTAATTTCAAATGCGCCTAATTACATTCATAAAGTAACAGACTTTGTGAATCGTGTTATGCATTTTCCATTTTTAGAAAAGTATTCTACACAAATTGAAAGTACGTTAACAACATTGCAAGAACGTTTACCTAAGATGTCAGACAGTATTGCACCTAGACTGCGTACATTTGCAGAAACACTTGTCAATGCGACGGTTGTACTTATCACTGTGCCATTTGTATTATTCTTCATGTTGAAAGATGGTCATAAATTTAAGGGGTTTATCAATCATGTGACACCACCTAAATTTCGCAAAGATGTGCATGATTTACTTGATAAGATGAGTCACCAAGTTGGGTCTTATATCCAAGGTCAAATCATTGTTTCGTTTTGTATCGGCTTTCTCTTATTTATAGGTTATTCTATCATTGGTTTAGATTATGCTTTAATCCTTGCAAGTATTGCTGCAGTGACAAGTGTTGTGCCATATTTAGGACCAACTATTGCAATCTCACCAGCAATCATCATTTCAATTATTACATCGCCTTTCATGCTTATTAAATTGATTATTGTATGGACTGCTGTACAGTTTATTGAAGGTCATTTTATTTCACCTAATGTTATGGGTAAAACATTAAAAATTCACCCATTGACTATTATTTTTGTTTTATTAAGTGCGGGTAATTTATTAGGCATTGTTGGTGTTATTTTGGGTATTCCAGCTTATGCGATTTTGAAAGTCCTTGTATCACATATATTCCTGTTATTCAAACGTCGTTATAATAAATATTATGCCGAAGATGCGGGATTATACGAAATGCCCGATGATGAATATGCTAGTGCTCAAAGTAAGCCAGCATCTCCGAAATAAAATCAACATCAATTTAGCTCTACAAGACTTGCATAAGTGTCACCCTATCATGTATCATCACAATTTCAGTCAGTTTTTAAATGTTGAAGGTTGATATGAGAGATAAATCTATCAACCTTTTGCATGAATTCAGTCAGAAAGGTAGTGTCATATGTCTTTAAATAAAAATTTAGTGAAATATTTAAAAATTGTATTTGTTTTGGTATTAATTGTAATTGTGACGTCAGTATTAACGAAAGAATTGTCACATATTGATTTTAAGAAAACATTTATACTGTTTAATCACATTAATCGTTTTGAACTTATTGGTTTATTCTTGCTAGGTGCCTTTGCACTTGGATTGTTATCATTATTTGACTGGGTTTTAGTAGCACGATTCAAATTACCAGTGTCTAAATTTAAAGCATTACGTGTTGGTTACATCATTAATGCTTTTAACAATATTATTGGTTTTGGTGGTTTTATTGGCGCAGGTGTTCGGCTATGGTTTTATAGTAACTATTCAAATGAACGTAAAAAACTTGTGAAGTTCATTTCTTATATTTTGACTTCAATGCTTACGGGTTTAAGCTTTCTATCTTTACTTATTGTCACGCATATTCTCGATGTGAGTTTTCTAGATAATACGTCAATATGGGTTAAAATTTTACTCTATATTGTGGCATTGTTGTTACCAGCGTTTATTATAGTGTCTTTAATTTCACCAATTGATCAAAAAGCACGTTGGTTAGGAACACTATTTACAGTAATTTCAAGCGTTGAATGGATTTGTGCCAGTGTGGTACTTTATTTATCGTTACATATTGTTGGGGCGAACCCGCCGTTTCCAGTCGTACTTAGCGTATTTATTGTGGCGGCTATTTCAGGTTTAGCATCGTTTATCCCAGGTGGATTTGGTGCTTTTGACTTAATTATTTTATTAGGTTTGAAATATATCGGTATTCCTGAAGAAAAGATTGTTTTAGCGTTGCTTGTGTATCGTTTTGCTTACTATTTCTTCCCGTTATTCTTTGCACTTGTTATGACGGTATTTGAATTCGGTCCACATGCTAAAAGCTTCATATCAGATTCAAAATACTTTGTTCCAGCTAGAGAAGTGACAGGGTTTATCTTTTCATTCCAAAAAGATTTTGTAAATATTTTTCCATCATTAATTTTAAGTATTTTAGTAGGTATTACGAGTTTAACGTTTTTATTGGTAAATGTGCTTATATTGGCAGATGCGGCGATATCTAAACACCACATTGTGTTCCTTATCCTCTATATATTTAACGTAAGTGCTTGTTTGATTTTAATGTTAAATTTACGAGGGATTGTCGAACGAAGTCAGCGTGCCATGCTTTTTGTCATCGTCGCGATGTGTATTTTAATCATTTCTAATTTCTATGTGTATGGTATTACAATTGAAGTACTGATTGCCGCATTAATTTTAGCACCTTTAGTGTTTGCATATCGTAAATCTCATGTTTTAAAACGTGCGATTCGAATCAAATCAATCTTTTACATTATTTTAGTGAGTGTAGTACTTTTACTTTTAAACCAACATTTTGCAAAACGATTTTTAGATGCTTTTAATATCCAAATGCCAAATGTAGATTATTTTGTATTACGTTCAACATTTTGGCTTTCAATTATAGGGATGTCACTCATCGTAGGTATCATTATTTATATCTTTGAACGTCATTATCGTACGCCGCTTGAAAACGTAGATTTAAAAGTAGGTCAAAACATATTGGGACAATATGGTGGTCATAATTTGAGTCACTTATTGTTCAGTGGTGATAAAAATATGTTTGTTAATGAAGCGCAAGATGCATTTATCATGTACCGCTTTTATCGTAATTCATTAATTGTTTTAGGAGATCCTGTGGGCAATGAAGAGCACTTTGCAGAACTTTTAGAAAAGTTTTATGATCATGCCTCTTATTTAGGTGCAGAAGTCATTTTCTATCAAGTTTCTGAAAAGCATTTATCGTTATACCATGACTTTGGTAACCAATTCTTTAAACTAGGCGAAGAAGCGTTAATTGATGCTCAAGCCTTTACGACGTCAGGCAAAAAACGTCGTGGATTCCGAGCAACGTTAAATAAAGTAGAGTCAATGGGATATACATTTGAAATGTTACAATCTCCAGTTGATGAAGCAACGTTTAATCGACTTAAAGAAGTGAGCGACGATTGGCTTGGGCAAGATAAAGAGTTTTATTTCTCGGTAGGGCATTTCTCTCGTGCGTATCTCGATACTGCACCTATTGCCGTTTTGAAAAATGAAGAAGGACGTATTGATGCATTCTGTACGCTCATGCCGGTTAAAGATAAAGAGATTGTATCTGTGGATTTAATTCGATGGGACAAGTCTATTGATGTACCATTTATGGATGCGTTGTATTTACACATGTTGCAATGGTCTAAAGAAAATGGCTACGCATACTTTAATATGGGTATGGCGACATTATCTAATGTAGGTCAAATGCCATATGGTCATTTGCGTGAAAAATTTGCAGGACGTTTATATGAACACTTTAACGGTTTGTATAGCTTCCAAGGATTACGTAAATATAAAAGTAAATTTAATCCAAATTGGGAATCACGCTTTTTAGTGTATCACCGACGTCAAAATGTTTGGGAAAGTTTAATTAAAGTTACGCGAGTTATTCGTAAAAATGTTTAAATAAAAAATGGATGTAGCCTTGTCGCTACATCCATTTTTTATATGTTAATGATGTTTAGATTGATATTTTGCACGATCTTCTTTTTCTTGTTGATATCGTTCGGGATGCTTTTTATAAAAATCTTGATGATAATCTTCTGCTTCGTAAAATGTGGAAGCTGGTAATATTTTTGTAGCAATGGCTTTGTCATGGTCCAATGTATTTTTCAAAGATGCAATGTAAGCTTCCGCTACTTCTTTTTGATCGCTATTCGTGTAAAAAATAGCTGTTTGGTATTGAGGACCACGATCTTGATATTGACCTCCAGCATCTGTTGGATCTATGACAGAAAAGAAAATTTCTAGCAATTTTTGATATGAGAATAGGGCGACATCGTATTCAATGCGTACGGTTTCGTAATGGCCTGTTTCTCCTGTTTTAACATCTTCGTAAGTTGGGTGTGCGAAATGTCCACCCATGTATCCTGAAGTTACATTTTCAATGCCTTCATTTGTGTCAAATGGTTGAACCATACACCAAAAGCAACCTCCAGCAAAGTAAGCAACATTGATATTCATGTGGACACCCTTTCCCTTTTTTTATTTTAGACCTTAGTCCGATTTTTACAGTTTTCACTTGATTTTTAAAATAATTTTATATAACGTTAATATGTATTAATGATAGTACAGACTATCCCAATTTTGAAGGTATAAGGTTGATAAGATGAGCGAAAATAAATATGAACATAGAAATCCCAAACCGCCAAAAGGAGGTATGAAACGTCGCAAAAAACGACGCATACGTAAACTTCCATTTATTATTTTGGCAATTATCCTTTTATTAATAGCAACAATTGTTTTTTCGGTTTCGAGCTATCGTTCTGGTCTTGAAGTGGCCAAAGATCATAAACAAGCACCTAAGTTACATAAATTTAATGGTACATCTAAAAATGATGCCAAAGCAACGGTACTTATTTTAGGATCTGACCGTGAAGATGGTGGTGTTTCCCGAACAGATTCCATCATGATTGCACAATATGATTTCCTACATAAAGATATGAAAATTGTATCTGTCATGCGTGATATTTATGCGGACATCCCTGGTTACAACCGTTACAAAATCAATACCGCATATTCATTAGGCGGTCCAGAATTGTTACGCAAAACGTTAAAAGAAAATTTAGGCATCGAACCAGAATATTATGCCACGCTTGATTTTAAAGGATTTGAAGCTATGATTGATGAATTAAGTCCTGAAGGTGTGCCTATTAATGTTGAAAAAGATATGTCGGCCAAAATTGGTGTATCACTTAAAAAAGGCGAGCATCGTTTGAATGGTAAAGAATTGTTAGGATATGCGCGTTTCCGACATGATGAAGAAGGTGATTTTGGACGTGTACGACGCCAACAACAAGTGATGAGTGCGTTAAAACAAGAGCTTGTTCAACCGTCGACAATATTTAAATTGCCAAAACTTGCTGGTATTATGCGTGGATACGTGGCAACGGACATGCCTGACTCTGCGATTTATCAAACGGGTATAAGTTTTATTATTCGTGGCGATAAAAACATTAAAACGTTAAGTGTGCCCGTTAAAGGTACATACGAAGATGTTACTACGAATGATGGAGGTAGTGCGTTAGGTATTGATAAAGAAGCAAATAAAAAGCAAATTGAAGAATTTTTAAATCAATAATTTTTCACAAGAGGTTAGGTTTTAAATATTTATTCCTTTGATTATTCCTTAATACGTCACTTTTATGATTACATTATTTCTGTAGAATTAAAATAATAGCCATTAACTTCATGCTTAGATGAATGTTAATGGCTTTTTGAGTTATGGGTGAAGCGATGTCAAAGCCCGAAGTTAAATATAAATATGTTACACATAATGCTTTATATTTTATTTCAAGATTTTTCATTTAATGTTTTTTTAAGATTGATCTGCTTTACGTACGCCGCCTACACCATAATGTTGTGGTTTCATTTCTTCGATAACAACAGAAATGGCATTTCGATTTGCTTTTGTCGTTTTCTCTACGGCATCTGTGACTTCAGAAACGAGAGCTTTTAATTGTTCATCAGAACGTCCTTCTAATAATTGTACTGTAACGATTGGCATGTTTGTCGCCTCCTTTTTCTTTTATTATAGCATTTTCTTAGCAGAAGACTGCCTTATCTTAAGATTTTTAAAATTTTTAGGGTATGATTTGCCAAAAGAATTCTTTTAAAGATATGATAGAGAAAACGTTTAAATCACGGAGGTAGTTTATGGGTTTTGAGAACATATTAACGTCATTAGGAATTAACGGTATGCATGTGTATATTCGGCTAGATCAAAATGAATATCAAGTGTCCGATGCCATTAGCGGGTGTATTCATTTTAAAGCTGGAGACAGTGCACAAACCGTGACACACACAGAAGTCAAACTCATTGAAAAATATGAAAATAATGATGAAACGAGTGAATTTTCACAACTAGAAAATGAATTGGATACGTTTACACTCGAAAACAGCTTCACTGTTGAAAAAGGCAAACCTCAAAAAGTTACATTTAATTTCAAACCAGAAAACCTCAATTTTCAATCTGAAGAGAGTAAAGTGTATTTAAAAGCACACGTATATATTGATTTGGGTGTGGATGAAGAAGTGGAAGAAATCATCCCTTATATCAATCATTAATAGATGTTCATCAGAGAGGCCAAATGCGTACGATTACTGCGCAATGGCCTCTTTTTTATCTACATGAAGAGAAAAATAAGATTTCATTCTTGAAAACAGAACGTATGTTCGTATATAATAAAACCATCTTTCAATATGAAAAAAATGGGGTGGTTGGATGTATGATTATCATTTATTAGAAAACAGGGATATTTTATGTGTGGATCAAAAAAGTTTCTTTGCGAGTGTTTCATGTATTGAAAAAGGTTTAAATCCATCAAAAACCAAATTAGCTGTAGTTGCAGATACGAAACGGCAAGGTTCAGTCGTACTTGCGGCGACACCAAAACTAAAAGAACTCGGGATAAAAACAGGCTCACGTTTATTTGAAATTCCGCACCGGAGTGACATTTATATTATTAATCCTAGCATGCGAAAATATTTAGAGGTATCATTGAAAATTTCTCAAATTGCCTTACGTTATGTCCCAGCAGAAGATTTACATCAATATAGTATTGATGAATTTTTTATGGATGTGACTAAAAGTTATTATCGGTTTAATACCACGCTTCAATTATTTTGCGAACGCTTAATTAAAGAGATTTTTGATGAAACACAAATACAGTGTGCCATTGGTATTGGACCAAATATGTTAATGAGCAAAGTAGCTTTAGATAATGAAGCTAAAAATAATGACAACTATATTGCTGAATGGCGCTATGAAGATGTTCCGAGTAAGCTATGGAAAATTGAACCTTTACGTGATTTCTGGGGGATTAGTAAACAAACTGAAAAAAAGTTAAACCAGCGCGGAATTTTTAATATAGGTCAACTGGCACAATATCCATATCAATATTTAAAACGTGATTTCGGTATCGTAGGTGTAGATTTACATCTTCATGCGAATGGTATAGATCAAAGTCATATTAGTGACACGTATCAAGTGATTAACCCGTCCATATGTAAAAGCCAGATTTTAATGAGAGATTATAAATATGAAGAAACAAAAGTGGTAATGCAAGAACTTATTGAGGAGGTGGCAAGTCGTTTAAGAGTACGTAACCAATTTGCGAAGACAATTCATTTCTCATATGGTTATAGTGAAGGTGGCGGCGTATCTAAACAATATACGTTACAAGATGCGACTAATTTAGATCGTGACATCATTCAAACGGTATTTCGATTGGCAGATGAAAAGTGTGATAAAACGAAATTATATCGTACATTGAGTATATCCTTAACACAATTTGTAGCGGATACAGATCGACAACTCAATTTATTTATAGATGAATATCAACGTCGACGAGATGAAAAGTTAGCAAAAGCAATCGATTATTTACATCAGAAATATGGGCGAGGCAGTGTATCGAAAGCAGTGTCATTTACAGATGCGGGAACAAAACACAATCGGCTCGGCTTAATGGCCGGACATAAAATGTAGCTAAAAATGTCACGATTTAAAAATATGTGTTATTAACGATAAGTTTAAAACAACGATAATTATATTATGTAAACTTCAATAGGTAATCTATAGATAAAACCGGGCAACTAGAGGAGCGTTGCTCGGTTTTATGGGTTAATTAATATACGTATCAAATTGATGTGACAATGCTTGACGACCGGCATCGCGATCAGCAGCCGTTTTAAAACTGATGCGTAATGCGCCATAAATATCTTCACGAACTTCTAAAATACGTAAATTACTAATTGAAATGTGATGGGTGCTTAAAATGTCGAGTACTTGAGAAATTGTGCCAGGCTTATCCGGAATATCAACATATAAATCAAACGAACTGTTCATAGCCCCCTTACTACGCAAAGGTAGTTCGTCACGGTATTGTTTTGCATTGTTAAAAAATGAATACAATCCGTTTGCATCTTGAGATTCAAGTAACATCATTACATCATCTAATTGTGTGCGTAATTGTTTCATAGCATTTAAAATATGTTGCTTGTTTTCTAAAGATATATCTCGCCACATTTCAGGACTACTACTTGCGATGCGTGTAATATCACGAAATCCCCCGGCAGCTAAGTCTTTAACCCAAGGAGAGTCATGCGCATAAAATGCATTTAAATTCACTAAACTCGATGCTACAAAATGAGGAACATGACTGACAATACCAGTGATTTTGTCGTGTTCGTCCGCAGTCATAGAGATGATTTTAGCACGGGTATATTGAAGTAACGATTGTATCTTATCAGAAGCGTGATTGTTTTCAGGCAAATCATGAACGAGTACATAATAGGCATTTTCAAATAAGTGTTTTTTAGCATTAAGCACACCACTCTTATGGCTCCCAGCCATAGGATGTCCACCGACAAGATGAATGTGCTGATCTAATAATGGACGTTCAAATGCTTGTATCGTTGACTTTGTACTTCCAGTGTCTGTCACAATAAGGCCAGGACGTGTAGCGTATTGTGACATCTCTTTAAGGTAAGTTGTCGTCGTTTGAACAGGTGTGGCAAAAATAACGATGTCAGCCTGAGTTAACCCATGTGCATAATCAGTCGTTATCGTATCGACGATTCCCATAGAAATCGCACGTTGTAATTGATGGTGATTGGCATCGTAAGCTGTAATATGAATGTCTTCGTAAAAATACTTTAAATTACTTGCTAAACTCCCACCAATTAAGCCTAAACCTACGAAAAAAATATTAGTCATAATACACCGCCTATTGTAATAATATTCAGATATTTTAACATTTTAAAGCGTTTAATTGCAATAGAATGTACGATGATTTTGTGATGAAATACAAGAAGACAGGTATAATGAAATAAAGAATACTAAAAAGGGAGTGATCAACATGATTAATCAAACAATCACATTTTTAAAAGATTTGACAGCCATACATAGCCCTTCAGGTGATACTGAACTTGCAATACACTATGTTAAAGAACAACTAATAAAAATGGGATATGCACCGGAATTAACGCGTAAAGGTGGTTTATATGTAGAAGTAGAAGGACGAAACAAAACACAAAAACGATGTATTACCGCGCATGTAGACACATTAGGCGCAATGGTGAAAGAAGTATTAGATGATGGTCGCGTACGCATTGATTTAATTGGTGGATTTAAATATAACGCGATTGAAGGGGAGTATTGCTCGATTCGCACAGCTGATGATCAAACATTTACTGGTACCATTTTATTACATGAAACATCACCACATGTTTATTTAAACAACCAAAAAATTGAACGTACCCAAGACCATATGGAAGTCCGTATAGATGCGAAAGTGATATCTAAAGAAGAAACGTTAAATCTCGGAATCAATGTAGGAGATTTTGTGAGTTTTAATCCACGTACAGAAGTGACAGCAACAGGTTTTATAAAATCACGTCACTTAGATGATAAAGTAAGTGTCGCTTTGATGCTTTCATATTTAAAAGAATTAAGTAACAATAAAATAACATTACCATATACAACCATATTTTATATTTCAAATAATGAAGAAATTGGTTATGGTGCAAATTCTAATATTGATACATCCGTTGAAGAATTTATAGCTTTAGATATGGGGGCTATAGGAGATGGACAAAATACTGATGAATATTCCGTTTCAATATGTGCAAAGGATGCTTCTGGACCATACCATAAAAAATTACGCCATCATCTCGTAAATTTATGTCGAAAAGAAAACATCCCATATAAAGTCGATATATATCCTTACTATGCATCTGACGCAACTGGCGCACTTCATGCAGGTGCGGATGTGAAACATGGTCTATTTGGTGCTGGTATTGAATCCTCTCACGCGATGGAACGTACGCATGAAGATGGGATTACTGCGACATACAATTTACTTAAAGCGTACTGTGAATCAGAAACAATGGTTTAACCATAAAAGCGTTTTCAAGTGAGGGGCAGCAGTCATTTAAGATAAATGAAGGATAATGTGTAATGCATTCAAGACAAGCCACGTAAAAAAGTTTAGCTCAAATCGTCTCAATATTGGCGTATTAAGGTTTAATACGTTAAAATATAATGAGACAAAAGTATCGATAATGACACAAAGTATTGATGAAAAACAGCATGTCTTCGAGCGATGAATGAGATTTAAAAATAAAAAACGCGTTACATCTTTGTCAAAACACCTTTCATCAAATTGGAAAAAGTCTATCCAATGTTCGAACATATATGACCATCTCCAGAAATACTTACTAAATGTTTTAGAGAAATAGGAGTTATAAAATGAAATTTACAAATTTAACAACGGCTGAATTTGGCGCATTTGCTGATGCTATGCCATACAGCCATTTTACGCAAATGGTAGGAAATTATGAATTAAAAGTGGCAGAAGGTGTTGAAACGCATCTTGTTGGGATAAAAGACAACCAAAATAATATTCTTGCAGCATGCTTATTAACTGCTACACCTGTCATGAAGTTTTTTAAATATTTTTATAGTAATCGTGGTCCAATTATTGATTACGAAAATAAAGAACTTGTTCATTTTTTCTTTAATGAACTTGCAAAATATGTAAAAAAATACAATGCGCTATATTTACGTGTTGATCCTTATTTACCTATGTTAAAGCGTAACCATGATGGAGAAGTCATTGAACGATTTAATAACGATTGGATTTTTGACAAAATGGCCGAACTAGGTTACGACCATGATGGCTTCACAATTGGTTTTGATCCAATTAAACAAATACGTTTTCATTCTGTTTTAGATTTGCAAGGTAAAACAGCTAAAGATGTTTTAAATGATATGGATAGCTTAAGAAAGCGCAATACTAAAAAAGTACAAAAAAATGGTGTAAAAGTGCGATTTTTAAAAGAAGATGAACTCCATATTTTTAGAAGTTTTATGGAAGATACATCTGAAGCAAAAGATTTCTTAGATCGAGATGATGATTTTTATTATAATCGTTACAAACATTATAAAGAGCGCGTACTTGTACCACTTGCATATATTGATTTCAATGAATATATTGAAGAATTGAAAAATGAAGAACGTACGTTAAACAAAGAAATTGCTAAAGCTGAAAAAGATCTCGAAAAACGACCAGACAATAAAAAAGCACAAAATAAAAAACAAAATCTTGAGCAACAACTTGAAGCGCAGAACGCTAAAATCGAAGAAGCACAGCAACTTCAAGCCGAGCATGGGAATGAACTCCCAATCTCTGCAGCGTTCTTCATCATTAATCCATTCGAAGTTGTCTACTACGCGGGAGGAACAGCTAATAAATTCCGTCATTTTGCGGGAAGTTACGCCATTCAATGGACAATGATTAATTATGCAATTGATCAAGGCATTCCACGCTATAACTTCTATGGCGTCAGTGGTGATTTCTCAGAAGGTGCGGAAGATGCTGGTGTTGTGAAATTCAAAAAAGGGTTTAACGCAGATGTCCTTGAATATGTTGGTGATTTTGTGAAGCCAATTCACAAACCTGCGTATCAATTATATACACAACTTAAAAAAATAAAAGATAGAAAGTAATGTAAAAGAAGGGGATTCATTGGTATGAAATTTACAGAACTCACAGTGGAAGAATATGACCAATTTGTACAAAATCCTGCTTTAGAAAGCCATTATTTCCAAGTTAAAGAAAATATTGGAACACGTGAAGCAGACGGGTTTCAAGTTGTTTTACTCGGCATCAAAGGTGAAAATAATCAAATTCTAGCAGCAAGTTTATTTTCAAAAATTCCTACAATGGGAAGCTATGTATATTACTCTAACCGAGGTCCAGTTATGGATTATTCTGACTTAGGTTTAGTCGATTTTTATTTAAAAGAACTTGAAGTGTATTTACAAAAAAATAAATGCCTATATGTCAAAATGGACCCATATTGGTTATATCAAGTTTATGACAAAGATATCAAACCAATTTCAGATAAAGATGCAAATGAAAAGCTCGTACAATTATTTAAATCGCATGGCTATGAGCATCATGGCTTTACAACATCTTATGACACATCAAGTCAAGTGCGTTGGATGGGTGTATTAAATCTTAAAGATCAAACACCTCAAACCCTAAAAAAACAATTTGATAGTCAACGTAAACGCAATATTAATAAGGCAATTAATTATGGTATTCGCGTGAAGTTCTTAAATGAAGATGAAGTTGATCAATTTTTAGAATTATACCGTGAGACAGAAGCACGTGCGGGATTTGTTTCTAAAACTGATGCGTATTTTAAAAACTTTATTACAAACTATGGTAGCAAAGCACTTATTCCATTAGCTTATATCGATTTAGATGAGTATATTACTTCGTTGCAAGATAGTTTAAATGATAAAGAAACGCGCCGTGACCAAATGATGGCAAATGAAAACAAATCGGATAAACAATTGAAAAAAATTGCTGAATTAGATAAACAAATTGACCATGATAAGAGTGAAATGTTAAAAGCGAGTGAATTACGTAAAACAGATGGACAAATTTTAAATTTAGCGTCTGGTGTGTATTTCGCAAACGGTTATGAAATTAACTATTTTTCAGGTGGATCAAGTGAAAAATACAATCACTTTATGGGCCCATATGCAATGCATTGGTACATGATTAATTATTGTTTTGAACATGGTTATGAACGTTACAATTTTTATGGATTATCTGGAGATTTTACTGAAAACAGTGAAGACTATGGTGTGTATCGCTTTAAACGTGGTTTTAACGTTCAAATTGAAGAATTAATTGGAGATTTCTACAAACCGATTAATAAACCGAAATATTTCTTGTTCAATACGCTGAATAAAGTACGCGCTAAAATAAAAAAATAATAACTAAAACGCTCACAAACGTATGATTTGTGAGCGTTTTAGTTTAAAAGCAATAAATTGTGCGGATATTTAAGAGAGAAATTTAACATATTTATATTATGTAAACCTTCAATGGATTCACTAACATCCTATTACATATAAAACGCTTGTAGGTTAATGAATTGAAGTGTTGTGGTTGCAATGTGCTGTGACATCGTGATATATAGCGGGCTTAAAAATCGTATTTTGAGATTGTGTAATGCTAATGACATGATCTAAAACTGATATACACATATATAGACATATATAACGGAATAACTGGATATAGCAATTTCAAATTTCAATTTAGTTTACATAATATATATTATAGGAAGTTAACTATAATGAGCATGCTCTACCACTTTTTAACAGCACAAAGACCTACTAGCCAATTGCTAACAGGTCTTTATGATTTATATTTTCGTTCAATACGGGATAATTCCTTTTGGTATTTTTTCTCTTGACGTTTTTTACGCCAATGACGTGTGAAGTACCATAAAATTAAACTAAGTATAAGACTAAGCACTGATACGAATGCTGCGAATCCTAACAAAGGTTCATACGTGATATTGTAGAAATTTGGTAAAATGAAAGCCAAACAACCTAAAACAACGAAGCTAAGAATTGCTATAAAAAACCATTTGTTTAAAACTAAAGTACAAAATACAGTAAGTACAATCATTATAGCAATTGATATCCATAAATAGTTAGGCATATCTAAAATCGTCATCATGGAACCCCCTTTATCATATTGTCTCTATTATACCTAACTTTAGAAGTTATGTATGTACAAAGAAATAAATTCATCTTTGAAAATAATGTATAATAGATTTAACTATTCTTAAAAGGAGGAATTTGAATGACACAAAAACTTAAACCTCGTAAGGATGTACCAGTTTCGGAAACGTGGGATTTAAGGGATATTTATGAGAGTGATGTCGCCTTCGAACATGCAATTAATACTTTAGTTACAAAGGCGGAAGTATTTCATAAACACTATGCTACGACGATACATAATGCTGAAAGTATCGAAAAGGTATTAGATGCATTATGTGAATTAACTATTGAAATTGACCGTGTTGCGAATTATGCGCATTTACAATTGAGTGTTGAATCCACTGACCCTGAAAAACAACGCCTAAATGCCCTTTTTAGTCAAAAATATGGGAAAATATCAAGCCAATTGACTTTTGTTGAATCTGAGCTGTTACATCTAGATAAAGCTGTACTTCAGAGTGCAATTAAAACATCAAAATATGATTATTATTTAAAACGTTTATTAAAAAAGCAACCGCATCAATTACATCCCGAAGCCGAAAAAGTTTTAGCAGAAATGGTT
This sequence comes from Staphylococcus hyicus, assembly GCF_000816085.1. NCBI lineage: Bacteria > Bacillati > Bacillota > Bacilli > Caryophanales > Staphylococcaceae > Staphylococcus > Staphylococcus hyicus. Next base: position 1,529,681 of record NZ_CP008747.1, on the reverse strand, counting down.
GCTGCGCTAAATGTACCGTATGATTTATATGAAGTGACTAAAATGTTAGATATTGACTTTGGGCAATTCGAAGTGAATGGCCAGGTTTATGACATGGATTACACAACATTCGAAGGGGTATATGAAGATGATCCTAACACAGAACTTAGACGACAAAGTTTCAAACATTTTAGTGAAACATTGCGCAAATATCAACATACGACAGCAGCTGTTTATCAGGCACATGTTCAAAATGAAAAATTAGAGGCAAATTTACGTGGCTATAATTCTGTAATTGATTTCTTATTAGAAGATCATGATGTGCATCCAGACATGTATCATCGCCAAATTGATATCATAATGTCAGACTTAGCCCCTATCATGCGTCGATATGCACGATTATTAAAAAAAGTGCATCAATTAGATTCCCTGAAATATGAAGACTTAAAAATCTCTATTGATCCAGACTATGAACCACAAATTTCAATCAAAGATTCTGAACAATATATTTACAACGCACTTGGTGTCCTTGGTGAGGATTATTTAAAAATGACACAAAGTGCGTACAATGAACGTTGGATTGATTTTCCTCAAAATAAAGGTAAAGAGACAGGTGCATATTGTGCAAGCCCTTACTTCACCCATAGTTATATCTTTATTTCATGGACTGGTAAAATGAATGAAGTGTTTGTACTCGCACATGAACTTGGTCATGCAGGTCATTTTCACTTAGCACAGTCACATCAAAATATTTTACACTCTGAATCTTCTATGTATTTTGTAGAAGCCCCGTCAACGATGAATGAAATGCTTATGGCACAATATTTACTAGAAAAAAATAGTGAAGATCCTCGATTTAAACGTTGGGTGCTTAGCTCGCTAATTTCTAGAACGTATTACCATAATATGGTGACGCATTTACTTGAGGCGGCCTTCCAAAGAGAAGTATATCGTTGTGTAGATCGAGGAGAATATTTAACAGCAGACAAATTAAATGCGATAAAAAAACAAGTGATTGAAACGTTTTGGGGTGATGATGTAGAGTTAACCCCAGGTTCAGAATTAACATGGATGCGACAACCCCACTATTATATGGGTTTATATCCTTATACGTATTCTGCAGGTTTAACAATTGGAACATTAATGGCGCAACGCATCAAACATGAAGGTCAGAAGGCAGTAAATGAATGGCTCGAAGTTTTAAAAGCAGGCGGTAGCATGTCCCCTGTTGAATTAGCACAAATCGCACATATAGATATGACGAGCGAAAAGCCTCTCAAAGATACGATTCAATTTATTGGCTCACTTGTCGAAGAAATTGAAAATTTAACACAGCAAATATAATTTGCCTAAGCGCTAACTTGTTTAAAATAATAGAGTTAGCGCTTATTTAGTTTGACTTAAACACTTCATCACTATATATTAAACATATAAACAACAAAATCGAACAAAAACAAACATGCATATTAATAAAATAGCAAGGATGAGTGGAATGAAAAAAGTATTAACCGTGACATTAAATGCTTCCATTGATATTAGTTATCATATGGATGCAATACGAATCGATACGACAAATCGCGTTTCTCAAGTGTCAAAAACTGCTGGAGGTAAAGGACTTAATGTGACGCGTGTAGCGCATCAATTGGGTATTGATGTTACTGCTAGCGGTATCTTAGGTGGGACATCAGGATTATTTATTAAACAACAGTTGGATCGACTTCATATTCCTCACAAATTTTTAGATAGTGGTGTAGAATCACGCTTTTGTATTGCTATGATAACACCGGATGCACAAACAGAAATATTAGAAAGCGGAACTCAATTGGAATTATCAGTTCAAGACCAATTTCTTATTTTTTATGAAACACTAGTTCAAGCGTATGATATTATTGTTATTTCAGGAAGTATCCCACCGGGTTTAACGGTATCGATTTACCAAAAGTTAATTGAAATTGCCAAACGTCAAAATAAATTTGTTATTTTAGATGTGAATGGTGCGACATTAGCAACGATTTTAAATGATCATACGTCTTTTAAACCGGATCTCATCAAACCTAATGAAGAAGAAATAGCGGAATTAACTGGTTATAACGGTCATTTTTCTATGCAAGGATTACAAGAGGCATTGAAAAAACCGCTATTTAATGATCTGTCAAACATTCTTGTGACACTTGGTAAAGATGGTGCACTGTTAAAGCATCAAGACCAGTTTTATCAAGTCAACATTCCCGAAATAAATGCAGTGAATGCTGTTGGTTCTGGAGATAGTTCAATCGCAGGTTTTTGTTCAGGGTTAACACAGTCTTCCGATATTATATCGGCCACTAAACACGCAATGGCAGCAGGCATGTCGAATGCCATGCAACATGAAACTGGAAAAATTAATCTTGATGATTTTGAAAGTTTGTTATCTCAAATCACCATTAGTCATCTATAATGTCATAAAAAATCCTTCAAAGGTCAGTAATTGACCTTTGAAGGATTTTTTAAATATATGCTACGTGTCATCTATTAAGCTTGATTATCTTGAACGTGAGCCCACCCTTTTTTAGTAAGAACAATTTTACCTGTTTCAATATTGATGAGTCGTTTTTTATATAAATGTCCAATTGCACGTTTAAATGCACCTTTGCTCATATTAAACACTTCTTTAATAGCTTCAGGGCTTGATTTATCCCAAAATGGTAATTCCCCTTCGTATTCCATCAGGAGCTGAATAATTTTTTCACCATCATCATCAAGACGTTCATGTGCTAATGGTAAAAATGATCCATTTAATTCTCCTTTTTCATTAAAACCTATAATGCGTACTTGCATCGCTTCTCCTAATCTTGGTTCCTCACGTCTTTCAGATTCATGAACAAAAATTTTGTGCCCTTTTTCTGAAAGTAAAAAAGTACCTACACGTAAGAGTCGATATGGTCGTGCTGATATAACCTTATTTTGAAATTGGTCATCATGAATAGGTGTAAACATTTGTTGCACTGTCGTTTCTGAGGCTAAACGCGCAAACATTTGTCGCTCACGGTCAATACGTAGTGTACAGAGAACGGCATCTCCTTTTTGTGGCCATAATGATTTGATTTTAGGCAAATCTTCCCATGGTATTAAAACTTCGCGGGGTAAGCCCACATCGACACGTGCACCGTCACGATCCGTACTAATCACATTTACAAAGTCGTAACGCCCTACCGTGATATCAGGCATATTTTGAGTAGCGAAAAGTTCCCCAGATCTATTAGGGAAAATAAAGAAACTGTAGGATTCACCTATTTCTAAATCATCATCGTCGTTAATCTCTGATGGATTTAATTTTACTCTTTCTTTATTTGGTCCTTCTAATATATATGTTGATCCTTCTAGTGCTTTTACTTCTAAAAAGTCTATAGTCCCAACGATTTCATTTTCTTTAAAAGACATAATTATCTCCTCATAATTTGATTAATACTATTATATCATGAGTCAAAGGTAGAAGCATTAAGTGTTCGCTTTAACTAACGGCAAATCATGTCGAAACCCTTCTAAATATATGGTATAATGCACCCGTTAGTATTAATGTATAAAGGAGAAAATGCATGTTACAAGTTACCGATGTTAGTTTACGTTTTGGTGATCGTAAATTATTTGAAGATGTTAATATAAAATTCACACCTGGAAACTGTTATGGTTTGATTGGCGCAAATGGTGCGGGTAAGTCTACTTTTTTAAAAATTCTTTCAGGAGAAATTGATTCTCAAACGGGTCATGTCTCACTAGGGAAAGATGAACGTTTAGCTGTGTTAAAACAAGATCACTTTGCATACGAAGATGAGCGTGTGTTAGATGTTGTCATTAAAGGTCATGAGCGTTTGTTTGAAGTAATGCAAGAAAAAGATGCGATTTACATGAAGCCTGATTTTAGTGATGAAGATGGTATTCGAGCTGCAGAACTTGAAGGTGAATTTGCAGAGATGAACGGCTGGAATGCTGAATCTGATGCGGCTACCCTCTTATCTGGTTTGGGTATTGCGACGGACTTACATGATAAAAAAATGTCTGAGTTAGAAAATAACCAAAAAGTTAAAGTATTGCTTGCACAGAGTTTATTCGGCGAACCCGATGTACTATTACTCGATGAGCCTACAAATGGACTTGATATCCAAGCGATTAGTTGGTTAGAAGATTTTTTAATTAATTTTGACAATACTGTCATTGTCGTGTCGCATGACCGTCATTTCTTAAATAATGTATGTACACATATTGCTGATTTAGACTTTGGTAAAATCAAGATTTATGTCGGGAATTATGATTTTTGGTATCAATCTAGTCAATTGGCACAAAAAATGGCGCAAGAACAAAATAAGAAAAAAGAAGAAAAAATGAAAGAGCTTCAAGACTTTATTGCGCGTTTCTCTGCGAACGCTTCTAAATCTAAGCAAGCAACGAGTCGTAAAAAACAATTAGAAAAAATTGAATTAGATGATATCCAACCGTCATCACGTCGATATCCATTCGTTAAATTTACGCCAGAACGTGAAATTGGTAACGATTTGTTGTTTGTTCAAAATATCTCTAAAACAATTGATGGAGAAAAAGTTTTAGATAATATTTCATTTACAATGAACCCTAATGATAAAGCAGTTTTAATAGGTCAAAGTGAGATTGCTAAAACAACGCTTTTAAAAATCTTATCTGGAGAAATGGCGCCAGATGAAGGTTCAGTAAAATGGGGTGTCACAACATCTCAAAGTTACTTCCCTAAAGACAATTCGGAGTACTTTGATAATGTGAATATGGACCTAGTTGAATGGTTACGTCAATATGCACCTGAAGATGAGCAAACGGAAACATTTTTACGTGGCTTTTTAGGTCGTATGTTGTTTAGCGGTGAGGAAGTTAAGAAAAAAGCAAGTGTACTTTCAGGTGGAGAAAAAGTACGTTGTATGTTAAGTAAAATGATGCTTTCAAGCGCAAATGTATTATTACTTGATGAACCTACAAACCATCTTGATTTAGAAAGTATTACATCAGTCAATGAAGGGTTGAAATCATTTAAAGGTTCTTTAATCTTTACTTCTCATGACTTCGAATTCATCAATACCATTGCCAATCGTGTGATTGATCTTGATGAACCTGGAAGTTTATCTAAAGAAATTTCATATGAACGTTATTTAGAAGAAAAAGGTTTATTAAAAAAGAAATAATTCATAAAGATAACGGTGTGGGCTAAAATTTTTCAAATGTGAGTGCCCATGCCGTTTTTATAGGTATAAGTTTTCAGTAAATTTTAAAAAATCGCCCTTTTCTGTTTACATGAGAAGTGCTGCTATGTATAATGATAAACATAACAAATAAATCATTACTGATGAGGCGCATCAATCATAAGTAGATATATCGTTTATTGCCTGCAAGCATGATATATCCAAAGGGTGAGATGCCGAAATAAACAGGATTTGCAGAAACTGTTTGTTGGATTCTGTGGTTAAGAGCTAAGAGTCTGTCATTATTTACGGATAATGGAGTGCATCACTTGTATATATTCTTAAACAAGTTCGCACACCGAACTTGTTTTTTTATATATTGGTGCCCTATCTATAAATGAATGATCTCAAGTAATGTCTAAATACATACAAATGGAGTGAATAAACATGACAAAATTAGCAGTTGTAGGTGCAACAGGATTAGTAGGAACTAAAATTTTAGAAACAATTGAACGTAAAAACATTCATTTTGATGAATTGGTATTATTTTCTTCTAAGCGTTCAGCAGGCCAAGAAGTAACATTTAAAGGCCAAACCTACACTGTTCAAGAATTGACTGAAGCGGCAACTGATAGTCAATTTGATTATGTGTTGATGAGTGCGGGCGGTGGAACAAGTAAACGGTTTGCCCCACTTTTTGAAAAACATGGCGCAATTGTCATAGATAATTCAAGTCAGTGGCGTATGACAGAAGATATTGATTTGATTGTACCAGAAGTGAATGAACCGACTTTTCGACGTGGTATTATCGCAAATCCTAACTGTTCGACGATTCAATCTGTCGTACCTTTAAAACCTCTTCAAGACACATTTGGTTTAAAACGTGTTGCTTATACAACATACCAGGCTGTATCAGGGTCAGGGATGCAAGGTAAAAAAGATTTAGAAGATGGTGCAACAGGTGCTGCACCTAAAGCTTATCCCCACCCTATTTATAATAATGTATTACCGCATATTGATGCCTTTTTAGACAACGACTATACAAAAGAAGAACAAAAGATGATAGACGAAACGCGAAAAATCTTAAATTTACCCGATTTAAAAGTAACAGCGACTTGTGTGCGTGTACCTGTACAAGATAGTCATAGCGTTCATATGAATGTCACGCTTCAAAAACCAACAACTGTTGAAGAAATTCGTACATTATTTGATAAAGATGATCGTGTGGTTTTAGTCGATGATCCTCGAAACAATGCTTATCCATTGGCGATGAACTCAACGGGGAAAGACGATGTTTTTGTAGGACGTATTCGTCAAGATGACTCTTTAGAAAATACATTTCATATTTGGTGTACGTCTGACAACTTACTTAAAGGTGCGGCATTAAATGCAGTACAGGTGCTTGAGCAAGTATTGAAATTAAAAGGGTAATTTTTGAAGGGAGTCAGATATTATGACGTATATTTTTGAAGGCACGGGTGTTGCTTTAATCACCCCATTTTCAAACCATCAAGTTGACTATCCAGCCATTCGTAAACAAGTTAATGATTTAATAAATCAAGGTATTCAGTCGATAGTTGTAAACGGTACAACTGCTGAGAATCCAACACTCACGCAAGATGAAAAAGATAACATTTTAAAAACTGTCATTGAAGAAAATGCATCTCGCGTGCCTATTATTGTGGGCACAGGGACGAACAATACAGCATATTCAATTCAAGCCTCATTACGTGCTAAAGCACTTGGCGCAGATGCGATTATGTTGATTACACCCTATTATCTAAAAACAAGTCAACGTGGTCTTATTGCTCATTTTGAAACGATTGCTAATGCCGCTGAACTACCTGTTATTTTATATAATGTTCCAACGCGTACAAATTCCACGATTGAAGTTGAAACACTCGTGCATTTAAGTAAACATCCATATATCGTGGCATTGAAAGATGCTACAAATGATTTTGATTATTTAAATGAAATTCAACGACAAATTGACACTACTAAGTTTGCTTTATATAGCGGTAATGATGACAATATTGTTGAATATTATAATCGAGGTGGCCATGGCGTTATTTCAGTAGTAGCAAATGTTATCCCTAAAGCAATTCAAGAAGTTTATACTAATCAGGCATCAAGAGCACAGTTGTTTAAACCAATTGCACAACTGTTAGATGCAATGAGTGTTGATGTTAATCCTGTACCAATTAAATACTTAGCTGCACTCGAAGGATATGGTCAATATGAAGTACGTCTTCCTCTGGTTCCTTTAAATGACAAAGAACAAGCACAATTAAAAGCAGTTTATCATCAATTTAAAGAAGGTGTTGAAACTTGAATATCTTATTGATAGGTTACGGTGCAATGAATCAACGTGTTGCACGATTAGCAGAAGAACAAGGGCATCATATTATAGGAGTCATATTAAAAAATCAAAATCGCGATATCCCCTACCCGATATATAGTAAATTAAGTGACGTTGAATTTGCAGATGTCGCCATAGATTTTTCACATCCAGACTTATTACTACCTTTGTTGGAAGATACGTTTAAACTACCATTAGTAGTTGCAACTACAGGTGAAAAGGAACGTATTACCTCAAAATTAAAAGACGTAAGTGAACATATGCCGGTATTTTTCAGTGCTAATATGAGTTATGGTGTGCATGTGCTCACTAAACTATTAGAAGTGGCGGTACCGCTATTAAGTGATTATGATATAGAACTCACTGAGGCGCACCATAATAAAAAGGTAGATGCGCCTAGTGGTACTCTTGTTAAACTTTATGATGTAATTAAAGATTTACGCGAACAAAGTTATCCTGTATATGATCGTCATGAAAAAACAGAAAAACGAAATGCTGATGAAATCGGTGTGCATGCCATACGTGGTGGCACAATTGTAGGTGAACATGACGTGCTTTTCGCTGGCATTGATGAAACGATTACAATAACACATCGTGCGCAGTCTAAAGATATATTTGCGAATGGTGCTTTAAATGCAGCAGCAAAATTAATCAATAAAGAAAATGGGTATTATACATTTGATCATTTATAAAGGAAGTGACACCTACTATGGTACAAAACTTTACAGCTGAAGAAATTATTAACTATATTAGTGAGGCGAAAAAATCTACACCAATTAAAGTATATATTAATGGTGAATTTAGTGAAGTACAGTTTCCAGATACTTTTAATGTATTTGGCGCTGAAAATTCAAAAATCATTTTTTGTGAAGCAGATGATTGGAAGGCATTTTATGAGGAAAATCATATGTTGATAGAAGATGTAGAAATTGAGATGGATCGTAGGAATTCAGCAATTCCGTTAAAAGATTTAACAAACACAAATGCGCGAATTGAACCCGGTGCGTTTATTAGAGAACACGCAGTGATTGGTGATGGTGCTGTGGTGATGATGGGAGCCACAATTAATATTGGAGCAGTAGTCGGTGAAGGAACGATGATTGACATGAACGCGACATTAGGTGGACGCGCGATAACGGGTAAACACGTACATGTTGGTGCTGGTGCTGTCTTAGCGGGTGTGATTGAACCACCAAGTGCCGAACCAGTTGTTATTGAAGATCATGTGCTCATTGGTGCAAATGCTGTCATTTTAGAAGGTGTACGTGTCGGCAAAGGTGCAATAGTGGCTGCTGGTGCTATTGTTACGCAGGATGTTCCTGCTGGCGCAGTTGTAGCTGGTACGCCAGCTAAGGTGATTAAACAATCGCATGAAGTCAAAGATTCTAAACGTGAAATTGTAGCAGCACTACGCAATTTAAATGATTAACACTCTAAAAGTGTTACTGTAAAGTACTGTATTTTTAAACGTTTTTATAAAATGAATCACATACGTGTATTAATTTACTCCGTGGGGTGCAGCGTGTTAAGTCGACAAAGTTGTCTTACGCTTAACTGCGCCCCTCTTTATACATAAGTAGAGGTGAAAAGAAATGGACGAACTTCAATTTGTAACAATGCACCGTAGATATTTGCATCAACATCCCGAGTTGAGTTTAGAAGAATATGAAACAACAAAGTATATTGAATCATTTTTAAAAGAACTGAATATTCCCTACCAACGCCCTTTGAAAACGGGAATTATTGGTTATCTTGAAGGAAATAGTCATCACACATTAGCTTTTCGCGCAGATATTGATGCGTTACCAATTCACGAACAAAATACTGTAGATTATCGGAGTCAATATGACAATAAAATGCATGCATGTGGTCATGATGGTCATACCACAGCTCTAATGTTATTTGTAAAACGTTGTAAAGCACTATTTGATGCTGGGAAATTACCTCACAATGTAGTGTTTATCTTTCAACCAGCTGAGGAATCAGGTGGTGGCGCCAACCTTCTCATTAAATCAAACGCACTCGCACAATACCAAATCAACGCAATTTATGGCGTCCACATCATGCCCTTTATAAATGAAGGTACTATAGCCATTCGAAATGATGAGATTACAGCAAGTGCGACGGAGTATCGTTTTTATTTAGAAGGTCAATCGAGTCATGTTGCAAATAAAGAACAAGGGCGTTCTGCAGGTGAAGCATTGCATCATGTCATTACGCAATTGGCTCAAATACAACAATATCATCTCAATGGGCTTCAACGAAATATTGTACATGTTGGCCATTTTAAAGCAGGTGAAGCCATTAATACTGTTCCATCGAATGGCTATTTAGAAGGAACCATTCGCACCTACAGTATGAATGATTTAGCAGTGATAAAAAACCAAATGCAAAAAATTTCTGAAAGCGTGCATCATTTATTCAATGTAAAATGTGATGTGACATTTGCTGAGGGATATCCACCTACGATGAATGATCCAAGTTTAAAGAAATATGTTGTAGACAGTATTGAATTTAATGGCAATACAGTTATAGAAAATGAAACACCCTACTTATTTGGTGAAGATTTTAGCTTTTATGGTCAGGTAGCCCCAAGTTATTTTGTTTTTGTAGGGACTAAAAATGAATTAAAACAGTATGTAAGTGGATTACACACCCCACACTTAAATTTTGATGAACATATTTTAATCCGTGTTGCGGATTATTATCAACGATTGTTAATGAATTACAATGAGGTGTAAGAATGACAGCAATATGGCAAGTAAACACGCAACTTTTTCGTGAAAATATTCAAAATGTGAAACAACATCATAATATTATGGCTGTAGTTAAAAATAACGCATACCATTATGGCTTGGCATTTGCTGTAAAGATATTTATGAAAGAAGGTATTGATACATTTAGTACGACTTCTCTTTCTGAAGCGGTTCAAATAAGAAAACTTGCACCAACAGCAACGATATTTTTAATGAACCCATCCCAGCAATTTGATGTGTTACGAGACTATAAAATTCATGTCACCCTTCCATCTAAATCCTATTATGAGAAATATAAAAAAGAGTTGTGGGGAATACATGTACATTTGGAATATGAAAATTTGTTACATCGATCGGGTTTTAAAAATCTAGAAGAAATTCAAGAAGTACTTCAAGACCATTTTAAAAATGAAAACAATAAAATGATTGTGGCAGGATTATGGACGCACTTCGGATATGCAGATGAATTTGATGTAGATGAGTATGATATTGAAAAACACAATTGGATTACTCTCGTTGAGACACTCCTTCAAGCAGGTTTCGAATTTAAATATATACATGCTCAAAATAGTGCAAGTTACTATAGAGAATACGGCATCTTGCCACATCATACTCATGCGCGTGTAGGTATTGCACTATATGGATCGCGACCTTATTCTAAGGTTCCTCGTCATCAAATTAAGCAATCACTTAAGGTAAAAGCTCAAGTGATTCAAGTTAGAACTGTTCAAAAAGGTGAACATTGTGGATATAGCTTTGCTTATACCGTGGAGAATGATGATACGAAATTGGCAGTGATTGATATTGGATATGGTGATGGGATATTGAGAACGCGTGCACAACACGATGTACTTATTAATGGAAAACGCTACCCTATTCGTGCATTGATGATGAGTCACATGTTTGTGGAAGTCGATGATACTGTAGAGCCTGAAGATGAGGTTATCATTTACAATGATATTTTACGAATTGACGATTATACGTTTAAAGGCGTTGGTGCAAACTCTGAGCAGTTAAGCGCGCTAAATGTAAATTCTTTAAAAAAGGAGTATTTGTAATGACAATACAATACAATAATAATGGTGAACTGACTTTAGGTCATACTAATTTAAAAACGCTTGCACAGAGCTTTGGCACTCCGACCATTGTTTATGATGAAACATATATTAGAAATCAAATGAGACGCTATCATCGTGCTTTTCAAAACGTGGGTGTGGATTATGTTTTATCTTATGCGTCGAAAGCCTTTACTTGTATTCAAATGGTTAAGTTAGCTGATGAGGAAAAATTTGACTTAGATGTGGTCTCTATAGGTGAACTTTATACCGCAATTGAAGCTGGATTTGATCCTCAACGTATACATTTTCATGGGAATAACAAAACGTTAGAAGAAATCCAATACGCTTTAAAAAGTGATATAGGTTATTTTGTTGTAGATAGTCTTGATGAAATTGCGTTAATTGATAGGTGTGCGACTAAACCGGTTGATGTACTTTTACGTGTGAACCCAGGTGTAGAAGCGCACACTCATGAATTTATTCAAACAGGACAAGAAAAAAGTAAATTCGGCTTATCTATTAAACATGGATTAGCCAATAAAGGTGTTGAATTGGTGCAACAAAGTAAGCATCTTCGTCTAAAAGGCATACACTTTCATATTGGCTCACAAATTGAAGAAACTACAGGCATGAAAGAAACAGCTAAAATTGTTCTCAACTGGCTTCATAATTCTCAAATTTACATAGATATGTTAAATATTGGTGGCGGCTTTGCCGTAAAGTATGTAGATGGAGATTGTGCATTTAATATTGAAAAAGGTATTCCTGAAATTGTGGAGAATATTAAATCAACTTGTTTAGATTTAGGCTACGTACTCCCTACAATTAGTATTGAACCTGGGCGGTCAATTGTTGCTGAAGCAGGTGTTACATTATATGAAGTGGGTTCGATTAAAGAAATTCCCCAGGTGAATAAATATGTTTCAGTAGATGGAGGTATGAGTGATCATATTCGTACAGCGCTCTATGACGCAAAATATAATGTAATGCTTGTCAATCGTGAAGAAAAAACTGAAGAAACGGTTTCAATTGCAGGGAAATTATGTGAATCGGGTGATATTTTAATTCACGAAGCAAAACTACCAAAAAGTGTTCAACGTGGCGATTATCTTGCAGTATTATCTACCGGTGCTTATCATTACAGTATGGCATCAAACTATAATCAAATTCAAAAACCTGCAGTGTTTTTCGTATGTAATGGCAAAGCCAGAGAAGTCATAAAAAGACAATCTTTGCGTCAATTGATAATCAATGATATAAGGTAATAGCGCTTGGGACTGAGCCATAGATTTTCTCGTTTTAAAAGTTTCCCAAGGTCGTGCTTTTATATCTCTTATTTATAAGGTGTTTCGGTTTCGGAAAATGCTTGAGACGTTTCAACTAAAAAATCAAAATAAATGTTTCATAGTTTTTCACCTTACCCCCTCGACGTCATCACTTTACGTTGTTTATAAACATTAATAATGATAGCCACCAAAATTCATAAATACGATATGAATTTTGGTGGCTATTATAATGACAAGAGCTACTATGTCACAGTTTCATATAATGGACAGGACAAACGTAAATAAACATGGAACGTGTTCTCCGAGTTTAGGATGGGCTTTTTCATTGAAGATATCTCGTTGGTATGGAGACGGCTTTAATAAAAATAAAAAAACAGTGAAGCAGTCCTCACTGTTTTGTATTAGTCAATATTGCATCTATTTATTATAGTTTTACAACGTTTGCAGCTTGTGGACCGCGGTCGCCTTCAACTACTTCAAATTCAACTGATTGACCTTCTTCTAATGATTTGTAACCTTCTTGGTTAATTGCTGAGAAGTGTACGAATACATCGTTTTCACCTTCAACTTCGATAAAACCAAAACCTTTTTCAGCGTTAAACCATTTTACTGTACCTTGTTTCATAATCTGTGAAACCTCCAAGACTAAAATTCAATATGCGTTATTCGCATATTACAAAAAATACTATTTTAACCATATAAAGCATGAAAATATTCTTTGCAATATGGAATAATGCCATTGCTTAAAAACTATTATACGTGAACACTACACTATTTGCAATATCGAAATGAAATTTTTTAAATTAGTCAATTAAAGGTAGATTATAATAAATTTTTTCATTGTTTAATATGATAAAGCTATCAAATATTTGGAGATCTTCATCACAATGTTCACAATAATTCATATCACAATTATTATAAAATGCATACATATGGTACTTACCTACGATGCAATTATCATAAGATGCTTGTGCCTCTTTAATCAAATGTGCGTATGTATTGATAAATGAAGCGTATGTCTCAAAGTAGTAAGTTTCGATACGAAAGTCTCTCCAATCGTCAAACAGCCACCATCCCTCATAATCGGTGCGTATTTTTACAACTTCCCACATTGATTTAGCCCCCTATTCGTGCAAGTGGTAATAACTATCAAAATAAGCTTTTTTGTATGAAATTGCAAGTGTAACAATAAGGATTCCACTTTTTAATTGATGTAAGCAGTTAAACAATTTAAAAATCATATGCAGCGTAAAAATTGCTCATAATCATGCGATTTTACTATATGAACGCACGTATTATTTCTACATATATATAGATTAAACGAATTTGATATGAAATTGCACAAAAATTGCTTAATGAAATGTGACTATTAGCGAATGTTACCATGTTAGTGCACTGCTAACGTACCATTATTTTGTATAGTACAATTTTGTTGCTTTGGTTTGGCAAATTATTAGTTTTTAAGTTCGAAAATACGTATAATTAATGTAAGAGGTGGTAGTTATGAAACATAATTTCATCAGAGTATATGGACGTGTTCAAGGTGTCGGTTTTCGTTATTTCACCCAAAGATTAGCCCATAAATATGATATCGTTGGCTATGTAAAAAATGTTCAAGATTTTGTAGAAGTCGATGCACAAGGGTCTGCTAATAACTTAAAGTTATTCACAGATGCTGTTATAAACGGTGCTTCTCCTGCGTCTGATGTTACTGATTATACAGTTGAAACTAAAGAAATAGATACGACTTTAAAGGAATTTAAAGCAGTATGATGATAAATGAAGGAAGATGACTATGAAATATCAAATTTCAAGACTTTTTGGAGGACTTGTAGGCATTCCAGTAGCTATTGGTGCTTTTTTAACAAGTATTTTTACGTTAGATATTATGTTTATTTATGATATCTTAATTGGATCAGCTGGATTTATTATTGGATATATCCCTACTCAAAGATTAACATCAAGAAGTTACTTGAAGGAATTAAATTTAACGCGTAAGGACTATCGATATATTACGCATCAAATTCATACGACACAAGGTAAAATTAAACGTATTTTCAAAACATTTATCAATGTTCGTTCTATTAATGATTTTAAGCTTGTAAATGATATTTATCGTATTTCTCGAACAGTAAATGCGACTGTACGACAAAGACCAGACCTTTTCTATAATATTGAAAGTTTTTATTACACACATATAGACAATGCCTTGAATTTAATAGAAAGTTACACACGACTAGCTAAAATGCCTGTAAAGTCAACGGAAGAACGTCAAATGTTGCAACAAACACGCATCACATTAGAAGAAGTAAGAAGAAATTTAGTAGCGGACTTAAAAGAAGTGAATGCACAAGATTATAATCAATTAGACACTGAGATGAAACTTAATAAAATTTATCAAAAACGCAAAGAAATGGAGCATAAAAAATGAGAGAATATGACAATTCTAAAGTGGATCAAGGTCATCCTCTAGATCAATATTTTAATTCATTTGATAGTAATGATGTGAAACCTAAACATGCTCATATAGAAGCAATGCATGAAAAACAGCCACAATTTTCTAAGGAAGATCAAGATAAAATAAAAAGTTTATCGCAACAAATTAAACCTTTAGATCATGACAGTTTATTACATTTTGGCTCAAATGCACAATCTCACCTTTCTCAATTCTCCCATCAGATGTTAAATGAAATTCAGTCAAAAGATGTTGGACCTATTGGGGATACTTTAGAAAACTTGATGAAAAAATTAAAAGAAGTCAACCCAGAAGAATTGTCTCAAAAAGATGATGGTATTTTGAAAAAGTGGTTTAAACGTTCTAAAAATTCAATGCAACAACTCTTTTCCCGTATGCAATCTGTGAGTGCGCAAGTGGATCGCATTTCTGTTGAACTCGATAAAAACAAATCATTACTCGTTAAAGATATCAAGTTATTAGATCAACTGTATACTCAAAATAAAGATTATTATGATGTACTAAATTTATATATTGCAGCAGCCGAAGAAAAAAAACAAGAAATCGTTACCCAAGTGTTACCTGATATGCGTGCAAAAGTAAATCAAACTGAAAATCAAATGGCTGTCCAAGATGTTGCGGATATGGAGCAATTCGTAGACCGATTAGAAAAACGCATATATGATTTACAATTGTCACGTCAAATTACATTACAATCAGCGCCACAAATACGCATGATTCAAAATATTAACCAAGCACTAGCTGAAAAAATACAAAGTTCTATATTAACTAGTATTCCATTATGGAAAAATCAAATGGCTATTGCACTCACGCTACAACGTCAAAATAAAGCAGCTGTTGCTCAAAAGCAAGTGACGGATACTACGAATGAAATACTTCTAAGAAACTCAGAAATGTTAAAACAAAATGCACGTATTACGGCTGAGGAAAATGAGCGTGGTATTGTGGATATTGAAACATTGAAGACGACACAGGACAATATTATTCAAACGATTGAAGAGACACTCCAAATTCAAGCTGAAGGAAGACAGAAACGCATGCAAGCTGAAAAGGACTTGCAACAATTAGAGGCGAATTTAAGAGAGCGTCTCGGTGATGCTGAAACGCACCGCAAGCAAACTGATTTATATGAACAGTCATAATATAACGCCCTCAATCATCAATAAAATGATTGAGGGCGTTATTGTTTTATTCTTTTTCATATACGATAATGTCTGACTTTTTGATAAACGCTCCAATGATATATGCAATGATGAGTGTTACGACCATGATTGGGAACCACTCTAAAGCGAATTGATGTAATGGTAATTTGCTAATAAAGCTAAGGTTTGCCCAACCATTTGCGTGTATTACACTAAGAATAGATTCGAGTGAAATTACGGCAACGGTAATTTGTTGTGTAATGCGTCGTGTTGGAATAAAACGCGCAATTAAAATGAGTAAAACCGTTGTAATCGCGATTGGATAAATAATTGATAGCACAGGTACAGACAGTTTGATCACATCATTTAATCCTAAATTAGATAAGAATAAACTGATAAGTGTAAAGATGATTACAAAAAATTTGTAAGATATTTTTGGAAATAATTTATGGAAATATTCACTAACTGCAACAACTAAACCACAAGCAGTTGTTAAACAAGCCAATGCAACAATAATTCCAAGAAGGTATTTCCCGAATGCACCATAGCCGGTATTTGCCATGGTTACAAGCAAATATGCTCCAATGTTTTGATCATTCGCTACGAGTTTGTTCATCGTCGCCTCAGATAAAACAATATGATTGCCGATAAATCCTAATGAAATATAAATAACTGCTAATGCAAAAGCAGCAATTAAGCCAGCTAATGCTGTTTGTTTAAAAATTTGATTCGCATGTTTAACACCTGTTGCTTTAATAGCATTAATTACAATCATTGAGAAAGCAATTGCTGCGATGGCATCCATTGTTAAATAACCATCAGTAAAACCTTTAGAAAAACCAGCTAAATTAGAGGTATACACTTCAGGGTCTGCTTGGTTGTTCGGTTGACCACCAAAATCGATGAAACCTTTAACAATCATTGCAAGTATCGTAATGAGCAGTAATGGCGTTAAGATTGCACCAATACGGTCTACGATTTTGCCAGGATTTAAACATAAGTAAAGCACAATCGCAAAATAAATAATTGTGAATATTAATAAGGCGATAGGATTACTCGTGCCAATAATCGGTGTGATTGTCATTTCGAAAGACGTAGATGCTGTACGTGGAATCGCAAACAATGGACCAATTGTTAAATAAATGGCAACTAAAAATAAGATCGAAAATCCTGGGTGGATTTTATTAATAGCACCTACATAACCTTGTTTATCAAGTGCCCCTACTACTATTCCCAATAGCGGAAGACCTATACCTGTTAAAACAAAGGCTAAAATAGATGGCCAGAAATATTGGCCGCTTGAAAGGCCTAAATTTGGTGGGAAAATCAAGTTACCTGCACCAAAAAATATCGCAAATAACATAAACCCAATAACAAGTGTATTTTTGTTCATATTGCTACTCCTTCAATCAACTTTTAAAATTTATGTCTCATTCTATCACATAATATATATAGACGTCTATAAGAATTCAGAAAATTTGAAAATATTTTCGTCGTTTTTAGCTTTAATGCGTTAAAATGCTTTAAGTAATAGTTTTTTTAATAGTGGTGATAGTAAACTTGGCAAATTTTCAACACCTTCTACAAAAATTGCAAAAGCACCATATATATTATGAATGGTTTGTTCTGTAGATTCAGTTATTGCGTTTTGACTTAAGAAGACATTAAACACTTCAATACCGAGTTTACGGCTATTTTCTACGGCTTCATATGTGTCCAAAATACCATCTTGACTATAGTTAAATGCCGAAGGTTCCCCATCTGAAAAGACAATTAAAAATTTTTGTTGCTCAGCACGCGTTAGCAATCGTTCACTCGCTATACGAATCGCCACGCCATCACGGTTATCATCTTGCGGGGTTAAGGTCATTATTCTAGGTGCTTCACTATGGTAAATCGATTGATGGTATTGAATGATTTCATCGATAATGTTAGGTTGATATGTTTCATCAGCGTCAAAAGCATCTTCATTAAATGCAAGAATTTCATGACGCACATTGAGCGTTTTCAATGTTTCGTGAAATAATACAACGCCTTTAATGGTTTCATCCATTTTGTCATGCATACTAGCGGAAACATCAATTAATAATGTAAAAGTTGCATCAAAAGTTTGACTCATATCAGCTTTTTTATAGAAAACTTTATATTGATCATCTACAAACCAGTTGATTAAATTTTTTTGTAGTCGACCTTTCGTCAAATTATTACGATGGTCTTGATATTCACGATCAATGGTCTTTTTAATAATTTGTATTAAATCCCGTGTTTCATATTGTATGGATTGTTGCACTTGTGTATAAGACGCAATGTGTTCAGGTTTAATTTCTGGTGTATTCCATTTTATATCTACATATTGATTGATACCAGTTAATGCCAAGAGTGGTTGGCGACCATGTATCATACCGCCATCTTCATGGTTAATGTTGTCTTTAGTACCTTGTCCCTTTTTGGCTTCCATGTTAGTCATGTCATCGGTACTATCACCTTCTCTTGCTGTGTCACCATCATTTAAAACATCACTATTTTGCCCTTCGTGAAGTTCCATTTCTAAATATGCGCCTCCAGATGTTTCACTATCAGCGGATTTTGTTTCGAGAGATTCTGTATTTGTTTCGCTTGACTCTTTAGATTGGCCATCCGTTTGAGCTGCATCCATACGCTTTATATCATCTAGCGTTAAATGGCGAAGGGCTTCATAGACTTGACGTGGAATATGATAATATTCATTCAGCATATCTTCAGATAACCATTCATCAATTTGAAACATAATACGCTGTGTTAATAATAAGCTATCTTCACTATGTTTTAAGTTGAAAAAATCAGGCAAGTAGTGATACATATGTTGTAAGATACCGCTTAATTCATCGTGTATAATTGGAACGTCATAAAAGTTTTCAGTTAAAAAGGCTAATTCTAAATTTAAAAACAATAAATCTGAATAAATAGTTTTAGTTCGATATACCTTAATTTGTGTTTCACAATATTGTTGTCGAATGTGACGCCGTGTTCGAATCAATTTAGACGCACTAGGACGTTCATTTTCGATTAAATGAAGGATGCGCATTTCTTCAATAAGTTTAAAAAGTTGTCTGTATAATTTAGGATGCTGAAATCCTTCTTCGTTATTTAGTACCTCATTTACGATTTGTGGTGACATATTAAAATAGCTGTAAGTCGCCAATAACACATCTGTTTTTAAGCCTGTTTTTTCAATATGTTCGGGGCGATGCGCCCAAAATGAACTACAAATCACATTGTTTTCAATCGCATCATAATATGGGAATTTATGAATTTTAACTTGTGTGTCCGGATTTTTTAACAATAAACGGGATAAATCTTGTAACATCATCACTTTCATAGCGTCTAACTGTTCATCGTTAAATAGTATAAAACGATCACTCATTATGTCACCTTCTAAAAGTTTAGTTCTACAGCATTTTGAACAGCTTGTTGTTCTCTTTCATCTTCTAACTTATCTATAATAGTCCGTTGAATCGCACGCTCGATTGGAATCGCTGTTGCTAAATCGCTCAAATCTATGAGTGCACGAATACTGGCTGCCTCTTCAGATAGTTGTCCTTGTTTCGTCATCGTACGTAAATCTTCGTTGAATTTTATAATTTGATAAATTAATTTTGAGTCTTGCAATAAGCTTTGCGCTTTTATAACATCGTGTAACGTTGCACCATCAATATAGTCTACGTTTATAACTACGAAGCGATTTTTTAATGCTTCATTCATAGGTAAAGTGCCGACATATCCTTCATTAATAGCAGCAATTACTTTAAAGCCTTCAGCTGCTTTAATGACTTCACCAGTAAAAGGATTTGTTAGTTGGCGTCTGTAGTCTAATACACCATTTAATATAGGTAGCGTTTCAGGTTTGGCCATGTTAATTTCATCAATATATAAAATGTGGCCCTGTTTCATCGCTTGGATCACTGGTCCATCGATAAAAATAATTTCTTGCTGTCCATTTTCGTTCGTCTTAATCGTTTTGAAACCTAATAAACTTTCAGTATCAAGATCAACAGAACAGTTTACTTGATGCATAGGTATATTAAGTGTTTGGCTCAATGTTTCTGCAAGCTTTGTTTTACCTGATCCTGTAGGACCTTTTAATAAAATATTTTTATTCAATTGGAATAGCTTTACTGCATCTCCAAATACATTTTCATCAGCATTAATATATCGTTTCATTTGTTGTGTCACTTCATTCACCCTTCTTAACAAGAAAAAAGACGTGAGTACTAATGTACCCCCGTTTTTTTCGACATTTTTAAATTTTAAAGTTCTTCAAAATACGTTTTATAGTAGCCACCTACTAGTCCTGAATTATCAATAATTTGATAATATTCTTCAGTTTCATTAACGACATTATATACTTGGCCTACCGTTAACATATGACTGACTTTAAATTTTTTGGCATCCACATGGACGACCTTCACTTGTTTAATTGGCGTGTTTTCTTTCCACGTTTCATGTAACATATAATCACCTTTTAAGATTCATCTAGAGTTAATATAAACGACATGCCGCTCACATCATTGATACGAATTGCACGTGTATTATCTTGCTCATTTTTAAGTTGTTGATAAGGAAGTTCGTTTAAGTCAAGTTGCTTTATCGCAGTGTTAAAATGGTGTTCGTCGCGAGCAGTAAATTCAAGTTGTTCTATAATACCAACCTCAGGAAATTGCACAGGTGTTGAAGGTGTATATAAATGTACCTCTGTACCTAATCCCCCATTATCTTGATGTAAAACAATGACTTTATTCTCCTCATGGTCCTTTGTGTATTCACCCAGTGGTGTGAAATCAAATATTTGAGTGAGCAGTGAATATGTAACCATGATTTCATTTGTTTTTAAGACAATAGGACCTAATCCTTGAATTTGATGAAGTGGATTAACATTACTCTCATCGTAAGGCATACCCAAACCGATACCAGTATTATGTTCATTTGAGAATATTGAAAAGTTTTGTTGCGTAGTGTCTTTAAATTCAAAATATGCATGACCATTAAGCAAACGCGGGTCAGAATAGTGAATTTCGGCGTTTTCTAAAATGTGCGTATAATGTTCTAACCCTTCATTTGAAGGTGTTCTTAAGCCAACCGTCTCAAAATGACGATATGGACTTTGTAAACCATTTGGTACTTCTACGAATTGAATACGTGTGCCGGGTGAGAGTTCACCGTCGCCAAATTGAACAGACCCTTTATATTTTTTATAATTAAGTCCTAGCGTTTTATGAAATAATTGTATTGTTTGACTTATATCATTTGTAGCTAACGTAACACTTCGAATACCACTCATGAGACAACCTCCACCTTAATCAACACTTCATATATGCATTAGTGTACCATAAAGCACTAATTTTGTAGAGATGACAGATTAAAACTTAATAAATAAGATTAATCAATTTATTACATTAAATGTTAATTTCTTGCCATTCTACAGTGATGTAAGCGCCTTTTAACTGTTGATACTACAAAAGTGAAAGCGTATCATAATTATGGTATGCGTAAATATGAAGAATCCCCACCTAGCACACGTGTAGGTGGGGAAAGTTAACGCGTTACTTTTAAGATTCTAAAAGTAAATCTTCAGGATTTTCAATTAAATCTTTAATCGTTTTTAAGAACCCTACTGCTTCTTTACCATCAATAATGCGATGATCATAACTTAAAGCTAAATACATCATAGGGCGATTTTCAATTTTATCGCCATCGACTGCAATTGGACGCGTAATAATGGAATGCATGCCTAAGATTGCTGCTTGGTTTCCATTTATAATTGGTGTAGACATCATTGAACCAAAAATTCCACCATTTGTAATCGTAAATGATCCGTTCATCATATCGTCGAGAGAAAGTTTATTATCGCGCGCTTTGGCAGCTAAGTTCGCGATTTCTTCTTCAATTTCAGCAAAATTCTTTTTATCACAGTCACGAACATTCGGTACGAGTAAACCACCTGGCGTTGATACAGCGACACCAATATCATAAAACTGTTTCGTTACCATGTAGTCACCATCAATTTCTGCATTCACCTCAGGATACTTCTTCAATGCAGCGACTGCAGCTTTAGTGAAAAATGACATGAAACCTAATTTTGTGCCATTATGGTCTTCCATAAACTTTTCTTTTTTGCGTTTACGTAGGTTCATTACATTCGTCATGTCTACTTCATTAAATGTCGTTAACATGGCAGTTTGATTACTAACTTCGAGTAATTTTTTAGCTGCTGTTTGTTTTCTGCGTGTCATTTTTTCTCTAATGACCGGTTTTGAAGGTGTTGATGGTCTTTGCGGTTTCGATTCAGTTTTAGATGTTTTATCGCTATTAGTTGAAGCTTGTTCTTGAGAACCGCGTTCTACATCTTCTTTACGAACGATACGATTCACTTCATTTAAGCTAATACCTTTTTCACGTGCAGCACGACGCGCTGATGGTGTTGCATTGATGCGTTCTTTTGAAATTGATTCTTGTTTTTCAGTTTGTGATGATTTCTCTGACGCTTGTTTCGTTGTCTCGTGATGTACTTCTGAAGATTTTTCTTCAGATGACGATGGTTTTGTAGTTTGACTGCCACCTTCACCAACGATTGCAATAGCTTGACCAACTTCAACTGTGTCACCTTCATTGGCTAACAATTCTTGAAGTGTACCTGCTTCTTCAGAAACAACTTCTACATTGACTTTATCTGTTTCTAATTCGAGAATGGCTTCACCTTTTTCAACTGTGTCACCAACTTGTTTTAACCATTCTGCAATGGTACCTTCTGTAATAGATTCAGCTAATTCTGGAACTTTTACCTCTGCCATTTTCAAATGCCCCCTAGATATTTAAACTTTTTTCAATAATGATATTTTGAACGAGTTTGTGTATTTCTCCATCACCTTCAGATGGTGCTGCACGATGTTTACGACCTTCGTATTGAAGGGCAATATCTTTATCAAGAATGCGTGAAAGAATCGGATAAACATAATGCCAAGCCCCTTGGTTTTGCGGTTCTTCTTGAACCCATGTCATGGTTGTGATGCCATGAAGTGAATTTAAGATTTGCATCACTTCCTCTTCTGGGAAAGGATAAAGGCGCTCAATTGCGACTAATAAAATTTCTGGGTTAGGTTCTTTTTGAAGACGCTCTTTAAGGTCTATAAACACCTTACCTGTTGCTAAAATGACTTTTTTCACTTTAGAGGCATCATAATCTTCTACTAAGATTGGTTCAAACCCACCTTGAGTAAACTCTGATATCGGCTTCGCTACAGTTTTATTTCGTAATAAGCCTTTAGGTGACATAATCACCAATGGTCTCATTGCATCAGTATTTAAGCTTGCTGCTTGTGCGCGCAATAAGTGGAAGTAATTACTAGAGCTTGATAAGTTACATACTGTCATATTATTTTCAGCAGCAAGTTGTAAGAAACGTTCTAATCGTGCTGATGAATGTTCAGGACCTTGCCCCTCAAATGCATGTGGTAAAAAGAAAGTAAGACCAGAGCGCTCACCCCATTTTGCATTTCCTGAGAAGATAAAGTTATCAAAATACATTTGGGCCATGTTAGAGAAATCACCAAATTGGGCTTCCCAAATGTTAAATGATGAAGGATTTTCCACATTGTATCCATATTCAAACCCAACTACAGCTGCTTCAGATAAAGGTGAATTGTGGATGTCGAATGTCGCTTTTTGATTCGGTACATGTTGAAGAGGAACGAATACATTACCATTTTCTTGATCATGTAATACAGCGTGTCGATGACTAAATGTACCACGTTCGCTATCTTGTCCAGTCATACGTATCGGTGTACCTTCTTGCATAACTGTAGCAAAAGCAAGTTGTTCAGCGTGTGCCCAATCTACAAGACCTTCTTCATTATCAAATGCGTTACGACGTTGTTCTAGTATACGATTTAACTTTTTAAATACGTTAAATCCTTCTGGGTAAGTCAACATTGCATCATTGATTTCTTTTAAGCGTTCAAATGAAAGTGCACTCTCATTACTTTCTAAAGGTTTAGAGATGCCTTCTGGAATATTCATATCTGTATTATTATTTTTATCGTTTTTATCTATCGCATCATGTGCCTCACGCATTTCTTTTTGAACATTAGAAATGACTGTATTCATTTCATCTTTTGTTATAATGCCTTCGTCTATAAGTTTATGACCATATATTACATCGACAGTATCATGCTTTCTAATGTGTTTATAAGGCAATGGATTGGTAAGTGAAGGTTCATCCATTTCGTTATGGCCATAGCGACGGTAACCGACTAAGTCGATAACCACGTCTTTATTAAACGTTTTTCGGAATTCCATTGCGATGTCGATTGCCTCTATTGTAGCTTCAACATCATCCGCATTCACATGCATAATCGGAACATCGTAACCTTTAGCAACATCTGTAGCGTATGTGGTAGAACGGCCATCAATTGGATCAGTTGTGAAGCCGATACGGTTATTTGTAATGATGTGTAGCGTGCCACCTGTCGTATAACCTTCCAAACTTCCAAGGTTCATTGTTTCAAAGTTAACGCCTTGCCCTGGATAAGCAGCGTCACCATGTATAATAATTGGCATACCTTTATTAAAGTCTGTTTCGATATGGCCTGATTGGTTTGCGTTATCTTGGGATGCACGCGTTCGGCCAGTCACAACAGGCGCTACGACTTCTAAATGACTCGGATTATTAGCTAAAACGATGCGTTGTTTTTGCCCGTGGTCATGTATCGTTTTAACACCGCCTAGGTGATATTTCACATCACTTGTCCAACCTGAAGTTAAATTTAAGCTACCATCTTCTGGTAAAAATTTCATTGCATCTGTATGCATAAATTCAGAAAGCATCATACTATATGGCTTTTTAAGAATATGTGTTAATACATTTAAACGACCTCGATGTGCCATCCCAATTTGAATGTTCGAGATGTTTTCTTCAGATGCACGTTTAATCGTGCGTGATAACATTGGCACCAATGCATCTACACCTTCAATAGAAAAGCGTTTTGCACCGACGAAATTCTTATGCAAATATTTTTCAAAACCTTCAACATGAGCAAGTTGGTTAAATAATGCTTTTTTCTCTTCAGTGTTGAGATTTGCTTTGTATGGAGTTTCTATACGACGTTTTAACCAAACACGTTCTCTATTGTTATTAATATGTGTATATTCGAACGCAATAGGTCCTTTGTATCGTTGCTCCATTCTTAAAATTGCCTCATAGGCATTATCATAAATATCTTTAAAATGTTCTGATACGATGTCGGCAGATATACCTTCGAGCGTTTGTTTATCTAAATCAAAATCTTCAATCGTTAATTTAGGTAAATGTTTACGTTCAGGCTTATTTACAGGATAAATATCTGCTTGTAAATGCCCATATTGCCTGATGTTATCAATCAACCTCATAACACGTTTAATCGTGCTATCTCCTGAGCTTGTTTGATTTGACTTCTGTGATACTGTTGCATCGCCATCTTTGATTGTGCTAAAGAGCACTTGTAAATCTTCAGTGACTGAACTTGGATCTTCTAAAAACTGATCATAGAGTTCTAACATTAATCCTAGATTCGCTCCGAAGTTTACAGGTGCCTCAGTCACCTGTTTATCGTTCTTCATAATCCACCCTCCACTGTATAAATAAAAACGCTTACAGGACAATCATAGCATTAATTTGTGAACATTTAAAGGCAAAAAAACCGTGCAATTTCTAGTTTTGACCAGCATCAAAATGGATTGTAAAAGTTGTAAATTTACCCACGTCACTTTTTACTGAAATACGGCCATGATATTGCTTTACAAGTTTTTCTGCAATCGATAAACCTAATCCATTCCCACCTTGATGACGTGATCTAGACTTATCAACGCGATAGAATCGGTCAAAGATGTAATTAATATCCTCTTTTGGGATCCCAGTCCCGTGATCAGTAATGTCAATTAAAACCTGGTTGTTTATAAAACGTGTGGAAATGTCAATTTTTTTATTAATCGTGTCGTACTTAATTGCATTATCAAAAAAGATCAACAATATTTGTTCGAAGTGAAACGCGTTAATATTTAAATAGATGAAATCTTGGTTTGTATTAAAAGTAAAAGTGTAAGCATCATGTATTTTACGAATCGCACGTATGCGTGTTTTGATTTCTTCATTAATGTCCACTTTTTCAATTTGATGGTCTGCTTGTCGCATATCATTTTTAGTAAGTAACAGTAATTCTTCAACTAATTTTGAAATACGATTCATTTCTTCTATTGAAATCGACAATGATTCTTCTAAAATATCAGGGTCTTTTTTGCCCCAACGTTTAATTAAACTTAAATGTCCTTGAATAATTTGAAGTGGTGTTCTCAACTCGTGAGATGCATCTTCTACAAATTGACGCTGTTGGTTAAATGAGTCTTCAAGTTTTAACATCATACTGTTGAACGTATCAATAAGGGCGTCAGTTTCTTCATAATTCGTAGGCACAGCTAATTTCTCTTGAAACCCATCACGTCGAATTTGAGTCATTCTTTCTGTTATGATATTAATGGGTTTGGTAATTTGGGATGAGAAAATATAACTAATAATGGCTGTGACGAAAAGTGCAATCAAACCAAAAATTAAGGCCAAATAAGCGATAAATGTTAATAAATCATCATAAACTTCTAGTGAATGAATGACAGTTACATATCCTTTAAAATAAGGTGTATCAACAGGGGTGCTAATGATGATAAATGACCCTTCATTATTTTTAATAATATTAATATGACGAGAGTCAAAAGCATGGAATTCAGGTGTGAATTTTATAGTAGATGTGCTAGAATTTTCAAAAATTTTGCGATGATAGTGGTCATGCAGCACAACTTTTTGATAACTGTTTGTTACTGCATTAAATTCCACTGTTGTAATCCTTTGTATAGGCTTAGTTTCTAATAAATTATAAATGTCATCTACACTGCGCTCTGCTTTTTCAAGTTCATTTTGTTTTAATAAACTACTAATTGCATAGATAATAAGTAAGCAAAAAATAAAAATAATTAAAAAAGTAATGATTGTTGTTACAAGCGTCCATTTTGTTTTAAGCGTTGATTGTTTCATTTTCTTATCACGTATCCTACGCCTCTAACTGTTTCGATTAATTTTTGTTTGCCAATCGGTTTTAGTTTATTTCTTAAATAACGAATATATACATCAACTACGTTTGTTTCTACAGCAGACTCATAACCCCATACATGATCTAAAATTTGTTCACGATGTAAAACGTGATTTCTGTTTTCAGCTAAAACGAGCAATAAATCAAATTCTGTTTTTGTAAGTTCTATATTTTGTGTATCATATGAAACACTAAATCCATGTTTATCAATGATTAAACCATCAATATTAATGATGTCAGGATTAGTTTGATTATCTTCTGAATAGCGTCTCACTAATACACGCATTCGAGCTAGCAATTCCTCGATTTCAAATGGTTTTACAATGTAATCATCTGCTCCGATATCTAAACCAGTTACTTTATCATATATCTCGCCTTTCGCTGTAATCATGATGACAGGAGTATCTTTTTGAGTACGAATTCGTTTACATACTTCGAGCCCATCCATCTCAGGGAGCATTAAATCTAATAAAATAACATCGTAATTTTGTTGTAATGCTTTATTTAGCCCAGATAAACCATCATACGTGATGTCAACCTCATAATTTTCATGTTTTAATTCCAATTCTATAAAACGTGCTAAGTTTTGTTCGTCTTCTATTATAAGTACCTTTTTCATTATGCCACCTCACATCTATCATATTTCAAAACGAGCCCAGATAAAAGTTTTTTAAGAAAAATACGAGATTTTAATTGACAATCATTCTCAATAAGGTATAATGTAATTGAAAATGATTCTCAATCGTAACGACCCCCCACTACAATTCGTTCTTTTTGATTGAGGCATTTTCAAGTACTATCCCCTTTTATATGCCCGTATAAAAAAATAGTCGTTTTGATTAAACGTTAAATTTAAGCTGCTACACTTATGTGTAGTAGCTCCTTTTTGTATCAAAAAAGTTAACTTCTAAAAGATTTTCGGTTGAGTATAATATTCGTTATCATGTAGTTCAAGCTAATTCAACCATTATATTTATGTATATATATAGCCTTCAAAAGTTCATCGTAAAATGATTTTTGAAGGCTATATCGAGATTGGAATATATTTATTATATTAAATGACATTAAAGCTTACATGTAATGCTATATCTTCAGTGGCTTACGTAGGATGATTTGTGTTAATACGATACAGAATAATCCACCGATGATACCAGCAATAATATCTGTTGGATAGTGCACGCCTAAATACACGCGAGATGTAGAAATGAGTAAAATCATAAGTGCGCATAAAGACATGATCACCATTTTAGATTTACCCTTTAAAATTCTACGGCAAATATATATTAAACTTCCAAAAAAGGCGGTTGAACCCATTGCATGTCCACTTGGAAAGCTAAAACCTGTGATGTCGATGAGTCTTAAAATGGTTGGTCTTTCTCTATCAAAAATATTTTTTAAGATTGGGTTCGTTGCCCCAGAAATAATCATTGTCAAGGCGAAAAATAATGCCTCAATTTTGTATTTATAAAACATTAATAATGCAATCATTAATAAAGATAAACACATCATTGCCCATACTTCTCCAATTTGAGTCGCCCCAAAGAAAATTGAAGTAGAAATAAAACTTTCAGATGAATAGATAAATTCATAAACTTCATTATCAATCCATTTGCCAAGTCTCGACTCATGGAACATTGCAATCACTGCAAATATGAGTGTAAAAACAATAAGTAGCGAAATTCTTTTCCAATGATTCACGTTATCCCCCCTTTATTTTGATGTTGCATCATCTATAATTTTATGAAGTAAAGCATCTTTCGTTAAACTTTCAGTAAAAGCACTCATATTTTGTATAATTTGTTGGCGCGTATTTTCTATTTTAGAAAGTTCAGGGTATAGTGTTTCAATTGAAAGTTCTGATTCGTCTAACATCGTAGCATAACCTTGCTTTTCAAAATATTTAGCATTATCAATTTGATCGCCACGAGATTGATCAAGGCCTAAAGGTATTAAAAGCATCGGTATTTTTAAAGTTAAAAATTCATAGATGGCATTAGAACCGGCTCTAGATATAACTGTATCAGTAATGGCCAAAACATCAGTGAGGTCATCTTTCAAAAACTCATATTGAATATACCCTTCTTGATTTATCGTATCATCTTTTAAATTTTTGCCAGTTAAATGTACAATCTGATATGTTTTAAGCAAGGCTTTTAATTGTCGACGAATCGCTTCGTTTATTTTTAAACTTCCCATGCTTCCTCCCATAACAAGGAGTACTTTTTTCTTATCACTGAATCCCGTAAGCGCATAGCCACGTTTGGCATTACCATGTTTTAAATCTTCGCGTATCGTCGCGCCTACAAAATCGGCTTTATCTTTCGGGACATATTTTAATGTTTCTTCAAAAGTAACATATAATTTTTTTGCAAACCTCATACTGATTTTATTCGCGAGCCCAGGTGTTAAATCTGACTCATGTATGATGGTAGGGATATTAAGACTTTTAGCAGCCAAAACAACTGGAACAGAGACAAATCCCCCTTTAGAAAATAAAATATCTGGTTTTTCTTTCTTTAAAATACGACGTGCATCGCCAATTCCTTTTATCACTTTAAATATATCCTTAGCATTTTCTAAAGATATATACCGTCTCAATTTACCACTTGAAATCGCGAAATAAGGTGTTGATGGCAATTGAGAGGTGATCATTTCACGTTCAATACCATGATGTGAACCAATATAAATTGTCTCGTGTCCATATTGTTCAGCGGTCGGAATTAGACTTAAATTAACTGAGACATGACCGACCGTACCGCCACCAGTAAATGCAATTTTAACCATATTAACCCTCTATTCATTCAAATTTTTATAGTATGCGAAAAACGGTTTTCCTTTGTCAAAAGGGAATTCATTACTTGTCATTTCACCTGTTTTAATGAATCCATTCTTTTCAAACAATCGTTGTGCACGTACGTTGAGCGAAAATGTATCTGTGAGTAATACATGCACGCTGTGAGAATTAGCGATGTCAAATGCAAAGTCAAACAATTGTTGTGCGACACCTTTATATTTTGTCGAAGCTACTAAACGATGAATAACATACGTATTTGAAATATCAATAGGCCAATTTATATTTTCATACCAATCGGGCACTTTTTGATCGATTACGATAAACCCTTTAATGACATCTTCTTCATCAACGACAAACATATTGTTGGTTTTTATATCAGTCTCAAAATGTGTTTTTAACGGATAACGATGGTCCCATTGTGGATTTTCATCTTTTTCCATTAAGATTTTGGCATCTTCGGTTAAATTAACAATTGTATCAATATCATCAAAAGTAGCGCGTCTTATCATTTCAATTGCTCCTTAATCTGTTTAATCGTTTTTTCTAATACTGGATCTTCTTTTGTTGCTTTCTCAACGAGTAATTGGGTGAATTTATGGTTCGTTTGTTTATCAAATTCACCAGTAGTTTTTAATTGATGTGCCTCTTGAAATTGAATGACAGCTGCTCTAAGACTACTATCAAAGTTGGTATCTGATGTATCAATTTGATATCCTAAAGCATTCAACCCTATTTTAATGGATTTAACATGCTTATCGTTATCGCCTTCTTTAAACACTTTATCAGATGGGATGACAGTTAATGTTTCGAATGGTGCGCCTTTAATATCAATATCAGGCTGAATACCTTTACCATGAATGAACGTTTTGTTCGGTGTAAGCCACTTCATCTCCGTAAATTTTAATATAGATCCGTCGTCAAACTCCCTAGTAGTCTGTACAATCCCTTTTCCAAAGGTTTTGCTACCATATGTTTTAGCAATTTTATGATCTTTCATAGCACCTGTAAATATTTCTGATGCACTTGCAGAACCTTCATTCACAAGGACGGATACGTTTAATTCAGAGGCGTGTGCAAGAGGCTTGTTTGGTGTTTGAACAGCTT
This sequence comes from Staphylococcus hyicus, assembly GCF_000816085.1. NCBI lineage: Bacteria > Bacillati > Bacillota > Bacilli > Caryophanales > Staphylococcaceae > Staphylococcus > Staphylococcus hyicus. The sequence continues at coordinate 1,498,400 of NZ_CP008747.1, read as the reverse complement.
CTTGTTGCTTGCCTTTCTCTAAATATAGTACAGTTTTGCCTTTATCCAAAAAGATGTTAGACATTTTAATCGCTTCATCTAATAGACCACCAGGATTATTCCTTAAATCAATCACTATGTTTTTATGACCTGCTTCTTGAGATTTTTGAACCGCTGTTTTCAATTCATTTGCAGTACCTTCTTGAAATTTGTTCACTTTAAATACAGTAACATTTCCTTTAGTTTCTACTTCAACACTTTTAACATGAATGGTATCTCTCTTAACAGTAAAATCTTTTGATGTGTTACCTCTTTCAATTGTTAACGTAACTTGGGTGCCTTTTTCGCCCCGGATTTTTGGAATGATGTCATTTAAATTTTTACCTTTTATGGATTTGCCATCGACAGCTTTTAAAATATCTTTAGGCTTAAGACCGGCTTTTTCAGCTGGGGAACCTTTCATAGGGCTTGTGATAATGATTTGATTCCCTTTTTGTTGCATTTCAGCCCCTATACCGACAAAATCTCCAGTGACATCTTCATTAAAGGCTTTAGATTTATCTTTTGGAATATATTCGGTATATGGGTCATTTAACCCTTTTGTCATACCATTAATCGCATTTTGTAATAATTTATCTTTATTTGGTGATTTATAATAATCTTTTGCAAGCACTTCATAAACTTGTGTTAATTTATCACTATTATTTGAGATTTGTTTGTTTTTTTCATTAAGATGCCACAAATAAATACTGCCTATAATGACAATTGTAGTCAATATCATCGTTAAAATTATACCAATGATGAATTGAGATAATGGCACATACTTTTTGTTTTTTTCATTGTGTTGCTTTTTACGAGGCCACATTGTAACACCCTTTCTTTAAATATGTAAAATAAAAAGAGTGAGCCTGAAATCAAACGCATATGGATTTGATTTCTACGCCTCACTCCCGAATATAGACTTAATGTCATAATAATGTATACGTTGTATTTGCATTAAAACTTATATTAAAATAGCATAAATTTGATTGTTAAAAGCGACGCCATTCTTGATACTCCTCAAATAATGTATCAAATATGGACATGGAAAGTGTGTAGTTTCCTTCTGTTTCAATATAATTAGACAATTTATTGAAGTCAGACGTTTGTTTAGGGAAATCTAAATCATCGTACACCATTTCTGCAAAAGTTCCTTCTTCGTTAGGACGACCTCTCACTGTGAGGAGAAAATGATAAAAAGAGGCATCTTTCATTATTTCACCGTGACATCAACGACTTTTGACTCGCCTTTAGTCAAAGTTGTTTGTGGCAGGATTGAAATCGTTTCTGTTTGATCTGTGTTTGTTATAATCACAGGTGAAATCGTGGATTTTGCGTTTTGATCAATATAATCGATGTCAAATTCTACTAATTTATCGCCTACTTTTACATGATCACCACTTTCAACGAATGTTTTAAAACCTTCACCGTTGAGTTGTACTGTATCTAATCCGATATGAACTAAAACTTCAAGACCATTGTCCGCTTTAAGACCAATGGCATGCTTCGTAGGGAAAACATTATCTACAACACCTGAAATAGGTGATACCACGATACCTTCTGTTGGTTTAACACCAAACCCTTCTCCCATCATTTTTTGTGCGAAGACAGGATCAGGAATGTCATTAATTTTCACATAATCCCCTGTAATTGGCGCGTAAATTTCAATATCTTTACTCGCTTCATTTCCTTTGCTGAATAATTTTTTAAACATAGTAATCGCTCCTTTATTGTTCAAAATGCTTGATTAAATCTCCATATCCAAGTTCTTCTAATTTATGGAAAGGAATAAATTGAATGGCTGCAGAATTGATACAATAGCGTAATCCACCACGTTCACGAGGGCCATCATTAAAAACATGTCCGAGGTGGCTATTGCTTTCTTCTGAACGGACCTCAGTACGAACCATTCCAAAGGATTTGTCGACAAGTTCTATAATATCCTCGTCATTAATTGCTTTGGAAAAACTCGGCCAACCACAACTTGATTCAAATTTATCATTTGAAGTAAATAATGGTTTTCCTGAAATTTTATCTACATAAATGCCTTTTTCATAATGGTTCCAATATTCATTGTCAAAAGGTGGCTCAGTACCATCTTGCTGTGTCACTAAATATTCTAAGTCAGTTAGATCTTTTTTATCTTTTTTAATCATTGTGATCACTCCAATGTCGATCTATAAATGCTTTACGACCTGAACCGAGCTGATATTGTGCATAATGTAACGGGTTTTTCTGATAATAATTTTGGTGGTATGCTTCAGCTGGATAAAAGTTTTTATACGGTTCTACAGGTGTGTTGACAGGCTTGTCAAAGATTTTAGCAGCGTTTAAAGCTTGTATTTTAGCTAAAGCTAACGCTTTTTGTTCGTCATTATGATAAAAAATGACTGGACGATAATGATCTCCACGATCAAAAAATTGTCCATTATTATCAGTAGGGTCAAATGTTTTGAAATAAATATCTAACATTTGTGAATAGCTAATTTGATTTGGATCATATTCAATTTGAACTGCTTCAACATGACCTGTTGTATCAGAACAAACAGCTTCATACGTTGGATTTTCAACGTGACCGCCACTATATCCTGAAATAACAGATTCGACTCCCTCGTAAGAATCAAATGGTTTTACTAGGCACCAGAAGCAGCCACCAGCAAAAGTAGCTAACGCCATACTATCACGCCCTTTTATGAGTTCTTTTCTTTTAAAACAACGACACCAATTGCGCCTGTACCAGTGTGCGTTGAAATAATCGGTGTTGTAAAGTTCGTATCAAAATTTGAAAAATCAAAAGTTTCTTCAATTTTGTCTTTAACTTTGTCTAAAAAGTCATTTGCATTGGCATGTACAATTGCCGCAGATTTAATTTTATCATTACCTAAAAATGTTGCTAAATCTTTAGCTAAATATTTGGCACATGCTCCTTGTGTTCTAGAGCTATGGATAATTTCTAAATTGCCATCAATTAAAACGCCGACAGGTTTGATTTTCATCAAGTTTCCGAGCATACCTTTCGCCTTGCTAATACGGCCACCTTTAATTAAGCGATCTAATTTACCGATAACGACATAGAGCTTAATGTTTTTTTGTAGTTGATGCACTTTTTCAACAATTGTTTCTGTTGCTAGGCCTTCTTCAATCCATTGAATAATGTGTTGAATTTGATATCCTAACCCATAAGTGATGGATTTCGAATCAATCACAGTCACTTTTCCATCTACCATTTCGCTTGCTTGTACGGCAGTTTGATAAGTTCCGCTAAGGCCAGATGATAAATGAATACTAATCACTTCTGCGCCATCCTTAGTTAAATCTTCATAAGTTTCAACAAATCTCCCTAAAGGGGGTTGGCTTGTTTTTAAATCATTGTTGTCGTCTTCTAAATAATCTGTGTATGTTTCTGATGAGATCTCCTCTTGATCAACATAAGACTTACCATTTACGGTTACACTTAATGGTACGATATGAACATTATGCTGTTCTAAAAAACTTGGATTTAAATCTGATGTTGAATCTGTTACTAATATACGTTGCATTGATTAAACCTCCGTGATTACTTTCTAACTAAATGTAGAAAAGTATGTGGGTATTTATTTTTTTCGTCAATTTCGCCCTCAATTGCTGATGCCACTTCCCAGTCTTCAAATGAATATGGGGGGAAGTAAGTGTCAGCTTGAAATGTGTCATCGATAACGGTGATATACATATCATCCACTTTATCGATGAACTTTTCAAATAATGTCTGGCCACCAAATATAAAAACATGACCTTCTAATTTATCTATATCTTTAATATCATGAATCACTTCAACACCGTCTGCTTTAAACGCTTTATTACGTGTTAAAACAACATTTTTACGGTTTGGCAAGGCCTTACCGATAGAATCAAAAGTCGCACGTCCCATCACTAACGTATTTCCAGTTGATAATTTTTTGACATGTTTTAAATCATTGGGTAAGTGCCAAGGCAATTGATTATTATAGCCAATACCTCTGTTTTTATCATGTGCAACTAAAATGGATAACGTCATAAGACTCACTCCTAGTTATTCTAAATTTTTATGTGTGTATGAAATTCAGTTTAAAATATGGTGTTGTACTAATTATACAGCAATTGGTGCTTTTATGATGGGATGAGATTCATAATTTATTATTTCCAAATCTTCATATTCTAAATCAAAAATAGATTTATCTGTGTTGATTTTAAGACTTGGTGGGTCATAACTTGTTCGTGCAAGTTGTGTTTCCACAGCATCAATATGATTACTGTAAATATGCGCATCACCAAAAGTATGAATGAATTCTCCTACATCCAAACCACATTCTTTTGCGATTAAATGTGTAAGTAAGCTATAACTCGCAATGTTAAAAGGCACCCCAAGAAAAATATCAGCACTTCTTTGATATAATTGACAACTTAATTTGTTATCTTGAACATAAAATTGAAATAGTGTATGACAAGGTGGTAACGCCATTGTATCAATTTCTGCAGGGTTCCATGCACTAATGATGTGGCGTCTTGAATCGGGATTTGATTTAATGTTATCAATTAATTGTGATAATTGATCAATGTGTTGACCATCAGGCCCCACCCAGTCTCTCCATTGTTTGCCATAAACATTTCCTAGATCACCATGTTTACGCATAAAATCATCGTCATTTAATATAAGTGTTTTAAATTTTGACATTTCTTCCTGGTATACTTGATTAAAATCAAGGTCTTGGATGGCACGATGACCGAAATTTGTCATATCTGGACCTGTATAATCATTTGATTGTACATATTTTTCAAAAGCCCATTCATTCCAAATATTATTATTATATTGCAATAAATACCTTAAATTCGTATCGCCTCTAATAAACCAAATTAATTCTGTAGCAATGAGTTTGAATGATACTTTTTTCGTAGTGAGTAAAGGAAAGCCTTTATTTAAATCGAATCGTAATTGATGACCAAACTTTGAGATTGTTCCAGTTTGAGTTCGGTCATCTTTTGATTCCCCAACTTTTAATACTTCTTTACATAGTTGATGATAAGCATGATCAAACGGATTCATGGGCGTCACCTCTTTTTCTTTAGTACTATAATAAATTATTTAATACTTATTATAAATTAAAAAGGGAGATATGGCTCACATTTTGAATGCCACATCTCTCTTTTTCTAACTTACAATATTTCTCTTAAGATTGAATGTTAGGTTTAGTGTTCACAATGCGTATCAAAGGCATCTTTAATATCCATTGCGATGTCATTAATATCGCGACCTTCAATATGTTCACGTGGAATAAAGTGAACAAGTTGACTACCTTTAAATAACGCAAAAGATGGACTTGACGGAACTTGTTGTATATATTCTCGCATTTTTGCTGTTGCTGCTTTATCTTGTCCTGCAAATACAGTCACTTTATGTGTTGGCTTTTTATCATTTTGTTCAGCAACTGCTACAGCTGCAGGTCGCGCTAAACCGGCTGCACATCCACACGTAGAATTAATGACAACGAAAGTTGTAGCGTCATCTTCAACTTGATTCATATATTGTTCAACATCATTGTCACTTTCTAAACTTTTAAAACCATTTTGAGTGAGTTCGGCTCGCATTTGAGCGGCAAGTTCTTGCATATATGCATCATAAGCATTCATTTTTATAACATCTCCCTATTTATTTCGATTTGCTATTTGTTTCCATACTGATCCGAGTGCTGCTTCACCGTTTTCAATACGGGTAATAGCCATTTCAATTTGCAATTTAACTTCGTAAGCTTCATCGTTTTGATGCGCTTTAAGCGCCTTTAACTGGTCATATCCACCTTCATCAAAAAGAAACATTGCAGCGCGCCAACGAACGATTTTTTGAGGGTCAGATAGTGCTTTTTCCATTTCAGGCAGTGCTTCTTTGTAGCCTAAATCACTTAGAGCGTCACCAGCAGTACGTCTCACAGCTGGATTTGTATCATTTAAACCCTTATATAAGTATGGTAAAGTTGCTTTGTCTTCTATCATACTTAATAACACAACAGCTTCACGTCGTAACGGTACTTTTTCTTCGTGGAGTGCTACATTTAAAAGTGAATAGTCTTTAACAGTAGGCTTTGGGAATGCCTTCAACATACGTAATCGTTCTTTCCAATCTTGTGTATGTCGATATGTGTCTAGTGTAACACGTTTGTACGCTTTTTGCGGTACCGTGATATTACTTTCTTGTGCTTTTTGAACAAGACTGCGAAGTATATCAAGAGGATATAGTGCGTTTATTTCTGCCTCGACATGTGTCATAATTTCATCCATGTCTCCAAAGCGTACACCTAGTGATTCCCAATTTCGCATAAATACCACGTTATCATTCGGCTTTTGGGCAGAAGTCATTGCTTGTATAAAATCATCAGATAATTGATGACGTAACTCTTCGTTACCAGAGGTTAATTTAATCTGATATGGAATGTTTTTGAATTTTAAAATTTCTACTGTGACTTCACCAAAATGAATATCTGGTTCTTCAACTTGTTGGGGAGCTATACTTTCATTGGATAATGATTCAGTAATTTTTGGTAATACATTTTCCCAATCCGCTTTTGAAACTTTGTCTACAGATATAAAGTCTAATACGTGAAATATAGACTTTACATCTTGAATTTCTAAAAGTTGGTTTATAAAAGCAGGTTGTTCTTTTTTGATTTCAGTATACGTGTTGGATTTATTGTCTTCTCTTTTTTGAGACAATATGATTTTCATTGTATTTGGACTCGGTGTAGGTTCAATTTTTACAATTTCCATATGATGTCCCCCTATTGTAATTCATTGCCTAGTTGTTGGATTTGTTTACCAACTGAGCACTCTTTGATACAAAAATGATGTGCCCGAGTTTTATTTTGTGATTGTCTAATATGTGTTTTAATCATACATTGGTCACAATACTGGTTCATCAACTGGTCGATTTTTGAAACGGCACGTTTTTTTGTTTCTGTCAACACATATATCACTCCTTAAAATAGCACACACAGTAATCATTATCGTAACATGTATCATGTTTTCAATGAAACAATTAAATTTCTCAAACCTACGATTTAGTGCACATAAGTAAAACTTTTATCGGGGCTATTGATATTTTTATTTATTTTAATTATTATTATTAAGTTGAGATTGATTAAATTGTTATCATGTATACATTGGTAAAAGATAATCATATAAGTTTAAAATCAGTAGTTAATGATAAAGAAGCGGTTTCTAAACACCCGCATTATCAAAATTTAGGAGGAATTTCATGTTTAATGAATGGTTAGGTCTTGCTGCATTTTTAACAACATTTTTGCTTTTAATTGTGATGTTCCGATTGTTTGGTCCACAAGGATTGATCGTATGGGTTGCGATAGGAACAATCATTGCAAATATTCAAGTTATCAAAACAGTAGATATTTTCACGATATCAGCCACGTTAGGCAATGTGATGTTTGCTTCAATTTATTTAGCAACAGACATTCTTAATGATATATATGGTCGAAAAGTAGCAAAACGAGCGGTTTGGATGGGCTTTTTTTCAACTTTAATTCTGATTATTTTGATGCAAATCTCATTAAGTTTTCAGCCGAGCTCAGAGGATATTGCGCAAGGTGCATTAGATACTATTTTTGGATTGGTGCCTCGTATCGCTATAGCATCTGTTATTGCATATGTTGTAGGACAATACATTGACGTTTTTATCTTTAGTTGTATTAAGCGTATTTTCAGCTCAGATCGAACGTTTTTTATACGAGCCTATGGCAGTACGATGTTGAGTTCAATAATAGATACGGGTATTTTTGTTGTTATCGCCTTTCTAGGTGGTCCCTTACCTAATGATGTTGTATTTGAGATTTTTGTAACGACATACGTCCTTAAGTTGGTAGCTACAATTTTTAACGTTCCATTTGGGTATTGGGCGAAATGGTTATTTCGTAAAGGTAAAATCAAACCTTTTCATACAGAGTAAATGAACAGGTCAAAATTTTGGGTGCCAGGACATAAATCATTCAATTTTTGTCCTAGTGCCTCGCTTTTCTAGGTACTTTATCTTAACTAGGTAGCATTACAGAAATCTACTTGATTTTGTAGTAATGCCCACCGGTACATCAAGACGTTAGACATGCAATGTGTTACGCCTTCATTACACCTATGAACATGGGTGAATAGGTGGTCTGCGTAAGTTACGGAAAGCTTTCTAAGCGCATACGCAATCCAGTCAGCTACTGCCTTATATATTGTAAAAGCCAATAGACTTGAACTTCTGTGCTCAAAATGGATTTTCGGTTTCGGCATAATGCCTCAGAAGTCTCGACTAAGGGATCAATCACAATTTATATCAGGGTCCAACACTCAAATTAAAATTATTAATATAGATAGATAATAGCCAACAAAGTTCATGTATGAAGAATTTTGTTGGTTTATTTTTAAATAACAGGGCTGCTATGTCCCCCTTTTTTTAACTTCGTGTTACTATGATGTTGAGGTGTTCATATGGCAAAAATATATTTTGATGCTGCATCTAAAGGCAATCCAGGATTAAGTACTTACGGTGTTGTTATTGTAGAAAATAACCAGCGTTATCAATATGCAGATATCATTGGTGAAAAAGAAAACCATGAGGCTGAGTGGGAAGCTTTATTATTGGCTTTAACAAAAGCTGAACAACTGAGTGTCACCAATGCGTTGATACATACAGATTCAAAACTCATAGAAGATGCAGTGAATCGTGAATTTGTTAAAAATAAGAGGTATAAGCCCTATTTAGATACATACGTATCACTTTCCAATCGTTTTAACCTTTGTTTTGTAAAATGGGTTCCTAGAGAACAAAATAAAGAAGCTAACATGTTAGCTCAAACGAAGCTTTATGAATATACAAAAAACATCACTAACATGTTGATTGAATAATCACTGTGGTTTATTATTTTCTATTTTTAATCAATCAAAGTGCGAACAAGATTCGATGGTTTATGCAAGGACTCTAGATAAAACGAAACATAACAAGCCTTCAAAATTCAGGGTTGAATGAATTTTGAAGGCTTGTTATATCGTAATAAAGCTATGCGCTATTGTGTTGTATTTAATGAAGAGATTTTAAATAACGATGAGAAACTCGTAATTCATGCGTTTCACATACTTGTAAAGCATGCATAAGATTATGTTCATACGTCATGAGTTGTTCAAGCGATTCAAAATTTAATGGAATGTTATCTTCTATACGTGCTAACTGCTTAGATAATTTTAAATCGTCTAAGTGTGTGTGGATTTTCTTTTGTTGACCTGGCGAAAGCGTATGCATATTTTCTAATACACCTTCGACAGAATGATACGCTTGAATTAACTTAATTGCTGTTTTTTCTCCGATACCTTTAACGCCAGGATAACCATCTGCACTATCTCCCATAAATGCTTTAATATCAATTAATTGTTTTGGTTGTAAACCATATTGATTAATAAATGTTTCTTCATCGACTTTTACATATTCAGTAAACCCTTTTTTAATTAACCAAATTTCAACGTTTTGTGTTGCGCATTGTAGTAAATCTCGATCACCAGTAACGATTGTAACTCGTGTATCAGGTGAAGTTTGGTAAAAATTGGCGATAGTTCCCATAACATCATCTGCTTCATAATTAGAAACACCAATATTATGGAAACCTAAAGCTTCAGAAATTTGTTTTACATGCTCAAATTGTGGAATCAAAGCTTCTGGTGGTTCCGTACGATTTTGTTTATATCCTTCAAAGATTTCATTTCTAAAGGTTGCTTTTCCCATATCCCAACATACTGCTACATGTGTAGGGTTTGACTGTTTTATTGCTGTGAAAATATGACGTACAAAGCCTTGCGTTCCGTTTGTGGGCATTCCATGCGATGTTAGCATGAATTGCTTATGGACGCTTGTTGCATAAAAATGTCTAAATAATAGTGCCATGCCATCGATTAATAATATTTGTTTACTCATGTGTATCCTCAATTTCTAAAGTATTTTCTAGTGTTGGTAAAATATGCTTAATTGTATCAATTAGATTATTATCAATACGGTATGATAATACGCGATCGATTTCATTTTGAGCTTCAGATTCTAAATTTTTTAAAAGAGCATTCCCTTGATTTATTAATACTTGTAGGCATTCATCTAATGCTTGATGTAAGTCCTTTAAAGGTGTATCTAGAAGTTGGAGTGTTAGCACTTTAATGGACTCATGTATTTCTTTTTGGCCTTGTGCTTGAAGTAGTCGTTTTTTCGAAAATAATTTAGGTAATGCTTGTACAAATGGTTCTAAATCAATTTTTAAATAAGGTGTTTCGAGTTGCTTTAAATCGAACGATAATTTGGGTTGTAATAAGACATGTCGTTCTTGTAGCGCCTTTAAAGTTGGAATTAATTGATGTTCAAAATGATTCGCAAAACATCGTTTGAGTCGTTCAACAATTAAAGTTTGTTCTAAGTACAATCTTTGATGTATTTGATCTAAATAGCGTTTGGATGCTATAGTTTTTTCTTGTTTAAAATCATCTGTATTTGTCATTTGTCCATTAAAAACGGATTTAATTTCGTCTAATAATTGAATGTTAAGGCGTTCACGCAAATGATAAAGTTGATCAGAAATTTCATTTTTTGCTTGTTGTTGTGTGGTGATTAACAAGTGTGAATCAAAAACATGTGGCGTTCTTAATAATTTAAGGTGTGCATGTTGTTCAGCGACCTTAGTGTGATTATCTTCTTCATCATGAACCATTGTTTTTAAAGCGTCACACATATAATCGAGTTGGTGTTTCATTTGTGACGTTAGCACTTCTTTTGATTCAACTTGAGCAAACTGATCAATGCGTGATTTTAATTTGTTAATCCCTTTATCACCATCTTTTAACGCATTGCGACTTGAAACGCCAAATAATTCAGGTGTCATGCCGACCTCGTTTAAAGCATTCTGCACGTATGTCATAACAGCATGATAATCTTCATCAGATTCTGCCAAATCTGTAGCATTAACGACCATCTTAAATGCTTGATGTTCCATTAATTGATTCATATCTTTCATATGTTGAATAAACGCCTTATCATTATCGGTAAATGAATGATTGAAGTAACTCACGTAAATGATGAGATCAGACGTTGTTAAAATTTTTTCAGTTTCATTTGTATGGCGTTGGTTATTCGAATGGAGCCCTAATGAATCAACAATGATTTTATCTTTCAACCATTCTATAGGCAATTGTAACTGGACAGTGCTTACAAATGTTGCAAATTGATCTTCTGCACTCCATTTCTTAATGTCTTCTTTAGGAATGGCCATTGATAAGCTATCTTTTGTTAATTGTAAATATAAATCATAATTTTGTTCTATTGCATGAATAAAAGCGAGTCGATTTTTGTCAATTTTTAATTTTAGCTTTGATGTATCACTTTTTAGAAAATCCTCAATGGATTGGAATGAATATCCAGCAACTTCTGAAACATCATTAATTTCTGCTAGCAATGTTGATGGTGATTTGAATGTAATTGAATTTTGACTTCCGTATGTAATTTCAGTAGTTGCAGCAGTTGTTGGATTTGGAGAACTGACTAAATAGGAATCTCCTAATAAAGCATTGATTAAACTACTTTTACCAGCACTAAATGTTCCGAATACGCCAATTTTAATCAATTGTCGGTCGATGCGTTTCAAGGTTTGGTTGATATTATTTTTGGTTGATTGAAATAACGGTATATCTTGTAATAAATGTAAAGCTGTTTCAATTTTATCGCGATTGGATTCTACTTGATTTGTATTGTAACCTTGATGCACTTTCTCAACAGAATCCACGTTAGTGAATGGTTTCGGTTCATAAGTGATTAAAGTACGGTCTATTAATTTGTCAAGAGAATCATCTAGGTGAATGTAATAATGCTGGTAGTTTTTAGTGTTTAAAGATGTTTTTAAGTCGCGAAGTTGTATATATTGTTCAAAATAACGGGCATCGCTAGTGTTTTCAGCAGTTTCAGTAGTTTCGTCGGTGATTTCAATAGCATTGACGATACGCGCGTCTAATGTTTCGCTTGCTTTTAAAATATATTGTCGAATATGTTTCATTAAATTTTCTGAAAATGTAAGTACATATTGATTGCTGATTTGAATTTGTGTCTGATATAAATTGGAAACAAGTTCTGTTGGAATTTCAAATTTTTGATTTAGGATTAAGGCATTTAATTCTTGATCATGGATAAAGCGCGTCAAATAAGCCATATCTTCACGCATAGGTTTTGCTATTTCTTGAGTGACTTTACTTTGAAGTGCCGTCATTAATAAATTTAAACGCGTTTGCTGTGTTTCTTCTAATTTTCTTGACTTATTAAACCATCCACTTACTTTAAAGTCTTTTGCTAAGCTTTCTAAATATTGCCGTATGTGTTCACGCATCTCATGTGTCATTACATAGGCATTGTCTATAATATGTTTGCGTTTTTTTGTCAGATCGGTTTTTAAAGCTGTTGTGTTACTTAGCAACTTTGATTCTTCATGAACCGCTTGATTTTGTAAAAATGACGCATATGCATCGTCAAATCCTCTAGCTTCGATGTTTAATTGCGCTAATATCTCGTTCATTTTTTGATCGAGATAGTTGGATTGATGTTGTGTAATAAAATGAACCATGCGATCTACGTAATCATTAATGGATTCTCTTTCTTTATCTTGCTTGTGGATAAATGCTTTTAATGCCTCGAATTGATTTTCTTTATGTGAAAATTTTGTAATGTAAAACGTTGCTTCTAATTGAATATTCCACTCTTTAATTGAATCCTCTACACGCTTTTTAAATGTTTCAAAAGAAATTTCTGAATCTTGATGCTTATCAATTTGATTAATTATGAATACAACGGGAATGTGAGCATGATTGAGCCGTTTCATAAATTGAAAGTTTAAAGCCGACTGAACATGATTATAATCAACTGTATAAAAAACCATATTACTCGTGTATAAAAAGCTTTCGGTACTTGCACTGTGTGTTTGCACATTTGAATCTACTCCAGGAGTATCTTGAAAAGTGAATCCTTTTTGAAATTGATGGGATTTAAAACGTATATCGATTGACTCCACATTGTAGTTTTCGCGATTCATTTGTTTAACTTCATCGTATGAATTCAAATTAGTATATTTTTGGCCTTCAATGTTAGCAGTAATCCCCTCTTCATCAGAGATGGTTAATAAAGCCGTGTTGCTAGTCGTAGGTACAGGAGAACTTGGTAAAATATCTTGTCCGATTAACCGATTGATGACTGTTGATTTACCTGCTGAAAAATGACCTACAAATGTCATCGTATAATGTTCTAAATATACTTTTTTTATGATTTGATTGATTGTATGAATAAATGAAGTGTGGTTTGATTTTTCCACTTCTTTTTTTAATTTATATAAAATATCCAAGTGTGCTTGGTTATGCATGATAAACTCCCCTTGTTTAAATCGTTCTATATGATTGTATTATAGGTGACGTATTAAAAAAAACCAACAACACGATTTGAAAATCTAACTCACTTTCATTTTTTCTGACGTTTTTTATAACGAATAAGCCTTCAAAGTTCATTTACGCATGAATTTGAAGGCTTGAGCGAAACACTCATAAAATATTGTGAGATAAATAGCATACTTGATGAGCCACCATACATTAACTTCAAATAGTTAAAAGACGTTACCCTACTTTTATTGGTATTTTAAAGGTGTTGGTCTTTTATATATTTTAATGATTTGAGAGAGGATGTAGATGAATATTCCAGACCATATAAAGCAAAATGTAATAAATTGATCTGTATTAAATGGCTCATTAAATACAAAAATTCCTAATATAAAAATTAATGTTGGTCCAACATATTGAATGAATCCCATTAATGAGAGGGGGATGCGTATAGCACCTGCTGAAAATGATAAAAGTGGGACGGCTGTGACTGCACCTGAAAACAGCAACCAAAATGTGGACATATTTAAACCAATACTCAAATGACTATGTAGCGCCATATAGACAATATATATGAGTGCCATTGGTGTTGTTACAATAGTTTCAATTGTGATACTACTTAACGCATTTAAAGGCACTAATTTTTTTAAGAGACCATAAATTCCAAATGAGAAAGCCAATAATAAGGATATGTATGGAAACTCTCCAATTTTGATGGTCATGTAGAGTACACCAGTTAAAGCAATAAGAATGGCTCCCCACTCTAGGCGATTAAATCGTTCTTTGAAGAAAATCATCGCCAGTAAAATGCTAACTAATGGATTAATATAATAGCCCAAACTTGTTTGTAGAACATATCCAGCTTCAATGGCATAAATGAATGTGCCCCAATTTAAAGTTACGACATACCCAGCGACGATGATGATGATTAATTTTTTAGGTGAAGCAATAAGGCTGTGAAGATCATTTTTAAATGTCGTCCACTGTTTCATGATTGGGAGCAATATTAACATGAAAATGAGAGATAAAATAATCCGTATCATAAGTGTTTCTATCGCATTTATCCCTGTTATTAAAGCCCAATAAAGGGGAAGCGTACCCCAGAGTATATACGCGATGAAAGAAAACATAATCCCCTTTTTAAAACTTGAATCTTGCATAGTCATATCCCCCTCTATCTATCTTCATGAAGCTAAATCATGATTTGTGTTCTTGTATATACATAAACTTTTGAATTTTTATGGATAAGATTTTAACACTTAATGTTACTATATATTTCATTTAATGTGCAGGTTTTTTAGATGCCCAATATTGATAATATGTTGTTTCAATATAGCCATTAAACAATTTGCGACGTTTCGTTGCTTTTCGATTCGCTAAATACTCAAAATCTTTATGACTCGTCATAATATAAAGCGACAATTGATCATGTTTATGAAGTAACGTACCCAAATAACGATACATTTCTTCCACTTCGTCACGCTCTCCAATCCGTTCTCCATATGGTGGGTTACCTATAATCCCCACAGGGCCATCCTGTGATATTGTTAAAGTATTCACGTCTTTCACACTAAAATGAATGATATCTCCCATGCCTACTTCCTCTGCATTTGCTTTAGCAATTTCAATCATTGCGGGGTCAATATCTGAAGCGTATATCTCAATTTTTTTATCATAATCGGCGGCTTCGTCAGCTTCAGCACGTAAAGTATCAAATAAATTGTCCGGCATGATATCCCACTGCTCTGATACAAAAGAACGGTTAAAGCCAGGTGCAATATTTTGAGCAATCATACATGCTTCGATGGCTATCGTTCCAGAGCCACAAAATGGATCAATCAGCGGTGTATCGCCCGTCCAATTGGCTAATTTAACTAAAGCGGCAGCTAAAGTTTCTTTAATAGGTGCTTCCCCTTGTTTTAATCGGTAACCGCGTCGATTTAACCCTGAACCTGATGTGTCAATTGTGAGGAGTACTTGATCTTTTAAAATATTAACTTCTATAGGATAATTTGGTCCAGACTCTTCTAACCAACCGGGGATTTGATACGCATGTTTCATACGTTCTACGATTGCTTTTTTTGTTATAGCTTGAACGTCTGGTACACTAAATAATTTTGATTTCAAACTGCGTCCTTGAACTGGAAATTTTCCATTTTCACAAATAATAGTTTCCCAAGGCAAGGCTTTTGTTTTTTCAAATAATTCATCAAACGTCACCGCATGAAATTGACCTACAATAAGTTTGACACGATCTGCAGTCCTTAACCATAAGTTCGCTTTTACGATTGCGCTTTCATCTCCCTCGAAATAAATGCGACCATTTTCGATACGTGTGTCATATCCTAAATCTTGTACTTCTTTAGCGACGATGGATTCAAGTCCCATAGGGCATACTGCTAATAATTGGTACATAGTAAACCTCCTCTATATGCTTATAAATTTGAGTTATGTAAAAATTAAATGAATTGTACCATACTTATGTCAAAGATAATGTCTTTTTGTTTTTCCTTCAATGAATAAGTGTTGACAGTACAATTGGGTTGCGTCATGCAAAAAAATAAAAGTGTATTACATCGCCTAAAATTAATGATTTAATGCTTAATTAGCATATGACAAACATCGTAAAGACGAATTTAAAATTAAACAAATGATGGGGCTGGAACATGTTGTCCCAGCCCCTAACTAGTAGTGATATTTTTATAAGCCATGTTCTGTCCCGTAGTACTCATGATGTGCACTAGTTACACTGGTACGCCGGTCGTAATCATCTGTCTGAAAAGCATTACTACTTTTCCTCATCTATACGTTCATTTCCGTTAGATAAGTGCTCCTACCAAATTTGGATTGCTCACTCGAGGGGTTTACCGCGTTCCACCTTCGTTATTTCTAACTGAAGCTACGTCACTGTGGCACTTTCAAACTAATGTAACCATATCTAAAGACTTAGGTTAGGTCGTTGCCGTCAATATAGCTATTGCCTTGACTTATGGTTTCATCAAGCACGAACACTACAATCATCTCAGATTGTGTGAGCATGGACTTTCCTCTATATTTACTATAGCGATTACGCAAAATATCACTCAAAAATTATATCATTTTGTTTCATAAAAGCAATGATTATTTGCCAAATACAGCCTTTTCAAGGTTAGAGATACGTTTTAGGATGTCTACATTGCTATTTTGATTTGCACTTTGATTAGCAAAACTTTTGTTATCATGTGAGCGACCGGAAGCCACTCGAATACGTAAATCTTCAATTTCTTTTTTTAACTTGTTATTTTGCTCGGATAATTTAATGACTTCACTATTTAAGTCAGCCATTTTTTGATAATCCGCAATGATATCATCTAAAAAAGCATCTACTTCTTCAGGGCGGTAACCGCGTACCATTGTTTTTTCAAAATCTTTCTCATAAATATCTTTTGCAGATAACTTTAAAGAAACATCTGACATGATTTCTCCACCTCATTTGATTCAATTTTCTTCAGACCATTGTAAATCATTGATAAAGCTTGTAATTTCGTCAAACGCCACAATATCACAAGTATAGTTTGTTTTTTCTGTAAAATCAACTAACTTACGCTTGAAAAACTTTGGACTAGCTTCTTGATCTTCGTCATAAATTAAAATTGTAATATCCGTATGGTCTAACATAAATTGATCTGCTGCTTGAAATTGATGTGGTCCTTCATAAGGGCGTTGAAATATACTACTTACAAAATCTGCTTGAGCTATAATTTGTCGATAACGCATTTGATTCGTTTCATTCCATTTCTCAGTATGATGATGAAATGGTGTAATAATCCCTAATTTTATATCAGGATAGTTTTCTTTTAAGTCAATCACACATTCTGCCGCCCATAATTCAATACCCAATTGACCTTGAATTAACACCCATTCAAGCCCCTCTTCTATATAGCTGATTAATTTGTGCGTTATAAATTTCTTTAAGTAGTGTACTTCTTGTGCTGTTTCATTAAAAATATTAAGTTCATAGGACTTATAACCTGTGATATACATGGTTTTAAACATTTTTTTGTTCACTCATTTGTTTTAAATAATTTAAATCATGTGTAATTACTTTGATTTTGTCATTGAAAACTTTAATGCTTGTATTTTTGTAATGACATTCAACTGATACTTCTTCTATTAATTGGATGAAACGATTAAATTTGTGCGAATTAAAATAAGGATACGATGTCACTATATGGAATTGTTGTTTAAAAGATGACACCAATGCGTCCACTTTAGCAACAAAGGGTTTTATTTCAGTTTCAAAATTAAAAGTATGGCCTTGTTTGGCTAATTGAAAGCGTTGTTGTATCGCTTGGTTGACAGCAATCATGTCATTATACATACATATTTTCCTCCTTCTATATGTATCTTCTTAGACGTGCTAAATTCAATCGGATTAAGGTTAACGCATTTATAGCATTTGTGATACAATAATATCAGTTTATGATTACTTTAATTGCGTCGTATTATATACGAACATAATATTGATTTGCAAAGTTTTTTGTAAAGTATTGTGACAGAAATTAAAAGTTATCATACGAATATAGTAATGTATTGAAAATGTCCTAAATATCAATATTTTATGATTTATGTGAGATGATTGAAAACATTACTAAAAAGAAAGAACTTTAGACGTTCTAACTTATTTAAGAATTTAGGTGGCAAAATGAACTATCCTAATGGTAAGCCTTTTAAGCCAAATCAGACTCGAGGCGGAATCATGAACGCAAGTCAACATAGTAAAATTGAATACGGTGGACGCGGGATGACATTAGAAAATGATATCGAGCGTTCAAATCAATTTTATATGAAACAGCGACGTGCAGTCATTCATAAAAAGCCTACACCTGTTCAAGTAGTGCATGTAGATTATCCAAAACGCAGTCAGGCTGTTATTAAAGAGGCTTATTTTAGAACGCCTTCTACAACCGATTATAATGGGATTTATAAGGGGTACCACATTGATTTTGAAGCGAAAGAAACAAAAAATAAAACGTCTTTTCCGTTACAAAATATTCATGAACACCAAGTGATGCACATGTCTCGTGTGTTAGACCAAGGTGGCATGGTGTTTTTACTCATTCGATTCAAAGTGTTTGATGACGTATATTTACTCCCTTTTAAAAACTTTCTTCCTTTTTGGGAACGGTATCTCCAAGGAGGAAAAAAATCTATTTCGGTTGAAGAAATTCAAGAAAATAGTTACTATATTCCTTATCAATATCAACCAAGATTAAATTACCTCGATGCAGTTGATAAGTTGATATTAGATGAAAGTGAGGACCGCGTATGACGGAAAAGAAAAGGACTTCTAATAGTTCATCTCAGAAGTCCGGTCAAAAAAAGAATAGAAACATCAAGCGCACAATCATTAAAGTGTTAAGCTTTATGGTGCTGGCTGGAGTTATTTTAGGCTTACTCGCAATACTTCTTTTTGCATATTATGCATGGAAAGCACCAGCCTTTAATGAAGCGAAATTACAAGATCCAGCACCAGCAGAAATTTTTGACAAAAATGGACAACTTGTTAAAAAGCTTGATAATGGTGCAAGACGTGAACATGTTGACTTAAAGGATGTCCCTCAGCAAATGAAAAATGCCGTTTTGGCAACTGAGGATAACCGTTTTTATGACCATGGTGCCCTTGACTACAAACGTTTATTTGGAGCAGTATTAAAAAATGTCTCCGGTGGCTTTGGTGCTCAAGGTGCGTCAACTCTAACACAACAGGTGGTTAAACGTACTTTTTTAACGGATCAGAAGTCAATTGAACGTAAAGCACAAGAAGCATATTTATCCTATCGTTTGGAACAGGAATATTCTAAAGATGAAATATTCCAAATGTACTTAAATAAAATTTATTATTCTGATGGTGTATATGGGATTAAAGCTGCTGCTAAATATTACTTCAACAAAGATTTAAAAGATTTAAATCTCGCTGAATCTGCCTATTTAGCCGGTTTACCACAAGTCCCTAATACGTATAATATTTACGATCATCCTGAACAAGCAGAACAACGTAAGGATACTGTATTATACTTGATGGCGTACCATAACCGCATCTCTGAAAAAGAGAAAAAAGAAGCTCAGAATACGCCTATTACTGAAAATTTAGTACAGCGTACGTCTAAGGAACGTCAAATCAAACCTGATGATAGTACAAAACAATATGATTCATATGTGAACTTCATCAAGCAAGAATTAATGGCGCACCCAGATTTTAAAGGTGAAAACTTATCAGACCTTTTAAATAGTGGTATTAAAATTTACACTAATATGGATAAAAATGTTCAAGATACATTACAAGAGCGTGTAAATAATGGTGGCTATTATAAGAATGAAGACCAACAAGTTGGTGCAACGATTGTTGATAGTAAGACAGGTGGCCTAGTTGCTATTTCTGGTGGTCGTAATTATGAGGATGTCGTAGAAAGAAACCAAGCGACAGACCTACACCCTACCGGCTCTACATTAAAACCTTTCTTAGCATACGCACCTGCCATTGAAAATCTCCAATGGGCGACGAATCACGCATTACAAGATGAGTCTGCGTATAACGTAGACGGTGGTACGTTTAGAAACTATGACCAAAAGAGTCATGGTACGGTTGCACTGTATGATGCCTTACGTCAAAGTTTTAATATTCCTGCCCTTAAAACTTGGCAACAAGTAAAAGAACAAGCAGGTAGCAATGCACCTACTGATTTCGCTAAAAAAGTTGGTTTAGAGTACGAAAACACGAATATTGGTCCTTCTGAAGTATTGGGTGGCTCATCTTCTGAGTTCTCACCTACGCAACTCGCTTCAGCTTATGCATCATTTGCAAATGGTGGCGAGTATAATAAAGCACACGCAATTAAACGTGTTGAAGAAGCCAACGGCAATACGATTGAATTTGATCATACGAGTCATAAAGCAATGGAAGACTACACTGCTTACATGATTACTGATGTTTTAAAAGGCACATTTAAAGCGTACGGATCAGCATACGGAAACAATCCTGGCTTTAACGTTGCAGCAAAAACAGGAACGGGTACTTATGGATCTGAAGTCTATCAACAATACAATTTACCTGATTCAGCTGCCAAAGACGTTTGGATTGCAGGTTATTCTCCTAAATATACAATGTCGATATGGATGGGCTTTAACCAAGTAAAACCATACGGAACAAATTCGTTTGTAGGTAGTAGTGAACAAAAATTACCACAAGAATTATTTAGAGAAGTTATGTCAGGCATTCACCCACCAGGTTATAGTGAGGACTTTAAACGTCCTGATTCTGTTGGAGGTAGTGATAAGAGCTTGTATGTTGCTAAATCACCAGACCATAATACAACAAGTAATTTCACTGAAAATAGTGGAGGTACAAACGCAGGTGGTTCTTCAACAAACTCAAATAGTTCAACGGCAAATTCACAAAGTGGTACAACAGGTAATAGCGGAACGACGACTCAACGAAGTACACCGACTGGTCCAAGTGGTACCATTCGCAGCTTCTTTGGTTTTTAACATTAACAAACGCCTAGACAATTTTTTCGTCTAGGCGTTTGTTTTTTCTTTTATATTAAATCCCTATTGTACTACGATGCCCCATCATCTTCATAGCGCACACGATATGCGGCATGCATTTTTATAAGTTCGGATTTTAACGTTTTCATTTGTTGATAGCCCATGTAGTGATGCTTACGTTGTAAGATATAAGTTAATCTTTCTTCTAAATTAAAAGGTTTAATGATTAAATGAACGTCATCAAGAGCCTCGATAGATGAGATATGATTGATATCCTTGAAATATGATATGAGCAAATGATAATAATCATCTAATAATTCAAATGATGGAGGCTTACCAACTAAACGTTTTGTTGCAAGTGCATCCAATTGATGTTCTAAATCAAGAAACTGAGATTTATAATCTATCATGAAACCCCTCCTGCAGCTCTAAGGGATGCTTTATACCGTTTTTGTCCCTCTCTACAATCATCAAACAATGGACATTCTCCACACTTCGGTTTACGTGCTAAACAATGATAACGTCCGAAAAAAATTAATTGATGATGGCTCTTAGTCCAACGATCTTTAGGAATGATAGATGTGAGTTTACGCTCCACTTCTAGTACACTATCTTTCCATCGACAAATTCCGAGTCTTTTAGATACACGTTCGACATGCGTATCCACTGCTAACGCGGGTGCACCAAATGCGACACTCATGACGACGTTCGCAGTTTTTCGCCCTACACCAGCTAAACTCTCCAATTCTTGATGTGTTTCTGGTACTTTACCATCAAATTTTTCAATTAAAGACTTTGATAATTTTTGAATGTTTTTTGCTTTATTGCGATATAAACCGATACGTCGAATATCATTTTCCAATTCAGAAAGGTCGACGTTTAAATAGTCTTCAGGTGTGTGATACTTTTGGAATAAATCGTGGGTCACTTTATTTACAGTGTTATCTGTGCATTGTGCTGACAATAAAACTGCAATCGTGAGTTCAAAAGCATTATTATGTTTTAATTCGCATTCTGCATCTGGAAACATGTTATCAATTGTATCAATCATCTCTAAAGCTTTTTTCTTACTTACCATTTGGTGACTCCCCATTTAACCAATCAAATTTAGGGAAATTTTCTATTTTTTTTGGTCCCTCTTGTGATTGTTTTTTGAATTTTGCCCGAATAGGTTTTGCGTCCTCTGCGGTAGTGACGTTATTTTTTTGCCAGTTTAACAATATCCTATCAATATATTTCAAACTTAATTTATTATGACTCAATGCTTCATCAATTGCAGCTTCGATTAACTGGTGTGGATAGTGATTGACGTCTATCCATTGTGAAAGTGTTTCAATTTCTAAAGGTGACAATGCTCTCCCAAAACTAGATTCAACTTTTGAGAATAAGCGTTTAAATTGAGCTGTTTCGTTTTCACTATCAAGTTGTTGTTTTTCATGTTCTAATAATTGTGCGAATTGATTAAAAAAGCCATCTAAATTGATGAACTCAGAGAATTTGCCTTCGCTATTTTTTTCTACTTTCATTGATAATAAATCTAAACGAATAAGTTTTTGGATGATCATCGTTACTTCAGTTTCTTGCATAGTCGTACCTTGCTTAAGAATATCAATGGAAGGTTGTAAATTAGAGATTTCATAGGCATGCAATATTTTGATTAGAATAACCAAATCTGCTTCATTTAATCCGAGTGCTTGATAATAATTAAGCAACTCGTAGCGAATAACTACAGGACGTATTTGGAGTTCTCTTGCATTCATATCGTCACCTCGTTTCATTTTGATATAAAAAGACCAAGCTCAAAAACGCGTCATGAGACTTGGTCAATTGTCGTTAAATTTCTATGGATATAAACGATTTAATAAACGCGGGAATGGAGATGTTTCACGTACATGTTCAACACCTGAAATCCACGCTACAGTACGCTCTAAACCAAGGCCAAAGCCACTATGCGGTACAGAGCCATATTTACGTAAGTCTAAATAATATTGATAACTCTCAGTATCTAATTGATGTTCATCAATACGTTTTTCAAGCAATTCAATGTCATTTATACGTTCTGAACCACCGATAATCTCACCATAACCTTCAGGTGCAATTAAATCAGCACATAATACAGTTTTTTCGTTTTCTGGATTTGGTTGCATATAAAACGGTTTAATTTGAGTTGGATAATTCACAATAAATACTGGTAAATCATAATGATTCGCTATCGCCGTCTCATGAGGTGCACCGAAATCATCCCCCCATTCAATATCATCAAATCCTTCTTTATGTAAGAAGTCAATCGCATCATCATATGAAATTCTTGGGAATGGTGCTTGAACTTTTGCTAGTTTAGACGTATCACGGTCAAGAGTTTTAAGTTCAATTTCACAATTTTTAAGTACAGATTGTACAATAAAGGATACATATTGTTCCTGAACTTCTAAACTTTCTTGATGTGTCGTAAACGCCATTTCGGGCTCAATCATCCAAAATTCAATTAAATGACGACGTGTTTTAGATTTTTCTGCACGAAATGTTGGTCCGAATGAGAATACCTTTCCGTAAGCCATTGCTGCAGCTTCCATATATAATTGACCACTTTGTGATAAAAATGCATCTTCATCAAAATATTTTGTATGGAATAATTCACTTGTGCCTTCTGGAGCACTTGCAGTGAGAATCGGTGGATCAATTTTAGTGAAGCCATTATTGTTAAAGAATTCATAAGTCGCACGAATGATTTCATTACGAATTTTCATCACAGCATGTTGTTTTTTTGAACGTAACCATAAATGACGGTGATCCATTAAAAATTCAGTGCCGTGATTTTTGGGTGTAATTGGATAGTCATGTGCATCATGTATTACTTCAATTGATTTCACTTGCATTTCATATCCTAAATCAGAGCGTTGATCCTCTGTGATTTCACCTGTGATATATAAAGAAGTTTCTTGCGTAATTGATTTTGCAAGTTTGAACGTTTCTTCTTCAACTGCTGCTTTAACGACCACCCCTTGCATAAAACCAGTACCATCACGCAACTGCAAAAATGCAATTTTACCGCTTGAGCGCTTGTTTGCAAGCCAGGCGCCAATGGTAACCTCTTGACCTATATAATTCTTAGCTTCTTTTATCGTTGTTTTCATAACCAGTCTCCTATAACAATTTACTCATTCTTATTTTATCAAAACTTACTTATTAGTGCTACAATCGTAAAAATGCCAAACAAAAAACATTTAATCTTTCTTTTTAGACTGTAATTGTATTAATAATTTATCAAAATCATGGATAGTGCCATAATGGTTTTGGAATGGTTCAAGAGCTTCGTCAAAAAAATGTTTATAGTGCTGTTCTTTTAATCTATTATCAAAAGATACAACTATACCTTTATCATTTTCGTTTCTTAGCAAGCGCCCTAATCCTTGTTTGAATCTTGAAACAGCTTCTGGTAAAACATAATCTTTAAATATGTTATCGAATTCATCTTTTAAGAGCACTGGTTTTGCATGATATTGACTCATGAATGGTAATTTTGTAATCATGACACATTTTATGCCATTTGCTTGATAATCAAATCCTTCAAAAAACATTGTTGTTCCTAACAAAATTGCTTTTTCAAAGTGGTTAAATTGTTGAACGATTTTGAAGTTTTGACTTGGCTGTTGTGATAATATGACATAATCTTCAAGTGATTCTAAGTCTTGTAGATAATTCATGACTTCATATAACATTTTATAACTTGTAAATAAAACCAGACACTTTCCTTGAACAATATCTGCATAGTCGATAATGTACGATACGATAGATTGAATATAATCATCATGGTTGTAGTAATCAAAGCGTTCTATATCAGACGGAATAAACAAATGACCTTTTGTATTAAATGGCTGTTGAGGTTTAATCGTAAATGTTTTAAAGGATTCATTTTCAAACCACTGCTTATAGGTTTCAAATGAGCCATTAAAAGTTAAAGTCCCAGATACAAAGGTGATTGAGTCAAATTTTTGAAGTACTTTTTGGGTCAAAATGGTCTTGATTTTGTTTTCTTTAATATGAACTTTTAATGTTGATTTCTGATGTGTATTTTTAAGAGATATATATAAAGGTTGCTGGCGTTGAATTGCATTATCAAATTGCTTCATCATATCACGAATGTAAAGTAAGTGTTTACGAATTGCTTTTATAGTGGCATGTTTCATACTATTAAAGTTTTCAAGTGTTAAATTAATTTGCTGTGTAAGACGACGCAATGGTTTTGTAATCTGATCAGCATCTAAATCGTAGATGTAAAACGTTTTGGCCGTTTCATCTTCATAAATTTTGGATTGATGCGCACATTCAAATAATACATTAAATAAATGCTCATTTTCCTCATGGATGCGCTCAATATCTTCTTTAATTTGAAAAACATTTATAGGTGGGATATCTAATTTTTTTTCAATACGTTGTTGCTCTAAAATATCTAACTGGCGCAATAGTTTTTCATTTTCAGTTTTACCTATTAATCCGAGTTGGTATTTTATGTCAGCATAATCCACTTGTTTTATTGCTCTGTCAAACGCATAATCAGGTAAACGGTGCGCTTCGTCAATAATACAATGATTAAATAATTGATAGATTGAATTATCGGGTGATGAATACATTAAATGTGCATGGTTGGTCACGCCGATTTGTATACGCTGTGCATTCTGCTTAATATGGTGATAATAATGAACATCATTCTTAACGGGGATGTATGTCTCGGTTTTTTGAGAAAAATACATTTTCTGTCCCCCGCGTAAATTAAGCTCATGAATATCACCCGTTTCTGTTTGCAAAATCCATATGAGGAGTTGCATTTTTAATACATTCACTTCATAGTTCGGTGTGGATTCTTCGAGGATTTGACGAACAAGGCCTAAAGAAATGTAATCTTGCTTACTTTTAATCATACGTGCATGTAATCGAGTGTTTAGTGCACGATTAATCAAAGGAATATCATGATTTAGTAATTGATTTTGCAATAATTTAGTGTTTGTTGAAATCATGACATGTTCCCCAGTTTCAATATGAAACATAAGTGCAGCAATAAGATACGCCAAAGATTTGCCGCTTCCAGTATCCGCTTCAATTAATGTTTTTTTACTATGCATGATCTGGTTATAAATCGTTTCTGCCATATACAACTGTGTCTCACGCCATTGATAACCTGCTGCATCTATAATCGTGCGATATAAAGATTTAATATCCCCGTCAAACGTTAAACGCGTTTCTTTTAAATCTGGTATAGGTTTGTAATAGAGTCCATTAAAATGCTGATATGTAGAAACTTGATGATGATCTTTATGTTGACGGACTAACTCAAAGAAATAATGATCCAATTGATACTTTAAATGTTTACTTAAAAAGTAAAGTTGTTTCATTGTTTCTAAAGGAAGTTGTTCAAACTGCTTAAAGGCCATTATCATAAGTTGGGCAGTCGTATGTGCATCTTCATCTGCCCGGTGTGCTTGTTCTAAAGGAATGTCCTTTGCATCTGCGAGTTCACTCAACTGATAACTTTTTTCCATAGGGAAAGCAATTTTAAATAACTCAAGTGTATCTATAATTTGTGGAGGTTCATAATTGATATGTGCACGTTTAAAAGCGTGTTGAAGAAAATTTAAATCGAAATTCACATTATGTGCCACAAACACACAATTTTTAAGCTTTTCATGAATAAGCGGCGCAATCTCTTTAAAATAAGGTGCGTGGTCAAGCATATCTGCTTCAATAGAAGTTAAGGCTTGAATAAAGGTTGGAATTTCTAAATCTGTTTTGACCATGGAATGAAATTGATCGACAATTGTTTGGTTTTCAACAAATGATATGCCAATTTGAATAATCTCATCATAGCCGGCTTGATTTCCGGTCGTTTCTAAATCGACAATAGCATATCGTGTTATTGACATAACACCCCTCCTTTCTATTTATTTATAATTCAATATCAGCACTCATTAATCGATGTATCGTCCCAGTTTTATCGACCACATGCAAAAAGCCATCGTCATCTATTTCTATTACTTTTCCATAAAATTGACGGTTTCCTTCAGTAAAACGCAATTGACGATTCCATATATTTGATGCAGCCATATATTCATCTTTAATAGCTATAAAAGATGATGTTAAAAATTGATTGTAACGATGTGCGATGTGTTTTATTAGAGTGTCTAAAAATAAATAACGTTCAACTGATTGTCCATGCAGTATTTGAATACTCGTAGCAATTTTACGAACATCCTCATCCCAATCAGATTCAGTTTGATTTATATTGATACCTATCCCGCAAATCACAGCTTCAATGCCATCAGCGTTCGCCACCATTTCCGTTAAGAAGCCGCAGATTTTTTTGTCGCCTATATAAATATCATTAGGCCATTTAATTTTAACATCTTGATCAACATAAGACTGAATGGCATCTCGTATAGCTAATGATATAAATAAATTAAAGGTAGTTAACATAGAATATGAAATTTGAGGTCTAAGGACAAGTGACATCCACAGTCCTTTTCCTTTCGCTGATTGCCAAGGTCTTTTAAATCTTCCACGACCTTCAGTTTGAGTATCACTTAGAATAAGCATTGGCGCTTCATGGTCTACTAACAAATGTTTTGCTTCTAACTGTGTAGAGCCCACCGTATCATAACAATGTACAATATCAAACAAAGATTGTTGTGATAACACGGATTTTACAATACTTGTATGCCACGTGTTTGGAAACCGATTTAGACGATGACCTTTATTATGTACAGAATCAATAGAAATACCATCTATTTTTAGTTGATCGATGACCTTTTTAACAGTCATCCTTGAAATGTCTAGTTTTTCTGCTATTGTTTGTCCAGAAATGTAGTTTGGTCGTTCGTCCGTTAATAATTTTAATATGGGGTCTCTATACTTCGACATTTAACTTCACCCATTCTATAATATCAGATTGTTTATTTTGAGTTTTTTGAGTTACAACCGCGCATTCAATACTTCTTAAAGCGCCTTTTAACCAAGGGCCACTCGGTTGTTCAAAGATATCCATTAAGACTTTGCCATCGATAGGAATATCTTTTCGAGATTGGATAGGTAAACTTTCATAAAGTGTTTGAATACTAGTTGTATTAAAAAATAATGGAGATGGTATGGTAACACCATGATTTTGAAATAGCGTACGCAGGTTAAGCACTGTATGTGCAAGGTGTATACCATAATCATACAGCCATATTTGCAGTTCTTGTTTTGTATGAAGATCTTGTAAGACTTGAACCGCTTGGTATAGCGTGTCAGCTTCTTTTAGGGTTTGATTGCTTAATTTTAGAGCACGTATATGCTGCTTTTTGCCTTCAATGAGATGAAGTAATGCTATAAATTGTGAAAGAGATATGGGTTGCGATAATGATATGTGTTGCCATTCAAAACGATTGAAATAAGGTATGTGCGCCATTAAATGAAGGTCTTTAACCGCTGTGAATGCTTTTTCAATACCTTCCCCTTTTAATAATTTTTCCATTTCCACCATAATGCGCTCGATTGATAAATATGCAATATCAGCAGCGGCATTACGCATTGCTTCATACGTATCCGTTGCAATATTAAAACTTAATTGGGATTGAAAACGTACCCCTCTGATGATGCGTAATGCATCTTCAGAAAAGCGTAATTGTGCATCCCCGACAGTTCGAATGAGGCGTTGCTCAAGATCGTGACGCCCTTCAAAATAATCATATAATTTAAACGAAGTATCTAATGCCATCGCATTAATCGTAAAATCTCGGCGGGC
This sequence comes from Staphylococcus hyicus, assembly GCF_000816085.1. Taxonomy (NCBI): domain Bacteria; kingdom Bacillati; phylum Bacillota; class Bacilli; order Caryophanales; family Staphylococcaceae; genus Staphylococcus; species Staphylococcus hyicus. The sequence goes on along the minus strand of NZ_CP008747.1, from coordinate 1,469,644 downwards.
AACATCTTCATATAACGATCTAACAAACTGTACATGGTTAGGTCGTCGATGATCGTTATAGTCCCCTTCTGTACGAAACGTCGTAATTTCATAATTATCTCCATCCCATACAACATTTATCGTACCATGCTCTTTGCCAACTGGGATGGTGTGATTGAATATGGCTTCAATTTCATCGGGCGTTGCACTTGTTGCAATATCGATATCATGAATGTCTCGTTGAAGGTAATAATCACGTACAGCCCCTCCGACAAAATAAGCCTCATACCCATGTTCTAAAATGTGTTTCATTACGGGTATCGCTTTATTAAAAGCATTTTTAGCCATGTTTAAGAGAATCTCCTATCATTTTTTCATAATAATATTCATATTGGTCTGCAATTTTAGTGGAATGAAATCTATGTTGAATATCATGTAACATTGTTCTTTGCATACGTTGATAAGCTTGCTTATCCTGTAGGATTGACACAGCGTATTTTGCTGCAGTAACACAATCTCCAATATCAACTAAGAAACCAGTTTCTTCATGTTTTATGACTTCTTTAATGCCACCAGCTCTTGTACCAATGGGTAAAACACCAGAGTTCATTGCTTCTAAAAGTGTCAAACCAAAACTTTCTTTTTCACTCATGAGAAGCACGAGGTCAGAAATTTGGTAAAAATTACTCATACAGTCTTGTTTTCCTAAAAATAGAACATCATCAGTTAAATCGAGTGATTTGACGAGTTGACGCATATCCAATAACTCAGGTCCATCGCCGATTAAAAGCAACTTCGCTTTTAAATCTTTACGGATGTGTGCAAATGTTTGGATGATGGTATCAATACGTTTTACTTTTCGGAAATTAGAAACATGGATAATGACCTTTTCGTCTTGCGCAATGCCATAGCTTGCACGTAAGTTTGGTTGACGTCCAATCGGAAAGTCTTGCTCTTTAACAAAATTATAGATTGGAACAATCTCTTTATCAGGTTGAATAATTTGATACGTTTCATCTTTGAGTGACTGACTTACACTTGTAACGATATCACTTTTTTCGATACCAAATTTAATCGCATTTCTCAATGCATGATCGTATCCTAATACGGTAATATCAGTCCCATGTAAAGTTGTCATAATTTTTATGTCTTTTCCTGACATTTGACGTGCGAGTATACCACAAATCGCATGGGGAATTGCATAATGCATATGAAGTACATCTAAATCATGTTCATTAATCACATTTGCAATTTTAGTACTTAAAGAAATATCGTAAGGCGGGTATTGAAATACTGCATATTGATTGATATCAACTTGATGAAACGTGATGTTCGGTACAGGTTTATTAAGTCGAAACGGCATATTTGAAGTAATGAAATGAACTTCATGGCCACGTTCTGCCATTAATATGCCTAATTCTGTTGCGATGATACCTGATCCGCCAACCGAAGGATAACACGTAATTCCTATTTTCACACTGGCACACTCCTTTATTTACGTTCAAAACGATGTTTATCTCTTTGATTGAATTTATCCATCGTTTGATTAAAACTATCAGTCATATCTATATTCAAAGAATTTGCTAAACATAACAATACAAAAAGATTGTCTCCAAGTTCAGCTTCAATAGTATTCGCATTTTCTGAAGCTTTTTTAGGTTTTTCGCCGTGATAATGATTGATTTCTCGTGCGAGTTCTCCTACCTCTTCAGTTAGGCGAGCTAAGTTCGCAAGTGGTGAGAAATATCCTACTTTGAATTGCGAAATGTATGCATCCACTTCTCGCTGCATCGTTTTCATAGATTTTTCCATTATACTCACCCTTTCGTCGTCTTAATCTTTATCTTACATGATAGTCTAGGGTGTCGGCAATTTTGGGACATTGTTTCATAAAATAAGACATAATAAAACATCCATTCTAACAAGAAAGAATGGATGTTTTATGTTAAAAACTATTCTTCTGAACGTGCGATAAGAATTAATCTTACCAACTCAGCAACTGCCACTGCAGTAGCGGCTACATATGTCATTGCTGCTGCACGTAACACACGACCGGCATGTTTATATTCTTTTTCATTTACAATATTCAAGCGTTGAATTTGTTTCATTGCGCGTTTACTTGCATCAAACTCTACTGGTAACGTAATGATAGAGAACAATACAGCAAATGCCATAAAGAAAATACCAATCCATAATAATGTTGAACCGAATGCAATGTGCAACATTGTAAGCACAAAACCAGCAGTTATAAGTAAATATGATAATGAACTACCTAAATTTGCGACCGGCACTAATGCAGAACGGAAACGTAAGAAGAAATACCCTTCATAATGTTGAATAGCATGACCCACTTCATGTGCTGCAATAGCTGTGCCTGCAACACTTGGTCGATTATAGTTAGAAGGTGATAAAACGACTACTTTTTTACTTGGATCGTAATGATCTGTTAAAAAACCGTCGCCTTCTTTCACATCTACATCGTAAATGCCATTTGCATGTAAAATTTCTAGTGCAACTTCTCGTCCCGTCTTGCCACTTGTAGATCTAACTTGTGAGTATTTTTCATAGTTAGATTTAACTTTATGTTGAGCATACATTGGGAGGATCATAAGTATTACAAAATAAATAATTAAAGACAAAAAAGACATTATGTTCACTCCTTTAATACTATTGTAAGTGGTTGATTAATAATGGTCAAACTTTTTAACCTTTCGTTTATGGTAGATATAAAATGCCAATGAGATTGGTACAGCGCTCAACCAAAATGCGATGTAACCAATGACAGATTCAAAGTGAAATAAAGAACCGTATTTCGGATATTGATGAAAGACGTAATCAATAACATCGTTATGAAATACCCAAACCACGGATAATGTGAGACTCAAGCACGTAAACTTGAAGCGAGGTAAGAATAGAAATGCTTGAATTGCCATAATCCCGTGGGACATAATCAACATGATGCCAGGTAAATAAATCGTTTGGTCATGAATGAACATAAAGAGATTCATGATGACGGCCCAAATACCATACTTAATTAAAGTAATAAATGCAAGTGAATCTAGTAGTGCACTTTTTTTGTGAAGTAACATTAAAAATATACTTATTGTTAAAAATAACGAAGCTGTAGGACTATCAGGAATAAACAACCAATAAATCCAATGTGACTGTGATAATTGTGGTACATACCAAATATAGCCGTACATAGTCCCGAGTAAATTACATAGTAACAAAATGATTAATACCGCGCGATTATAAATTAAGATTGAATGAATCGTAGACCAACTCATAATTGTACTCCTTAAATCATACGTCTACATCATTTAATCATACGTATTAACTGTGCATAGTAATTAAATTGACTTTGATCTTTCATTTGTAAACTCAAATCAATTTGTGAATCGATAATATGGATTAAATGTTGGCGTGCATCGCGAGTCAAATGAATCAAAGATGCATCATTTAAATAACTTTGATCATGATGTGACGTTAATAGTTGATGTAATATCATATGATCAAGACGAAGATCGCGATAGGTTGTGTGTGAAAAATGTATTTTCAGATCGATAGGTGCCGTATCATGAATGATGCGAGTGAAAATTTCATTTGAATTAACGTATGACGTTCCGTGCATCGTTAAACGTATAGCAGGATAAACACTGTTTTCAATAGAAATTTCTAATGTATTATGTGTATTAATGATGCAATCAACAAAATGTACCCGACGTAAATGATGTATATCCGATTTTAAATAATTCAATATCCAAACTGAAATCCGAGATTTAAACTGATATTGAAATAGTAAATAATCAAGCAAATGTGCTTTGTCTTGATCTATAGGCACCTCAAACATTTTATCCCCCTAATTCAACCTTGCATACTCGTCGTGCCATCTTTCTTCATGAGGTTCTTTTTGAAGCAGTAGTTCTAAGATTGTTTTGGCTTCACCAACATGACTGATTTCAATTAAATAAGTGTAGTAATCTTTTAAGAAGTCGGCGTTATCCTTCAATGCTTCATAAGCTAAATCGTAAAAATGTTGCGCTTCCTTATCGCGTTCTTCTTGTCCTAACGCATATGCCAGTTGCCATGTAAATGTAGGGTCTAAATCTTCCTCATTCGCATATTGTAAGAGCTCGATTAATGCTACATAATCCTCTTGATGACGGTAAAAATCAGCTAGCATTAACAATGGTTCTTGATAGCTTGGGTCTACTTCAAGTGCTTGTTTTAATAAGTTGACCGCTTCATTTTGATCACCATGTTCAATTTTTAATGCGCCAGTACTATACATCAGTTCTTTATAATATTGGTTTAATCTTAGCCCCTCATCTCCAATTTCAATGGCATCTGCAAACATTTTTTCGTTCTCATATAACTGTTGCAAATAAAAATAAGCTTGAATAAAATCTGGATCTTTATTCAATAATGATTTCGTAATCTTAATAGCTTCTTGAGTTCGGTCATTTTTCTCATACGCGACCGCTTTCTTTAAATAATCTTCTGGAACCATTTCTTGTTCATTAATCTCATCATACCACTTTAAAGCATCTTGATAGTTTCCGCTTTGAAGACTACTGTCCGCAAGTCGTGAAAATAAATTAACGCCATTCACTTCATATTCTCCACTTTCTAAAACAGTGTCATATTCACGGGACGCTCTTAAATACTGTCCATCGAAATAAAGCAGTTCAGCAAGTGCAAAATGTATGATTGGATCATTAGGTTGTATCTGAAGTGCTTGCTCTAACTTATCTGTGGCAACCTCAAGCATATTAATTTGTTGATACAAATCTGCTTCAAGTAATAATTTTTCTGGTGAGACAGGGACCTCATTTAAGTATTCTAACGCTTCATCTATTTGATTTTCAGTTACGAGTCCCTCAATAAAATAACTGAGCACATCACCTTCATCAGGAAATTTATGATACAACGCGCGAAACACCTCAAGACCCTGAGGTGTTAAACCGTATTGATATAAGGTTTCTCCTAGTGCAAACAACCCTTCATCGTCATTAGATTGAAGTGCTTCTTGTACGCGTGAATCGAGGTTTTCTAATTTTTGCAAATTGATATCATCTATAATCTTATAGATATCTTCCATGTTATCCCTCATTCTCTAATTGTTTTAAAATAGGTAAGAATCCAGGAAAAGAAACGTTTACACTTTCGAATTGATTGATTTGAATTGATTGCGTGTGCAATAAAGATGCTACCGCAAGCATCATACCTATTCTATGGTCGGTATGACTATCAACGTCGCACGGCGTTAGTAACTTTGATGGGTGGATAATCATGCCATCGTCTGTAGGTTCTAAGTGGAAACCGAGTCGGTTCAATTCGCTCGCAGTGGTATCTATTCTATTAGTTTCTTTTACCTTTAATTCTTCGGCATCTCTTATAATACTTGAACCTTGTGCCTGTGTACAGAGTAAAGCGATGATTGGAAGTTCGTCGATACAACGTGGAATGATATCGCCACTAATCTCTATAGGTTTTAAATGAGGTGTATATTCAACGTGTAACGTTGCTGTTGGTTCAGGGGCGTTTGTTTGATTTATGATTTCAAGGTTACCCCCCATTTGTTTTACTATTTCAATGATGCCATCACGAGTCTCATTCATTCCTACATGATGTAAATAAACGTTACTTCCAGGTGTAATCAACGCCGCTACAATAAAGAAAGCTGCCGAAGATATGTCACCAGGGACTTCAAAATCTGCGGGTCTAATTTGCTCAATACTGTTTCCTGGTAACGTGATGTGACGAGGTGCAGTTATGATTGGAATACCAAAATGTGCGAACATGGTTTCAGTATGATTTCTAGATATATCTCGTTCTTCAATAACTGTATCATCATGTGCGAATAAACTGGCGAATAAAATTGCGCTTTTCACTTGAGCGCTAGCTACAGGCATTTTATAATGAATCCCTTTGATGGCGCCTTTCTCAATGACTAATGGCGTATAATTATTGTCGATTCCTCTAATTTTAGCTCCCATACGTTGAAGCGGTTGTATCACTCTATTCATCGGTCTGTTTCCTATAGAATAATCTCCAGATAGCACACTTTCAATGCCTAAGCCACTTAATAAGCCGGCCATTAGTCGTGTAGTTGTGCCAGAATTCCCCGTATATAAGGCTTGGTGTGGCGTTTTAAATTGTTGATATCCTGGTGAAGTGATTTGAATCTGATCGTCCAAAAATTGCATTTTAACGCCTAGAGTTTGGAAAATTTCTGCAGTTCTTAAGCAATCTTCTCCCAATAACGGTTTGTGAATGATGGAGGTTCCTTTGGCTAACGATGCTAGCATGATGGCACGATGTGTCATTGATTTATCGCCGGGTATTGTTATATGGCCTTTTAAAGGTCCTTGAATTGAGATGGTTTCCATTTATTTTACCTCCCGATGATAGTGAAGCATTGCTTCAAAAGCTTGATTTAAAATAGGTTTCGGAATGTGTTTCACTGTAGCATGCCCGATACTTTCGAGTAAGACCATTTGTACTCCTGTTGCATCATTCTTTTTGTCTGACAACATAAATGTATACAAAGTATCAAAATCAAATGAATCTAACAAAGTTAAAGGATACTCGAGCTGTTTTAAATAGTGATAAAACTGTTCTGTTGAAAAATGAGTGTCTAATACAATATTAGCAACATAATATTGATATAAAATCCCAATCATAACAGCGTGACCGTGAGGAATATGGTGTGCATATTCAATTGCATGACCAAAAGTGTGGCCTAAATTTAAAAATTTTCGTTGCCCTTTTTCTTTTTCGTCCTCAATAACGATATCCAATTTTGTTTTAATACCTTGGATGATGTGTTGATCTATGTGGTTGAGTTGTTTTAAATGTTGTAGTGAAGCGTAGTGCTTTTCTAATGTATCAACCGCTACAGGACTTGTGAGCAATGCATGTTTATATATTTCAGCATACCCACTTTGAATTTCAGTCGTAGGTAAAGTTGTTAAAAAGTTCAAATCATAAATAACGGCTTTAGGTCTATGAAAAGCACCTATTAAATTTTTCCCATATGATGCGTTAATTCCTACTTTACCACCAACACTAGAGTCGTGTGCAAGCAAGGTAGTAGGTACTTGGATGAAATCGACGCCTCTTAAAAGTGTGGCTGCTATAAATCCCGCAAAGTCACCTGTGGCACCGCCACCAATAGCTACAATACATGTGTGGCGCGTAGGATGATGTTGAAGTATTTCATTCATATATTGATCATAATGTTGGATATATTTTACTTTTTCTCCCTCAGGAATATCGATAACGATATAAGATTTAAATCGGTCTTTAATCGATGGCCATAATGTGGACACATGCTCATCAATTAATATGAACACATGTTGATAATTTGAAATATAAGACTCAAGCGAATCAATTGCACGGTGTTCAACGATAATGGGATAATTATTTGAGACATAACGTGTATTCAATTTCATAGCATAGCCCCTTAATATGTTTTGTTACGCACTCTTCGCGCCTCTACTTGTGCTTTTAAAGTATCAAAATCATTTGATTCAAATTCTTCTAATAGCGCTTTTGTGATTTCAAATGCTACAGCATGCTCGCATACGATACTTGCTGCAGGTACTGCACAGCTATCTGAACGTTCAATGGTCGCTTTAAAAGGTGCCTTTGTTTTAATATCTACGGAGGCTAACGGTTTATATAATGTAGGAATAGGTTTCATCACACCGTTAACGATGATTGGCATCCCATTTGACATACCTCCCTCTAGACCACCGAGATGATTACTTTGGCGATAGTACCCTTTTTCCTTATCATACAAAATTGGGTCTTGAACTTCTGATCCTAATAATGATCCCGCTTTAAATCCAACACCAAAGCTTACGCCTTTAAAGGCATTGATTCCCACAACACTCTGAGCAATTCGACCATCTAATTTGCGATCATAGTGAACATAACTGCCAATTCCTACAGGCATATGGTCCACAATGACTTGAACAACACCACCGATTGAATCACCCTCTCGTTTTGCTTGGTCAATTTTATCGCGTATCTCTTGTGCGATACCTTCATCAATCACGCGTACATCATTTTTATCTACAAGAGATTTAATCGTTTCAATATCGTAGTCGCCTTCATCTTTAATACCACCAATTTCCACTACACGACTATAGAGTTGTATATCTAATTGTGCAAGTAGACTTTTGCATATTGCACCAACTGCTACCCGAGCCGCTGTTTCACGAGCGGAGGAACGTTCTAAAACATTTCTTAAGTCATGATGGTTATATTTCATGCCACCAACTAAGTCTGCATGACCAGGTCGAGGTTTAGTAATCACACGTTTCATATTTTCTTGTTGTTCTTCTGATATAGGATCTGCACCCATAATATTTTTCCAATGCGTAAAGTCATCGTTTTTAATAATAACGGTCACAGGACTGCCTAATGTATAACCATGCCGCACACCGGAGACGATGGCTACATTATCTTTTTCGATTTGCATTCTGCGTCCACGTCCGTAGCCACCTTGACGTTTAAACATTTCACGATTAATTTGATCTATATCAATTTTCATATTGGCGGGAAGCCCTTCAATAATTACTGTAAGTTGAGGGCCATGTGATTCACCTGCAGTTAAAAATCTCATTTTTAGGCATCTCCTTTGATTAAGACTATTGTTGATATAAGCTTATCATAGCTCTAACTATCATCATACGTAAAAAAATAAATATGTTACCTATATTAGCATAAAATAAGTGATAAATTAACAGAAAAATGCGAAAAAGTTTAGTGCTTTTAACAACTAAAGTAAAATGTAAAAAAAGAGAACAGCTATAATCGCACTAACTGTTCTACTTAAAATATATTCATGTCGAAGTTTAGAAATATAAACGTGAGCGGTTATTCGTACAACCAAATTTCGTCTGGAGTTTGGTATTGGCTCAATTCTTCTGGTGTGAACCATAATTTGATTTCGCGTTCTGCAGATGTAACAGAATCTGAACCGTGTACGACATTTCTGCCGACCGTTAAACCTAAATCTCCACGAATAGAACCGGGCGTTGCTTCTGAAGGATTTGTAGCACCAATAATGTGACGAGATACAGCTACAGCATCTTCACCTTCTACAACCATTGCGAAAACAGGTGCTGATGTGATGAAAGAAATCAGTTTTGAATAGAAGGGTTTATCCTTATGTTCGCTATAATGCGTTTCTGCTAATGATTGGGGAACAGTCATTAATTTAGCCCCAACAAGTTTTAATCCTTTTTGTTCAAGGCGTTGAACAATTTCTCCAATCAACTTTCTTTGTACAGCATCTGGTTTAATCATTACAAATGTTTTTTCCATTTTCGAGGATCCCCCTGTATTTATGTATAGATTACAAGATTATCCTACCATGATAATAAAGCGCTTTCAATTATTTTATCATCTATTTCATGCGGTTTTGAAGTTTTAATATTAATTTATTAAATAAAGGTTTGGCTTCATTATCAGGCAACGTTTCTAACAGTTGTTTTGCTCTTTGTAAATATTTTTCACTTACTTGTTTTGATTTAGCAATTGCATCGGAATGTCGTATTTGGTCCACACAATCATCGAACATGTCCTGTGGTGCGTTAACATGAAGCGCTTCAATACGTTGCTTAAATGTCGCATCTTTTTTCATTTCAAGCAATGTAGGTAATGTTAAATGGCCGTTACGCAGGTCACTACCAACCGGTTTGCCTAATTTTTTTTCAGTACTTGTGAAGTCTAAGATGTCATCTACAATTTGAAAACTCATCCCAATATTATAACCAATATCACGCATTCGCTTAATGGTTGCTTGATCGGCATTAGCACACATTGCACCTACTTCTGTAGCTAATTGAATGAGTAGTGCGGTTTTTCTTTTTATACGTCGTAGATAATTTGTTATGGACTGTGGTGTCCGGAACTGATCTTGAAATTGAAAAAGTTCACCACGACAGACTTCTATTATTGCATTTGATAACGTCTTGTGAATATCATAGTTTTCGATAGAAGCTAAATGTTCAATTGCCCGTGAAAGTAAAAAATTGCCAGTAAGTATAGCTGTAGATTGGCTCCATGCTACTTCTACTGTTGATTTGCCACGTCTTTTATCACTTAAATCTATGACATCATCATGAACCAAAGTCGCCATATGTATCAATTCTAAAGCAGCTGCAACACGATACGTATCATCTGTAATACGTGCGTTGCTTAAATAACTACTTAAAATAACGAATAGAGGACGTACCCGTTTGCCACCTGAAGACAACAAATGTTCTGAGGCTTGTTGTAAGGTTGGGTCTTCACAATGCATTAATTGCGCTAATGAAGTTTCTATATATTTTAATTCACGATTCATGTTAATTTTAGACATGGTTCCTCACCTTTATTTAATTCGTTTTAGGTTTTTTAGCTAAATGCATTGCTGCAACGCCACCAGTAAAGCGGCGTACTTTTACATTTTCAAATGCTACAGATTCAAATAGCGTTTTTAAAGTTTCGCTATCTGGAAAATCAAATGCTGATTGTTGTAACCACTCATATTCTTGTTTTGATTTTGCAAATATTTTACCGAATAAAGGCATTATAAATTTGAAGTATAATTTATATCCTTGTTTGAAAATCGGAGTTGTAGGTTGGCTTGTTTCTAAACAAACGACCATTCCCCCAGGCTTTAATACGCGGTACATTTCAGATAGTGCTTTTGTATAGTCGGGAATATTACGTAACCCAAAACCAATTGTGACGTAATCAAAGCTATTATCCTCAAAAGGTAATGCCATTGCATCGCCTTGGACGAGGCGAATGTTGGACATGTTCGACGTTTTCGTTTCGCCAACTTTCAACATATTTTCACTGAAATCTAATCCAGTCACTTCACCAGTAGGTCCAACTGCTTTACTGAGTGCAATCGTCCAGTCAGCTGTCCCACAACAAACATCTAATGCTGTCGTTCCAGGCTGTACATTCATTTCCTTCATTACTTTTTTTCGCCATACTTTATGTTGTTCGAAACTGATGATGTTATTAAGTTTGTCATATTTACCTGATATATTTTGGAATACTTCATGAACTTGTTCTTTATTCGCTTTATTTTTCATTTAAACCACTCCATTTAGGATATTTTGAGTGTAACGTCTGAATTACTTGTGAAATTTCTTCCTCGGTATAGAAATTGAGGTATGTGAGTTGTTCAACTTTGATTTTGTTAAAGATAGCTTGACGTATGCCCGCTTTATCTTCGTGTAGTTCATATATATCGATAAGCGCGTCTAATAAACACATTTCTACATTCATGATTGATTCTAGAATTTCAGCTTGTGACATACGCTTATAGTTTTGTTGAAGATTAGATTTTAAAGCATTCATATGCACAAGCGCTTGACTCATCAATTTTTGAAAATGCGTCGATTGAATCTGAGCTATCAAATGGTAATAGTGTGCACTATATAAGTCGCCAATTAAAATGGCATCTCGGTCATAATTAAAGTAACTAATGCGATCAAGATGCGTCATCGCAGTATATATTGAAAATACAGCATCCTTAGATAACTCTGGAATACTGAGACAATCCAGAATCACACTTAAGTCGTGATTGATATAGACATTATTTGGTTTATGTATTTGAAATAAAATTTGATCCATTTGTTTTTCTATGCGTTCAAACGTTTTGTGCATCAGTCACACCCCAATTTATAATCACTCTCTATCTTAACATTAACAATATGAAATTAAAATCTGAATTGTTTCGTAAAGTGGTGAAACGACCCTATAGCTGTTTAAAGCTTTCGTATAAAAATCAAAATAAAATAAAATCACTGGTATGTATCGTTTAAATTGTATTATAAATAAAGAAAAAAGCCCTATAAAGAAGGGCTTTCAAAGTAAATAATTGAATTATTTCACTGCATCTTTTAAAGCTTTACCTGCTTTGAAAGCTGGAACTTTACTTGCAGGAATATCAATTTCTTTACCTGTTTGAGGGTTACGTCCTTTACGAGCTGCACGCTCACGTACCTCAAAGTTACCGAAACCGATTAATTGTACTTTGTCACCTTTTGCTAGTGATTTTTGAATTGATTCGAAAACGGCATCAACAGCTTGACCAGCTTCTTTTTTTGTTAAGTCAGCTTGTTCAGCTACAGCGTTGATTAAGTCAGTTTTGTTCATGTCAATTCACCTCCTAAAGGTTTATGTAATGATAATTCAATTATCATTATGCTATGACTTTAACACAAGCAATAGCGATACTGCAACGATTTATATAAGAAAAACACTGATTTAATGCGTTTTTCTTAAAATTTATGTGCATTAAAGTTACAAGTACCTATTATTGAGTGGAAAAGTTGTAAAAAATGCCAAAATTGGCGTTACGCATATAGATACGCGCTTTTATTGTACCCTTAAGATCTTTGGCATAAACAATCAATTTACAAAATATTTATCGTTTTGAGGTTATTCCGCTTTTTTATCTCGTCCCATTAAAATTTTCAGTTCTTTTTCAACGGGTTGATCTTCAAATAAGACGCGATATAATGCGTTTGTAATAGGCATTTCCACACCCTCTTGTTGTGCGAGGTTATATACGGATTGTGTAGTATATACACCTTCTGCAACCATAGTCATATCTTTTAAGATATCATCCAGTTTTTGACCTTTCCCTAGTTTATATCCTAACGAAAAGTTTCGAGAATGCGTTGATGTACATGTAACGATTAAATCGCCAATTCCACCCAAACCTTGGAAAGTTAGTGGATCTGCCCCTAATTTGACACCTAAACGTGTAATTTCAGCAAGGCCACGTGTAATTAATGCGGCCTTCGCATTATCACCATAGCCCATACCAGAAACCACACCACTCGCAATTGCGATAATATTTTTAAGTGCGCCTCCAAGTTCTACACCGACCAAATCCTCGTTTGTATAAACACGTAAGTAATCCGTCATAAATAAATCTTGGATAAGTTGACGAAGTTTGGGGTTCTCAGATGCAGCGGCAACTGTCGTAGGTTGTTTAATCACAACTTCTTCCGCATGGCTTGGTCCGGATAAAATTCCAATGCCTCCATTAAACTCTGGAGAAATGGTATCATCTAGCATTTCTGAAACACGCTTAAACGTGCCGTTTTCAATACCCTTCGTCACATGAATGAACGATTTTTTTGAATGAAGTTTGTTATTGACGTTGCCCATTACTTCACGAATAGCTTTTGTTGGTAGAGCGATGATAAAAATATCAGAATAATGAACGGCTTCCTCTAAATTTGTAGTCGCTTTAATTGAAGCATCTAACTGTGCCTCTTTTAAATAACTTTTATTCGTGTGATGTGTATTAATTTCGTTAATCGTAGTTTGATTTTTCCCCCACATTAATACGTTATGACCGTTTTCGGCTAGAACGTTGGCAAGTGCACTACCAAAACTTCCAGTACCGAATACTGTAATATGGCTCATTTCCTATCCCTCCGAATCTAATTTCGTTTTCTAGCAATGATATGAACAGGTGTGCCTTCAAATCCGAATGCTTGTCTAATTTGATTTTCTAAATAGCGCTTATAAGAAAAATGAAGTAGTTCCACATCGTTAACAAACACTACAAAAGTTGGCGGCTCAATTGCAACTTGCGTCGCATAGAAAACATTTAATCGACGCCCTTTATCGGTTGGTGTCGGGTTCATAGAAATAGCGTCTGTGATGACTTCATTTAATGTCGAACTTTGAACACGTTTTTTATGATTTTCGCTAGCTTCATTAATTAATGGGAATAACGTCTGTAAACGTGAACTTTCTTTTGCTGAAACGAAGGCAATCTGAGCATAGTCTAAAAATTGGAAGTTTTGACGAATATCGTCCATGAACTTTTTCATAGTTTTACTGTCTTTTTCAACAGTATCCCATTTATTTACTACGATGACGATAGCTTTACCCTCTTCGTGAGCATAACCTGCCACGCGCTTGTCTTGTTCAATGATACCAGTTTCAGCATCGATGACTACAAGCACTACATTTGACCGTTCGATGGCTTTTAAAGCCCGTAGCACAGAATATTTTTCTGTAGATTCATAGACCTTCCCTTTTTTACGCATTCCTGCGGTATCAATTAATACATATTTTTGATCATCATACGTATATTCCGTGTCGATTGCATCTCGCGTCGTACCAGCTACATTAGAAACGATAACGCGTTCTTCACCAAGAATTGCATTAACAAGACTTGATTTCCCTACATTTGGACGTCCAATTAAAGAAAGACGGATGGTATCTTCATCGTATTCATCCTCTATGTCTTCTTTAAAGTGGCTTGCAACAGCGTCTAATAAATCTCCTAATCCTAAACCGTGTGATCCGGACAAGGGATAGGGTTCACCAAATCCTAATGAATAAAAATCATAAATATCATTTCTCATTTCAGGGTTGTCTACTTTATTAACGGCTAGGACAACAGGTTTTTTAGATTTATAGAGCATTTGTGCGACCATTTCATCACTTTGAGTTAACCCTTCACGAACGTTCACCATAAAAATAATGACGTCTGCTTCTTCTATTGCAAGTTCAGCTTGCGCTCTAATTTGTGTTTGGAAAGGTGCATCTCCAATTTCGATACCACCTGTATCGATAATATTAAATTCATGTGTAAGCCAATCGCCACTTGAATAGATTCTATCACGTGTTACACCTGGTGTATCTTCAACGATTGAAACACGTTCCCCAACGATGCGATTAAAAATTGTTGATTTCCCTACATTGGGTCTACCAACAATCGCTACAACTGGTTTCGTCATGATTGTTCTTCCTCTCTTTAAATATCCTTATTATTTTAGCACAAAGAATGACCTTTTTAAAAGGTCATGTGTAAGACTGTTCATACAGTAGTATTTGAATTTAATCAAGATTCACTTTAATACAATATAATTTATCTAAATGTTTTGATTACGGTACATTATATCATGACTTTCTCATTCTATTAAAAATAAAAAAGTAGAGACACATACTGTACATGTCTCTACTTTTTGGATTATAGATTTAAATCTTTAAATTTGTCTCCAAAAACATCTCCAAGAGTGGGATTGTTGTCATTTTCATCTTTCGAAGATTGAGTATAACTTTTTGTTGTTTCTTCTGAAGCTTCATTTGTTTCTTCTTGAGGTAAAGCGCCTTTAATTGAAAGTGAAATGCGTTCCTCTTCAGGATTAATACCTAAAATTTTCACTTTAACCTCTTGACCTGGTTCTAATACTTCGTTTGGTGTGCCAATGTGTTTGTGACTAATTTCCGAGATGTGAACTAAGCCTTGTAAACCTTTGCCAATTTCTACAAATGCACCGAAATTTGCCAGTCTCATCACTTTGCCATCTACAATGTCACCTTCACTGTATGTTTCTTGAATCGTTTCGAAAGGACTTGGTAACGTATCTTTAATTGATAATGAAATACGTTCTGAATCTTGTTCTACTGAACGCACTTTCACTTTAACAGTATCCCCGATTGAAACAACTTCCTCAGGTGATTTTACATGTTCATGAGATAACTCAGATACGTGTACTAATCCATCTACGCCACCAAGATCAATGAATGCACCAAAGTTCGTTAAACGTGCAACTTTCCCTTCGATTACGTCGCCAGCTTTAATAGATTTTAACAGTTCTTCTTTTTTCTTTGTGTTTTCTTCTGCTTCTACAGCTTTACGGCTTAGGATGACACGATTATTAGATGGATCAAGTTCTTCCACTTTAAGTTCAAGAACTTTCCCCTCATAATCTGAGAAATCTTCAATGAAATCAGTAGAAATTAGCGATGCCGGAATGAAACCTCTTTGTCCAACGTCAACAACTAAGCCACCTTTAACAACTTCGGTTACTTTAGCTTCAATTGTTTCGTTATTATCTAATTTTTCTTGTAGAAATTCATAAGATTTCTCTTCTTCTAATTGTCTTTTTGAGAGAATGTAACTACCAGTGTCGTTTTCTTCATCTACTTCGATTTTAGTTACATACGCTCCGATTTCATCTCCGACTTTTACAACTTCATTTGCATTATCAATATGGTGTGTGGATAACTGACTAATAGGAATTATACCGTTATACTTACCACCATTTACGTGCACAACAACATGTTTGTCTTCAATTTGTTGCACTTCGCCGGTTACTTTATCGCCCTCTTTAATGTCTTTAATCATTGATTCATTGAATTCTTCAGTCATCATGAATGCCTCCTTATACTACTACATACTACTAACATCTTATAAAAGTGTAAAATTGTCAAGAAATTTAGATAAGTTAGAATTAAGCGCTTTGTGAATACAAAATGTGTTAAATTTTTATAAAAAATTAAAAATGCATGTCATTATGTGAAATTATTCTATCGCCAATTAACTAAAAAATTATTTGAGTTAATTTAACGTAGAAACCATTCAAAATGAAGTTGTCAAAAGTGTGTTAAGCTTGCTGACGTGCTTCTTTTGCTAACGAAATAATTCGTTCAGTCACTTGGTCAATAGATAAACCTGTCGTATCGATTTCAATCGCATCTTCTGCTTTTCTTAAAGGTGAGATTTCACGATTCATGTCATAGGCATCACGGTCGGCAATATCTTTCATGAGTTGTTCGTATGTCGATGCGATGCCACGCTCTTCATTGTCTTTCAAACGGCGCATGGCGCGTTCTTCAACTGAAGCAATCATATAAACTTTTACCTCAGCATTAGGCAGCACAGTAGTTCCTATATCGCGGCCATCCATCACAATTCCTTTTTCAATTGCTAGCTTTTGTTGTGCTTCAACTAAAAATTCACGCACTTCTTGAATTGAGGAAACATATGAAACATTTTGTGTAACTTCATTTTCTCTTAAATAATCTGTAATATCTTCTTGTTGAAGGAATACACGTTGACCCTTATCATAATCATATTTTAATTCTAATTGAATATCAGATATGAGGTCTTTAAAATTTGTGAATTGTGATTGGTTCTTTAAATAATGGTATGTAATGGCACGATACATTGCACCTGTATCGACGTAAATCATACCTAATTGTGCAGCAACGCGTTTTGCAATTGTACTTTTACCTGCTGCTGCGGGTCCATCTAAAGCAATATTTATAGCTGTCATTCTATACCTTCCTTGTTGTTTAGTTAATAATATTTTATCATAATAACGTACGTTTTATCGAGGAGGAAACTTATGAAATCATTATTAGTCATTCATACTGGTGGCACTATCAGTATGTCAGAAGACGAATCTAATAGAGTTTCAACAAATGATGAAAATCCAATCGCCCAACATCAGAACGTCATTGAAAAATATGCTGCAATTGACGAAGTGATGCCTTTTAATGTGCCCTCACCACATATAAATTTATCACATGTTAAGACATTAAAAATGCTCATTGAGCAGCGTGCATCTCAGTATGATGGATTTGTGATTACTCATGGGACTGATACTTTAGAAGAAACAGCCTATTTATTAGACCTGACAGTAGAAACGTCAAAACCTGTTATTTTAACAGGCGCGATGCGTTCGTCAAATGAAATTGGTTCTGATGGACTATACAATTTTATCTCTGCTATTCGTGTAGCTATCCATGATGACTCACATGATAAAGGTGTGATGGTAGTTTTTAATGATGAGATACATACCGCGCGTAATGTGACTAAAACACATACATCTAATACGAATACGTTCCAAAGTCCTAATCATGGTCCACTCGGTGTGATTACGAAATCAGGAATTTTGTTTCATCATAGTCCATACCGTCAACACGTTTTACCAAATATTGACGAAAAATTGAACGTCGCATTAATTAAAGCGCATATGGGGATGCAAAGCGATATACTTTCTTTTTATGCACAGAGTCATGTGGACGGCATTGTGATAGAAGCGCTTGGACAAGGGAACATTCCACCAACGGCCATGGACGGTTTAAATGCATGTTTACAAAAGAATATTCCTGTTGTATTAGTGTCACGTTCTTTTAATGGCATTGTAAGTGCGGTTTATGCTTATGAAGGTGGCGGTCATCAATTACAAGAAAAAGGTGTCATATTTTCTAATGGGCTGAATGGTCAAAAAGCACGACTAAAATTATTAGTCGCACTGAGTCAACAACTTGAGAAAGATGCTTTACGTTTGTATTTTAATAAATAATATAGGAGCTATAACGCAGTAGCTCCTATAATCATAATAGTCAACAGATTTTATGGGTGTATGAATGAACATCACCCTATAAAGTTTTCACTTTTTAAGTGTCTACTTTATAGGGTGCATATCATGAATTTGTTGGCTATTGTTTATTCTCTTATATAACTAATCATGAAGGCATAAAAATAAGATGAAAAAATGGGTTTAATGATGTTCTAAAGCGTTGTGTTTATGATTCTAGAGGCGCTTGCTTTTTTGACAATATGTCATTTGCGATATCATTCGCATGATATTTTCCATTTTCAATAAAAATGGTATTTGCGTCATTGCCCGCAGCAATCACACCTGCAATATAACAATTATGAATATTCGTTTCATATGTGTCTTTATTATAAACCGGTGCTGTGCCAAACTCATTCGTATGTGTTTTAATACCGATTGCATTTAAAAATTCGTAATCTGGATGGTAGCCAATCATTGCAAAAACATAATCATTTTTAATCGTTGTTTCTTCACCGTTTGTTTCAAAAGTAACACTATCATCAGTTATTTTTGTCACATTGCTATTAAAGTGCATTTTGATGTTATTTCTGCGAACGAGTGAATCAAAATTAGGTAATATCCACGGTTTAATTGAAGGTGAATAATTTGCACCACGGTAAATTACAGTAACGCGTGCACCCGCTTTTTCTAATTCTATCGCTGCGTCTACGGCTGAATTTTTACCACCAATGATGAGAATATCTTGATCGAAATAAGGATGCGCTTCTTTAAAATAATGCATCACTTTTGGTAATGTTGCACCATCTACTTCCAGTGTGTTGTGTTGACCGTAATAACCAGTTGCAACAGTTAAAAATCGACATTGATAGACGTTTTTTGTCGTAGTTATTGTAAAATGATCGTCTATTTTGCGAACTGTTAAAACTTCTTCAAAGGCATTAATGGATAGTTGATGATGCTTCACAACTTCACGATAGTAAACTAATGCTTGATTTCTACGTGGTTTTAAATCCTCTACAATAAAAGGAACATCTCCAATACTTAATTTATCACTTGATGAAAAAAATGTTTGGTGTGTTGGATAATGATAAATTGCATTTACAATATTGCCTTTTTCGATAATTAAAGTCTCGATGCCTTTTTTCTTTTGTTCTATTGCGGCGCTTAATCCACAAGGTCCGCCACCTATAATAATACTTTCAATTTTAATCATAATTCGCGATTCCTTTTCATGACTTTCGGGTCACTGAAGTTAGGAATCTACCTCCTTACCGTTCTAAACGATGACATCGTTCTATTTCATCCATGATTTATTATAGCAATATCATGGATAGAACAAAATGGAAATGATTGCCGTTAATAAAGTTGACAATGTTTGAGAAAATAAATAAAAAGTGATACAAAAATAACTTTGATTTTTGTATCACTTAAATTAGTTGAATTGCAAAAAATTATGGAATAATTAAGTGTTGACCGTTACTAATGTTATTACCGGAAATACCATTGGCTCTTCTAATTTTTTCAACATTTTCAGGTGAGCCATTACCGTAGTAGCGAATTGCAATACGATATAAATTCTCGTTACCTGTAACAGTATGCGATTGACCACCAGCTTGGTTTTGTTGGTTTGGATTTTGTGTGTTTTGTGTATTTTGCTGTGACTGGTCTTGTTGATTGATACCATTTTGTTGGTTGTTTTGTTGTGAAGCGTCATTGTTTTGAGATGAAGCTTCTTCAGTCGTCTTTTTATCTTTTGACGCATCGTTTTCCTTAGATGCTTGATCTTTATCAGCAGCTTTGTCCTTAGCCTCTTTATCTTTTGCATTATCTTTTTTAGCTAGTTCTGTTTGATTATCTTTATCATGATTATCGTTACTACCTTGATTAAACAAATAGATGCCACCAAATATTGCTAACGCACCTAATAATAATAACGCAGCGAGAAGCGGAATGATTCTCTTGAAACAGCCACCACGTTTTTCATTTGAGTGATTGTCATGACCGTGGCCACGATGAGCACCAGCAACACCCGTAGTACCCGCTCCGGTCTCTGTGGCTTTTTGATGTTGTTGTTCTTTTTGTGCATGATCAGCTTTTTGATTATGTTGATGTTTAGCAGCTGCACCAGCAACACCCGCAGCGCCAACACCCGCAGCAACTTTTTTGCCTTTATGAGATTGACGTTCGTCCTGCGTTTGATTATGACGGCGATCATGTTTCGGGTCATTTGCATGACGATTCTCATTGTGGTGATCACCGCGATGTGCGTCTTTTTGATCATGATGATGTTTAGCAGCTGCACCAGCAACCCCCGCAGCGCCAACACCTGCAGCAACTTTTTTGCCTTTTAGATCAGGTTTTGATGTATGTACACCTTTTCCAGTGGCATCAGGTTGTTTGGCTTTACGGTGCTTATCATCAATATGCTTAGATTGGTTTTCAAGCTTTTGTGAGTCGTTTGTTATGGTTGCTTTGTCACGTTTATCTCTAGGAGAAGCACTCATATTTCGCGTTCTTTCTTGTGCATCATGATTTGAAGCATGTGCTGAAGTTGAGTCATTCGGGGAATCGATTTTCTTGTCATCTCCGATATGAGCTTGTGGCTGATTGGTGCTTTTATCTGAATGAATTTGTTCACGGTGTTGACCACCATGATGCTCTGGACGGCCATCATCACGGACGTCTTTATGTTTATTTTGTGTATCCTCTTTAGCATAGTCTCTAATCTTTTCGCCACGGTTTGATGTGTCGGCAGAATTTTGATCATGTGATGCATGATTCGTTTCATCTGAAGATTGTTTTTTATTAACAAATCCTCCTAGAATTCCTGGACGTTTACCTTGTCCTTCATTCAACTCATTTTTATCATTGCTTTCAGAAGGTTGATTTCTATCCGATGTTGGCCCTAAATCACGTTTGCGATGACGTCGAGAAGCATTTCTCGGTGGAAAATGTTGATGTTCGTCTCTAACATCAAAAGAAGAAGTATCTTCATCTACATCAGTTTGTGATGGTTCAGATTGTTTTGGTTTGATTTCTTGACGGTTACGTTCAAAATCGTCTTTAAAGTTATCTTTTGACAAAGTATTCACCCTTTCTATTACTGTATATATAGCTTATCTCGGCACTTTTCAAACATTATTTAGCTATTTCATGTTTGAATTCAAGAAAGTAACTCAACTTAACAGTAAACCATGCCTAGATGATCATAGTTGTGTATTAATTATAGCGACTTTAAATTTGTAAAGTAAAGTGAATTGAGGCTATTCAAGTAAACTTTTGAGCTTTTCAATATAATTTATTTGTCTTTTTACTTTTTTACCATTTTTTTCAGAAATATGTAAGATATTGTCACATATATCACAACAATGTTGGTCTTGTGTAGCCGATGAATTAAAATAACGCAAAATAATAGAACGTCTACATTGTTTCGTCATTATAAAATGCATCATATGACGGTATGCCCGATGTTTTAATAGGTATTGCTTATTAAATATTTCTACTAAGTCTTTCATAGAGAAACGTTGTCTTAACGTTTCAATAATTTGGCGTTTTTCTTCATCAATGAGTTGGCTTTGTTGATACAAATCTATATCTGTTGTATTTATGGCATTTAGTGTCATCAAGTTTTGCATTAAAAATTGATCGTCTGGCTGATACAATACAATGGCCTGACTCATTCCCCCATCACGACCAGCTCTTCCGACTTCCTGGATATAATTGGACGGGCTATATGGTGCATGAAAATGTACGATAGAGCGAATATTAGGTTTATTAATACCCATCCCAAATGCACTTGTAGCGACAATGATTTTAATCTCATTATTGATAAATTGATGTTGCACGGTCTGGCGTTCTTGATAGGATAAATCTCCATGATAAAGGCCAGTTAAATGCCCTGCCGCATAAATGCGTTCTGCTAATTGCAGTCCTACTTTTTTCGAAGATACATAAATAATTGTGGGACCACTATCTTTGATGAAATTTAGAAGCCAGTCAAGCTTATCTTCATAGGATGACATGAATTTTACATCAAATGCAATATTAGTACGATTAACACTTGAATCATATAATTCAAATGGCAAGTTAATAACAGTAGTTAAATCTTGTAGTAATTGCGGTGTAGCAGTCGCGGTTAGAGCTAGAATCGTGGTATGTTGGAAATGTTGTATCACATGACCTACCAATGCATAATGCGGTCTAAAATCAAAGCCCCATTCGGACAAACAGTGTGCTTCATCAAGTACAATCAGTCCCAATTTCAAGTTTTTAAATCGGTTAAAATGATGAGGCTGCATTAATAACTCGGGACTTACAAAAATAAAGCGTGCAGATGTGAGTTGTTTGAAAGCAAGTTGTCTTTCGTTTTCCTCCATACCAGAATGAATGGCGATAACACGTTGTTCACCATTCATTTTCATTTGCATCACTTGATCATCCATTAATGATATCAATGGTGAAATGATTAAAGTGGGTTCTCCTTTAATATATGTTGGAAGTTGATAACATAAACTTTTACCACTGCCGGTAGGCAATACACCCAATGTATGTTTTCCAGCCATTACATTTGCGATAATATCCTTTTGTCCAGGTTTGAAAGAATCAAAACCAAAATAGTGTTTTAGCGCTTTAGTTAGCATGGTGTACTCCTTTAGAGATGTAAATAATCATTAATTTAAGTTCGAAATAACTAAACATCTCAAATGCATTTTTATAATATTTCAGGCGTTGTTTCGGGTTTTCTTGGTAGTACTGTATAAAGTTGTTACATTCTTTAGTATTTGAAATAAATGGTGTAATATCAGTGAGATAATTGTTTATAAATAAATCAACGATGTGATCATATACAGTATTTAGTGATATCCTGTGCATTTTTGCTATTTTATCGATAGAATGACCTTCGTTCAAATCGAGGAATGTTCGGTACACTGCCTTAGAAACATTTAAAGAAGCGCAACATTGTGATAAAAATGGGAAGCGCTCTGAATCTTTAAGTAGTGCATGAAGATAAAACAAATCGAAATAAATGTATGTTTTAAGTAAATCACTTTCTATGCCTTCTATTAGAGAAACTTGATGAGGTGTATACATAGATTCATCATAGCCTGTTAAAAAATAATGAATTACCATGTGTTTATGTTTGCTTTTAAGTTGATCGAATAAATTATATATTTCATTTTTGACATTGTATTCAAGTTGTCTGCTTTTAATCTGAAAATAAAGATTTTTAACGTGTTGATGAATATGCACGTGTGAGGTCGTTGGCATGAATTGAGTGTGGTGATGCTTTATATTTGAAAGTGTTTGAATGAGTAATTGAAGACATTCAAATGTGAGCGTCAATGTCTCGTACGTTGCTTCATTGGATGTTGGTATTGTTTTAATTTTAATATTCGTATCATCAATATAAGATTTAAATGTATTCCATGAGAGATTTTTATTTATACCATAAAACGAAAAAAGCTTTAAAGAGACTGCATCAAAAAAAGTTTGATGTGATTTTTTACCTATGATAATATTATATATGCTTTTTTCAGTTTTATACGGTGAGGCTTGTGTATAAGCATATTGGATTAGGGTTTTCATAGCGTGCACCTCATTCTATAAACGAAAATATTGAAAATTAATTTACACCCATCTACAATAAAATTATAATGTGAGTGTGGTACTTTGAAAAGGGAGGCGAAAAAATTGGCTAAATACACAATCGTGGATATGGATACATGTATCGCATGTGGAGCATGTGGTGCTGCTGCGCCTGACATTTATGATTACGATGATGAAGGTATCGCATATGTCATTCTAGACGATAACCAAGGGACTAAAGCTGTGCCAGAAGAATTATATGAGGATCTAGAAGATGCATTTGAGGGTTGTCCTACTGATTCTATTAAAGTAGAGGAAGAATCGTTTGACGGCGATGCCCTTAAGTTTGAATAGTGAATATCATTTCATTGGTATGATATAGATGAGTATAAAACACTCGAGCGATAAAGATGCGCTCGAGTGTTTTTGTGATTAAAAAATTAATCTAATTCAATCAATTAACGTTTTAAGATACTTGAGATACGTGGATAAAGTAATAAAAATACAATTGAAATCAGTAACCCTTTAATCAAATTAAAAGGAATTATACCGGCTGTAATAATAATTTTTAAATTATGAACGATATCAGTAAGATTCATAATCAAACCATAAAGTGGTAAAAGTACAAAATAATTCATCACACTCAAAACGATCGTCGTAATGATCGTAGCACTGATTAAACCGATGATTAAAGCCCTTTGTGTACGTGATTTTTGGTAAATTAAATAACTAGTTAATAGGAAACTAGTTCCTGCTAAAAAGTTCGCGACAGGTCCAATAGGATCACTCATATTGAAGAAAAAGTTAAGTAAATTTTTAATGAGTTCTACCATAATACCCGCGATTGGCCCGAATAGAAATGTTGCTATCAATGCTGGGGCATCGCTAAAATCAATCGTTAGATAGGGTGGTAAAAATGGCAGTGGAAATTTTAAAAACATAAGCACAAAGGCTATAGCACTTAACATGCCAACAAGTATCATACGTCTTGTTTGACGTTGTTTCATTAGGTTCCCCCCTTTTAATTGTTTAAATTTAAGATAAGACATACTTTAAAAGTTATGTTTGATTCATTATAAATTAATATTTAATCTATTTGAAATGTAAATGTTTGGACAGGACGTGTTGTGAATAAGGGTTAACCTTTAGGTAACTTGATTTTAAATTGTGTTCCAATGTTCACTTTACTCATTACGGATATATGTCCCCCATGTGCCTCGACAATCATACGAGTTATGAATAACCCTAAACCAGTTCCTTGTTTGCCCCGCTTTCTCGATGCATCCACCTTATAAAAGCGATCAAACACTTTTTCGAGGTGTTCTGGTGAAATGCCAACGCCAGTATCAGAAACAGTAAGAATAAAGTCTGTTGCCGTTTCTGTTGCTGAAATAGAAATACAATCTCCTGGTTTGGTGTGTCTTGCAGCATTATCCACCAGATTTGTTAAAACTTGTTCCATTCTGTCGAAATCATACTGCCAATTGCATGTCATGATACCATCCATTTGAAAATTTAAAGTCAAGCCTAAATCCAGCGCTTCTTGCTTATATTTTATTGCCATTTTTTGAATTAAATCTTGCATAGGCTGTTCTGTTTTACTTACTGTTACACCTTCTGCATCGATTTTTGCAACGTCAAGTAATTCATTAACTAAGCGAGATAAACGTCTGGATTCGTCTAACACGATGAGTAAAAACTCTCTGATTTCATCAGGTTCGGTCACGACGCCATCCACGATAGACTCTGTATATCCTTGTAATAATGAGATGGGTGTACGAAGCTCATGTGAAACACTAGCAATGAAATCTTTTTTTACCTGATCCATATGATGCTCATTTGTCATATCACGCATAACCACAACTAATCCACTCTCACCTGTTGGCTGAATGCGTTCGATATAACTCATAATAATGACAAAATAGCGTTTATTAATTTCATATTCTTGATATTCAGTACGTCGTGTTTTAAATGTTTGGTTCGCTTGTGCGTCATATTTATCTTTAAGGTCTTTAGGCATTTCTTGGAGTAAGTTCGTTGCCATTTGGTTAGATAAAATGATCTCCCGACGATGATTCATACCAAGTACCCCTTCGACCATCGCATCGATTAATGTATCACGTATATTTTTTGATGTGGTGATTGCATCAATATGTGTTTGAATACTGCGACTCATTTTATTAAACGTCATTGCCAATGCGCCAATTTCATCTTTTGTTTGAACAGGCACACGTTTTGCATAATTTCCTCTCGCTACTTCTCTGGCTTGTGTTTGTAAATCTCTTAATGGATTTGTAATTCTTGTGGAAAGGAAAAAAGCAAAAACAGTCGATATACCCAAGAAGATAAGCGCAGTGATTAAAATAATAATGGTTATGACATTATTCGTATCTTCAATACTTTTTAAATCCTGATAGATAAAAACAGCAGATGCTTGCCCTTGATAATCTTTCGCCGGATACCCAAGTAATACGTAAGTACGATCAATTCCTTTTACATTGACTGTAATATGCTGAAGTACAGACTGCTTTTCAGAAAGCACTTTATCAAACGCTTTATTTTCTTTAATTTCTTCAAGCATTTTTTCTTTAATTGAGTTTGTGTTTCTAAAATGGACAAAATCAGGAATGATAATTAAACCTTTATTTTTTTCCAACATGATATCACTTTGTCGGATGGCACTTTGTCTATCTTTACTTTCATCTAAAACTTGATTGATGCTTTTTGCATTTTCAAATAATGTATTCTCTGTTTGTTGCGTGAAATAATACTGCATAAATGTAATAAGGGCTGCACTTAATAAAATTAAAACTGTCGTTACTATTAGCAAAATAGTTAACCACAGTTTTATAACCACGTTATTCAGGCGTTTCATTATTTTCATTGACTTCAAATTTATAGCCAACGCCCCATACAGTTTGTATCATTTGTGCAGCATCACTTGATACACGATTAAGCTTTTCACGCAAACGCTTTACATGTGTATCGACAGTTCTCAAGTCACCGTAAAATTCATAATGCCAAACTTCTTTTAATAATTGTTCACGGTCAAACACTTTATTAGGTGTTTTTGCTAAATATATTAAAAGTTCATATTCTTTAGGTGTTAAATTAACAGGTGTATCATCAGCTAACACTTTATGTGCATCATTATCGATTGTAAGATGTTTAAATGATATGACATCACGTGCATGTGGCTCGTTATGATCTGTAAGTTGTGATTGCGTGCGACGTAATAGTGCTTTGACACGCAATACTACTTCTCTTGGAGAGAAGGGTTTAACGATATAATCGTCAGCTCCAGATTCAAAGCCTTCTACACGATTGTTTTCTTCACCTTTGGCAGTCAGCATGATAATCGGTGTTTCTTTCGTTTCGCGTAAAACAGTCGCCACTTCAATGCCGTCACGTTTAGGTAACATTAGATCTAATAAAATACACGCATAATCATGCGCTTGTGCAAGAAGAAGTGCTTCTTCACCATCTGTAGCTTCAACTACTGAGTAACCTTCTCTTTCAAGATATATTTTTAATAATTTTCTGATACGTTCTTCATCATCCACGACTAAAATTTCGTTAGTCATTATGACATACCTCCCACGCCTACTGACAATTCATTCATATGCCTAGTATAGCATATGGAATGTTTAAATAGATAATCAAACAATAATACTTAGATTTATATTGAGTTAGTTTTCAAATTTTGTGCGATTTATTTGGTAGCGCCTTGCGTTGCAAGTTGTCGCAACGTTTTAACTTCATGCGGCGATAATACTCGACCTTCACCAGCACCAAGACCTTTTAAATCAAGAGGTCCAAATGATACACGTGAAAGTTTGGTTACTTTAAAACCAAAATGCTCAAACATACGGCGAACTTGACGGTTGCGTCCTTCTGTAATCGTAATTTCGATTAATGAGCTGTTTTTCGTTTTATCTTGCTTTTTAACTTTAACTTTCGCAGGATGCGTCATTCCATCTTCTAATTCGATACCGCTTTCTAAAGCTTTAACTTGTTCACGTAAAATATAGCCTTCAATTTTTGCGATATACGTTTTAGGTATTTTATATCGCGGATGCGTCATTAAATTGGTGAATTCACCATCATTTGTTAATAGTAAAACACCAGATGTATCATAATCCAAGCGTCCGACCGGATATATACGCGTTTCTAAATCGTCAAAGTAATCTGTTACAACCCTTCTTCCCCTATCGTCAGAGACGCTTGTTATCACTTGCGTCGGTTTATAAAACAAAATATATAATTTATCTTCAAGTTCTAATGGAATTCCTTCCACACTTACACGGTCTGAAGGTCCAACTTTTGTACCTAATTCTGTGACGACTTTACCGTTTACTTCTACTTTACCTTCTAATATTAATTTTTCGGCTTTTCGTCTTGATGTATAGCCGCTGTTTGCGATGCGTTTTTGTAATCGTTCAAATTGTGTCATTCTGTTGCTCCTTTCTGATTAACGAGCTCACTAAAAAAGTTTTCTATTTCTTCTTCATCTTCGTCCGTCGTTGGAAGTGCTTCTAACGATTGAAGACCAAAGACATTTAAAAATAAATCTGTCGTAAACAACTGTTGACCACGTGTTTCAGGATGCTGTTTCGGTTCGACTAATCCTTTGGCGATTAATGTTTTAACAGGTCCATCGGAATTAATTCCACGGATCATTTCAATATCACTTCTTGTCATCGGTTGATTGTATGCAATAATCGCTAGTACTTCCATTGCTGCTTGTGAAAGTTTTGTTTTCCCTTTATTAACGATGAGTGCTTCTATATATTGTTCTGCTTCTTCAGTTGTTGTTAAAACCAATGTTTCACCAAACTGATGCAACGTTAAACCAGCAATATGAAAGTTTTGAATATATTGTTCTAATTGCGTTTCATCAACTTCTAATATTTCAGCCAATTGTTTACGTTCAATGCCATCTTCGCCGACAGTATAAAGAATGGCTGTCATGATTTCATTATGATTTAAAGTCATAGTTGACTCCTTTTGTAATATTAAAATTGTCAAAGGCTTGTGTTTGTTGAATTTGTATCATTCCCGTTTTTGCCATTTCGAGTAGTGCTAAAAAATGTGTGACTACATGTTCAATGGTTTCATTAAAGGTAAACAAGTCAAAAAATGTGATAGATTGTTGGTGTTGTAATTTGGAATGAATATGCGCTGTAGATTGTTGAATCGTAAATGTCTCTTTTTTGATGTGAACTTTTGTAGGTTTCTTTAAAGCCACCCTTGTTTTCATTTTTTGATATGCCACAATTAACTCGGTTAAATCAATCGTCGTATCTTCAGGCATACGCTCTGATTTTTCATAATGAGACAAATCAGAAGGTGTTTTCGTATAAAAATGAGCACGCGCTTCTTTTTTTGTTTCTAACAGCGAGGCATAGGCTTTAAAATTTTGATATTCAATCAGTTTTTCTACAAGTTCCTCACGAGGATCCTCGTCATCATCATCTGTTTGCGCAATATCGGGTAATAACATACGGCTTTTAATCATTAACAGTTCACTTGCTACAACTAAATATTCACTCGCTACATTTATTTCAAGCTGATTCATGGCATGAATATATTGCATGTATTGTTCTGTTAATGCTTTCATTGGAATATCATATATATCAATTTCAAATTCTTTGATTAAATGGAGTAATAAATCTAAAGGCCCATTAAAGGCTTCTAATTTCACCTCATACATGCGTGTTTTGCCTCATTTCTAATTGCAAGTTGGATGCATTGTATCCCAAAATATTATAGCATGTTTATGAGTAACAATAAATTTTGGAGTGATAATTTTGCATCAACAACTTATAGAATTTTATGTACAGTTTCATCAAAAACAACATTACTTCTTATGTCATGATATATTGGAAGATGCATGGAAAGCGCAAGCCTCGTTTACAAAAGAAGACCCTGTCGTCGCCCTTATTCTTATTGCAACAGGGTGTTATCACCACCGCAGAGGTAATTTTGCTGGCGCACATCGGTCTTATAAAAAAGCTTTAAACACCATTCGCCAACATGATGAAGCAACATATAAAGATTTAGGAGTAAAATATCATCAATTTGAAGTTTTATTAATCCAGTTAATAGCAAGTACTGAACGAAAACAATGCTTTACACCTATCGTCATACCACTCACTCATAAAATGTTAGAAAATATTTTAACCCATTACCCTAACTATCATATACTCACAACAGTAACCGCATCACCTTATATTCTGCATCATCACAAATTACGCAACCGAGATGAAGTCATTGAAGCACGTATGCAAGCATTACAAAATAAAAAACGTTAGCTTAAAATAAATTAAGTTAACGTTTAAGCACGTGGATGGTATTCTTGATACATTTTCCTAATTTGTGTTTTTGAGACATGTGTATATAATTGTGTTGTAGAAATATCAGAGTGTCCTAACATTTCTTGTACCGCCCGTAAATCGGCACCATTTTCAAGTAAATGCGTTGCAAATGAATGTCTTAACGTATGAGGCGTGAGCCGTTTTTGAATACCGGCTTTTTGTCCTGTTAGTTTGATCATTTTCCATATTCCTTGCCTTGTTAAAGGCTTGCCATGCATATTTAAAAATAGCGTGTGTGTTACATGTTTTTTTAATAATTGGGGGCGCACAGTTTCCATATAGTTTCGTAGAAAATCAATGACTGTTTCGCCGAGCGGCACAATGCGCTCTTTATTTCCTTTTCCGAACACTTTCACAAAGCCCATCATCAAGTTAATGTCTTCTACCTCAATACTTATCAGTTCTGATACCCGCATGCCAGTAGCATATAAAAGTTCTAACATTGTTCGGTCACGATAGCCGTTGTTTTTTGAAATGTCAGGCGTACAAAGTAAAACATCAATTTCCTCTACAGATAATACATCCGGTAACTTCCGCTCATATTTAGGCGTTTCAATAAGAACGGTTGGATCGTTAGATGAGAATTTTTCGCGTAAGGCAAATTGATGAAAACTTCTAATAGTCGAAGTGAAACGTGCAATCGATTTCGTTGAACGGCCTTCATCATGCAACACGCCAAACCATTGCTGTAATGTTTGACGGTCAATAAAATCAAGGTGTGTGATTTTGCGCGTTTGTAAATAATTTAAATAATGATTTAAATCTCGACGATATGCTGCAATTGTATTTTCTGACAATCCTTTTTCAAGTTGAATAAATCTTAAATATTCATCGATAGCGTCTTGCATGTAATCACCTTCATTTCATATTAAAAGGTTAAGTGATTTATTTAGCTTTATTATTATTTTGACATGATTCGCAAATGCCATGAAATGTCAAACGGTGATCCAGTATTTTGAAATTAAATTCCCGCTCTACACGCTCTTCTACTTGTGGTAATAAATCTTCATCAATTTCATCAACGCGGCCACACTCCATGCAAACTAAATGATGATGGAAGTGTTCAGATCCTTCTTTACGCAAGTCGAAACGGGCCACGCCATCTCCAAAGCTCACTTTGTCTACAACTTTTAAGTCTGCGAGTAGCTCTAACGTACGGTAAACTGTAGCAAGTCCTATCTCAGGTGCTTTTTCTTTTACCTTTAAGTAAACATCCTCTGCACTTAAATGGTCAGCTTCGTTTTCAATTAATACTCTCACTGTCGCTTCCCTTTGCGGTGTGAGTTTATATGAAGATTGTTGTAATTGTTGCTTCACGCGATTTAATCGTTCTTCCACGGAAGCTTCACCCCTCTACTGAAATTTAAAATCATTTTAATGTGTATGAATTACTTGTATTAAATTAACAGTAATTGAGAAAAAAAGCAACCCTTCCAGCATTTTATTTAGAATGATTATAATGTGATAATAGATACTGGAACGCTATTAATGTTTTAGCATCCTTGATTTCACGGCCTTCAACTGCTTTTTTAACATCGTTCATAGTAAAATAGATTTTCTCAACAAATTCATCTTCATCTAACTGCATCTCCCCTTTTTTCAGATTTTCTGCAAAATAAATTGAGATTAACTCATTGGCAAAACCAGGTGTTCCGTAAACTTCACCTATGAGTTCAAGATCGTCTGCGATGTATCCGGTTTCTTCTTCAAGTTCTCTTTTGGCAGCGGAGATTCGACGTTCACCCGGTTCTAATTTACCAGCTGGAATTTCTAATAATGTATCCTCTAACGCTTTTCGATATTGTTTAACTAAGATAACTTCATTTTCAGGAGTCAAAGCACAAATAGCGACAGCACCGTTGTGTTTAACGACTTCACGGTAGGATGTTGCTTGATTGGGGAGTTCTACTAAATGTTTTTCAACCGTAATGATTTTACCTTCATATATTGTATTTTTTGAAATTGTTTTTTCTTGAAATGACATCTTATGCCTCTCCTTTTCATTTATCCCATAGGTTTGCTAGAATGAATATGATTAAATTTTAACGGAAGGTGTGTACCGATGCAAAAGAATACGTTAAAAAGCGGGCTTCAATTATCTGAAATGGGATTGGGATGTATGAGTCTTGGAATTGATTTTAAACAAGCGCAAGCCATTATAGAGACGGCGTTAGACTCAGGTATCACATATTTTGACACTGCAGATATATATGACAAAGGCATCAACGAGGAAATTGTAGGAAAAGCATTAAAACCCTATCAAAACCGAGACGATATCGTAATTGGTACTAAAGTGGGAAATCATCTAAAAGAGAATGGCGAAACATTTTGGGACCCTTCAAAACAATATATAAAAGAAAACGTCAAACAATCTTTACGGCGCCTCCAACTAGATTATCTGGATTTATATATGCTCCATGGAGGAACGATAGACGACCCATTGGATGAAACGATCAGTGCTTTCGATGAATTAAAAAAAGAAGGTCTGATTAAAGCGTATGGCATATCATCTATTCGGCCAAATGTGATTCAATATTATTTACAACATAGTCAAATTGAAACGATTATGTCCCAATTTAGTTTAATTGATAATAGACCGGAAACGCTTTTAAAAGATATAGAAGCTAAAGGTGTTAAAGTGTTAGCAAGAGGACCTGTGTTTAAAGGACTACTTACAGATAACTATGATAATGTCTTAGCAAAGAAATTTAAAGATGGTATTTTTGATTATTCATACGATGACCTTAAAAAGACTATAGACACCTTATATGAGTACGAACCTCAACTTACCGCATTGTCCTTCAGTTATTTAAAGTCCTTTGATGTGTTAGGGTCAATCATTTCAGGCGCGAGTTCACCCGAACAAATAAGAGAAAATGTGAAACAATATGAGCTGAATATTTCAGAAGATAAAATTCAGCATGCGCGTCAATGCGTTAAAAATATTGAATACGATCAACATTTAAATTAATATACAAAACCCCCGATACGCGATGAGTTGCATATCGGGGGTTTATAATGATTGTCTTAGTTTAATCGTATTGGCTATTTTCTTTTTCTAAAGATGAAGTAAATTCCTAGAACGATACACCCTATTACAACCCATGTTATCCATGATTGCATTAACGCTTTACCTGTGTTTGGTAATTCACTAATGAATTTCGGAATGCCTGGTTTCGGCTGTTCTGATGTTTTAGGATTTTCAGAAGGTGTACCAGGTTCATTTGGTTTCTCTTCTTTTGGATTATTTGGTTCCGATGGTTTTGTAGGGTCAATAAATGTATTTGTAATGATTAAATTCCCCATATCATCGTTATTTACAGATACATGATAATGCTCAAGTTGCGTACGCTCTTTCACAGTATAAGTGATGTTTTTACCTTTCGCTTTTTCTTCAAGATCTTTCCACGTATGTGTCCATTTATTTTTATCATTTAAAGAAACAGTTTCACCAGTAGCTTTACCATCAGCCAGTAACTCCACTTCAATTGATTCAGGACGTTGTTTATTCATATTTTGATGATCTTCCCAATGCTTCGTCACCGTTGCAGAAGTTTTACCAGGTGTATACGAATTTGTAATGGTCGTGCCATCAATTGATGTTGAATAATGATCGACATGATCTTCTGTTACGCTGTAATTGATTTCTTTACCGTTTTCATATTTCGGCAATTGATTAAATGCGTATGTCCAGTCTGAAGTTGCATCCACCGTTGTCGAATCAACTTCTTCACCATTTTTCAATAAATTTACTTTAATTTGATTAGGACGTTTACCATCTTGGTTGTCATTGTCTTTCCATACCTTTTTGCCTTCAACTTTTGTCGTTTCTGGCGTATAAGCATTTGTAATGACTAAGTTTCCAATATTGTCATTGTTAACTGAAGTTTCATATCCTTTAACTGCAGTTGTTTCTTTTACTGTATATTGAATAGTTTTGCCATTTGATTTTTCATCAAGATCTTGCCATGTATGTGTCCAATCATTGTCAGATTCTAACGTTGCAGTTTTACCAGTAGCTTCACCGTTCGCTAAAAGTTCTACATCAATAGACTTCGGTCGATGACCATCTTGGTTATTATGATCTTCCCAATTTTTAGTTACGGTTGCAGACGTCTTACCTGGTGTATATTGATTTGTAATTGTCGTGCCATCGATAGTAGTTGAATAATCTTCAACGTGATCTTCCGTGACAGTATATTGAACTTCTTTTCCATTGTCATATTTTGGTAAATGATCAAATGAATAAGTCCAATTTGAAGAAGCATTTACAGTTTGCGATTCAATTTTTTCTCCGTTTTTGAGTAAATTGATCGTCACTGATTTAGGACGTTTGCCATCTTGATTATCTTTATCATCCCAGACTTTTTTACCTTCTACCTTAGTTAATTCGGGTGTATGTGTATTCGTAAGTATTACATTGCCGATATTGGAATCATCAATTTTAGATGTATATCCTTTTACGTTAGAAAGTTCTTTTACAGTATAAGTGATGTTCTTACCTTGTGTTTTTTCATCAAGATCTTGCCATGTGTGAGTCCAATTGTTACTTTCAGATAATGTAGCTTTTTGACCTGTGGCTTTATCATTTGCGTATAATTCCACTTCGATTGATTCAGGACGATGACCATCTTGATTGTTAGCATCTTCCCAGTTTTTAGTGACCGTAGCAGACGTTTTCCCCGGCGTATACGTGTTCGTAATTGTTGTGCCATCGATAGTCGTTGTGTAATCAGAGACGTGGTCTTCTGTTACTGTATAATCAACCATTTGTCCATTTTCATACTTTGGTAAATCGGAGAATGCATAATGCCAATTAGATGCGGCATTAACATTTTGAGAATCGACTTTTTCACCATTTTTCAATAAATTAACAGTTACAGATTCTGGACGTTTACCATCTTGATTATCTTTATCGTTCCAGACTTTTGTACCGTTTACTTCTGTAGTTTCAGGTGTATAGTGATTCGTAATAATCAAGTTACCCATATTACTATTATCAATAGATGAAGTATACGCATTGACCTTAGAAATTTCTTTCACAGTATAAGTAATCGTTTTACCTTGTGCTTTTTCATCCAGATTTTGCCATGTATACGTCCATTCATTTTCTGAATTTAATGTTACTGTTTTTCCAGTTGGCACGCCATCTGCTAGAAGTTCAACTTGAATGTTAGCTGGGCGCTTGCCATCTTGGTTGTTAGCATCTTCCCAGTTTTTAGTGACCGTAGCAGACGTTTTGCCAGGTGTATATTTGTTTGTAATTGTAGTATCGTTAATCGTAGTCGAATAATTCTCAACATGATCTTCTGTAACTGTATATTCTATCACTTTACCATTTTCATACTTTGGTAAGTTAGTAAATTCATACTTCCAATCGGTATCTTTCGTAACAGTTTTAGACTGTACTTTTTCACCATTCGCAAGTAAATTAACGGCTACAGAATTTGGACGTTTACCGTCTTGATCATTTTTGTCGTCCCATACTTTTTCACCAGTAACTTTAGTTGTTTCAGGTGTGTAATGGTTCGTGATTGTTGTACCTTCAACTGTAGATTTATAACCCTCTACTGCCTTTTCAGATACTTTGTAATCAATGGTTTTTCCATTTTCTTCTTTAGGTAAATCTTTAAATTCATATGTCCACCCATTAGCGGCAGAAGCTTCAGTTGTTTTAATGACTTTTCCGTCTTTAAGTAAATTAATTGTTACAACATCGGGACGTTTGCCGTCTTGATTGTTTTTATCGTCCCACTTCTTTTCACCAGAAATTGAAGTCGTTTCAAGAGGCTTTTCAGTATTTGTGACTGTTAAACCTTCTTCTTTTTTAGTATAGCCCTCTGGTGTAGTGTCGTTACCTTGCGCGTCAACTTCTTTTACAACATAGTCTATAGCTTTACCATCTTTATCTACTTCTGGTAAACCATTCCATGTTACTTCCGTTGTTCCGTTTTCTAATGTTTTAACTTCTGTATTTGGAACAGCTGTTTCTCCACCATTCGTGTCTTTTTGGAATAATTTAAAATAAACAGTCGGATGATTCGCTTTAGTATCTTTCCAAACTTTTTTAGCTGTTACGTCTTTCGTTTTCTCTGCTGCTTTAGAGTTGTCTATTTGAATAAAATAACCTTTAGTATCCGAATCTTTTAATTCAAAAGGATATGTTTGATTTTTATCAAAGGTATAAGGAGCTGGGGCATCAATTTCTTTAATAATATAGCTTCCGCTAGGTAGTTCTTTTATATTTGCTATACCTTTATCGTCAGTTGTTAATTCAATAGACGTTTGTCCATTTTTAATAACACTTCCATCCGATTTTGCTAAGGTAAATTTAACATCTGGAATCGGTAATTTAGTATCTTTATCAACTTTTTGAATTTTTAATTCACCTTTAACGGTACCTTGAATACCAGCATTAGCGCTAATATTCTGAACTGAATAATCAAATGATTGACCCGCTACCTCTGGTTGATTGTGTTCTTGATACCAAGCTTGTGTTTTATTTACAAACTCAGGTTGTGTTTCATTTGTGATTTTTGTTTTATAGCTTACTATAAAGTTGTTTTTTGAAGCATACCCTTGGGGTATAAAAATGTTTATTGTATTATTACTCTCGTCTACTGTTAAATTTGATCCTGGGTATTTTTCTTGAAATTCCTTTATAGCTGTTGGGCCAGTTATATTATTAGGATGAGAGCCTTCCACTTGTATATTTAATGTACTTAAATCAATTTTTTGACCACCTTGTATTTGGTCATGAATCGTTAAATCTTTAATAACATAAGCCTTTTGAGTATTGATATTTAAAAACCATCTAACATAATCAGGCTCACTTGGTTGCATATCTCCCGTTTTATAATAAAAGACTCCTCCTGTTCCCGCTTCACTTTTTGTTACTGATAATTCCGCACTTTTAGTACCAGATGTAATAGACCCGTTTTGGGTATTCTGCTGTGTTGTATTAGTTAGATTACGTCCTTGAACTTCAAATTCAGCAAAACCAGAGACATCTTTTAATTTTTCGACATTTTGATTAAAAGTAATGGTGGCCCCATCAGAGTTTATTAGCACCTGTCCAACCACTTGTTCATTAACAGTTAATGGTAATGATTTAATGTATCCTTCGACTTTTAAATTACCTGTAGTTGGCCATGAAACTGTAATTATATCACCATTTTTGATAGGACCATTTGTGTCACTAAAATCTACCCTTACTTTAGTATTTCCACCATCATTTATTTGCGATGGAGATACAGTTAAACTTGTAACGTTTGTAGAAGAAATGTCACTTGCTGCTGTAACGTTACTACTTTGAAATATTGGTGCTAAAACATTTAATAATAGTACAAAGACCATAAATACCAATATTTTTTTGTTCATCATATTCCCCCCATTTTTCAAAAGATTTAGTAATTCAAATATTACTAACCAAATTATATACTATACCACTAAATAAAGGAATATAATTTTAATGTAAATTTTGTTTGTTTTTAAAGACAAAGTTTTGATGGCACAAAATTGTGGTTGTTAATACTAACTAAAATTTCAACAAACTTGAAAAATTTATACTTTTAATCCCTCAATGATGTTTAATATGCCACTTTAGGGAATGTATTACTATAAGGTTATAAGAGTGGTTTAGATGTTCACCCTCTTTTCATGAGCACAATTTGTTTTATGTTAAAATAAATGTAAACTAATCATTTAGGATGTGACACGCTTTATGAAAATCGTATTTTATGGTGCTGGTAACATGGCAAATGCGATATTTAAAGGAATTATAAATTCAAAACTGATTCCTCCAGAAAATATTTATGTAACTAATCGCTCAAATCAACAGATGTTAGAAGATTATCATCGGGAATTAGGGGTTCATTATAGTTACGATGATGAAGCCTTGTTGAAAGATGCTGACTACGTTTTTTTAGGGGCAAAACCGCATGACTTTGACCAATTGGCTGATAGAATTCGCGGTTATATAGATGAAAAGAACAAATTCATTTCAATTATGGCTGGTTTATCAATCAGTTATTTACGTGAAAAACTGAACCCTCATAACCCTATTGCACGTATTATGCCTAATACGAATGCACAAGTGGGTCATTCAGTAACTGGTGTCAGTTTTTCTCGCAATTTTGGACCGCGTTCAAAAGATGAAGTGTTATCGCTAATTAATGCATTTGGCTCAGCAATTGAAGTTAAAGAAGATCACTTACATCAAGTTACTGCGATTACAGGAAGTGGTCCGGCATTTCTTTACCATGTTTTTGAAAAATATGTGAATGCGGGGACAAAATTAGGACTGGAAAAATCAGAAGTTGAAGAATCGATACGCGAACTTATCATTGGTACAGGTAAAATGATTGAACGTTCAGATTTAAGTTTGGAACAGCTTAGAAAAAACATTACGTCTAAAGGTGGCACTACGCAAGCAGGCTTAAACAAACTATCAGATTATGATATTGAGGGTATTTTTGAAGATTGTTTAAATGCGGCTGTAAATCGAAGTGTTGAATTGTCTGCTAAAGATGATAATGATAGTGAAGGATGACATGAACCATTAGCGTTAAGTACGGAGGCATTTTACTAGTTTGTTTTCTTTAAATTACCATCGTCCTTAAACGAGACTTGTTTGTCGTATTGAAACAACCGTTAGCTAGACGTGTCTATAATGGGATGATCACAGTGTAACGCCCTATGTATTCAAATGAATTTTAGTGATTAATTAAACGTCCACCGATCTAATGTCGGCGGACGTTTTATATTTGTATGCTTTAAAAGCGATAAGTATCATAGTCCTTCACAAATTGAAATGAGCGATTTGTAGTTTCATGAAGTTGTGTTTCTATTTGCGCGATATCATCTAACGTATATCGATTACTTAAATGTGTAAGTAATCCATGTTTGACATTTGCATCATTTAAAAGTTTTAGCACATCCTCTATATGACTGTGGTGATAGTTATTTGCCCGTATTTTATCACCTTCAATATACGTGGATTCATGAACAATGACATCAGCATCTTGTGCTATTTTAATTTGATTCACGCAAGGTTTTGTATCGCCAAAAATCCCAATGACAGGGCCATGTTTGTCTGGGCCCTTAAATGGCGCGGTATCGTATATTTTGCCTTCATATTCAAATGTGTCTTGTGTTTTAATGTTTTGATAAAGTGGGCCAGGTTGTATTCCTAAGGCTTTTAATTTATTTACATCTAATTTACCTGGTGTACTTGGTGCTTCGATTCGAAAACCGTAACACGGTACGCCATGATTTAACGGATAAGCTTTAACTTGAAATTGATTAAAAGTGAGATCAATTTCTTGATTAAGTTCAATAATATGTATGGGATAATTTAAATGTGAATGTGTTAATGCCATATTATATTCGATAAAATCTTTAATCCCTGATGGCCCTACTACCGTTAATGGTTTTGCTTCTCCACCTTGGAAAGAACGACTCGTTAACACACCGGGTAGACCAAAAACATGATCTCCGTGCATATGTGTAATAAAAATATGGCTTACTTTTCCTAGTTTTATTGAATGATGCAAGATTTGATGTTGTGTGGCTTCCCCCACGTCGAATAACCAAACATCAGTATCATACGGTTCCAATGATAAAGCGATTGATTGTGTGTGACGTTCTTTAGTGGGCAACCCAGCACTCGTTCCAAAAAACGTAATTTCCATGGTGTGCGCCTCCTTAGCGTTATAGTATCATAAAAATGTGTTGAAGCGGGACATAAAATATTAGAATATGTATATAAATAATGCAGATTGTATGACCTAAATGTGTTGAATGTTTTATAATAACAAATATGATATAAATTAAGAATTGAGGTTTTGAATCTTGAATAAGTCAAAAAAGCAAATTCCAGCATTGATTACTATCTTCGGGGCGACAGGTGATTTAAGTCACCGCAAATTATTCCCATCCCTATTTCATTTATTTCAACAAGACAACTTAGATGACCGTATTGCGGTTATTGGGATTGGTCGACGTCAATTGACTAATGATGATTTTAGAGCGCAAGTAAAAGCTTCGATTCAAGCTCATGTCCAAGATACGAAACATTTAGATAAGTTCATGCAACATGTTTTTTATCAACCTCACGATGTCAATGATGAAGCAAGCTATGCGGATTTATTACAATTAAGTGAAACAC
The DNA here is from genome assembly GCF_000816085.1 of Staphylococcus hyicus. Classification (NCBI taxonomy): domain Bacteria; kingdom Bacillati; phylum Bacillota; class Bacilli; order Caryophanales; family Staphylococcaceae; genus Staphylococcus; species Staphylococcus hyicus. Next base: position 1,429,391 of record NZ_CP008747.1, on the reverse strand, counting down.
TTGATCAAGAGTTTTCTCTTGAAGGCAATCGCCTCTTCTATTTAGCGATGGCACCTCAATTTTTTGGTACAGTAACCGATTATTTAAAATCTTCTGGTCTTACGCGCACAAAAGGTTTTAAACGCTTGGTCATTGAGAAACCTTTTGGTAGCGATTTAAAATCAGCGGAAGAATTAAATCAGCAAATTCGTCGTTCTTTTAAAGAAGAAGAAATTTTCCGTATTGATCATTACTTAGGTAAAGATATGGTTCAAAATATAGAAGTTTTACGTTTTAGCAATGCTATGTTCGAACCGTTATGGAATAATAAATACATTTCAAATATACAAGTGACTTCATCTGAAATATTAGGTGTAGAAGATCGTGGTGGATATTATGAATCTAGTGGTGCATTAAAAGATATGGTTCAAAACCATATGTTACAGATGGTTGCCTTGCTTGCGATGGAGCCACCGATTAGCCTACATAGTGATGATATTCGTTCGGAAAAAGTTAAAGTTCTAAAATCATTACGTGTACTCCCTACTGAAGACGTTAGGCATCATTTTGTTCGTGGTCAATACGATGCTGGTGAAATTAATGGCCAGGATGTAATAGCATATCGCGATGAAGATAAAGTGGCATCGGATTCGGTGACGCCAACGTTTGTTTCTGGTAAAGTCCTTATCGATAATTTTAGATGGGCAGGTGTTCCATTCTATATCCGTACCGGAAAACGTATGAAACGCAAATCCATTCAAGTAGTGGTAGAATTTAAAGAAGTACCAATGAATTTATATTATCAAAGAGATAAACATTTGGATTCTAATCTTCTTGTGATTAATATACAACCAAATGAAGGTGTATCGATTCATTTAAATGGTAAAAAATACGTCCAAGGCATTGAAACAGAACCCGTTCAATTGTCCTATGCGATGAGTGCACAAGATAAAATGAATACTGTAGATGCATACGAAAATCTTTTATACGATGCATTAAATGGCGATGCGACAAACTTCACACATTGGGAAGAACTCAAATCAACTTGGAAATTTGTTGATTCTATTTCAGATGCTTGGTCTAAATTTGAACCTGAATTTCCGAATTACAAGGCAGGTACGAATGGCCCACTTGAAAGTGATCTACTTTTAAGTCGAGATGGCCTAAAATGGTGGGACGACATTCAATAAATTTTTGAGCTAAGTATGTTTTGAATGCTACTTAGCTCTTTTTGATTTATAATAGAATATTAAGTAATGCTTTTTGTTAAAGTAATTTAGGAGTGACCCTTTTGGACGTTATCAAACACATTCAACAAGCGATTATTTATATTGAAGACCATCTGTATGAATCGTATGATTTACAACATTTAAGTGATTACGTTGAAATGTCACCTTATCACTTATCACAATCTTTTTTAATGATTACCGGACAAACACCGGAAGATTATTATAAAGCGAGACGTTTATCATTAGCTGCAAAAGAATTAAAACAGAGCAATGCACGTTTAATTGATATCGCTAAAAAGTATCATTACACTGATGTGAATGCTTTTGCACATGATTTTAGTGATTATCATGGTGTTTCACCGCTTCAAGTTAAAACGAAATCTGATCAACTAAATATGCAACCACAACTCTATTTAAAGCTAACAACCACAACTAAGCCTACACCACCGTATAGAAATGAACATATCGGTGATTTTGGGATGGTAGGCTATTCACGTTTTATCCCAAGCCAAGATTTAGAGGAGCCATTTTTAGTACCAGATTTTCTCGAAGATTTAAAAGCTGATGGCCGTATAGATGATTTAATTCACTATAATGATTGCAGTCCACATGATTTGTTCGTCGTGAGATGTCCGCTTGAACACGGTCTTGAATTATTTGTGGGTGTCCCGAGTGAGCGTATGCCATCGCATTTAGAATACCGTTATTTAGAGCGTCGCCAATATGCAATGTTTAATTTACAAGGCGAAATGGATTATGCAGTGACTGAGGCGTGGCACTATATTGAAACGACATTACAATTTTCAATACCATATGAGAAAGACACGTTGTATTTAGAAGTGTATCCGTTCGACTTTTCATTCGATCATGAACATACTAAAATACAATTAGGTATACCACTCTTAAATGATGACATATAAAAACACAAGGTCATAATACGTTGACCTTGTGTTTTTTGGTTATTATTCTGTCCATTGAGTATGGAAAACGCCCGCTTTATCTTTGCGTTCATATGTGTGTGCACCGAAATAATCACGTTGTGCTTGAATAAGGTTAGCGGGTAAATCAGCTGTTCGATAACTATCAAAGTAATTGATACTCGATGCAAACCCAGGGATTGCAATGCCATTTTGAACCCCAGTTGCTACAACTACGCGTAATGCATCTTGATATTCATTGACGATTGATTTGAAATAGTCATCTAATAATAAATTTTGTAAGTTGCTATCTTTGTCATAAGCATCTTTAATTTTTTGAAGGAATTGTGCTCTAATGATACAGCCTTCTCTCCAAATCATTGCTAATTCACCTAATTGTAAGTGCCATTCATTTTCTTCACTTGCGGCTTTCATTTGATCAAAACCTTGTGCATAGCAACAAATTTTACTCATATAAAGTGCGCGTCGAATTTGTTCTAAGAAGACATCTTTATCACCATTAAATGATGCTTTTGGACCAGATAATGATTCAGATGCGTGCACGCGTTGTGTTTTTAAAGATGAAATAAAACGAGCGAATACTGACTCTGTTATAATTGTTAACGGCGCGCCAAGTTCTAATGCATTAATTGACGTCCATTTACCTGTTCCTTTTTGGCCAGCTTTATCCATAATTTTTTCAACTAAAGGTTCACCAGATTCATCTAATTTAGTGAAAATGTCACCAGTGATTTCAATTAAATAGCTTTCTAATTCACCAGTATTCCACGATTTGAATGTTTCAGAGATTTCTTCATGTGACATGCCTAAAAGTGATTTCATCATAAAATAACTTTCAGCGATTAACTGCATGTCCGCATATTCAATACCATTGTGAACCATTTTAACATAATGGCCGGCACCATTTGGTCCAATGTATGTGACACAAGGTGTACCGTCTTGTGCTTTTGCAGCAATTGCTTCAAAAATATCTGCCACTTTATCATAAGCATCGCGTTGACCGCCTGGCATCATTGAAGGACCTGTTAATGCGCCAACTTCTCCACCGGATACACCCGTACCGATAAAGTTAATGCCACTTTGTGCAAGCGCTTGATTACGACGCATTGTATCTAAATAATTCGTATTTCCACCGTCAATTAAAATATCGTCGTTATCTAATAACGGTAAAAGGCTTTCAATGGTTTTATCAGTTGCAACACCTGCTTTAACCATAAGTAAGATTTTACGTGGTTTTTCTAAAGAATTTACAAATTCTTCTAATGAATAGGTTGGAACAATGTTTTTACCTTCTGATTCTGCAACCATGATGTCTGTTTTTTCAGATGAGCGGTTATATACAGATACTGTATAGCCTCTTGATTCAATATTCCAAGCCAGGTTTTTACCCATTACCGCTAATCCTACTACACCTATTTGTTGTGTCATTATTATTACCTCTCTCAATATAAATTACGCCCTCATTGTACCATATTATGAAACGATAAACACTTAACGACTTTTATTTAAGCGTTTTCAATGATTTTCAAAACATATCGCGCTAGGTCAACTAATGATTGTTTCGAAATACGTTCTTTCGTCGTATGAATATACTCGTAGCCTACACCTAATATCACTGTTGGAATTCCAAAGCCATTTATAATATTCCCATCAGATCCTCCGCCACCAATGGAGGAATTTGCATTAAAACCTAATGTTAATGATGCTTTTTTTGCGACTTGATAGACTTTTTCATCTTCATCTATTTTAAAACCAGGGTAAGACAACTCAGATTCCACTTCAGCACTTGCGTCATAATTTTCCGCAGCTTCAATAAAGGTTGCTTTCATGTGCTCTGTTTGGGCATCTATTTTTGCTTTTGAATGTGAGCGTGCTTCAGCCCAAATATGTACGAGATCGGTGACCACATTTGTTGGTCCCCCACCATTGAATGAACCGATATTGGCAGTCGTTTCATTGTCAACTTGTCCAAGTTTCATTTGACTGATAGCTTTTGCTGCAATATTAATCGCACTAATTCCTTCTTTTGGTGTACTGGCATGTGCTTTTTTACCATGAATCGTTGCATGCATCTTCATTTGATATGGCGCACCTATAGTAATGTCTCCAACAGGCACAGAAGCATCTAATGCATAACCGTAATCTGCATCTAGAAGTGAGGCATCCAATACTTTGGCACCGACTAAACCAGATTCTTCGCCAACTGTGATTACAAATTGGAGTTGTCCATGAGGGATTTCATTAGTTTGAATCACTTCAAGCACTTCTAAAATAACAGCTAAACCTGCTTTATCATCTGCCCCGAGTACTGTCGTACCGTCAGAATATATATATCCATCTTCTTTGATTATTGGTTTCACATTCTTTCCTGGTTCTACGGTATCCATATGAGATGTGAAATAAATTTTATCGCGGTTTTCATCTGTTGCTTTTAACGTACATATTAAATTATTAGCACCAAAATGAGTCAAAGCTTTGGCATTATCTTCTTTAACATCAAGTCCTAACGCTTTAAATTTCTCTTTTAATATTGGTTGTATTTCATTTTCACGACCAGTTTCTGAATCAATTTGAACGAGTTGTAAAAATGTTTGTATTAAGCGTTGTTGATTTATCATAAAGCACCCTCCCTATAAACGTTATCTTCATTTTATAGTATTTAAAGTACAATGCAAATTGATTGTTTGACGATATTTTGTAATAAAAATAGTGTTGAGATGTGTGTTTTGACAGTGGTATAATTTTCTTTACGAATATTAAACTACGTATCAGTATGGAGGCAAAAGTTGTGTTAAATGAAAAAGTAAGAAAAGTATTACTGATTGTGATGCTTGTTGCGATTGTCATTTCATTAATTTTAACTGGTGTAGCACCAATTTTAAGTATGTAATAAATATAAACACCTTCACGCTCTGATGTTTGAGTGAAGGTGTTTATATTTTATACTTCATGATGCATTTTTAAATTGCCGAACTTAGATTTAATTGTTAAATACTCTTCTGTATCATATAACATCTGAATCATACTTGACCGTGTATGTAACGCTTCGTGTGTTGTAGGTAAAGGCTCTTGATCAATTTCAAGCCTCACTTGATACACCATATGTAAGCGTTGGGCAGTATAGTTATTTTCATTTACATTTTCGGCCATTTCTTTAAAAACGTCTGCGACACGATGTGAAATCGGATCATCAGCATCAATATGTTGAATGTGATGATACATTCGTTTTAAAATCTCAACTTGATTTTCTCTCATGTCAAAATAATGATAATAACTATTTTCATTTCGTACAAAATGGTTTTTAACATCTCTAAAGGCAATTGACTTCGCTTTTTGAATAGAAAGATTGAGCGGTTGAAACGTGATTTTAAGTTGGTTATTATGTGTGGCACAGGCTTTACTATATTGATAGAAAATATCTTTAATCTGATTTTCAATATCGTGCTTATATTTTTTTAAATCGTTATCTAAACTAGGCATAATGGCATTCATTAAAAATGCAATTGTGAGCCCAATGATGATTAATAAGATCTCATTGATGACTAAGTCCAGATTGATGTGAGTTGCATTAAAAAAATGTAATAAGATGACGATACTTGTGACAACGCCCTCTTGCATATTTATAACAACGGTAAGTGGTATAAATAATAGAACAATAAGACCTAAAACGAGCGCGTGTTGGCCAAGTAACGGGAAGATTAATGCACCAAATCCAATTGCGATTATACAAGATACAAAACGCGATATAATGGCATGTACCGAATGCATTTTTGTGTCTTTGATACATAACACAACCAAAATAGCACTAGATGCATAATTATCTAAACCTAATAGCTTAGCAATAATAACGCCTAGTGCCATTCCGACCGCTGTTTTAATCGTTCTAAATCCAATTCGATAGGGATTTAAACGTATCATTTAACGGCTCCTTACTTTTCTTCACAATATTTATCAAATAATCGTTGTAATTGCGTAATAACATCCATAACGTCATGACCTTCTATTTGGTGACGTTCAATCATCTCGGTAATTTTACCATCTTTCATTAATGCGAAAGATGGACTTGATGGTGCATAACCTTCAAAATAATCTCTCGCGCGTTGTGTTGCCTCTTTATCTTGGCCTGCAAATACAGTGACTAGACGATCAGGTAATGCATCATAATGTAACGCATGAGATGCTGCTGGACGCGCAATGCCACCCGCACAACCACATACAGAATTAATCATAACTAAAGTTGTACCCTCTTTTGAAAATACGCTATCTACCTCTTCTGCTGTTGTTAATTGTTCATATCCAGCATTTTCCATTTCTTGACGTGCTTGTTTTAACACATCATTCATATATAAATCGAAATTTAAATCCATATCACCATACCTCCTAAGATAATTTAATTGTACTAAAGCCAGAACTTCAATTCAATAAATCAATTTTTGAAATGAGCTTAATAAATTTGTGTATTTTCAAGTGTGTAACGTTCAATTCGTGATTTTACGTCATTTAAAAATTGTCCAGCCTGTAAACCATCTAGTATACGGTGATCAATCGATAAACAAAGGTTGACCATATCACGAATGGCAATCATATCATTAATTACTACAGGGCGTTTAACGATAGATTCTACTTGCAATATAGCAGCTTGAGGATGATTAATAATTCCCATTGAACTTACTGAACCAAAACTTCCAGTGTTATTTACAGTAAATGTGCCACCTTGCATATCTTCATTTGTCAATTGATTTTGGCGTGCTTTTTTAGCGAGGGTAGCTATTTCTTTCGCAATGCCTTTTATTGATTTTTCATCTGCATTTTTAATGACAGGTACAAATAATTTATCTTCAACTGCTACAGCAATTGATAAATTAATCTCTTTATGCACATGAATTTCATCGTTTTGCCATGAGCTATTTAACATAGGATAGTGATGTAATGCTTCAGCGACCGCTTTAACGAAAAAGGCAAAAAATGTTAAATTATAGCCTTCTTGTGTCTTAAATTGACCTTTATAATGATTACGCGTCTTGGTTAATTCAGTTGCATCGACTTCCATTTTCATCCATGCATGTGGAATCTCATGAACACTTTGCACCATTTTATTCGCAATTTGTTTACGTACACCTTTTACTGGAATAACCGACGCTTGTTCGACAGCTTCCGTTTCATTTTTTGTGACGTGTTGAGAAACTGGTTGCTTTTCAGATGGTGAAGCGGATACTTGAGGTGCTGATTGAAGATGACCAGATGTAATGAATGCTTCTATATCTTTTTTTGTGACCCGACCCTCAAAACCTGTACCAGGAACATCCTCTAAATTAACATTATGCTGAGATGCGATTTTAAACACTACAGGAGAAAAACGCCCATTATTTTTTGGCTGATTTGTGATAGATGCCTGTGTTTCTTTTGTCGATGTTGTCCGTTTTTCTCGTTGTGTAGTGGTATGTGTTTCTTCAGGTGAAGGTGAGGATGCATCTGTATTGACCGTACTTCCTTCTACTTCCATCTCACAAATGACAGAACCGACAGAAACGGTTTCTCCGGCTTCAACGTTGATTTTAGTGATTTTACCTGCATATGACGATGGCACTTCTGCTGTGACTTTATCTGTGATAACTTCGCACAATGGATCGTATTCTTCAACTGTATCACCAACTTGTACTAGCCACTGTTCAATTGTACCTTCGTGGACACTTTCACCTAATTTAGGCATTTTAATTTCCATAATGGTCCTCCTTAAAATGTTGCGAGTTCACGCATTTTATTTTTGATTTTTTCAGGATTAATCATAAACTCATCTTCTAAAGGTGGCGCAAAAGGCATTGCAGGAACATCTGGACCAGCGAGACGCATGATTGGTGCATCTAAATCAAACAGACAGTTTTCAGCAATAATTGCTGAAACTTCTGACATAATACTACCTTCTTTATTGTCTTCAGTAATAAGTAAACATTTTCCAGTCTTTTTCGCTCGTTCAATAATTGTTTCTTGATCTAATGGATAAACAGTTCTTAAGTCTACTACTTCGACATCGATACCTTCTTCTGCTAAAAGGTCAGCAGCTTGAAGTGAATAATTGACTGCTAAACCATATGTGAATACAGTGATATCGCTACCTTCGCGTTTCACATCTGCTTTATATAAAGGGACAGTATAATAGTCTTCAGGAACTTCTTCTTTTAACAAACGATATGCTTTCTTATGTTCAAAGAAGAGCACGGGATCATTTGAATTGATGGCTGACAATAACAATCCTTTAGCATCATAAGGTGTAGATGGGATGACAACTGTTAATCCAGGCGTAGATGCAAACACACTTTCAATACTTTGCGAATGATATAACGCACCATGAATACCTCCGCCAAAAGGTGCGCGAATGGTTAGCGGCACATTCCAATCGTTATTCGAACGGTAACGCATTTTCGCTGCTTCACTCATAATTTGATTGGTAGCAGGTAAAATATATTCAGCAAATTGAATTTCGGCAATTGGTCGTTTACCTACCATCGCAGCACCAATTGCGGAACCGACGATGTTTGATTCAGCTAAAGGTGTATCTAAAACACGGTATAAGCCATACTTTTCTTGGAGTCCGGCTGTTACGCCAAACACACCACCTTTTTTTCCTACGTCTTCACCCAAAATAAAAGTTTGATCGTCTTTTTCAAGAGCTAAATCTAAAGCATTTTTAATCGCATCTAAGTATGTTAATTTAGGCATTTTTTTCACCCTCCTGGTCATAAACATGTGTATATGTCTCTGAAGGATCAGGGTAAGGTGATGCTTCAGCTTGTTTTGTTGCTTCGTGTACACGTTGTTTATTCTCTTTTTCTATTTCTTCAAACCAAGTTGTGTCAATATGTGCTTCATCGATTAAATATTGTTTGAATTGAAGATTACAATCGTGCTTTTTATTAAAAGTTTTTTCATCGTCAGTTCGGTAACGATCATCGTCATCAGATGAATGTGCTGTAAGTCGCGTACACATTGCTTCAATCAATGTGCTACCTTCACCTTTGACACCACGCTCTCGTGCGGTTTTCACCGCCTGATAAACAGCAATAGGATCGTTACCATCTACAGTTTCACCAAACATGCCATATCCTTTAGCACGGTCTGAAAGCTGTTCAGCACCATATTGCAATTCTTTAGATACTGAAATTGCATATTTATTGTTTTCAATTAAACAAATGAATGGTAACTTGTGCACGCCAGCAAAATTGAGGCCTTCATGAAAGTCTCCTTGGTTAGAACTTCCCTCACCTAAAGATGTTAATGAGATTTGTTGTTTGCCATCCATTTTTAGTGACAAAGCAGCACCAACGGCGTGTAACACTTGTGTTGCAACAGAAGAGCCTTGCGACATAATCCCTACTTCTTTTTTACTAAAATGTGAAGGCATTTGCTTTCCACCAGAACTAATATCATCACGTTTCCCAAACGCTGAATTCATTGTTTCTAGTGGTGTCATTCCTAAATACGTTACAAATGCAAGGTCACGATAGTACGGTGCGGTATAATCACCTTTTTCAAGCGCATAGGCTGCACCAATTTGTGTTGCTTCTTGTCCTTGGCAACTAATGACAAAAGGAATTTTACCAGCACGGTTTAATAACCACATGCGTTCATCTAATTTTCGTCCTAAATCCATAGCTGCGTACATATTTTTTAAATCTTCTATTGTGAGATTGGCTTCTCTATAATCTTTCATTGCCTTCTCCTCCTCAAAGGTTACTAGATGTGAATGGATTGGTTTTCAGCTTTCAAACCAAGTTCCATTAATAATTCAGATATTGACGGATGTGCATGTGTTGCATTTCCGAGTTCTAAAGCGGATCCGTCCATGAAGCTAAGTAACGATAACTCATTAATAAGTTCTGTAACGTTCGGACCTATCAGAGCGGCACCTAAAAACGTTCGTATCTCTTTATCGAATACGAGTTCAGCAAAGCCATCTGGATTGTGTTGTGAAACAATTAACGCTTTTCCATTAGCTTTAAATGGTGCTTTTACGATTTTTGTTTCGAATCCTTGATTTTTTGCTGCTTCTGCTGTCAACCCAATTGAAGCCACTTCAGGATGCGTGTATATACAACGTGGCATGTGGTCGTAATCTATGCCCACTGGGTTTTCATTAAACATATGTTCTACAGCAATGACGCCTTCTTTAGCAGCAACATGTGCCAGTTGAAGTTGTCCAATTACATCTCCAGCTGCGTAAATATGTTGATCAGCGGTTTGCATAAATGTATTGGTTTCAATTGTTTTTTTATCAGTTAAAATGACTTTTGTGTTGTTTAATCCTAAATCATCAGTAATCGCTTGACGTCCAACGGCGACTAGCACCTTATCTACGGTTAAAGTATCTTCTAAATCAAACGTTACATTATGATCAGTAATTGTTACAATGTCTTCTGTGACAGCAGTGTTTTCTAATATTGTAATCCCTTGTTTAGACAACTGTTGTTTCATTTGACGACTCAACGTCTCTGATTCATTGATTAAAATGCGTTGAGCTGCTTCAATAATGGTAACTTCTACACCAAATGTGTTTAAAAGACTAGCAAACTCTAATCCTATGACACCGCCACCAATAATTGCCATACGTTTAGGTAATTCTGCTATTTCCATCATATCGTTACTACTTAAAATGACGTTGTGATCAAATGGAAGCATCGGTAGCTCAATTGGTTTAGAACCGGTAGCAATCAACACATAATCATTTGGAAGTAGTTCAGACTCACCATTTTCATATTCTACTGACACTGTCCCACTTTGTGGTGTGAAAATTGATGCTCCCAACAGGCGTCCAGTACCGTGAAATAAATCAATTTTATTTTGTTTTACAAGGTGTTGAATGCCTCGGTACATCGTTTCAACAATTCGTGATTTACGTTCTAAAATACCTTTAAAGTTCACTGCTGCCCCTTCAACGGTTAGGCCAAAGTGGTCTGCATTTTGAATATATTGATAGACTTCAGCTGATTTTAAAAATGATTTTGTTGGGATACAACCACGGTGTAAGCATGTACCGCCAACTTTATCTTTTTCAACTAAAGCAACGGATTTGCCGAGTTGACTGGCACGAATAGCAGCAGAATAACCCGCAATACCGCCACCTAAAACGACTAAATCATATTTTTCTTTTGTCATTGTATGATTCTCCTAACTATAAGTCTTCACAGGAATTTGTTTATGTAAAGCTTGAAATGCATTTTCAGCTAATGCATGCATTTCAAATTCACCAGGATACACAGATACTGGTGATATCCATTCAATATATGGTTTTAATAATTCAATGAACAACGTACTATGACTCATTCCTCCAGTAAACACAATTTGATCCACTTGTCCTTTTAATACAGCGGCGCGTTCACCTATCGCTTTAGCAATTTGAACGGCGAATGCATCAACAATGTGCTGAATGTGTGTATCTTGAGTATATTGATCCATTATCCATTTAAAGTCGGACGAACCCAAATGTGCTTGTAAACCCGTTTGAGATGATAACAACCGTTTCATTTGTTTGGTATCCATTAGATGATCATTTTGATATGCGATAAGTGAATCATTTGGTACAGAACCAGAACGATTTAAAGCCATAGGACCTTCGCCATATAGAGCTTCATTGACATCTATAACTAATCCTTTCTGGTGTGCAGCCACACTTACGCCACCACCCATGTGGATGATAATTAAATTCAAGTCCTCGTATCTTTTTTGAATGTTTTTTGCAAACTGACGTGCTGTCGCTTTATGATTTAAAGCATGAAATACACTTTTTCTTTGTACACCGGGTATTCCTGTAATTCTTACTTCATCAATCAGTTCATCAACAACTACAGGATCAGTGGTGAAAACAGGAATATGCTGCGAAGATCCTAACTCAAAACCTATAATTGCACTTAAATTCGACGCATGTACGCCATACTGGAATGATTTTAAATCGTTATATAATGCACGGTTGACAGTATATGTTCCACCTACAATAGGCTTTAACAATCCGCCTCTACATGCGATTGCATCAATAGAAGAAATTGGAACTTCAATCTCTGTAAGCCATTGCTGAATAAATAACTGGCGTGAGTCTTTTTGTTTAAGTAAATCCAAATGTATGATACTGTCATCGTGAACTAAATTGGTCTTGTGCGTCATTTTTTCGCCATCATAAATGGCTAACTTACTGGACGTACTTCCTAAATTAAGTACTAAAATGCGGACCATCGTATCCTTCCTCTCTTGATTGTTAAGTGATATGTGACTTGAAAGATTCAGGTCACGCGAGTGTTTTTAAAGCAAGTAAAACAGATTTTGTTTTATTGGCCACTGAATCGGCTCTTGATGTGAGAACTATCGGATAAGGTGTACCAATCATGAGACTTGCAACTTTAGCGTGTCCAAAATAAGTTAACGATTTATATAAAGCATTGCCAACATCAAGTTGGGGAACAATAATCACATCAGCATCTCCTGCAACTGGTGATGTGATTCCTTTGAGCATCGCACTTTGCTTGTCAATGGCATTGTCTAAAGCGAATGGTCCATCAACGATAACATTATGCTTATCATCTTGTTGCTTATAGAATTGCTTCAATTGATTAGCTTGAACAGACGATGGTATTTTATCTGAAACGCTTTCGACGGATGAAAGTAATGCTACTTTTAAAGATGTGTAACCCAACTGTTTTGTGAATTGCGCAATATTTTTAATCATTTTTTGATGTTCTTCTATTGTAGGATGAATATTTAAAGCAACATCAGAAATGAATAGTAATTTGTGATATTGTGGGATATCACAACAAGCGATATGATTTAAAAAATATTGTTTTCCATTTGTATGACGTAAATGGCGAAGTACAGCTGAAAGTATTTGGTTTGTAGGTATTAATCCTTTCATTAACACATCAACTTTGTGGTTATCTAAATCTTTTAAACATGCTGCGAGTGCTTCGTGTGTTTCATCAAAAGTATGGATGTGAATACGCTTCAACATTGAGGCTGGTAGTTCAAATGATCGAATCAATTCTGAAACATCCTGAGTATTGTATAACGTGAACGTGGCATTCGTTTGTGCCAATACATCTTGAATAACTTGAACAGAAGATTCATTCACTGCATTGACAATTGCGATATTACCTTTTAAGTCATGTGTATTATGAAATAATGACGAAAATGACAAAGTGACACACCCCTTTATCGTTGATTTTGTTCAATCATTTCCTTTGCATTTTTCAACGTGAGTTCAGTAACTGTTGCACCTGAAATCATTCGGGCTACCTCTTCCACACGTTCATCATCTTTTAATTCTTTTACGTGAGTAGTCGTTCGATCGTCTTTCTCACGTTTTGAAATATATAAGTGATGATCGCTCATTGATGCAACTTGGGGCAAATGTGATATACATATCACTTGAATTACCGAAGCAATTTGTTTCATTTTTTCTGCCATTTTTTGTGCGGCTTGTCCAGACACACCGGAATCCACCTCATCAAAAAGAATTGCTGTTTGTCCTCTCGCATTCACAAAAATACTTTTTAGCGCGAGCATAATCCGAGAAAGTTCCCCACCACTCGCAATTTTATTTAAGCTTTTTAGAGGCTCCCCTTTATTTGGGCTGATTAAAAATTCAACACGTTCTAAGCCATCTTGTTGAGGCGTTTCATACAAAGTAAATGCGATTTCAAGATTTGCATCTTTCATTTGTAAATTTTGTATCTCATCTACTATATGATCTCTTAAAGTTCGTGCGACTTTACGCCGCTCTTGAGATAAGACCTTACCGTCAATTTGAAGTTGTTCTGAGAGCTCAGAAATTTCATTTCTTAATTGTGACGTACTCTCTTCGTAATTTTCTATTTTATTAATTTCATCTTCTATTTTTAATTGATAAGCAATGAGGTCAGGGATATCTTTACCATACTTACGCTTTAAATTATTGAGAAGATTCATACGAGATTCAAGCTCATTTAAATATTGTTCGTCAAATTCAGTTTGGTTAATTTCGTCATACAATTGATGTTTTGCATCTTCTAATGTGTAATAAAATTGATCTACATCTTCTTTAAGTTTTATATACGTATTTGGAAGTATTTGATCTATTGCCTGTAATTGTGTACTAAGCTCATACAAGCGATCTGTAATGGCATGTTCATCTGTTAACGTCGTGTACGCAGCATTTAAAGCATGACTCAGATTTTCCGAATTTTGAATGCGTTTAATATCTGCTTCAAGCTGTTCCATTTCTTCTTCTTGTAAATGGGCATCTTTAAGTTCTTCATACTGAAATTTCATGAGGTCCAATCGCTGTAATAATGCTTGATCAGCGCTTTCAAGTGCTTCAAGTTCTTTTAATTTAGACTTATGTTGTTCAAATGTTTTGTCATATTGACGCAAAGCATCTTCATATGTACCTTCAGCATAACGATCTAAAAGTTCGATGTGATATTTTTGTTTTAACAAAGATTGTGTCTCATGTTGGCCGTGAATGTCTAACAATTGTTGCATCACTTTACGTAAATCTTGAAGTGTGACGGTGGTATTATTAATCCGACACATACTTTTCCCAGAATTAAATATTTCACGCTTGACGATGAGAAAGTCCTCGGATAAATCGATGCCAATGTCTTCTAAAACATAATGTGCATCTTTCGCATTGTCAATGTCAAAAACACCTTCAATAATGGCTTTCTTTTCGCCATGTCGCACAAAATCTGATGACGCACGCATTCCTATCAATTGGCCAATGGCATCAATAATAATAGATTTACCAGCACCAGTTTCACCACTTAATACCGTTAAACCCTCACCAAATTGAATTTCAAGTTCATCTATTATCGCGAATTGTTTAATTGAAAGACTTTGTAACATATCATCTCTTCCTTATAACATATTAAATATACGTGATTTGATTTCTTCAGCGTCTGAGTGTGTACGACATATGATAAGGCAAGTATCATCACCGCAAATCGTGCCTAATACTTCATCCCAATCAATCTGGTCTAAAATCGCACCAATAGACTGTGCATTACCAGGCAACGTTTTTAAAACTAATAGATTGTCAGTACCGTCAATTTTTACAAATGAATCCATGAGGTAACGGCCTAATTTTTCAAGTGGATGATATCTTCTATCGTTAGGTAGGCTGTATACGTATTGACCCGTTGGCGCAGGGACTTTTATTAATTGTAATTCCTTAATATCGCGAGATACAGTTGCTTGTGTGACATTCATTTCATAATCATTTAAACGTTTGACTAATTCATCTTGGGTTTCGATTTGTTCATTTGAAATAATTTCTCTGATTTTAATATGTCTAACAGATTTTTTAGGCATAATGGACACCTCGTAACGAATATTTATACATCGATTTTACCACACTATCATCTATTAACCTAGTTATGACCTATTTCAAATGTTTCATCTCAAGTACTGCAATTGTATAAAAATGATGCTAATTTCTTATAAATTCTAAAATTACAATAAAAATAACCTTCAAAATTCATGAAAGAGATGAACTTTGAAGGTTTTTGAATGGCTTATTTAAATTTAAAATTGTTCAACTAACAATTGGAGTTTCATTTTAAAAGGTTTTCAGCAATTTTAACAATGGGATTTGTCGCTAAATTCAAGTCGTCTAATATACGGTCTACATTACCGTGCTCTATATATTCATCGTCTATACCGATACGTTTAATTGGGTTGTTATAACCATTTTCGATAAGAAACGTTGCAATTTGACTACCTAAACCACCGTTTAACATGCCTTCCTCTGCAACAATGACAGGCTTTTGTGATGCGCCAATTTTGTGTAACAAATCAAAATCCATTGGTTTGATAAAGCGTGCATTAATTACAGATGCAGAGATTCCTTTTTCACTTAGAATTTGAGCAGCTTCTGTCAATGTATGAACTGTAGGCCCGTAGCTAATAAGCGTGATGTCATTTCCAGACTGGAGGGTTTCCCATGATCCAATGTTAAGTAATTTTTTCTCATCTGTTAACGCAACCCCGTAACCATTTCCACGAGGGTAACGGATTGCGAATGGTCCTGAATGCTCTTGCATTGCAGTATAGACTAAATGACGGGCTTCATTTTCGTCTTTTGGCATACTTACTGTAATATTCGGGAATTGAGATAAAAATCCTACATCAAAGACACCTTGGTGTGTTTCTCCATCGGCACCAACTAAGCCAGAGCGATCAATACCAAAAATAACATTTAAATTTTGGCGATCTACATCATGCAAAACTTGATCATAAGCACGTTGTAAAAATGTAGAATAAATGGCAACATAAGGTTTAAATCCTTCTATTGCAAGCCCTGCAGCCATCGTAACAGCATGTTGTTCAGCAATGCCTACATCAAAAAATTGTTCTGGAAGTTCAGATTGAAAGCGTGTTAGTTTAGAGCCTACTGGCATTGCTGGTGTAATGGCAACAACACGTTTATCTTTTTTGGCATAAGACAATATTTCATCACTCATAAATTGACTCCATGATGGCCCAATAGGTTGTCCTTTAATTTGTTCGCCGGTTTCTAATTTATATGGTCCTAAACCATGCCAAGTCCCAATCTTGTCGTTTTCAGCAGGATGATAACCTTTTCCCTTCTTTGTCACTACATGTACGAGAACCGGTTTGTTAATTGAGTCTGCGGTTTGTAATGCATTTTCAAGTTCGTCAAAATTATGACCGTCAACCGGACCAATATAACGAATACCTAATTCTTCAAAAAAAGCACCATCGACAACAAGATATTTAATGCTATCTTTAATACGATCTGCAGATTCTCGTATTTTACTGCCTCCTGGCAAGCGACTCAAAACAGCTTCTGCATCTAATTTGAGTTTATTATAACCTTGGTTCATTCGAATACGACCGAGCATGTTATGCATTGCACCAACATTAGGGGCAATGCTCATTTCATTGTCATTTAAAATAATCGTCATATTCGTTCGATCATGACCGATGTTATTTAAGGCTTCAAGTGCCATCCCCCCTGTAAGGGCACCGTCACCAATAACCGGAATCACATGATGGTTTTGTTTAAGAATGTCACGTGCTTTAGCCATGCCCATTGCTGCTGATAAAGAAGTAGAGCTATGACCTGCTTCCCATACATCATGTTCTGATTCTCTTAATTTAGGAAACCCACATAGTCCTTTATATTGACGTAGCGTATCAAATTGATGCCCTCGTCCAGTTAATATTTTATGTATATAACTTTGATGTCCAACATCCCATAAAATCTTATCCGTAGGGCTGTTATAATGTTTATGAAGCGCGATTGTTAACTCAACAACGCCTAAATTGGCACCGATGTGGCCACCAGTTTTAGCACACGTTTGAATTAAAAATTGTCGGACGTCTTCACTTAATGCTTCTAATTCTTTAACACTCAAATTTTTTAAAAATGAGGGGTCTTTAATTTCACGTACATCCATTTATATCACCCTAGATTAATATATAACCAACACACTTACTTATGGCGTTGGTAAAATAATTTTAATAGTTCGTTTAACTGAGTAACATCATATTCAGAAGCCAATGTATTTAGAATGTCTTCTGCTAGATGAATATGGTTATTGAGCTGTTGTTCAGCTTCAGATTTTCCTAAAAGTGATACATACGTACTTTTATCGTTTAGTATATCACTTCCAACAGGTTTACCTAATGTTTCTTGATCGCCGTACACATCGAGTAAATCATCTTTGATCTGAAAGATTACACCTAAATGAGTTGCAAAATCTGATAACAATTTTTTTACGTGGTGTGGTGCTTCAGCAATAATGCTTGCACCTTCTATTGCAAATTGTATGAGTGCTCCGGTTTTAAGTGTATGAATGGTTTCAAGTTGAGATAAAGTTAAGTGTTGCCCTTCACTTTGCATATCAAGTGTTTGGCCCCCCACCATACCTAAGTGACCACTTGCTTGAGCTAAAGATTGTATCAACTGAATTTGTACTTCAGGTTTTAGTTCTTTTTGTGAAGCAATTAACTCAAATGATTTTGTTAAAAGCGCATCACCAGCTAAAATGGCCAACCATTCTCCATAAACTTTATGGTTAGTAGGTTTACCACGTCTAAAATCATCATTGTCCATAGCAGGTAAGTCATCATGAATTAAGGAATACGTATGAATCATTTCTAAAGCAATTGCAGGTCCAATACCTTTATGATATTCTTCTTGACTTAACATATCTAGCGTAGCGAGTAGTAGTAATGGACGTATACGTTTACCACCAGCCTCTAAAGAATAACGCATACTTTCTTCTAAAGCGGTGCTTGTATGTGACTTAGGAATACTCTTGAATAAGGCCTCATTAAACGTATCTAATAGGTTATTGAGTTTCGGAGTCATCATTAGAAACTTCCTCATTTTCCATTAATTTAGACACTTTTGCTTCTGCTTTTTTTAACGTTTCTTCACATGACTTTGAAAGCGCCATACCTTTTTGATATAAATCCATACTTTCTTCTAAAGAGATTTGATCATTGTCTAATTTATTGACGATAGCTTCAAGCTCTTTCATCATATCTTCAAAGTTTTTATTTTTAGTCGTCATTTTGACACCTTACCTTTTCAATTATTGCCTCGACGCTACCATCTTTCATCAAAATTTCTATCAATTCGCCTTGTTGAAGATGGCGGGGACTTGTAATGATAGCATTATCTTTTTTTACAATTGAATAACCACGCAACATCGTTTGTGTTGGGCTCAATGTATTTAGACTTTCTATTTTTTGGATGAGTTGTTGCTCTTTTTGTTTTAAAGTTGATGACATTAGTTTAGAAAGTTGTATTTTAAATTGTTCCGTGGCATCTTGTTGTGAGATGACATATTGATAAAAATGCTTTAGATGAAACCGTTGTTGAATCATCGTTAAATTTTGGCGTTCGACCATAAAACGTTTTTTCAAAGCCTCATGTAAATAGCGCTCTAATTCGTCTCTTTTTTGAATATGTTGCTCATATAATAGTGTAGGTTGTTTAAATTTATAATACGTTGTGTATTGCGACACATATTGCTTAGCGTGTTTCAAATATTGTTTCATAAAACGCGACATAAAAATACGACTTTGCAAAATTGCTTGCAGCAATTCATGTTGATCGGGCGTCGCTATCATAGCGGCTTGTGTTGGTGTTGCTGCACGTACGTCAGCTACATAGTCACTTAAAGTTGTATCCGTTTCATGACCTACAGCAGAAATTATCGGCGTTTTACAATGGTAAATCGCTTTAACGACATCTTCTTCATTAAAATTCCATAGATCCTCTATTGATCCCCCACCTCGTCCAATAATGATGGTGTCAACATTAAGTGAATCTGCATAGTTTAATTTTTCAATAATATCTGCTTTGGCTGCTGTTCCTTGTACAAGTGTACTGATTTTGATTTGTTCTGCTAATGGATAACGATTTGTAAGTGTATTTTGTATATCACGAATCGCAGCACCAGTTTCCGCTGTTAAAATTGCAATTCGCCCAGGGTATTTAGGAATAGGCTTTTTATGTTCTTCTTTAAAATACCCTTCTTTTGTCAATTTAACTTTTAATTGCTCAAATTTTTGATAAAGATTTCCGATACCATCTAGCTGCATATTTTGAACATAAATTTGATAACTCCCGCGTTGTTCGTATACAGAGACACGTGCTTCAACAAGGACTTGATCGCCTTCTTTGGGTTCGAAATCAAGTTGTGCAGCTTGTGCTTTGAACATCATTGCGTTAATCAAACTATTTTTATCTTTGATTGCGAAGTAAAGATGACCACTACTATGCTTTTTGAAATTTGATAGTTCACCTTTTAACAATACTGATTGAAGATGTGGGTCTTTATCAAATTTATATTTAATATATTTAGTTAATGCAGAGACAGTTAAATATGTTGTCATAATATCACTCAATCTTTATTTATATTACTTAAAACACCATTGATAAAGCGGTAATGATCATCATCACTATATTGCTTGGCAAGTTCAATCGCTTCATTCATAATAACCTTTTTCGGCGTATCACTATGCAACATTTCGAAAGTTGCCATTCTTAATATGATACGATCGGTCTTTAGTAGTCTCGGAATCGTCCAACCTTTGAGGTGCGGTGAAATTGTTTCATCTAAAATCGTTTCGTGATCTTTCACACCTGAAACTAGCCAATAGATAAAATCAAAATCAAGTTCTGGATCTTCTTCTTTAATGAACCGAATGGCTTCTTCAATCGTAAGTTCTGAGTTTTTTGTTTCTAATTGGAATAATGTTTGAAAAGCTTGACTTCTTGCTAGCTTTCTACTCATTTCATCTTCTCCATTTCATCATTTATGCGGTCCGTTATCGCTCATTTCTAAATGAGTAATATGGACGTTAATTTGTTTAGGGGTTAAAGCAGTCATATTTTTAATTGCACTATGGATAGCTTCTTGAATTTTTAAAGCAGTTTGAGAAATTTTTGTACCATATTTAAGTGAGCAATATACATTGAGATAAATTTCATTATCAATGATTTCTACTTTTACACCTTTACTCAAATTTTTTCGTCCCAGTCTTTCTAATGTTTGGTTACGTACATCAGTAAACATTCCACGAACACCATCAACTTCAGACACCGCTATACTTGCGATGACTGAAATAACTTCGGGTACAATTTCTACTGTTCCAAGATTCGGATTAAAATTTTCAACTGATTTAGCCATACGCTATCGCCTCCATAATGATTATGCTTCGTCGTTCATGATATCGTAAATCTCTAAAAACTTAGTGCTAAAAAATCCTTCTTTAAAAACTGGATGGCTTAGAAGTCGAATATGGAATGGAATGGTTGTATCGATACCCATTACTACAAATTCATTAAGTGCACGCAATCCAGCCATAATGGCCTCATCACGTGTAGGTTGATGTACAATTAATTTCGCTACCATTGAATCATAATATGGCGGAATCATATAATTCGTATAACATGCTGACTCAATACGTACCCCGTAACCACCTGGTGTTAAATATTGAGAAATTTTTCCGGGAGAAGGCATGAAATTTTTATAAGGGTTTTCGGCATTAATACGAAATTCAATCGCATGACCATTAATTTTTATATCTTCTTGTTTATAAGGTAACGTTTCGCCCATAGCAACCTTAATTTGTAATTTAACTAAGTCAACACCAGTGACCATTTCGGTAACAGGGTGTTCAACTTGAATACGTGTATTCATCTCCATAAAATAGAATTTATCTTCATCTAAATCATAAATAAATTCAATCGTTCCCGCATTGAAATAATCTACAGCCTTTGCTGCTCTAACAGCTGCGTCACCCATTTCTTTACGCATCGCGTCAGATAAGATTGGAGATGGGGCTTCTTCAACTAGCTTTTGCATACGGCGTTGAATCGTACAATCACGTTCTCCTAAGTGAATTACATTACCATGTTCATCACCCATAATTTGAATTTCAATATGACGGAAGTTTTCTATAAATTTTTCTAAATATAAGCCACCATTACCAAAAGCAGTTTCAGCTTCTTGTTGTGTCATTTTATAGCCATTGATGAGTTCTTCCTCGTTACGTGCAATTCGAATCCCTTTACCACCGCCACCAGCAGTAGCTTTAATAATAACAGGATAGCCGATGGATTTTGCGGTTTCAACAGCACTATCTATACTTTCTACTAACCCATCGCTACCGGGCACAACAGGGACATTCGCACGTTTCATTTCTTCCTTAGCAATATCTTTAATCCCCATTTTTTGAATTGCCTTATAACTAGGACCAATGAATTTTAATTGTACCGCTTCACATAATTCAGCAAAGTCCCCATTTTCTGCTAGAAATCCATAACCAGGGTGAATCGCGTCACAACCTGTTGATGTTGCGATTGACAAGATATTTGGAATATTTAAATATGAATCTTTAGATTGTTTAGGACCGACACAATAGGCTTCATCGGCTAATTGAGTATGTAATGCTTCTTTATCGCCTTCTGAATAAATCGCTACTGTTTGAATCCCTAATTCGTGGCATGCACGGATGATGCGTACAGCAATCTCACCACGGTTCGCAATTAAAATTTTCTTCATATTATTTCACCTTAAATAAAGCTTGGCCATACTCAACCATTTGTCCATCTTCAACAAGAATTTCAACAATTTCCCCTGATACTTCAGCCTGAATTTCATTGAATAATTTCATCGCTTCTAAAATGCATACTGTTGTATTTGCTGAAACTTGGTCTCCCACTTGTACATATGGATTTTCTTCTGGAGAAGGTGATTTATAAAATGTACCTACCATAGGGGCTGTGATGGTTTGAAGATTGTCACTTTGAGAACCCTCGTTATTAGTAGGTGCTGATGCTGGCGCCGCTTCTTGAACTGGTGCGGCAACAGGTGTTTGAGAAACTTGTGCAACCTGATGTGTTACAACTTCTTTCTCTTTTTTTAAGTTAACGATTGTCCCTTTATCTTCAATATTTATTTCAGTTAAATTAGAGCCATCTAAGATTTCAATTAACTCTTTAATCTCTTTAAAATTCATAATGTTTCTCCCTTATGATTGAATTATTTCTATCTTACTATTTTACTTGAGGATATTGACCAATTCAAGCAAATACCTATTTGCAGAATACAGTTAAAAAGGCTGGGACAACTTGTGTCCTAGCCCCTATATGCGATTCATGGACATGCGAAATGACAATGAACTCACAAATGGTTTTGTCACACACGGTGTCACATTATTCTGTTAAACGCACATCATTACTAATGGTGCGTTATGACACATCTTGAATAAAGATTGAATCAACATGTGTGCGTATAATTTGTCATTATGCTCTAGATACATAGCTGCCATCAGTTGTGTTGATGACTAACGTATCGCCTTCATTAACAAACAATGGCACATTTAATGTATAACCTGTTTCAACTGTAGCTGATTTAGTCGCACCAGTTGCCGTATCACCTTTAATACCTGGTTCTGTTTCAGTTACTTCAAGTTCAACTGTTTTTGGAAGTTCTACACCTATTGTTTCACCTTCATATGTTTGAATGTGAACATCCATATTCGCTTTTAAGAATTTTAATTCATATTCTAAATAATCAGTTGTTAATTCTGTTTGTTCGAAAGATTCATTATCCATAAACACATGATTATCACCGTCTGCATATAAGTACTGCATGCGACGGTTTTCAATCATCGCAGGTTCAACTTTTTCGCCTGCACGGAATGTTTTTTCTTGAATTGCACCTGTTCGTAAGTTACGTAATTTAGATCTTACAAATGCAGAACCTTTGCCTGGTTTAACGTGTTGGAATTCAATAACTTTCCAAATGCCATTATCTACTGAAATTGTTAAACCTGTTTTGAAATCATTTACTGAAATCATGAATTTTCCTCCTCAAGTATCACTCTTCTTATAAAATAATAAGGTCTTTTGTACAATTAGTAAAGCGTCTGCCACCATTTTCTGTAATTAATATGTCATCTTCTATTCTAACGCCGCCTAAACCTTCTACATATATACCTGGTTCTATTGTTACAACATGATTAGGTTCCAATATAAAATCGGATTTTTGAGATAAGTTTGGATACTCATGCACATTGAGTCCAACACCGTGACCTAAAGAATGTCCAAAGTGTGCGCCATAACCAGCTTGTTCAATAACATTTCTGGCGATGGTATCAATTTCTTTACCAGATAATCCAGGTTTAATTTGACTTACTGCTGTTGTTTGGCTATTTAAAACAATCTCATAAATTTCTTTCATTTGAGCAATGGGTTCACCTACTGCAAAAGTACGCGTAATATCAGAAGCATAACCATCATAATATGCACCATAATCAAGTGTCACCATATCCCCTTTTTCTATTACCTTATCCGATGCAACTCCATGGGGTAAAGCGCCGCGATATCCAGACGCCACAATTGTGTCAAATGATGTTTTTTCAGAACCGAGATGTAACATTTTACTTTCTAAGTGAGCTTTCACTTCCTTTTCAGTCATCCCAGGTTCAACGATTTTTAAAATGTGATAAAAAGCTTCATCAACAATTTGTGCCGCTTTTTCTATGGCTTTTATTTCGCTTTCATCTTTAACCATTCGTATACGTTCAATTTCATTACCTAAAGATATAAGATCATGTTTCCCTTTATCTAAAGTTAAAAATGTTTCATATGACACGAGATGGCTTTCAAATCCAACATGACATAAACCGGCTTGTTCAATTTGAGAAAGCAAAGCATCGTACAATGGTTGTGTGTGTTGTATAATTTTAAATAATGGCGCTTGTTTAGTGGCTTGCTCAATATATCTGAAATCGGTAATTAAAATATTGTCATTATTTGTAATCAAAAGTGCACCACTTGACCCTTTAAAACCAGAAAGATAACGTCTATTTAAGTCAGAAAGTACGATAATACCATCAAGTTGTTTTTGTTGCATAACTGCTTTAATTTTAGAAATTCTATTTTCCATATTGAAATTCCCCCTTATTTATTTGTGATTACGTCTATGATACCGTAAAATAAATAATTGTATAAAGAAAAACATTGAATTATAGGAGTCGCGTATGAAAAAGGTAGGATTAATATTTATAGCATCATCAATTTTTTTGGCAAGTTGTGGAAGTCAAAACTTATTACCTTTAGAACAAAAAAGTACAAAATTAAGTGATGAAAATCATGATCTCAAATTAGAAAATCAAGAATTAAAAAGTGAAATCTCAAAAAAACAACAAACATTAAAAGCGTTAAATAAAGATAACCAAAATAAGGGGCAAGCACAAAAAAATCAAACGATGTCTAACTATTTAAACGTGTCATCAGAGTATTATAAAGAACTTACTCAACTTATAAATGACTATAATAAGATAGATAGTGATATTTTGAAAAATAAAAAAAATAACGATATTAGTGACCAACTTGATGCTATTATAAGCGACCATGATGACGCAGTTAAGACTTATGAAGACGGTTTAGATGACAAAGCACTCAAAAAAGATAAAGAAATGAAAAAACAGGATGATGCCTTAAAAAAATTACAAAAACAAATCAATTCTGCATTTAGTAAAATTAAATCGGGTTATAATCATAAAGATGAAAATAAAATTAGTGAAGGTCGTCAAACGTTAATACAATTAGAAGTTAATGTGAAACCACCAGAAAATCAATAAAGGAGTAACGAAATGAAGTTAATACAAAATATGATAATCGGCATTGTATTTGCAGTCGCATTGATTGGACTTCTTTTTAATATAGATTCAGTTATTTTTAGTCTTGTTAATACATTACTGATGTTACTTATTATAGTAGGAATCATTTTTGCAATTTACTATTTTTATTTTTTAACACCGGACCAACGAAAATATAAGAAAGCAGTATGGAAAAATAAATGGAAGCGGAGACGCTAATTATATGATTTACCCGTGTAATGTCACTCTGGTCAATTTTATCAGACATTACACGGGTTTCTTTATTTTCTATATAGAAAGTCGTGAGATTTATATTTTTCACACAATGTATCGATTTCTCGATATTGAGCTTCTGTTAATTCTAACGGTTTGAACGTAATATCAAGTCCTTTTTTAAATCCTTCTTTAAAGGCTTCTTCCATGTCGGATATAGTGACATGTTTGTTAGATAAATCATTAATCGCAATTGCTTTTTCTACAAAAGCATCTTTCATTTTATTTTTCAAACGCTCATTTTTAAAGATAAACATATCAAAAAGGTCATCGATATCTACATCTTGGAGGATAGAACCGTGTTGTAATATAACTCCTTTTTGACGCGTTTGTGCACTTCCGGCAATTTTTTTACCTTCCACCACAAGTTCATACCAACTCGGGGCATCAAAACAAACAGAGCTTCGTGGTTGTTTAAGTTTTTCGCGTTCCTCTTTAGACTTTGGTACAGAAAAATAGGCATCAAATCCCAATAGTTTAAACCCTTCTAATAAACCTGTAGATATAATGCGATACGCTTCTGTAACTGTTTTAGGCATGCGTGGATGTGATTCTGGTACGATGACGCTATATGTTAATTCTTTATCATGTAGTACTCCACGGCCACCAGTTTGTCGCCTAACTAATCCATAACCTTTTTCTTCCACTTTAGGAATATTAATTTCTTTTTCAAGTCTTTGGAAATAACCTATTGAGAGTGTAGGTGGATTCCAAGTATAAAAGCGTATAACTGGATCAATCTCACCACGCGAAACGAAATTTAACAAAGCCTCATCAAATGCCATATTATAAAACGGATCGCGTCGTCCTGTATTAATAAAATGCCATGTTTCAGTCATACGTATCTTTCCCCCATTACTTCATATAAAATAAATTTATGAATAGTGATATGCAGTAAAATATATCGTTAAAAAATTTTGATAAATTCCCTCATCACCTTTATAATAATAATATCGGTATTTTAGGGAGGATGCAAGATGAGTAATATTATGACTATTACCATAATCGTCCTTGTAGCTGTCATCGCATGGATGTTATTAAACTTCTTCTTGAATAAAAAAGCGGTTAAAGAACTTAATCAAGATGAGTTTCAACAAGGTTTGCGTAAAGCGCAAGTGATTGATTTACGAGAAAAAGCAGATTATGACTATGGACATATCAATGGTGCACGAAACATCCCGATGACAATGTTTCGTCAACGTTATCAAGGTCTGCGTAAAGACCAACCCATTTATTTAATTGATGCAAATGGGATTGCAAGCTATAGAGCGGCACGTTCATTGAAGAAAAAAGGCTATAAGGATATTTATATGCTTAAAGGCGGCTATAAAAAATGGACGGGGAAAATCAAATCAAAAAAATAAGCTTTAAAACAACGTGAGTATTTATAGGTCTCACGTTGTTTTTATGTAGATGGAATCTTTAAACTTAATTTTCATAGATATGTAAAAAGGACTAGAAGGTTTATATGTGTTCTAGTCCTTTATATTTAATGTGATTTACGCTTTTTCAGCTTTTAAATTTTCAAATTTTAAAATTGGTTTACGTGCTGCTGTTGTTTCATCAAGACGGTCGATAATTGTTGTATGTGGTGCTTCTAACACTTTATCTGGATCTTCTTCTACTTCTTTAGCGATTTGTAATAAAGCATCGCAGAAATAGTCTAAAGTTTCTTTAGATTCCGTTTCAGTAGGCTCGATCATCATACCTTCTTCAACGTTTAATGGGAAATAAACTGTTGGTGGATGTACACCAAAGTCTAATAAACGTTTCGCCATATCTAAAGTACGAACACCAAGTTTTTTCTGTTTAGATCCACTTAAAACAAATTCATGCTTACAGTATTGATCAAATGGAATAATAAATGCATCTTTTAAACGCGCTTTAATATAGTTCGCATTGAGTACAGCTGCTTCAGATACTTCTTTAAGGCCTTTATAACCCATTGTTCGAATATAAGTATACGCACGTAAATAGATACCAAAGTTACCAAAGAATGGTTTGACGCGTCCGATAGAATGTTCAATATCATTGTCATACACAAAACGATCGCCATCTTTTACAACAAGTGGTTTTGGTAAGAATTGGCGTAATTCTTTCTTAACACCGATTGGGCCTGAACCTGGACCACCACCACCATGTGGACCAGTAAATGTTTTGTGTAAGTTAAGGTGAACGGCATCAAAGCCCATATCTCCTGGACGTACTTTATCCATGATAGCATTTAAATTTGCACCATCGTAATATAATAATCCCCCAGCTTCATGGACGATATCACGAATTTCCATAATATTTGTTTCGAAAATACCGAGAGTATTTGGATTTGTTAACATGATGGCTGCTGTTTTCTCACTTACTAATTCTTTTAAGTGATCGATGTCTACTTCGCCTTTTTCATTTGATTTAACCGTAACAGCTTTAAAACCGGCAAAATGTGCTGACGCCGGGTTTGTACCATGAGCAGAGTCAGGGACGATAACTTCGTCACGCTCAGTATCACCATTTTTTATGTGATACGCTTTGAAAATCATGAGTGCTGTCCATTCACCGTGCGCACCAGCCGCAGGTTGAAGTGAAATTTCATCCATACCTGTAATTTCTTTTAATTCTTCTTGTAGACTATAAATGATTTCGAGCGAACCTTGAACTTGATTAACATCTTGTAATGGATGTGATTCAGAAAAGCCTGCTAAACGGGCTACTTTTTCGTTGATTTTAGGATTGTATTTCATCGTACATGAGCCTAATGGATAGAAACCATTATCCACCCCGAAGTTTTTGTTGGATAACTCTGTATAGTGACGAACTAAATCAAGTTCAGACACTTCAGGAAATTCAGCTTTATTTTTACGAATGAATTTTTGATCTAAAATTTTCTCTGCCACACCGTTGTTGATTTCTTTTGGTGGTAATGAATACGCAAATCTTCCTTCTTTAGAGCGTTCGAAAATTAATGGACTTGATTTACTTACCATTGAGCTCACCTGCTTTCTTAACAAATGTATCAATTTCATCTTTAGTACGTAATTCAGTTACGGCTACTAACATATGGTTTTCAAATTGCGCATCTACAACACTTAAATCAAAACCACCGATGAAGCCTTCATCTAATAACTTTTTATTAATTTCTTCAATAGGTTGATTGAATTTAACAACGAACTCGTTGTAAGATGTGCCGTCTAGGACATCAAACCCATTTTGTTTGAATTGGTCTTTGGCATAATTTGCATTTTCAATATTTTGAATTGCTATGTCTTGAAGACCTTGTTTGCCTAAAGCTGACATTGCAATTGAAGAAGCAAGTGCATTTAAAGCTTGGTTAGAACAAATATTTGAAGTCGCAGTTTCACGACGAATATGTTGCTCACGCGCTTGTAATGTTAAAACAAAACCTCTGTTACCATGGTCATCTTGTGTTTGTCCAACTAAACGTCCAGGAATTTTACGCATTAATTTTTTTGTAGTTGCAAAATAACCGCAGTGTGGGCCACCAAATTGAGAAGGAATACCAAATACTTGCGTATCACCCACAACGATATCAGCACCAAATTCACCAGGAGGTGTAAGTAATCCTAAAGCTAAAGGATTCGCATATACAATAAATAATGCTTTTGTTCCTTCAATGAACGATTTTATTTTTTCTAAATCTTCAATTGAGCCATAGAAGTTTGGATATTGTACTGCAACTGCGGCTGTATCTTCATCAACGACTTCTTCTAATTTAGATAGATCAGTGATAGTGCCATCTAAGTCAACTTCAACAACTTCATATTGTTCACGAATGTTAGAATACGTGTGAAGCACTTGTAATGCTTGATAATGCATTCCTTTGGAAACTACAAGCTTTTTCTTTTTGGTTTTATCCCAAGCTAAAATACAAGCTTCAGCAAAACTTGTTATGCCATCATACATAGATGAATTCGCAACATCCATTCCTGTTAATTCGCAAATCATTGTTTGGAATTCAAAAATAGCTTGTAATTCTCCTTGTGAAATTTCGGGTTGATATGGCGTATAAGCAGTATAGAATTCAGAACGAGAAATCATTGCATCTACAACTGATGGTGTATAGTGATCATAAACGCCTGCACCTAAGAAACTTGTGTGCGTTTCTTTAGTGACGTTTTTGTTAGCCACTCTATTTAAACGCTTTAAAAGTTGTGTTTCCGGTTCTGCATCAGCGATATTTAAATCTCTATCAAGATAGACGTTTTTAGGTACGTCTCCAAATAATTCTGAAATAGAATTAACGCCGATGGTATCTAACATTTCTTTTTTGTCTTTTTCAGTTAACGGTATATAACGATGACTCAATGTCTCCACCCCTATTTTTCAATTTGGTTTTTCTTAACAATTTGCGCTTTTACTTTACGTTTACGCACTTGAATAACAAGTTCTTTCCCCATTTCAAACTCGCTACGTTCAATAAGGCCTAATCCAATAGAATGACCTGTTGATGGGGATTGAGTTCCCGATGTAACGACTCCCACTTCTTTTCCTTCTGCATTTAAAATGGTATAACCTGTACGAGGAATACCTTTATCAATCATTCGTAAGCCAACCGTACGTCTAGGTGCCCCATTTTCTTTTTGTTCTTTTAATACTTGTTTGCCCACAAAGTCATCTTCAATAAGTGGTTTCACTGCAAAGGCAATGCCGCCTTCATAAGGTGTAATGTCTTCGGTTAAGTCTTGACCATGTAAAGGAAGGCCGGCTTCTAAACGCAACGTATCACGTGCACCTAATCCACAAGGTGTTACAGATTCTTTTAAAAGTTCTTCCCATAAAGTTGGTGTATCCTCAGCATTACAGTAAATTTCGAAACCATCTTCACCTGTATAACCAGATTGCGAAAGTATCACTTTTTTTCCAAAAAGTTCAATATTTTGTTTAAATTCAAACATCTTCATTTGACTTAAATCTTCAGACACATGTTTTTGAATGATTTCGCGTGCCGTTGGTCCTTGAATCGCTAATTGCCCAAATTGTTCAGAAACATTTTGAACTGTAGCATTGAACTTCGATGCATGTTTTTGAATCCAGTTGAAATCTTTTTCTGTATTTGCTGCATTAACAACGAGTAAATATTTATTGTCAGATAATTTGTAAGCAACTAAATCGTCGATAACGCCACCTTTTTCATTACATAATGTTGTATAATGTGCGTTTTGTGTAGTAAGTAATGTGACATCATTTGTTAATACATATTGAACTAAAGCTTCTGCTTGTTCACCTTCAACTAGAATTTCCCCCATATGACTAACATCAAATAAGCCAGCTGCTGTACGTACAGCATTATG
This sequence comes from Staphylococcus hyicus, assembly GCF_000816085.1. Taxonomy (NCBI): domain Bacteria; kingdom Bacillati; phylum Bacillota; class Bacilli; order Caryophanales; family Staphylococcaceae; genus Staphylococcus; species Staphylococcus hyicus. The sequence goes on along the minus strand of NZ_CP008747.1, from coordinate 1,398,500 downwards.
TTCTTCTTTAATACTTGAGAATTGGACAGGCATTGCCCAACCACCAAATTCTACAATTTTCGCACCTGCATCAACATAATGTTGATATAATGGTGTTTGTTTTAAATTTTCCACCATGTTACACCCTCCTCTTAATAATGAAAAAAACAGGGGAGTATAAAACTCCCCTGTTGCGATACCTTCAGGAATGCGTCACAATATTATCCTTTTGCCTGAGAGATTCATAATCCTTGATTACTTGCTCCTTCGGCGATGGTGTAAACCATTCTCTCTAATATTGATCATTCGCAAATAGTGCTTTATTAATTTCATTAAGTATGTCCCTTGAAGTCTTAGCTGTATTGACCTTAATGAATGCGATTTCATTATATCTTGAAATACGACTTGAATACAAGTTTTTTAAATCTGAATACGATTTATTGCGCGCGTTCGGACGATTTTCATCATTTACTATTCTTTCATATAAATTTTCAAAGGATGCGTCTAACCAAATAATTGATGATGTGTATTGTTTTAACATTGTAAAACTTTCATCATGTTCGATAATGCCTCCGCCAGTGGCTATGATTTGAGGAGATGTAAGATGCTTTTTAAGTTGTTCATATTCAAGTTTACGAAATTCTGTTTCACCTGATGTTTCAAATATTTGAGGTATTGTTGAGTGAGTCATTTCAACTATTTTAGCATCAAGATCAACGAATGGCAGATTTAGGCTCTCTGATAATATTTTACCAATCGTTGTTTTGCCCGATCCCATAAAACCTATAAGTAAGATGGGTTTATTTAGAATGCGCAATTTCATTCTTCCTTTCAATGATTAATGTTTTTAATTCTGTATCGTAGTAATCGTTTAATGTATCTAATGCATTTAATTTTAAACCATATATAACCAAATAAAAAGATGTAACTAATAAGTATATACTGAATAATGCAAAAACAATAGGAAGTGTGAACCCTTTTTTATAATATAACTTCATGCGTACGTGTATCATTTCCTTCTTTGAATTTTATTTGCATAATTACGAAGTGATGATTTCTATAAAATTTCATTTGCATTACATGATTAAATATTGTGATATTTCCTTTGCCATTTATAGATTTAACGACTTTAAAGTTGTCAAATGAATACGTGACGGTTTCATTTTTTAGAGGTATAGAAATTTTGTTCGGATGTACGGTTATTGATTGATGTTCCACAGAGTGCACGGTTTGTCCTATTTCTTTAATCATCATCTCGAAGATAAATGATTTATCATTGACCAGTAATGATTTAAATTGTATAAGGATTACAATGCATATTGGCACTAATGAAATAATAAGTGTAAAGATTGAAAAACCAATAAGCGTTTCGATAAGTGTAAACCCTTTATTTCGTGATACAAAAGCTTTTACTAATTTTACTATCAGTAATACAGTACTGTTTCGAAGTTTCTTTAAAGTCATAATGATTAATTCGTAACAACTCCCCTGAAGGTTTATTTTTTATAACGAAAAATAACGTCCGCTTAAGTGTGAGGTTATGAATAGATTGTATATATGTGGTTTCAAGTTGGTGAATAAGTGGAACAAATGAAAAGCAAATTAACATAATAATCATCATGCTAAAAAGAGATTCTAAAAAAATAAATCCTTTATTTAATTTTCGAAAGATATACGATACCTCCCTTGCTCTATATGAAATATCAGCGCAAAATGGGTGTGCTGATATGTAAAGTGCAGTGTTCCAAATTTTGAAATTTGACCTTTCGAATTAAATTGTAAATAGTCTAAATTTGAACGGTTGCTCAAAATGAGTGGTTTGAGTGAGATGAAAATGGGCGTTTTATGACCTATTTGGACTTTCATATCATTATGATAAGGTCTGAATAACAATAAGACAGGTTGCTTTTGTTTAATAGCTAATGATTGATAGAAATCAATTCTACTTGTTAATAATGAAATGTGAGATTCGATATCTGTTGGGTGAAGATTTTCAGTGTGATTCACAACTGTTAAAAAAACGACGAAAGAAATAATTGTGAGTACGAGGATAAATTCAACTAAAGTAAACCCTTGTTTATGAGACAACAGCTTCGCCACCACGAATTGTGATAGTTTCCCCACTTTTACAGTTTTTTTGATTATCTTTAATATATCCTTCTTGAATTAGCTCATCAATTGATGTTGGCTTACGGTTGTATTTTAAAGTGTAAGCTTCAATTTGACTGTCTACGAGTTTAAGTTGTGCCGCGCATCCAGTCTTTTGAATGTGCTCAGATTGTTTGGCTATATTAGGAATTATTAATATTAATAAAACACTAATGATGAGTAAAACCAATAACATTTCGATTAAAGTAAACCCTTTTTTGTTTTTTAATATATTAATGATCTTAAGCATATAGATTCCTCCTAATTTTGTATCGTTTGCATCATATTGAAAATTGGTAACATCATGACTAAATATACAGACAATATTAATAAGCCGATTAATACAAACATAATGGGTTGAATATAACTTATGTGTTTTTTTATGAATTTCTCAATATGGTCCATTAGGAATTCAGAATATATCAAAAGCTCTATATCTAATTTGTCACGTTTTTCCCCTTGCTCAATATAGGAGATGAAGTTCGGTTCAAAACACTTGAATTGGCTCATGACTTCTGAAAGCGTTGCACCATGGTGTAACGCATTTGAAATGCTAGCCCCTAAATATTGAAGAAAATGATTTTTGTTTTGTTGACTATAAATATATACAATTTGATTAAATGTAATGCCATTTTTAAAAAACAATGCAAATTGATTTGTTATTTGGTACGTAGTAAATAATCGATAATATTTATGGAACAATGGGATATGGGATAAAATTTGGATTTGCCTAGAAATTTTCTGTTTGCTTAACCATCTTTTAAATAAGTAATAATTGGTAAGAATAATTATGATAAGAATAATAAAAGCAGTAGGAAAGTATTGTATACTTTTTCTCAATGTATATTGAAGGGCGTCTTCTTTTAAATTCATTGATTGATACATCGATTGAAATTCTGGCATCACTGTTTGATTTAAAATGACGATTAAAATGAGAAATATGCTGAGTAAAATAATAGGATATTGTAGGCTTTTATAAAATTGCTTCATTAATTTTTGATTTTGTTTATAGTAGGTGTGGCATTGTTTCAAAGTATTTGGAAGTGCGCTATATTGTTCGGCGAAATAGAGTTGCATTAAGACGGTTTCTGGAAATCTTAAAAATTTAAATAATTCATAGCAAGTACTGCCTTGCTGGAGTAAGTGGTTGAAACGTGCATTGATATTTATATTTTTAATATTAAGTTGACTGTATAAGAATCGCATTGCTTCGACTAATGTAAAGCCATGTTCAAGTAATGCGTGCAAGCGGATCATTAATGTTAAATGATTTTTTTTAATGTAATACAAGCTTATTTTATTTTTGATATTTTCGTAATGTGACGTCATCTATCTCTCCTTTCTTTTTTAGCTCAGTCAGTTTGTCATTAAGACTTTCAAAGTGTTTAGGTAGTACAAAATTATGGTCCAAAAAGTACCGTATATCATCTTGAGACATTAGTTCATAAACGAGTTTCCTTGAATTGTCATTTGTCGTAATTAAACGCTGATTTACTATAAGATTAAGTGCTTGTAATAAATCTTGTTTCGTAATTCCCATTTCAATAAGGCGTAATAATACGCCTTTGCAATCATTTGCGTGTATAGTCGATAAAACTAAATGGCCACTCAAACTTGCTTGAATGACATCTTTTGCAATTAAACCATCTCTTATTTCACCAATTAAAATTACATCTGGATCACACCGTAATATTGCTTTTAATGAACTTCCATAAGTAATATCAGCTTTTTCATTTACAGATATTTGTGTTACTCCATTTAGCAATTGTTCGACTGGATCTTCTATTGTAATGATATTTAAGTTGAGTTTTTCTTTAGCGTATACCACCATTTGATACATTAATGTACTTTTGCCTGCACCTGTTGGACCACTAAATAATATTAATCCTTGTTTCTTTTCCATGGTTTTTTGTATGTCATAAGCGGTTTGATTAATATCAGTGTGAAACAATTGCGGGGTAATGCGAATGACACAGCTTTCATTGCCTAAATTTAATGGTAGTGTTGAAACACGTAAATAATATAATGTCTCATATTCGTAGATATAACGCCCACTTTGTGCTTTATGTCTAGAAGATACATCAAGTCCAGCTTTGAATTTTAATAATGTTAACATTTTTTGATACGTCTCTAAATTTAATGTGTCAAAAGGTTTTAAATAATCTTTAATTCTTAGCTTTACATCGACTTGTGATGAATTCGGAATAAAATGAATGTCCGACGCTTCATGTGTTATGGCATATTGTACGACATGGTCAATTAATAATTGCATAAAAATCACCTCTCACATGTATACACGTAAGAGGTGGTTGATTTACTTTTAATTTTTAGCCATTTATATATGGATTCATCAGTTCATTTTCAATGGTAGTACTTGGACCGTGTCCTGGATAAATAGTCATCGTTTCATCGAGTTCAAAAAGTTTATCTTTAATAGAATCTATCAATGTTTCGAAATCACCTTTATATAAATCTGTGCGTCCAATACCGTTATTAAAAAGTGTATCACCTACAACTGCAAAATCATTAAAGACGTAAGACAAGCTTCCAGGTGAATGACCAGGGGTAAATAAAACTTTAATATCAAAACCATGTAGTTGCATATGTCCTTCATCTATAAAGTGTGGATTAGCGTGACTAGTGATAATGGGAAGACCCAATTCTTTGAACTTTTTAGAACCATTTTTTTCAGGGTTTGTAAGAAAATCTTGTTCATTTTGATGCATATAAACAGGAACAGGGTGTACATTTAATATATCATCTAATGCTGCAATATGATCAAAGTGTGCGTGTGTCAATAATATGGCCTTAAGCGGTTTATTGATTGATTTTATTTTGTTTAGAATTTTATGAGATTCGCCTGCTGGATCAATAATTAATAATGATTCATCGTTTGTAATGAAATACGTATTTGTACTTACAAACCCTAGTGGTAAATATGAAATCTCCATAATCAAAACTCCTCTTAAGATAAATGTTTTTGTACCGACGTTATTTTGTCATTCATTTTTCGCTTCTTATCACGTCTATCATCAATACGTATATTTGTACAAACACGATCTAAACCTTTATTGAATGGCAATTCATGTATCACTTTAATAACATGTAATAAATCTTCAAGTTCACCCTCAATTAAAGTATTCATAGGTGTAAGTTGATAATCAATCGTACCTTGTTTTTTGAATTTTTCTAAAGCTGTTTGTATTTCTGCGATGTATTGACTTACACTTGGTCCCTCTGTTCCCACTGGAATGACGACAACGTCTACAATTGCCATTTTAAATTCGCTCCTTTTGTATGACATACGTTTTTATTAATCCTGCTGCACCGGTAATACCAGCATCATTACCTAATTCAGCTCGAACAATTTCAGTGTTTTCTTGTGCTGGAGTGAATGTAAGGTGGCGATATTCTGTTTTAATATTTTCCACTAAAATATCTCCAGCTTCAGACATGCCTCCGCCTAATATAATGTACTTAGGGTTTGTTGTTACACTGATTATACTTGCTAAATAGGCGATATGATGCGCGACACGTTCTGTTATAAATATGCAGAATTGATCCCCCTGTTTAGCTGCATCAAAAACTGCTTTGGCAGTGACTTTGTTCTCTTTAATGAGATGTAATATAGATGATTTGAAAGTGAGCTTAGGGTAATAAAAGTTGACTAAATTTACAACACCTGTAGCTGATGCCACTGTCTCAATACATCCTGATTTACCACAATTACATTTAAATCTTTGATCATGATCAACACGAATATGCCCTAATTCAGCACCTGAGCCGTTATGTCCATGTACAATTTTTCCATTAGAGATGATACCGCCACCTAAGCCTGTTCCTAATGTTATTGCGACTACATCATCCGCTTGTTTCCCTGCACCGCAGTGTTTTTCACCTAATGCTGCGACATTTGCATCATTGTCAACATATACAGGGAAATCTACAAATTCAGACATAATCGCATGTACATTGACTTTGCCTGGCCAATTTAAATTCACTGCACCATGAATGATCCCCGTCTCAAACTCTACAGGGCCAGGAATGCCGATGCCCATTCCGATAATACGATTCATGTCAAAATTAAGAGATTCGCATTTTTTCACAAACGCGTTATAAATTTGTTTAAGAAGTTTACGTCCTGTAGGATCTGATATATCTGTTTCTATAGACCATTTTGTGAGACGTTCTAATTGATCACTAAAAATGCCTAACTTACAAGTTGTACCGCCTACATCGGCTGCTAAAATTAAATCTTTTTTCATCCACGTTTCATCCTTCTTTGATTAATTAACAATTTTGATTGCATGAACGTTTCATTGCTGATTAGTCCATGTTTATAAAGCGTTCTAATCTCTTGCTCTATCATCTCTAGCATATCATCTTCATCATCAAAGTAAACAATGAAACCAAATTGTTTTAATAATTGTAAAACATCATAAAATGTCCGGAGGTTTGTCTGCATGTTAATCATCCAGTTCTTTTTTTAAATTACGTGCATTTTTATTTTGGGGATTCACATCTAAAACTTTTTTAATAAATTTCTTAGCGCTTTTGTTATCGCCTAAGGATCGATTTGCAATAGCCATTTGATAATTTAATATTGGTGAATTAGGGAATGCGCGTAACCCTCTTTCCCATTCGGCTATCGCTTCAGCTTTAGAATCTTTTGCTGCAATTACAAAACCAGAAAGATAGTACGTTTCATCGTTTGCATAATCTTTTTTTACAGTTTCTTTAATCATATGCTTAGCTCCCGATAAATTACCATCGTTCATCTGCTTTTGAATGATTTTATTATATATATTCACATCTTCAATTAAAAAGATACGTAATAGTAATCCTATTATTAATACCGCTGTAATAATCACTAATATATTAAAGCCTTTTTTATATGTTTGATAAAAGTGACCGAGATACACAATGAGAGCGCCCGCCAATAAACCGCCTAAATGTGCAACAATATTAACATTACTCATAAATAAAGAAATCACTGCCATAATGACTGTTGCAATAATAATTTGTAGCATCATTTTTTGTGTGAACTGCTTACTAATTAGCATAATTGCTACAATTGAACCCAATAATCCAAAAATCGCCCCACTTGCACCAAGTGATATGTTGTCATTTAAAAATGCAAGTGTAAAGAGGTTGCCTAGAATACCTGAGAAAAAATAAATAACGCCCATTCGCCAACTTCCTACTAAAGATTCAACAATTTTACCGAATATGAAAAGCGTTAACATATTAAATAATAAATGCTCGAAATTTAAGTGTAGGAAAATCGACGAAATTAATCTATATATCTCCCCATGAACAAAATTAAAATGAGATAACGCACCGATGTTAATAACTTCTAAATCGGTCTTGTGGGGAACAAAAAACAGAATAATAAGCCAAATGAGGACATTTATTGCAATTAAACTATAGGTTATAGGCGCGAATTGATACATTGCATGTTCAACCGGATTTTGGTTCAATGTGCGTTGTTTAAAATATGTACTTGTTTTCGTGTCTTTTTGACTCAATTCCCTTTTTAATAAAGGATGTTTTATATTTTTTATAAATGCTTTGCGAGAATCAAAATGGTGAAATTTAATTTTAATAGGATGATGCTCAGTGAAATGTTGCACATCAATATTTTTATCATTAAAGACGTACACATTATAATTTCTTACATTAAAAGATAAAAAAGCGTCAATGTCTTCTTTATGCTCTTTTAATCTCTCGTGAGTAAAACTAAGTTCTTGTGATGTAAACTCACCAAATTTAAAAATAACAACATGTTGTTTTTTATGATTAGCAAGCCAAATTTCATTCTTTTCTTTATCATAATGAACACATTTATAGTTATAATATTTTATCCATAAAAATGTGGCTTTCCATTGAAATTTTTCATCAATCATATCGTGCCTCCAAAGTGCTATGTTTTTGCAATAATAAGTTCTTGTACGGGATAGTCATGAGGCTCAACTGGTATTTGGTCTGATAATTGAATGTCATATACAAGACTAATTGTTTTAGGGTGATATTGAGATAAGAATTGATCAAAATATCCGCCACCATAACCTATTCGATATCCAGCATGATTAAATACTACTCCCGGGACAATGACGAGGTCCAGTTCGTTTTTTATTTGAGTTTCAGTTGGTACATACCGGATTGATTTTTCATCAATTTCAACGTGATTTAAATCTTCTAATTGTTGAAACTGCATTTTGTGCAATTGGTAATTTGTGGAAGGTACAAAAACAGATTTATGATGTTCAAGTGCAAACCGTATTATTGGATCTGTGTGAACTTCGTGAGGCATGGATAAAACAATACCTATGTTTTGTGCATTAACAAATTTTTCATGCTCAATGAGCTGTTGAAACAAAAAATGGTCTGCTTTAGATTTAGCCTTTTTGTTCATTCCACGCATTAAGGCAAGAGTGGTTTTGCGCATTTCATTCTTACTCATTCTCATCCCTCCTCTTAAATCTATGTATATTATAGCGTGCCCAATGACTAATGTCATGAAAATCAAGTTAAAAAAATGGCCAGAACACAATGTGTTCTAGCCCAAGAAAAAACTATTTAGTTTCACGATGTAATGTGTGTTTATTTTCACGAGTACAGAATTTTTTCATTTCGATACGTTCTGGATTCGTTCTTTTGTTTTTAGTAGAAATATAGTTACGATCTCCACATTCTGTACAAGCAAGAGTTACGTTGACACGCATATTAACCCTCCTCATCTTTCTTAAAATACGACTTTATTATCATACCATCTTCGTACGTAAATGGAAAGGGTTAATTATTGTAGGATTCATATCTTTCACCAGTAATAAAATAGTATATATGTTCAGAGATATTTACAATGTGATCGCCAATACGTTCCAAGTACCTTGCCACTAAATGTGCTTGACCTGATACGAATGGATCATTATCTATTAAATAGGTTGAATTTACTATTTGCTTATATAAATCATCAATATCATTGTCTCGATCAATAATTTCTTTTACAAGATCTAAATCATCGTTTTTCGCAGCATCATTTAAATCTTTCAACATTAAAAGTGCCAATCTACCCATAGTTTCTAAACGCATAACTAAATACTTATCTGTAAATTTAGCGCGTGTACGGATTTTAGCAATATTTGCAGCGTTATCAGCCATTCTTTCAAATTCTGAAGCGATTTTTAAAGTAGACATCATTAGCCGTAAATCTTTAGCCATAGGTTGTTGCTTTGTGATTAACATTACTACTTTTTCATTAATATCAAATTCTAATTTATTTATTTTTTTATCGTTATTGATAATTTCTCTAGCATGTGTAATTTGGCTATCTGTTAAAACTCGAATCGACTGATCAATCATTGAATACGTATGAAGGCCGAGTGTGCGAATATCTTTAAATAATTCATTTAACTGACCTTCGTATCTTTTTCTAATTACCATAGTATTAACCAAAACGTCCCGAAATGTAATCTTCAGTTTGTTTATCTGACGGATTAGAAAATATTTTATCTGTATCGTCGTATTCGTTTACATAGCCATTTAAGAAAAATGCAGTTTTATCTGAAACACGTGCAGCTTGTTGCATATTGTGCGTTACGATAATAATAGAATAATCTTTTTTCAAATCTTGAACTAATTCCTCTACTCGTAAAGTCGAAATAGGGTCTAACGCTGATGTTGGTTCATCCATGAGAATTACATCTGGCTCAATTGCGAGGCAACGTGCGATACACACACGTTGTTGTTGTCCGCCTGACAACCCATATGCATTTTGATTTAGTCGATCTTTTAATTCATCCCAAATCGCTGCGCCACGCAGTGATTTTTCAACAATTTCATCTAAGGTTTTCTTATCTTTAATACCATGAATTCTAGGTCCATATGTGATGTTATCATATATAGATTTAGGGAATGGGTTCGGTTGTTGGAATACCATGCCAACATTTGTACGTAATTTTTCTACTGGATAGTTTTTGTCAAAAATATTTTGATCACGATAAAGAATTTTTCCCGATGTTTTAACAGTTGGGACGAGTTCGACCATTCTGTTCAGGGCTTTAACATAAGTTGATTTGCCTGATCCTGAAGGGCCAATAATTGCTGTAACATTTTTTTCTAAAATATCTATATTCACATTTTTTAAAGAATGTTGTTCGCCATACCATAAATCTAAATTTTGTGTAGAATAAACTACACGACGTTGATCATCTTTAATCATGTCTTTTTTCTTAGATTGATCAACGGAAGTATAGTGCGTATGACTATGGTCATTTACTTTCTCAGTGTGCTTTTCAAGTTCTTTAATATTATTCATAAGAAACCCTCTTTTCACTCTCACTACTATAATTAATATTTCTTTGAAAATTTATTTCGAATTAACACGGCAACCGTGTTCAAAATGAGTAGAATTAATAATAAAACAATAATTGCTGCTGATGATAAAGCTTGAAAATCTAAACCTGGTTTACGTGCCCAGTCGTAAATTTGTAAAGGCAATGTTTGAAATGAATCTAATATACTATTAGGTGTACGTAACAGAATTGTAGGTATGCCAATCGCTACTAATGGTGCTGTTTCACCTATCGCACGGGAAATGGCTAAAATTACACCTGTAACAATACCAGGAATTGCGGCAGGTAAGACAACATTTTTTATCGTCTGCCATTTATTTGCACCAAGACCGTATGATGCTTCTTTAACTGAGTTGGGTACTGCGCGAATTGCTTCTTGGCTAGCGACTATAATGACAGGCAATATAAGTAATGCCAATGTTAAAGCTGCAGCAATTACTGAGTTTCCTAATTTTAATAAGCCTACAAATATTGTGGCTCCTAATAACCCGTATACTATAGATGGCACAGACGCTAAATTAGAAATATTAATTTTGACAAATTTCGTAAACGCGTTATCTTTTGCATATTCTTCAAGATATATTGCACTTCCAACACCTAATACTAATGCGATTGGAATGAGTGTCATCATTAACCATAATGTACCTATTAAAGCCCCTTTGATTCCGGCAGTGCTTGCGGAAGAACTTGAAAAATTTGAAAAAAAGTCTGTTGACGTTAAAGGTAACCCTTTTCTTAAAATATCAACGATTAAAATGGTCAATACGATTAAACCAATCAATGTACACATTAAAAACAATGCTTTGAATACTTTATTTTTTGTCATACGACCAGAGAGCTTTTTCTCTACTGCAACTTGATCTATTAAATTCATTTTAATACTCCTCTCTGAAGCGTTTCGTAATCCATTGTGAAATAAAGTTCATTATCAATGTAAAGATAAAGAGTGTAAAACCTACGGCATAGATACTGTAATATAGGTCAGATCCATTCGTAGCATCACCTTGCGACACTTGAACGATATATGCAGTCATTGTTTGAATAGAATGTGTTAAATCTAAATCAAATGACGGGCTTGAACCTGCTGCCAATGAAACAATCATCGTTTCACCAATGGCACGTGAAATGGCAAGAACAATGGATGCCATAATCCCTGACGTAGCAGCTGGTATGATTACCTTAAAAATCATTTCTAATTTTGTAGAACCTAATCCTAATGCGCCTTCGCGAATTTTATTGGGTACAGAGGACATTGCATCTTCACTCATACTTGCAATCATCGGAATAATCATCACACCAACAACTAAACCAGGACTGATTGCGTTAAAGCTTGATATACTTGGAAAGAGTGACCTTAATATTGGCGTTACAAGAGTTAATGCAAAAAAACCATAAACTATAGTGGGAATACCCGCTAGAATTTCAAGAATAGGCTTAATAATTTTTTTAGTGCGTTTTGATGCATACTCACTCAAATAAATGGCTGCACCTAATCCAACAGGAACTGCAAAAATGGTAGCAATTGCTGTAATTTTCAAGGTTCCTAAAATTAATGCCCAAATACCATACTTGGGATTTGAACTGAATGGATTCCAGTCTGTTTCTAAAAAGTATTTAGACATGGGCACTTTTGTAAAAAAGGTGATTGTTTCGGTTAATAGTGTCACTACAATACCGATTGTAGTTAAGATAGAAATAGCTGCAATAGCCGCTAAAATGATCGGCATGATTTTATCACTTTTAGATGACCCAATATTACTTTTATTTTGAATCATTTCACGAACATTATGCTGTGATTTCATACATGTATGCTCCTTTACTTAAAAAAGGGACTTAGAAAATCAAGTCCCTTTCATTCCCTTTAATGCTTATATGCACGTTCATTATTTTTCACTTTTACCTGTAATTTTTTCTAATTTAGAAAGTTGATCTTTATAGTCTTTTTCAGGTAATGCTACATAATCAACGCCCTTAGCTTCGGCAGCTTTACCTTTGTTATCTAAAGTGAATTTGATGAATTCTGCAAATGCTTTATTATCTTTAAGTTTTTTGTTATTAGCATAGATGAATAATGGACGACTTAAAGCGTATGAACCATCTTGAATTGTTTTAGCATCTGGCTCAATTGCTTTACCATCTTTGCCTTTAATCTTAACGGCTTTTAGATTATCTTGATTTTCTTTATAGAAGTTATATGCGAAGAACCCAATACCCTCTTTATTGTCTTGAACCGATTTAACGATTACATCGGTATTTTGGTTTTTCTCAGCTTTGATGTCTTGTTTATTCATTACTTCTTCACTAAAGAAATCATACGTACCATGTGATTGGTCTGGTGAAAAAGCTTTAATCGGTTTTTTTGGATATTTAGGATTTACATCAGACCAGTTTTTTGCTTGTCCAGAGTAAATTTTCTTTAAATCATCTAAAGAAAGTTCTTTAACAAAGTCATTATCTTTATTTACAGCAATTGTTAATCCGTCTTTAGCAATTTCGAATTCTGTATAGTCAATTTTCTTATCTTTTAATTGTTGTTTTTCTTCATCTTTTATAGGTCTAGAGGCATTTGAAAAATCTGTTTTTCCTGCAATAAATTGCTTGAATCCATCCCCTGTACCTGAAGTAACGTTTTCAACTGTCGCTTTATCATATTTTTTTGAGAACTCTTCGTTTAATTTTTCGATAATTGGTGCAACTGTTGATGAGCCATTCCCTTTTACAGTGCCCTCAACATTTGAATTTTCTCCTTTATTCCCACTATCGCTACCTTGTTGTCCAGCGCCTCCGCAGGCTCCTAGTAATAATGATGCACCTACGACTGTAGTACCTAATACTTGCCATTTCTTCATTGAAACATCCTCCTAGTAATAGAAATCACTACTTTTAATTACATTCTTAGCATACTAAGTAATTGTTAACCTCCAATAAATTGAATGTAAATTTTGTGTTAATATTAAGGAATTGTGTATATTTACAAAATGCATAAAAAAACACACACCGATTATTGATGTGTGTTTAAAAAAGGTATTTTAATTAATATATCATTAACCAAAGAAGTAATTAATGACATCACGACCTAAATCACCACCATTAAGCCAAGGTTCTGGTACAGGTTGATTTGTATAAACAATAGAAAATGATAATTTAGGGTTATTAGCTGGTGCATAACCAACATAAGTAGAATTCACTCGTGGTTCACCATCTTGAAATACCTCAGCTGTACCTGTTTTACCTGCTGTACGTACTTTTGTTTTGCTGAAGCTTGCATATCCTGTACCTTTCTCTTTGTTAAATGCCATATCAAATCCATTTTGAACTTGTTTAATTTCTTCGGGAGAGTTATTGATTCGGTTCAATACGCGCCCTTGTATTGTTGTTTTGATTGGTCCTAATGCATCATCTGGAGTTGCGTGTCGTATTTCTTTAGCGATATGTGGTTGAATCCTTACACCATTATTTGCGATTGTTGAAACATACTGTGATAGCTGTAAAGGTGAATACGTATCATATTGACCTATTGCTAAGTCTAAGTAATTTCCTGGATTATCTTTTAAAGGCTCGATTTGCCCAGTTACCTCATTCGGTAAATCTATTCCAGTTTTAACGCCTAAACCAACTTGATTAAGCCCTTTTCTTAATTTTTGACCGGGTAATGTAACATCATTTGGAAGCGCCATGTTATTTGAATATTCTAATCCAGCCATTTTTAAGGCAGTTTTAAACATGTATACGTTTGATGAATGCATTAAAGCTTCGCTATCTGAAATGCGAATTTGATTGTTTTTGTTAAAATAGGAGCGCTTAGTCCCACCATCTTGAAAATGTAACGGTTCATCAATCATCTCTTGACCTACTTTAATAGCATTATTTTGATAACCAGCTAGCAATGTAGCGCCTTTTACTGATGATCCAACCGCATATTGTGTTGTAAATGTGCCGATATCAAAATCTGTTAGCGCACCACTTTTATCGATTTTTTTCCCCACCATAGCTAGAATATCTCCATTACGTGGATCTTGAATCACCATCATTGCACTATCCATATCTTTAGCGCCTTCTGAGCGTAATTTAGAGATTTGTTTTTCTAAATAAGATTCTGCTTTTTTCTGCAAATTAATGTCGATAGTTAATACTAAATCATCACCACGTGCACCGTCTTTAATTACTTTTGAATCAATAACTTCACCGGATTTATCTGTTGTATATTGAATCTCTTTTTTCTCGCCACGTAACACATTTTCATATTGTCGCTCTATATAGGATTTACCGACACGATCATTACGGGAGTAGCCTTTAGATAAATAGTCATCAGTTAATTCTTTAGGTAAGCCCTCTTCAGACGTTGATACTTGTCCAAGTATACCTCTCAATGTACTTCCATATGGATATTTACGATCCCAATCCATAGTGGTATTAATACCAGGAAGATCGGAAAGTTGTTGAGAGACTGCCGCATATTCCTCATCAGATACATTATCTTTTTTTATTGTTCGAGGACTTAATGTTGTGCCTTGTGACATTTCACGATAAATGGCTAAAACTTGCATATCTTCTTTAGAGAGTTGCTTTAAATCTGTATCCGTAAGTTTATGCCTTAAAGTTTCATCATAGGCCTCCTGTGAAATATCCCCACCTTCTAGCATCGTTTGCTCTTTTTTCATAAGTGATTTTACTTTTTCAGGATATTTAATAATCCAATAATCTTTTTTATCACGTTCTGTAATGCGATCTGTTTTCATTGTAATGATCTTTGAAAGTTTTTTCGCAGTGGTTAAAATTTCTTTCTGACTCGTGTTTTTACCGCGGGTATATGTAATGGCTTTTTTCGAAGCATTATCTACAATGACATTGCCATTTCGATCTAAAATTCGACCGCGTGGAGCAGATTCATTCACTGTCACATTCTCACTTTCACGAATCATTTGATTAAAGTGTGCACCTTGGGCAATTTGTAAATAACCTAACCTTAATACTATTAAGACAAATGCTAAAATGATTACAATAAATATAAAATTGATACGATGATCCATTGTTTGGCGCATTTTTTCATCATTTGTTTTTTCTTTTAATCGTTTTAACAACACAACCTACCTCTATTCCGTCATACTACTAAAAATGATATATGAAAATGATGAATTTTGCTAATGTTTTATGAGAGATTGAAGTATGAAATTGTAAGATTAAGCAGTGAATGATTACATCCATAGAATTTAGTATAAGTTACAATCTAAATAACTGTTAAACACATTCATTGAATAAAAAAAGGTCGAGACGTGATAACATCTCGACCGTAGACCATCTTTTAATGAAGTATTTCTTTAATCAAATCGTAGTTTATTTAGCTGCAGCGTAAAATTCGTCAACTTTTTCCCAGTTAACTACATTCCAGAAAGTACTGATATAATCTGGACGTTTATTTTGATATTTCAGGTAATATGCATGTTCCCAAACATCTAGAGCGAGTATTGGTGTCTTACCTTCTGATAATGGGCTATCTTGGTTTGCTGTTGTAACAATTTCTAATTGACCATTATTTACTACAAGCCAAGCCCAGCCAGATCCAAATCGTGCTGCTGCTTTATCTGAGAATTCTTTTTTAAATGCGTCTAAAGAACCCCATTGTTCTTTAATTTTGTCAACAACTTCACCTTTTTCTTCAGATTCTGGGGATAAAAATTGCCAGAATAAAGAATGGTTAAAGTGACCGCCACCATTGTTACGAACCGCAGTCTTTTTATCCTCAGGTAATTGGTCAACATTCGCGATAAGCTCTTCAATAGATTTATCTTCTAACTCTGTACCTTTTACAGCGTCGTTTAATTTTGTTACATAAGTGTTATGATGTTTGCTATGGTGGATTTCCATAGTTTCTTTGTCAATATGTGGTTCTAATGCGTCATAACCATAAGGTAATTTTGGTAATTCAAAAGCCATAAATAATCATCCTCCTAAATTATGTTCGTTTATATTGTAGCAACTAAATGCTAGTAACAACAATGAATTTGCTTGTAAGTATGTTATTAATCAATTCGAATTAATAATACAATAACATAATAATTATTTATCAATATAGAATCCGGCAAGAATAAGAGACTTGCCTTTACCTAATATATTGACGTTTGTAATATTATTAAACATTTAACGTTTTCGCTATGTGATATTTGTTACTTAATTAGACTTAAGCGTGTTTTTATGTGATTGTAACCGAAATTGGTGTGATTGTTTTGAATATGTACGAGATGGTATTGTATAATAGGTTTAGCATTGAAAAACATGATGTTACGTGCGTTTTCAATTAAATTTAGAGTCTAAAGGAGTTTCTATTCATGTCTGAAATTACACATCGTAAAAATACACGACCTGTAAAAGTGGGTAATTTGACAATTGGTGGATCTGATGAAGTTGTTATTCAAAGTATGACCACAACTAAAACATATGACGTTGAGGCAACAGTAGCTGAAATTAAACGCTTAGAAGAAGCTGGATGCCAAATTGTACGTGTTGCTTGTCCGAATGAAGAAGATGCACACGCAATTAAAGATATTAAAGCACAAATTAATATTCCTTTAGTTGTTGACATACATTTTAACTATAAACTAGCATTGATTGCCATTGAAAATGGTGCAGATAAAATACGTATTAATCCAGGAAATATAGGTCGTCGTGAAAAAGTTGAGGCTGTTGTAGAAGCTTGTAAAGCTAAAGGCATTCCAATTCGTATTGGAGTTAATGCGGGTTCACTTGAAAAACACATATTAAAAAAATATGGTTACCCGACAGCTGATGGCATGGTTGAAAGTGCATTACATCATATTAAAATTCTAGAGGATTTAGACTTTCATGACATTATCGTTTCAATGAAAGCAAGTGATGTTAATTTAGCTATTGAAGCATATACGAAAGCCGCGAAAGCATTTGACTACCCTTTACATTTAGGTATTACCGAAAGTGGTACTTTATTCAATGGTACGGTTAAATCATCCGCTGGACTTGGTGCGATTTTAGCCTTAGGAATCGGAAATACATGTCGTATCTCTTTATCTGCGGACCCTGTTGAAGAAGTTAAAGTTGCAAAATCACTTTTAAAGGCTTTTGGTTTAGCAAGTAATGCTGCGACATTAATCGCATGCCCAACATGTGGCCGAATTGAAATAGATTTAATTTCAATTGCAAATGAAGTAGAAGACTATATTGAAAAATTACAAGTTCCTTTGAAGGTTGCCGTTCTTGGTTGTGCAGTGAACGGACCAGGTGAAGCGCGTGAGGCAGATATTGGTATTGCAGGTGCACGTGGTGAAGGACTCTTGTTTATGAAAGGTAAAACAGTCCGAAAAGTACCTGAAGAATCAATGGTAGATGAACTTAAAATGGAAATCGATAAATTAGCAACAGAATGGGAAAAAAATAAAAAAGAAGAAGCAGCAAAATCATAAAAAATGCTACCGGCTTATCGGTAGCATTTTTTATGATTTACAATTTTCACAAACGCCATAAACTTCAAGTTTATGCTTTTCAATATCAACTTCAGGCAAAGCTTTTTTTATTTCGGTCATTGGGCAATAGTCTATCACTTTAGTATCTCCACAAGAAGTACAAATAAAATGATGATGGTGGTGGGACGTACACGCAATACGAAACTTCATTTCACCATCTAATTCTGTACTTTCAATAATACCTAGTGTTTTAAAAAGGTGTAAATTTCGATAAATTGTATCGAAAGATATCCCTGGATAGTCTTTATTCATAAGTTGTTGAATATATTTTGCATTAATATACTTATCTTCTTGAATGAAAATATTGATAATATCTTTGCGCTTATCTGTGTATTTGTGCCCGTTATCCTTCAGAATTCTTATTGCTTCTTGCGTTTTCATTCAGAATCACTCCTTTACCCTTCCCTTTTGTAAACTTTTGTGCAACAAATGTTAAACCAAGTAACATGATTAATATCACTACAATCACGCCACCAGGAGAAATATCTAAATAAAATGCAGTAACTAAACCAGTTATAACAGAAAATTCCCCAATTAAAATACTGAGACCTATAAATTGCTTAAACCCTTTCGTCCATCGCATTGCAATGGCCACAGGCAAAGTGATTAAGGCACTGACAAGTAATATACCAATGACGCGCATTGAAGCTGAAATAACTAGCGCGACAATGACAATGAAAAGAAATGAAATCCATTTTGGAATCCCAATCACCTTACTATATTCTGTATCAAATGACAAAATAAATAACTCTTTATAAAACAATAAAATAAATGCAATTACAAGTATCGCAATTATTAATATAGTGATTAAATCACTATATGCCACAGCACTTATAGATCCAAACAACAATCCAACTAACTCTTGATTAAAACCATCAGCTAAAGAAATAAATATTGCACTTAAACCGATTCCAGAACTCATTAAAATTGGAATTGCTATTTCTTGATAATTGGCAAAAGAGGTTCTAAGTTTTTCAATTAACAATGCACCAATAATTGAAAATAATATCCCAGTCCAAATAGGATTCACAAATGCAAATGTAGTCGAAGCGCTAATTATAAACATTCCAAATGAAATGCCGCTCAATGTTACATGACTTAAGGCATCCGCAATTAGAGATAAGCGCCTAACAACGATAAATGTACCAATTAAAGGTGCAATGAGTCCAATTAAAATACCGCTAATAAAGCTATATCGTATAAAGTCAAAATTTAATATTGCTTCAATCATTTACAACACGCCCTATCATGTTGATGATCAACAAATTTTATTGGGTGACCATAGATTTTAGATATTTCTACCTCATCTAATGATTTAAATTCATTTGTAGTTCCATGAAAGTGTAAGTGCTTATTTAAACATGCTACCTTAGTTGCTGTATCTGCAACTACGCCAATATCATGTGTCACCAATATAATCGTGACCCCTTCTTTTTTTAGATGGTCTAATGTTTCATAAAATTCACCAACATGTTTGGCATCAATACCATTCGTAGGTTCATCTAAAATAAGAACAGATGGATTTGACACTAATGCACGTGCGATGAGAACACGTTGTTGTTGTCCGCCGGAAAGTTCTGATATATTTTTTTCTTTTAAAGTGGTTATATTTAAACGCTTAAGTACTTCATCCACTTTTTGAAGGTCATCTTTATTAAACCATTTAAATAATCTTTTCTTTCGCGTTAATCCACTTAAAATAACTTCCTTAACCGTAGCTGGAAATCCAGCAGTGACTGAGGAAGCTTTTTGAGAAACATAACTTATTTTGTCTGTAGTTAATTTTTTTTGATAAGATGCCCCGTCAACAAAAATTCCTCCATGCTGTATAGGGAGTAAACCTAATATTAATTTTAACAAAGTTGATTTACCTGCACCGTTCGGGCCTACAATAGCCAAAAATTCGCCTTTATTTATTTTAATATTTATATTTTCTAATACTTTTTTATTATCAAAATAAAAATCTATATTTTTAAGTTCAAATACAGGTTGATCCATTCTCTCACCTCAACTAAATATAATACCGTTTTATGAAAGTGATGTAAATAGTAATGTTTACGAAAATGATTTGAGGGTTAAATATCGATTTTACGATAACATAAATGTGACTCTCAAAATGAAGCCATCTTGAGAGCCTTTTATTAAAGTGTACTTAAGAAAATGTTTTATTAAGATAATAAAATGTAACCATGTACTAATGGTTTAAATCGAATATGACTATTAACAACTAAATGCCTAAGTTTGAGCCATAATGATATTTTTCATTTCTGGGTCAAATTTACTTTGTTTTAAAGCCTCAATTTCAAATTTATATGGTGGTTTTTTATTTTTCTTATCCTCACCCACATAAGGTGTTTCTAATATTTTTGGTACATTTTCAAATTGTTTATGATGGACCACGTAATTAAGTGCATCAAAACCAATATGACCAAAACCAATATTTTCATGTCTATCTTTATGTGCCGCTCTAGGGTTTTTACTATCATTTACATGAACAACTTTGATGCGGTCTACACCAATAATTTTATCAAATTCATTAAGTACACCGTCGAAATCATTAACCACATCGTAGCCTGCATCGTGGATATGACACGTGTCAAGACACACCGATAAACGCTCATTATGTGTGACTCCGTCAATAATTTGTGCTATTTCTTCAAATGATCGTCCGACCTCTGAACCTTTTCCTGCCATCGTTTCAAGTGCAATACGAACATCATTTTTATTGTTTAACACTTCATTTAAACCTTCAATAATACGCTTTATCCCAACCTCTGCGCCAGCACCAACATGACTACCTGGATGTAAAACAATATCTTTAGCACCAATTGCTTCGGTACGTTCTATTTCGTTTTGTAAAAAATTCACCCCTAATTCAAAAACTTCGGGTTTACTTGTATTTGCGATGTTAATGATGTAGGGCGCATGAACAACAATGTTCGAAAGACCGAAGTCCTTCATCGCTTTTTGTCCTGCTTCAATATTGAGTTCTTCAATCGCTTTACGGCGTGTGTTTTGTGGTGCCCCCGTATAAATCATGAATGTAGAAGCGCCGTATTTGTGCGCTTCTTCAGCAGAAGCTAGTAACATTTTTTTACCACTCATAGAAACGTGTGATCCAATTAACATTCGTATCCTACCTTTATTTTTTATTTTTACGATCAAGACGTTTTTTACGTCTACTATGTTGTCTTTTTTCTTGGCGTTTTAAATTTTCAACTTCTTGTTTAAATTTCTTTTTATAACCTGGCTTAACTTTTTTCTTATTATTACGTTTTACTTTGTTTTTCACTTGTTGAGTAATATGGTCATCTTGTTTTTGTCTTAAGCGACGTGTATTGTGTGCTTTTATTGGGCGCAACTCACCATCCTTAATATCTACATTTTCAAAATGATAACCTTTTTGTTCGATTTGTTGGATGAGGTACTCTTCATCTGGTTTATAAAGTGTAATCGCAATGCCTTTATAATTCCCTCTACCTGTACGACCTACACGATGTGTAAAGAAATCTATATCTAATGGCACATCATAATTAATAACGTGACTGACACCTTCAATATCAATTCCACGTGAAGCGAGATCACTTGCAATCACATATTGAAAGTCTAAATTACGGATACGTTTCATTTGTTGTTTACGTTCACGCGGAGATAATCCACCATGAATCATGCCAACTTGAATCCCTTTTTGATTCAATTTCTCTGCCAAATCATTTGCATTATCTCGACTATTACAGAAAATGATGCCTAAATATGGATTAATCGTATCTATTAATTCAACTGTTTTATCTAATTTTTCAGTACCACGAGTAGGAATTAAGTAAAATGTAATATTTTTTTTGTTTTTGTGTTCAGTTTTAACTTCAACAAATTCTGGATTTTGAAGATACTTATTTAAGAATGGATGTAATGATTTTGGTATTGTTGCGCTGAATACAGCCATTTTAGCCTCTTTGTCTAAACGAGAAGCAATGTGATCCACTTCTTGAATTAATCCTAAATCAATCATTAAATCTGCTTCATCTATAATTAATTGTTGTGCCAAGTGCACATGTAAAGCATTTGCTTTAGCTAAATCATTTATGCGTGTTGGGGTTCCTATAACAAGTTGTGGTTGTTGTGTTGTTTTTTGTTTATCCTTTTCAAAATCGGTTCCCCCGATAAATAGGCTTACTTTAATCCCCTTTTTATGTTCTGCTAGCTGTAGCGCAGCATGATAAAGCTGAGTAGCTAACTCTCTTGTTGGTGCTAAAATTACTGCTTGT
Organism: Staphylococcus hyicus; assembly: GCF_000816085.1. Taxonomy (NCBI): domain Bacteria; kingdom Bacillati; phylum Bacillota; class Bacilli; order Caryophanales; family Staphylococcaceae; genus Staphylococcus; species Staphylococcus hyicus. Next base: position 1,376,261 of record NZ_CP008747.1, on the reverse strand, counting down.
GGTTCATGTATCTCAGCATCTAATAATTGGAAGATCGGTAATAAAAATGAATGAGACTTACCTGTTCCAGTTTGTGATTGCCCGATTAAGTTGACACGTTTTAATAATCTAGGAATGACACGTTGTTGAACGTCTGTCGGTTGTTTAAAGTTTAATTCGTCTATAGCTGCAATTAAACTTGGGTCAAAATTGAAATGACCAAATGGGTGCTTAGGCATGAATGGCCCTCCTTATTCTATCGTCCCTATATTATATAGGAATTTATCGTAAATGAAAACTACTCATCAAGAATCGCGAACCAAACTACAACTGGTGAAATAGTTCTTTAGTGCTATGCGTTCGAATAGTTTAAATTGCGCATTGAAGTTGCTATAATATGAAGTTGAAGGAGGGTACGTGTATATTATGGAAATTATTAAAATAACACCAAGGGGCTATTGTTATGGTGTAGTGGATGCAATGGTCATCGCACGCAATGCTTCTTTGGATCCGAATTTACCGCGTCCTATTTATATTCTAGGGATGATTGTGCATAATAAACATGTGACAGATGCTTTTGAATCGGATGGTATTATTACACTAGACGGACCTAATCGTCTGGATATTTTAGACCAAATTGATTCTGGGACCGTGATTTTTACAGCACATGGTGTCTCACCTGAAGTGAAACGTCGTGCTAAAGAAAAAGGGTTAACATGTATTGATGCAACATGTCCAGATGTTGAAAATACACATGCGCTCATTAGAGCTAAAAAAGCGGAAGGTTATCATATTATTTACATTGGTAAAAAAGGTCATCCTGAACCAGAAGGTGCTGTGGGCGTTGCTCCAGATGTGGTACACTTAGTTGAAACTAAAAATGATGTCGATGCCTTGCCTGAGATGTTACAAGATAAACGTTTAATTGTTACAAATCAAACGACGATGTCACAATGGGATGTATTGCATTTAATGGAAGATTTACAAGAAAAATACCCTCATATCGAACAACATAAAGAAATATGCCAAGCAACCCAAGTACGCCAAGAAGCTGTTGCTGATCAAGCAGGTGCTGCAGACTTATTAATCGTTGTTGGTGATCCTAAAAGTAATAACTCCAATAGACTTGCACAAGTGTCTAAAGACATTGCACACACAAATTCTTATCGTATTGCTGATGTTTCACAATTAAAACTTGAATGGTTAGAGGGCGTTGATACTGTTGCAGTGACGGCAGGTGCTTCTACACCTACACCAATAGTAAAAGAGGTCATTAATTTTCTAAAAGATTTTGATCCATCTAATCCTGAAACACATCATATTCAGTCGAATGTGCCAGTGGATAAAATTCTGCCTAAAATTAAAAAAGCTAAGCCTGTTAAAATTATGGATTAAAAAACATGCCACCATTTTTAATATGCACCCTAAAGTTCAATTTGACGATTAACTTTAGGGTGCATTCTTAATAAGATGACTTGTTTCAATAATACGTATAAGGATCTGTGTTCACAGTAGATGCTAATATTTTGAAAGTGCCTTCTGACTTGAGCCAATGTGACAAAAGTTTAACCAATCCTTCTTTCATAACATATTCGCTATAATGATTGATGTCGATTAAATTGATGCCAGCAATTTTAGCATCAAGTGCTTCATGGTGTTTAATATCTCCTGTAATAAAAACATCTGCACCTTTATGTTGTGCCATTGATTCAAAGCCAATACCTGAGCCCCCTACTATGGCGACATTTTCAATTAATGTATTCTTGTCACCGATATAGCGGATGCTCGGCATATTTAAAACTGTTTTTAAATGGGTAACAAACGTAGACACGGTGTACGATTGATTTAATTGACCAATGACACCAAGTCCTTGGTTAATGTTTTTTTCTAAAGGAATAAAATCGTAAACAGGTGTTTCATATGGATGATATTTTTCTATTAAATGTTCTGTCAAGTTGCGTTGATGGGTTTCAATCATAAATTCGATTTTTAGTTCTTCAACATTTTCAAGTTGATGTAGGTGACCTATCGTAGGATTTGCGTCACCAGTTGGTTTAAATTGTCCAATTCCAGTTGAATTGAAAAACGCATATTCATAATTCCCTTCTTTAGCAATGCCTGCTTCGCTTAACGCATTTTTAAAGCGTTCTCCCGCTTCTTTAGGAATGAAAACTTGTACTTTAAAATATGTTTTGCTGTTGACATTTAAAAGCGCTGGTGTCTTGATGCCGATGCGTTCAGCAAGCATAGCATTCACACCTTGTGGATGAACATCCAGATTTGTATGCAACGCGATTAAATTGATGTTGTTCTTTATTAATGCATACAAAATAGCTCCGTAGCCTTCATTCTCAACGATAGTTTTTACACCTTTAAAAATAAGAGGATGATGGGCTATTATCGTATTACATTGTTGATTAATTGCTTCGTTCACAACATCAATTGTGCAATCTAACGCCGTTAAAATACCATGAACTTCATTTTCTGAATTTCCAATTAATAAGCCAACGTTATCCCATGATTCTGCAGAGTTAAATGGTACATGATGATTAAGTGTTTGAAGTAATGCTTTAATTTTCATTATTTAACACCTCTTTAATTACGGTTTCTTGGTGAATAATATCTTCGTATCGTTCTACGTGTTTATCTGGATTCAATTGTTTCTTTATATCTGACAATGCATCTAATTCTCTTTGCCATTTTTCTTTAAATAAGTCACCATGTTCTGGATGTAAAAAGGGACCGAATTTAAAGTCCAAAGCTGATAAATGCATCTCACCACGCTCGGCAACAATGATTTCATAAATGTGTGCGCGTTCTTTAATTAATGTTTCTGCAATAATTTTATAGCCATTCTGCTGTAGGAAGCGTCTAATAGGTTCTGATTGAATATTTGATTGGAGTACTAGTCGCGGAAAGTTGGGTATATGATGCAATCCATTTTCTAATATACGTGTGATTAATGGGCCACCCATCCCGCATATTGTGACAGTATCAACACAATCCGCTTCTTCTAGAATTGTCAATCCATCACCAAGTCTCACATCAATTTTCGATGTTAAACCGTTCACAGCTACACTTTTTTTGGCTGCAGTAAAAGGTCCCTTTATAACTTCACCTGCTATTGCTGATTGAATTAATCCATTTTGTAGTGCATAAATTGGTAAATACGCGTGGTCAGATCCTATGTCAGCAAGTTTTTTCCCTTTGATATATTCACTCACTTTTAGTAGTCGTCGATTAATCGGAATCATGATGGTGTGCTCCTTTTATATAAAAATAAGGGAGTACAAACAGTTCATCATATGTTTGACCATAGTGATACGACTGATTGCTCCCTTTAAAAATGCGTATAGAAATGATTAACGCATTAAATTTAGTCCATAAAATCTTTGAGTCTTTTACTGCGACTAGGATGTCTTAATTTACGCAGTGCTTTAGCCTCAATCTGACGGATACGTTCACGTGTAACACCGAAAACTTTACCGACTTCTTCTAATGTACGTGTTCGACCATCATCAAGACCGAAGCGTAAACGTAAAACATTTTCTTCACGGTCTGTTAAAGTGTCTAACACATCTTCTAACTGTTCTTTAAGTAATTCATAAGCCGCATGGTCTGATGGACTTTGTGCTTCTTGATCTTCAATGAAATCACCTAAATGACTGTCATCTTCCTCACCAATTGGCGTTTCCAATGATACAGGTTCCTGTGCAATTTTTAGTATTTCACGAACTTTTTCCGGTGGTAAATCCATTTCTTCACCAATTTCTTCTGGTGCTGGATCACGCCCTAAATCTTGTAATAATTGACGTTGAACACGAATTAGTTTATTGATTGTTTCGACCATGTGTACTGGAATACGTATAGTACGTGCTTGGTCAGCAATCGCACGCGTAATTGCTTGCCTAATCCACCATGTTGCATATGTTGAGAATTTAAAACCTTTGCTGAAATCAAATTTTTCAACGGCTTTAATAAGGCCCATATTTCCTTCTTGGATAAGGTCTAAGAAAAGCATTCCTCGACCCACGTACCGTTTAGCGATACTAACAACAAGACGTAAGTTGGCTTCAGCTAATCGTGCTTTTGCTACCTCGTCTCCTTGTTCAATTCTTTTTGCAAGTTCGATTTCTTCTTGCGCGCTTAATAAATCGACACGTCCAATTTCTTTCAAATACATACGAACCGGATCATTAATTTTGACTCCTGGAGGCGCACTTAAATCGCTAGGGTTTAATTTATCATCGGTATCAGAACTATCTTTTTCATTGACAAGTTGAATATCATTATCGTTAATCATGTCAAAAAATTCATCCATTTGATCTGAATCCATGTCAAAATTTTGCAATTTATCTGCAACTTCTTCATGGCTAAGGTGACCTTCTTTTTTCCCTTTTTCAATTAACTGTTTTTTAACATCCTCTAGTGTTAGAGTCGGATCGATAGTCTCTTTTTTAATTACTTTTACCTGATTATCTGACATACAAAGGCCTCCCGATTTTAATCTTGACGCTTCAATCTATTTCTATTTTTATTAACTATCATTTCTAAATAATATTTTTGAGATGCAACATCTTTATTACGTGTGGCTTCACGTAATTTTTCATGAAGTGTATCTATCGAATCTGAATAGCGATGTTCTGTCATCACACGAATATAATCATCAATCTCATTCTCATACGGTTCTCGATTAAGCGGATAGTCTACTAAATATATCAACGCTTCTTTAATTTCATGTTGATGAATATAGGTGATGCATTCACTTATTTCAAATTGTTCATGCTTAGAATAAAAGTCTCGTAAAATATTAAATATACGTTTAAAATACTCATTTGTAAAGTCGGTTTCTTCAATATTTTTATGAAAACTTAGAAAAACATCTTTATCATTTATAAAATGCTTTAAAATTGCGCGTTCAGCAACGGCATATTTATTTAACCGTACTGTTTGTTTTTGAGGCGCAGGATGTGTCATACGCTGTGTTTGTGTTTCCGGAGAAATCTTATCTACTTCATTATTTAGACTATCTGGCGAAACTTTAAACAAGCTTGATGCATCTTGTAACACTTTTTTTCTAATGATATTAGAAGTGATTTTAGAGGCATCGTTGACAAACATTTTATAAAATTTTTCATAAGCTAAATCATTATTTTCAATTTGTGCTTTGTTTTGCAATAATTTAAACAGTACGAACGCTTTTTTTTCGGTATTAACAAAGTCTAAAAACTTATCTTTACCGTATTTTTCAATATATTCATCCGGGTCCATACTTTGTGGTAATTGAACAACATAGCAATTAATCTTTTGGTCTAACAACATTTGCCCAGTTTTTAAAGCAGCTTGAACCCCAGCGAAATCGCCATCAAACAATAAAGTCACATTGTTGCATAATTTTCTTAAAAATTGCATATGATCTTCAGAAATTTGAGTTCCCATACTGGCAACAACATGATGTAAACCTGCTTCATCGGCTTTAATGACATCCATAAAACCTTCAAGAATAATCGTTTCATCATAGGAACGAATGTGTTTACGTGCACGATCTAAATTATATAATAATTTTCGTTTTTGGAAGATTGGAGACTCGGGACTATTTAAATATTTCGGTTCCTGATTTTTATAAGTTCGTCCTGAATACCCTACAATTCGACCTTGCGCATTTGCTAGTGGAAACATGATTCTATCTCTAAAACGATCAAAATAAGTAAAATCATTTTCATTTCTTGATAAAATCCCTGCTTCATAACCTAAATGTAAATCATATCCTTTTTTCTCAAAAAAATCAGTTGCAAAATGCGATGAGTCCGGTGATAAACCAATTTTGCGGTCAATGATTACTTGGTCAGTAAATCCACGTGAATATAAATACTTTAATGCATCTTCTCCTTCAACGGTTTTCATTAATATATAATGATAATAGTCCAATAAAGTTTCATGCATTTGAATCATTTGTAAATCATTTGAAGCAATCTGATGAGATGTATCATTGGTCTGAATATCGACTTGAATATTAATACGATCCCCTAATTTTTTTACCGCTTCAGTAAAGGTTACATTCTCGATCTCTTGAATAAATTGAAAGATATTCCCACCTTTTTTACAACCGAAACAATGACAAATTTGTTTGTCTTCAGACACAGTAAATGAAGGTGTTTTTTCATCATGGAAAGGGCATAAGCCAATATAATTGCGGCCTCTTTTTTCGAGTTTGACATATTCACTAACGACATCTAATATGTCTGTATTCTGTTTGATTTGATCAATGGTTGATTGTGGAATTCTCAAATTTATCACCTTTATTGATTGTTGGATTCCTGCGAAAAAATTGAATGAGTTTCAATATTATACTTACTTTTGATTTGAAAAGAAATTATTATGCTCAATAATTTGTATAATATTATTTGCTGTTTCTTCTATTGCTTTATTTGAAACATCTAAAACTGGACAACCTATGCGCTCAACGATTTTATTGAAATAGTCTAATTCTTCTTCGATACGTGTATCTGTAGCATATCGTGCTGAGTCAGAAAGTCCGAGTTGTTTTAATCTTTCCTTCCGAATAGCATTTAGTTTTTCAGATGTGATTTTTAAAGCAATACATTTTTTGGGGTCGATTTCAAATAACATTTCTGGTGGGTTTACTTCAGGCACAATTGGCACATTCATGACTTTATAACGCTTATGTGCAAGATATTGTGAAATTGGTGTTTTAGAGGTACGAGAAACTCCTATAAGGACAATATCTGCTTTTGGAAGTCCTTTTGGATCTTTGCCATCATCATATTTTACAGCAAATTCCATCGCTTCAATTTTTTTAAAGTAATCTTCGTCAAGTTTATGCACGATACCAGGTTCGTTAATTGGTTGTTGTTGGAATGTCGCTTCCATCATACTCATGATAGGTCCCATAATGTCGACTGATTTTAAATGGTTTTCCTTAATTAAATCTGCCATGTACGCTCTAATATCAGGGCGCACGAGAGTATAAATAATCATAGAATTATTTTCTTTTGCCATTTGAATGATTTCATCTATGTTTTGTTTCGTCTCTATATATGGGTAGCGAATAATGTCGGCTGTACTTTCAACGTTTTTAAATTGAGAAATACAAGCTTTGGCAACGAGTTCTGCTGTTTCGCCTACTGAGTCTGAGGCAATAATAATTTTCACTTTCGTCATGTGTCATTAGCCCTCCTATTGATCGAATAAAGAAACGAAAAGTTTAGTTATTGTAGTTTTAGAAATACGGCCTGTTACAGCATACTTTCCATCATCTTTTGGTTTAACGATTGGAATGGAATCTATTTCTTTAGAAATCATTTGACGTGCTGCATATAAAAGTAGGTCATCTTCTTCTAAAAGAACAATGTTTGGCATTCTTGTCATTATAATATGTACAGGAATGTTATGAATATCTTGTCCAGCCATCGATGCACGTAGTAAATCCTTTCGAGAACATACTCCAACCAAATCATTATCATCATTTACAATAAAAAGTGTCCCTACATCTTCTATGAAAATAGCGCAGATTGCGTCATAAACTGTGACATCACTTTTCAAAATAACAGGATGTGATTGGTAATCCTTAACAATATAATGCTTGAGTTGTTCAGTAAGTAATTGTGAGCTTGATTTACCAGAGTAAAAATAGCCTACACGAGGTCGAGCTTCTAGGTATCCAGCCATCGTTAAAATAGCAAGATCAGGTCTTAAAGTTGCGCGCGTCAGATTAAGTTGTTCAGCAATTTTTTCACCAGTTATAGGTCCTGAATTTTTTACGATATCAACAATGTGTTCTTGACGTTTACTCAGTTCTATAATGATCTCTGCTTATTTAAAACCCAATGGTTATGCTAATTAAATAGCAGAAATGCCTCCTTTAAGATACTAGCATCATATTTATTTTCATATGCAACGTTTGATTTGATGAAGTATTCAAATCAGTATGTTTTTCATACGACTTTCATAAAAACATTCATTTACCATTATAACGGTTTATCTACGTGTAGACAATTATGATTTTGCTTGCGCTTCTGATTAGATTACTTTAAACTTATAGTTAAAGCGAGTTAAGGATGGTGAAAGCTTAACATTACAAATGGCCTATATATACACATGTGAATAAAAGTGAGTGGACACACTAATTTGGGTGGAACCGCGGATTAATACATTAATTCGTCCCAAGGCAAAGTTATTTCTTTGGCTTGGGACTTTTTATATTTTTTAAGGAGTGTTAAATAATGGAAAAAAATATGGATAAAATTGTGCAACTTGCAAAACATAGAGGTTTTGTATTTCCTGGTAGTGAAATTTATGGTGGATTAGCAAATACTTGGGATTATGGTCCATTAGGTGTGGAATTAAAAAATAATGTAAAAAAAGCTTGGTGGAAAAAGTTCATCACACAATCTCCATATAATGTAGGTTTAGATGCTGCGATACTTATGAACCCAAAAACTTGGGAAGCGTCTGGTCACTTGTGCAATTTTAATGACCCTATGATTGATAACAAAGACAGTAAAATCCGTTATCGTGCAGATAAAATTATAGAAGATTATATGCATAACGTTAAAGGTGACGAAAACTTTATTGCTGATGGTTTAAGTTTTGAAGAAATGAAACGTATCATTGATGAAGAAGGCATCACTTGCCCAGTGAGCGGTACCGCTAATTGGACAGATATTCGTCAATTTAATTTAATGTTTAAAACATTCCAAGGTGTAACTGAAGATTCAACAAATGAAATCTTTTTACGTCCTGAAACAGCACAGGGTATTTTCGTAAATTATAAAAATGTACAGCGCTCTATGCGTAAAAAATTACCATTTGGTATAGGTCAAGTTGGTAAATCTTTCCGTAATGAAATTACGCCAGGTAACTTTATTTTCCGTACTCGTGAATTTGAACAAATGGAATTAGAGTTCTTCTGTAAGCCAGGAACTGAGATTGAGTGGCAATCATATTGGAAAGACTACGCTGCAAAATGGCTGACTGATTTGGGGCTTCATAAAGAAAATACACGTTTACGTGACCATGATGAAGATGAATTATCCCATTACTCAAATGCAACGACTGATATTGAATACAAATTCCCATTTGGTTGGGGTGAACTTTGGGGTATTGCGAGTCGTACAGATTTTGACTTAAAGCAACACAGTGAACATTCAGGAGAAGATTTTAAATATCACGATCCAGAAACAAACGAAAAATATATACCATATTGTATCGAACCTTCACTAGGTGCTGACCGTGTGACACTTGCATTTTTGTGCGATGCATATGAAGAAGAAGGTGTAGAAGGAAGTAAAGATGCACGTACTGTTTTACATTTCCACCCTGCGCTCGCACCTTATAAAGCAGCCGTATTACCATTGAGTAAAAAATTGTCCCAAGAAGCGTTAAAAGTATACGAGCTCTTAAGTGAAGACTTTGTTGTAGATTTCGATGAATCACAATCTATCGGTAAACGCTACCGCCGCCAAGATGAAATCGGCACTCCATATTGTATTACTTTTGATTTTGATTCCTTAGAAGATAATCAAGTAACGGTACGTGACCGTGATACGATGGAACAAGTACGTATGTCAATCAACGACCTCAAAGCATTTTTAGCAGAAAAAGTTAAATTTTAAATCAAGCATTTTGTTATATAAGTAAGTCTAAACTTTCGATTAATAAATCTAATTTTTAAAAGCCAATACCATTCATTATTAAATGTTTGGTGTTGGTTTTTTATATGAGTATTTTAATGTACTAGTAACCTTCAATATGTATACATTTATAGGTAAACGTCTGACTCTCCCATTTGTTTTGATAAGAACACAAAAAAGACGCCCTTAATTTAAAGGCGTCACTAAAATAATAGTACATTAATTTGAGTTATTAAATATATTTGCTTCACTACGCTTTAATTGATTTATAAGACGTTGGCTTTTGAAATATAAACCAAGATATTCTTTATAAATCATTAATATGAACGTTGACATTTCTTCTATAATATCTTGGTGAATACGCATTTCATTAATTTGATCGAGCTTCAAGTGTTGTAACGCATGTGTTATATAAATGGTTTTATTAGATAAAGGTAACGCATGTGGGTCTTGATACATCGCATTCTTTGATAGTATGCCGTTAAATGTAAAGCTATATGCTGTGAAATGCTCAATTTGCTTCGATTGCGTAACGACACATTTGTCTAACTGGAGTGTAATACCATGACGAGGTAAACATTTTAACATGACGATATTTGCGATTAATTGTGGAGAAACACCGAGATTTATGCGATCAATCGCAAATGTGAGTAGATGATACATTTGTTTGCTTATTTCATCATGATCCATAGACCGTTCAATAATTTCTAGACAAAGGCTAGCATAACTATTGGCCAATAAATCTATCCTTAAATTATAGTTTGAATCAAGTACATCTACAGACGTTAAAGTTCCCATACCTCGAAATTTATTATAAATAAACAACGCTTTTACAAATGGTTGAGTGTTTGCTTGAAAGCCAGATTTGACTTTTTTTGCACGTCTAACCATGAGAGGGATTTTTGAACCGTGCTCATTCAAAATTGTAATAATACGGTCTGATTCACCGTAATCAATAGATTTAATGATGATTCCAATTTGTTTAACGAGCATGCAACTCCCCCTAGAATCTGTTATTCATCTTCAACATAACCCATTTGTTTAATGAAATTAGATTTATTTCTCCAGTCTTTTTGAACTTTAACCCATAAATCTAAATACACTTTTGATCCAAGCAAATGTTCAATATCTTTTCTTGCACGCTGACCGATGACTTTTAATTTTTTTCCACCTTTACCAATCACAATCCCTTTTTGAGAATCACGTTCAACATAGATTGTTGCCTCGATATGCACACGGTCTTCTGCCTCTTGAACCATGCGTTCTACATTGACACCAATGGAATGTGGTATTTCTTCGGTAGTGGTTTCAAGGATTTTTTCACGAATCAACTCACTTACGACAAATTGTTCAGGGTGATCTGAAATTTGTCCATCTGGATAGTACTGTGGTCCTTCAGGTAAATATGATTTTAAAACTTGAATAAAGTGATCAACGTTTAAGCCCTCTAAAGCTGAAATCGGTATAATTTCGGTAAATTCCATATACTTTTGATATGCTTCAATTTTAGGCATCAATGCATCAGGGTGCACTAAATCAATTTTGTTTAAAACAAGGAAGACAGGTGTTTTGACATTTTTGAGCATTTCCATGATATATTCATCACCACGACCGATGTCTTCATTAACATTTACCATAAACATAACTGCATCAATTTCTGACAATGTATTTTTGGCAACCTTCATCATATAGTCACCGAGTTTATGCTTAGGTTTATGAATACCGGGTGTATCAAGGAAAATAATTTGAGCATCATTAGTTGTCATGACACCTTGAATTTTATTACGTGTTGTTTGAGCTTTGTCAGACATTATTGCAATTTTATGTCCAATCACACGGTTTACAAATGTAGATTTCCCAACATTCGGTCGCCCGATAATTGTTACGAAACCAGATTTATATTGTGTCATATTATGTTAAATCCTTTCCAGAGAATCCAAGTGGGAGTAATTCGTGCACTGTAAGCATTTTCATCTCCCCTGTTTGGTTTGTCATATAAACCGGCATATCGTCATCGCATAATTCTTTTAGTACTTGGCGACATGTCCCACAAGGTGAAGACACCTCTGGACTGTCAACTGTAATTGTAATCGATTCAAAATCACCTGGTTTATAGCCTTGGCTAATCGCAGCAAAAAGTGCTGACCTTTCAGCACAACATGTAGATGGGTAGGCCGCATTTTCTACATTGGCGCCATAAAAAGATTGTCCATCCTTTGTAATTAAATAAGCACCTACTTTAAAGTTACTGTATGGTGCATAAGCACGTTGTTGCGCTTTTCTAACTTCTTTAAAATGTTTTTCTGTATAACTCATAGTATCACGCCCTTATAAAATTTTAGGGATAAAAATAATTAACCCTATAATTACTGCAAAAAAAGATGCGAGCAAGACCGCAAATGCTGCAATATCTTTTGCATGTTTCGCCCAAATATGATATTCAACTGTAGTTAAATCTACAGCATATTCAATCGCAGTATTTAATGCTTCAGTAATGAGAACACTAAAAATAGCGATGCATAAAAACATCCATTCAATAGAGTTTAAGTTAAATAATAAAGCAATACTTAATACAACTATTGCAATACATAAATGAATTAAAAAATTTTTATCTTTTTTTAATAATGTGATGGCGCCGATGAATGCAGGTTTAAACCGTTTAATCATACGTCTCTCGAAAGACCGTACCCGTTTAAAATGTCATCTTGTCGTTGAAACATTTTTTGCTCATCGGCTTCGTTCATATGATCGTAACCTAGTAAATGTAAAAATCCATGTAATGCCAAAAATCCAAGTTCTCGCTCAAAAGAATGATTGTATTGTTCTGCTTGCGCTTTTGCAACATCCATACAAATAATAATATCCCCTAGCACTCTAGGCATTTCCATGCCTTCAAATACAGTTTCATCTTCCTCGAAAGCAAAGGATATAACGTCGGTTACTTTATCTTTGTTTCGGTAATCACGGTTGATTTCTTTGATTTCATCTTTATCTACAAAAGTTACTGATAGTTCAGCATCATCGGTAATGTTTTCTTGATTTTTTGCAAATGTTAATAATGATTCAATATGTTGATACCAGTCGTCATGAACTTTGCCTGTATGATCATTAAAATCAATCGTAAACATTAATTGTCCTCCTCATAGCGTGTGATAATTCGTCCTACTAGTGGGTGGCGGACAACATCCGTGTGGTCTAAATATTGAAAACTCAGGCCTTTGATAGATTTTAGACGTGTCTCAGCCTCTATGAGACCACTTTTCACACCCTTAGGCAAATCAACTTGCGTTTTATCTCCAGTCACAACCATTTTAGAACCAAACCCTAAACGCGTTAAAAACATTTTCATTTGTGCATGCGTCGTATTTTGTGCCTCATCTAATATTACGAACGCATCTTCAAGTGTACGACCACGCATATATGCGAGAGGTGCAATTTCTATAACCCCTCTTTCAATGAGTCGTTCAGTTGCCTCTACACCTAATACTGTATTCAAACCATCATATAGTGGACGTAAGTATGGATCTACCTTCTCTTTTAAATCACCGGGTAAAAATCCTAAAGACTCACCCGCTTCAACAGCAGGTCGCGTTAAAACGATTCGTTTAACTTGACCCATGCGTAACGCTTTAGCAGCGACAACCACGGCTAAAAAGGTTTTTCCTGTACCAGCCGGTCCAATACCAAAAACTAAATCATTATTTTTAATGGCGTGAATATACATTCGTTGTCCCATTGTTTTGGCTCTAATGATTTTACCATGCGCATCTCTAGCAATTTCTTCTTCGTAAAGATCGATGAGTTGATCAATCGTATGATTATGAGCCATTTTAACTGCGGCTTGGACGTCCTTAACAGTTATGGTTGCACCTTGCTCGATCACTTTTAAAAGGTTTTTTAATACGGATTCAGCTTTTGTCACTTCATCGATGCGTTGCCCCTGTACGGCTACTTCTTGCCCTCTAGCGTGAATGACAACATCGAAGGCATCCTCTATAAGGTGGATATACTCATCATTATTACCAAATAGGGCTTGTGCTTGATGAATGTCATCGATTTGAATCATTTCAGGCATATACTAACTCCTTTACAAAATAATGTATGATTAATGTACCAAACATGTCAAAATGCTTACAAAGAAAAACCCAACATGTTTGTTTCTATTATATCATGACGTAATACGATTAAGTCATCTATTTATGACTGGATATTGAAGAATTATATATTGTTTTATTGATGATTTATGTTATATATGAACACAAATTAAAATCAAGGCATATTTGCTTTTAACAGATATGCCTTGATCTATGAAAGTGGGTTAATTTAATTGTTTACGTTTATCAATCACTTCTGCCCAAATGATACCGTTCACAACCTCATTGTCAGAAAACGTTAAATCGCCTTTTGATATATCAGGCTGTTTTGACGATGCTAATAATTGTTTGAGTTTCATTCGTTTGGTTCTCGGAGAAAGATACTTATCATCTATAATTTGACGTGCACGTTGTTCAACGCGATGAATATGTTTTTGGCGTTCTCGATCAAATGTATCATTTAATGAATCGATATCGCTTCGTAACATATCTAATAATTCTTTTTGAACTTGTTGTTGTTCTTGGCGTTGTTTATCTGCACGTTTCCAATCTTGTTGTGCGTTGTTTTTTTGTACCTTTTTAGGTTGTTGCTTTTGTTTGAAAGGCTTTGGCTTAGATTCAGGTTGTGTATCTTTAGGTGATAAAACCTCTTCACCCATTTGGGTGTCAAATTCTCGCTCCCATTCTTTCAATGTTTTTTCTACTTTATCCATGAAAGATTTCGGAGTATTTGGCATTTGAGGTTGCTGTGGAGATTGCTTACGCTTTTCATGACTTTTATCATTAATTGCGGATATAATTGAAATCACAATGGTAATGATAAAAATAATAACTCCAATGCTCATACCCTCACCTCATTAATGTTCGCTTTTATTTTCTTGAGATTTCTGCGAACTTTTATTAATTGCTTCTCTCATTCCAGTATCAGCTTCAATATTTTTTAAATTGTAATAATCTTTGACGCCAATATTTCCAGAACGCAGTGCTTCAGCCATCGCAAGTGGTACCTCTGCTTCAGCTTCAACAACTTTCGCATGCATTTCTTGAACGCGTGCTTTCATTTCTTGTTCTTGTGCTACCGCCATTGCACGACGTTCTTCAGCTTTTGCTTGAGCAATGTTTTTGTCTGCAATTGCTTGTTCGGTTTGTAAATCCGCGCCGATATTTTTACTAATATCAACATCAGCAATATCAATAGATAAAATTTCAAAAGCTGTACCAGAATCTAATCCTTTGCTTAAAACGGTTTTAGAAATGTTATCTGGGTTTTCTAACACTTCTGTATGATGCTTACTGGAACCAATCGTTGAAACAATCCCTTCCCCTACACGGGCGATAATTGTATCTTCACCAGCACCACCGACTAAACGCGAAATATTTGCACGAACCGTAATACGGGCTTTCGCTTTGACTTCGATACCATTCATCGCAACACCGGCAATAAATGGTGTTTCAATTACTTTAGGGTTAACAGACATTTGAACAGCTTCTAATACGTCACGTCCTGCTAAGTCGATTGCAGCACCACGTTCAAATGGTAAATTAATATCAGCGCGTTGTGCAGCAATATTTGCGTCTACAACACGGTCAACATTACCACCAGCTAAGTAGTGTGATTCAAGTTGATTCGTCGTTAATTGTAACCCTGCTTTATGCGCCTTAATTAAAGGACCAATCACTTTTCTAGGAGATACGCGACGCAAACGCATACCGACTAAAGTGCCAATACCTACATGAACGCCGGCAGCTAATGCTGAAATCCATAGTCCAACAGGTACAAATGAAAATAAAATCATCAATGCAACAATAATAAGTACAGCAATTATGATAAAAGAAATAAAACCAGTTGTTAACATTTAAATACTCCTTCTTAAATAGATTTGATTTCACGTACAACGACGCGAGTGCCTTCAACCTCGATTATTTCAACCTTAACGTCTTTACTAATAAAAGACCCCTCTGAAACCGCATCTATGCGTTCATTTTCATAAAGAATTAATCCGGCCGGACGTAGGTCAGTGAGTGTTAATGCAGTTGCACCCACAAGGTATGAACGGTCATTGTGTGACGTGTATCCTGATTCTTTATTTGTTGAATCTTTTAAAACAACATTTTCAAACAAGGATATTTTTTTCTTGAGAAACTTCACTAAAATCACCCATTCGATAATAGATAGTATTAAGGCAACTGATACATTAAGAAGCATTAAAGGCAGATTGTCGCCCATTGTAATTAAACTAAAAACAATCAAGCACATGCCTATAATACCCAGGACAGCGCCAACGACGAATAATTCTATAATAACGAGTATCACACCAATACTAAATATCAAAATGGTGATAAAGGATATGGTTCCCTCTGCTAAATAACCTAAAAAAATTAAAAGTAATGCTAAAATTGCTAGAATACCAGCCCAATTAAATGATTTTGAATAAAGCTGATAAACAAAACCTACAAACAAGACACACACTAAAATTAACGAAAGCCATGGTGACGTGATTAAAGATGATATTTGTGTGAACATATTGTCATTTTGTATAGTTCCGAGTAAATCTAGCATATGTATTGATAGTTGCATAAACATACACCTCACTCTCACTTAGTAGTATACATGAAAATACTAATAACTTATAGTGATAAAGTTTATTTAAAATGTATAAAATCTAAATACAAAAAAGCTTCAAAATCATCCTACAGAAGAACAATTTTGAAGCTTTCTATATATTATTAATTTGAATGTTGAGGGAGTTCAACACATTGATCATTATCTGAATTTACGTTTACGTGCAGCTTCAGATTTCTTTTTACGTTTTACACTTGGTTTTTCATAGAATTCGCGTTTACGAACTTCTTGGATTGTACCGCTTTTAGAAACTGAGCGTTTAAAACGACGTAAAGCATCTTCTAATGATTCGTTTTTACGGACTACTGTTTTAGACATCTGTATTTCCCTCCCTCCAAATATCAAGAAAACTATTATAGATTAATATATGACACATGATTTATGCCATGTAAACATTAGTATAAATTAAATCTCAATTATGGTCAATGTTGAATTATACAATTTCTGTTTAAATTAGGACTTCTTCCTCAGATTTATTCGATGCGTGGTCAACAACTCTTAATAGTTGTCCGTGATTTAATGGATAACCTGCTTGTATTATTTTCACTTTACAAATTTGTCCAATTAAAGAATCATCGCCTTCAAATTCTACTTTCATGTAGTTATCAGCATATCCTACTAGAATCCCCTCTTTAGAACCTTTTTCTTCAGGTATTACTTCAAGAACATCATTTTCAAAGCGTGAGGCATATGTTTTCGCAAGTTGGTCACTTAATTGAATTAATTGATGAACACGCTCGTTTTTTACGTTTTCATCAATTTGATTATCCATTCGAGCTGCTGGTGTACCGATACGTTGTGAGTATGGGAATACATGAAGTTCTGAGAATTGATGATTTACGATAAAATCATATGTTTCTTGAAATTCCTCCGCTGTTTCACCAGGAAATCCTACAATCACATCACTTGTCACAGCCAAACCTGGAAGTGCTGCATATAATTTTGTAATTCTTTCACTAAAATGAGCCATTGAATATTTACGTCTCATACGTTTTAAAACCGTGTCTGAACCAGACTGTAATGGTACGTGTAAATGACGAACGACTTTATTTGATTGTTGCAATACTTCAATGACTTCATCCGTCAATTGACTCGCCTCAATTGAAGAAATGCGAATGCGTTCTAATCCATCTATTGTCTCTAAATCACGTAATAATTGTGCTAAATTATAATTTTTTAAATCTTGGCCATAACCACCAGTATGAATACCTGTTAAAACAATTTCTTTATAACCAGAGTTAACGAGTGTTGTAGCTTGTTCAACAACCTTCTCAGGATCGCGTGATCGCATTAAACCGCGTGCCCAAGGTATAATACAGAATGTACAAAAGTTATTACAGCCTTCTTGGATTTTTAAAGAAGCACGCGTGCGATCTGTGAAATAAGGTACATCTAATTCTTCATAGGTACGATTTTTCATTATGTTACTTACACCGTTAATCGGTTGACGTTCACCTTTAAAAGTATCGATATACTCTAATAATTTATGACGGTCTTGTGTCCCTACGACAATATCCACACCAGGAATTTCCATAATTTCTGCTGAAGATGTTTGCGCATAACAGCCTGTCACACAGATAATAGCATCTGGATTTTTACGAATCGCACGACGAATCACTTGGCGACTCTTCTTATCACCAGTGTTTGTAACTGTACAAGTGTTAATTACAAATACGTCAGCATTTTGTTCAAAGTCAACACGCTCATAAGATGCTTCTTTGAATAGTTGCCATATTGCCTCGGTTTCATAGTGGTTTACTTTACAACCTAAAGTATGAAATGCAACTGTTGACATAAATTCACCTCATTGTATCTAATTTAATTCTAATTGGTAACTTATGGCACTTAAGGCGTATAAGGGTGCTGTTTCTGCACGTAAAATACGTGGTCCTAAGCCTACACATTTGACTTTGTTTTGTAAAGCAGTTACCTCATCTTGAGAAAATCCACCTTCGGGACCGAATAAAAATAAAATTTTCGCACCAGGAAATAAGGTTTGGATGCTATCTTTAAAAAGAGAACGCTCACCTTCTTTTGCTGATTCTTCATATGCCATAAGTACATAATCATATTGATTAATCATATCATATATGGACTTGAAATTCGATATAAATTCTACTTTAGGTACAACTTGGCGATAACTTTGTTCTGACGCTTCTTTAACAATTTTTTGCCAACGTAGCACTTTTTTATCAGCTTTTTGTGTATTGAGTTTGACTATCGAGCGATCCATATGTGTCGCAATAAAGTGTCGGGCACCAAGTTCCGTAGCTTTTTGAAGTAACCATTCATATTTATCGCTCTTTATCAACCCGCTACAAATGGTAACATCAACGGGCAATTCGGAACGCACGTCGACACGTCTCACCGTTTCAACTTCAATGCTATCTTTCAGTATGGTTTGTATATGTGATTCATACGTATGCTGATGATTAAAATTAATTATAATGGAATCTCCTTCACCCAAACGCATTACGTTATGAATGTGATGAATATCATCTTCATTTGTTATAAAAAAACGCTGATGTAACTCAGCGTTTTCATTTAAAAAGTACCGTTGCATCTATCTCACACCTTTTGAGCAGTTATACAGACCCAACCATTATCCTGTTGTGTCTCGATAATGGAAAATCCTGTTTCTTTCATTTGATTGATAAGTGTTTCTGCTTTATCATCAATAATTCCTGAAGCAATAAAAAATCCATCTTGATTCAATGTTTGATATGCATCTTCAACCATAAGTGTAATCACGTGTGCAAGAATATTTGCGATGACTACATCGTAATGGTCGTGCTCATCTGTTAATAGATTACCTGTAGTGGTTTGAATGTGAGACTCACAATGATTTTTCTTGAAATTTTCTCTTGCAACTTGAACTGCCATTTCATCCAAGTCCAATGCTTTGACATGTTGGGCACCTAACAAATGGGATGCAATGCTCAAAATGCCTGAACCTGTACCCACGTCAATCACACGGTGGTGAGGTTGAACTATTTTTTCAATCGCTTTCAAACACATACTCGTTGTTGGATGATCGCCCGTGCCGAACGCCATTCCTGGATCTAGTTCAATGTACAAATGTTGTGCATCTTTTTGAACAGTTTCCCAACTTGGCACAATAAAAAATCTTTCAGATGCCTTAAATGGATGAAAATAGTTTTTCCATTCGTTTTCCCAATCAGATTCTTCAATGTCCTGATGTGTCATTTTGAAAACGTCATGATTTAAAATGTCTAGTTTTAGTATATTAGACTCAATGGATTCAAGTAAGGTACGCGTAAATTGTGATTCATTGTAATACGCTTTAATAATCATGTGATTTTCGGGATAATCTTGAGGATTTAACGCAAAAATCTCACCAAATCGATCTTCTCTCTCGCGATGTAATTCATTCGAATCTTCTATTGCCACCCCATTAGAACCTGCATTTTGTAGTATTTCAGTGACACTTTCTTCTGCTTCATTATTCACCACTACAGATAATTCTATCCATTTCATTTATTATTCTCCTTTGAAGAAACGACGTGCTTTATCTTTAAAATTAGAAGGTTGTTCAGAAATAGATTCGCCACTTTCCTCAGCAAATGCTTTTAATAATTCACGTTGTTTATCGGTTAGATTTGTAGGTGTTGCAACAACTATATTTACAAATAAATCACCATGGCCATAACCATGTACGTTTTTAACGCCTTTACCTTTTAAACGGAACTGCTTACCTGATTGCGTTCCAGCTGGAATTGTTAACATGACTTGACCATTTAATGTTGGTACTTTAATTTCATCACCTAGCGCAGCTTGCGCGATACTAATATTCTGTTTGAATAATATATCATCGCCATCACGCGTAAACTTATCAGATGGTTTTACTCTAAATACAACAAATAAATCGCCTGCTGGTCCGCCATTTTCACCAGGCGCACCTTCACCCGCTAAGCGGATTTGTTGATCATTATCGACACCTTCTGGAACCGTGACTTCGAGTTTAACATTTTTAGTTTCTGTACCGCGTCCGTGACAAGTTGGACAAGATTCTTCAAATTCTTCCCCAGAACCATTACATTGTGGACATACTTTTTCAGTTCTAACACGCCCTAATATAGTGTTCTGCTCAACTGAAACGTGACCTGAACCTTTACAATATGAACATGTTTTCTTTTTCGTGCCAGGTTTAGCACCATTACCATTACATGTGTGACATGTAACTTCTTTACGGATTGATATTTCTTTTTTCGTACCAAATACGGCTTCTTCAAACGTGATCGTCATTGTATATTGAAGATCATCACCTTTACGTGGCGCGTTAGGGTCTCTTTGGCGTTGGCCACCGAAGAAAGAGCTAAAGATATCTTCAAAGCCAGAGCCACCAAACCCTGAAAAGTCTTGACCACCAAAACCTTGACTAAACCCACCTTGCGCACCGGCATGACCGAACTGATCGTATTGTTGGCGCTTTTGATCATCGCTTAATATTTCGTAAGCTTCACTGATTTCTTTGAACTTCGCATCAGAGCCCTCTTCTTTATTAATGTCTGGATGGTACTTTTTTGATAATTTACGATATGCCTTTTTGATTTCATCTTTAGATGCACTTTTACTTACGCCCAGGACTTCATAATAGTCTCGTTTTGCCAATGCTATCGCTCCCTTTTTTACATCTTATGAATAAAAAGAGGCTGGGACGATGCTGTCCTAGCCCCTCTATTTCATATATTGATAGACTATTGATACGTGTTTAGTGTAACACAAATATTATTTATTATCGTCGTCTTTCACTTCTTTGAATTCTGCATCTTCAACAGTATCATCTTGCTTTGAAGTTTGACCTTGTTGGCTTTGAGCTTGTTGTGCTTGCTCATAAACTTTCATTGATAATTGTTGAATCACTTGTTCAAGTGCTTCTTTTTTAGATTTAATCTCTTCAAGATCAGTACCTTCAAGTGCGGATTTTAAGTCGTCTTTTTTCGCTTCAGCTTCTTTTTTATCATCTTCTGAGACATTTTCACCTAAATCTGATAACATTTTGTCAACTTGGAATACAAGTTGATCTGCATCATTACGTAAATCCACTTCTTCACGACGTTTTTTATCTGCTTCCGCATTTTCTTCAGCGTCTTTTACCATACGTTCGATTTCATCGTCTGATAATGCTGATGAAGATTCGATTGTAATTTTTTGTTCTTTGTTCGTACCTAAATCTTTAGCTGTAACATTTACAATACCGTTTTTATCAATGTCAAATGTTACTTCGATTTGAGGAATACCACGTGGTGCTGGCGGAATGTCTGTTAATTGGAAACGACCTAATGTCTTGTTGTCTGATGCCATAGGACGCTCACCTTGAAGCACATGAATATCTACTGATGGCTGGTTATCAGCAGCAGTTGAATAAACTTGTGATTTTGAAGTAGGGATTGTCGTATTACGTTCGATTAACGTATTCATACGTCCGCCCATTATTTCAATTCCTAATGATAATGGCGTTACATCGAGTAATACAACATCTTTTACATCACCAGTGATGACACCACCTTGAATTGCAGCACCCATTGCAACAACTTCGTCTGGGTTAACGCCTTTATTTGGCTCTTTTCCAATTTCTTTTTTAATTGCTTCTTGTACAGCTGGAATACGAGTTGAACCACCTACTAAAATAACTTCATCGATATCTGAAGTAGATAAACCTGCATCACTAAGCGCTTGACGTGTTGGAGCCATTGTTTTCGCAATTAAGCTATCTGCAAGCTCTTCGAATTTAGCACGAGATAAAGTTGTTTCTAAGTGTAGCGGACCTGCTTCTCCTGCTGAAATGAATGGTAAAGAAATTTGAGTTGAAGATACACCTGATAAATCTTTTTTCGCTTTTTCAGCAGCATCTTTTAAACGTTGTAATGCCATTTTATCTTTTGATAAATCAACACCATTTTCTGATTTGAACTCTTTAACTAAATAATCAATGATTACTTGGTCAAAGTCATCCCCACCTAAACGGTTGTCACCTGCAGTAGCTAATACTTCGAATACGCCGTCGCCTAGCTCTAAAATTGAAACGTCAAACGTACCGCCACCAAGGTCAAATACTAAAACTTTTTCATCTTTGTCAGTTTTATCTAAACCGTAAGCTAACGCTGCTGCAGTCGGTTCGTTGATAATACGTTCAACTTCTAAGCCGGCAATTTTACCAGCATCTTTCGTTGCTTGACGTTCACTATCGTTAAAGTAAGCAGGAACAGTAATTACTGCTTTCTCAACTTTTTCACCTAAATAGCTTTCAGCTGTGTTTTTTAAATTTTGTAAAATCATTGCTGAAATTTCTTGAGGTGTGTATGATTTGCCATCAATATTTTCTTTATAGTCTGTACCCATATGACGTTTAATAGATTGAATCGTATTAGGGTTCGTGATTGCTTGACGTTTTGCAACTTCACCAACTTGTGTTTCACCATTTTTAAATGCTACAACTGATGGTGTCGTACGTGCACCTTCAGGATTTTGAATCACTTTAGGCTCGTCACCTTCTAATACAGATACACAAGAGTTTGTTGTTCCTAAGTCAATACCAATTACTTTACTCATAATCAAATTCCTCCTAATTTTCAAACATAATTATTTTTACATAAACTGGTAACTTTCGTCAAAATTATTGATTTACTTTTACCATTGAAGGTCTTAACACACGATCTTTCAATTTATACCCTTTTTGTAATTCCTCTGTAATTTGTCCAGATTCAAAATCAGGATTATCATCTTGGACGACTGCTTGATGGAAGTTAGGGTCGAATGTCTCGCCTTCCGCTTGAATTGTTTCAAGCCCATTGTTTTCGAGCGCATTGATTAAGCTACTATGAACCATTTCAACACCTTTTTTTAGTGCGTTGAAGGATTCATCATCACCTTCAATTTTTAATGCACGTTCGAAATTATCTAAAGCCGGTAAAATGTCGTTTAAAACAACTTGAGATTGATATTTTCTTTGCGTGTCATTTTCTTTCTGTATGCGTCTTTTATAGTTTTCAAATTCAGCGTATAATCGCAAATATTTTTCTTCTTCTTTTTCTACTTGAGCTTTTAAAGATGCAATTTCTTCATCTTTAGGATCTACTGTTTCTTCTTCAACATTTTCATGAATTGCTTCATTAGTGTCATTGTTCGCTTCATTTGTTGAATTTACTTCACTATTTTCAGCTGTATTAGAAGATTGCTCTGATGTATCAACATCTGTCTTGTCTTCATTTTTATCTTGTGTAGTAAAATCTTTTTCTTCAGACATTTTGAAACCTCCATACTCTATTTCGTTAATCGTATATTAAGAAATTCTACTAAGCAATTGAATCACATTTTGATAATGCATTGCTGTAGGACCAATAACGGCTACATAACCGTTCAGCGTGTGATCAATATGATATCGTCGTGTAAGAATTGCAATGTCTTCAATATCTTTTTCAATTTCTCGACCAATTTTAATATTAATTGCTGAATCAATATGGTCATTCAATAAACCGGTGATTTGATTCGACTCAATATATTTTAAAATTGGTTGAATGGCTGAAACATTATCCTCGTTTAATCCATCAATCAATTGGTGTTTACCACCTAAATAAATGCGAGAAGATTCACTTAATAATTGGTGATGAATCATAGTATAAATTTGATGTAATATCTCATATTCAATCGGTGTGAATTGAAGCGCATCAAAATGTAACGATTGAAATGTTTCATTAGAACCGTAGCGTGTTTGCTCAGATATATAATTTGACATTTTAATTACAGAAGATCGAGATATCGGTTGATGTGACGATAAGTGTAACTGTTTAATATGTCCAGTTTCATAAATCATCACAATGACAATATGGTGATCATGAACTTTTAGTAATTTGATATCTAATAATGCCACCTTAGAATGATCTGGACCTACGACAAGTGTTGTGTAATGTGATTGATTAGAAAATACTTTCGCAAAATGATCGAGTGTAGAAGAAATATCAAAATGATGTTTCATATACATATCATTTATATTAATATAATTTTGCCTATTTTCCTCAATCGGTTCATTTAATAACCGATTCGCATATAATCTGAAACCAGCTTCTGAAGGTTTACGCCCTGAGGATGAATGTGTTTTTTCAATTAGATTTTTTGACTCTAATAATTTCATCTCATTACGTATAGTAGCTGGGCTCACATTTACATCATGTCGCTCAAGTATTGTTTTTGATCCAATAGGTTGGCCAAGTTCAACATAATCCTCAACAATTGCATTTAAAATACTAAATTGTCTTTTTGTAATCATGTTTCCACCTCGTTAGCACTCTTTTGTTCCAAGTGCTAATTATAATTTATCAAATTGGTCAAAGTAAGTCAACGTTAAAGCTCTGGAATTACAAATTATTTTTAAATGCGAATAAATGCTTCAAAAACGTCGTTACCAACGATACGACCATTATCTGTTAAAGAAATATAATAGTCTGTATTATGAATTAAGTTCTTCTTAACTAAGTTTGCAATTTCTGTTTCATAAATATTATCGATACTTTCACCATACTTCGCATAAAATTGTTGTTTATCAACACCTTGATTCATGCGAAGCCCAAGGAACATTTCTTCTTCTATTTTCTCATTCAATGTTGGAAAATGTTGTTCTAATATAGGTTTTTTATGTTGTTGAACTTGTTTAATATAGTGATTTACAGGTTTGACATTCGTATAGCGACATCCATCCACATACCCGCTTGCGCCGGCACCAAAACCATAATAACTTCCATTTTTCCAATAAACTTTATTATGCTCGGATTCATGGCCATCTTTAGCAAAATTAGATATTTCGTATTGATGCAAGGATGAGTTTTTTATTTTATCCATCAGCACTTGATACATTTCAGCACCAAGTGTATTACTCGGAAGGTTTAATTTACCTTTACGATACAGATTATAAAATTGTGTTTGAGGTTCTAATATTAATCCGTAACTCGAAATATGATCGATGTCTAACGATAATGCTTGATCTAAACTATTTTCAAATTGTGCTAAAGTTTGAGTTGGCAAATGATACATTAAATCAAGGCTAATTGAAGGAATGTTATGCTTTCTCGAATATGCAACCGCATTATAAATATCGCTAGTTTGATGGCTTCTACCTAATAATTTAAGCAATGAGGAATCAAACGTTTGAACCCCCATTGATAATCGATTCACCCCGTAGTTTTTAAGTAAGCGAATTTTTTCTTCAGTCAATTCGTCAGGGTTAGCCTCAAATGTGTATTCACCTCGAATGGTAAATTTTTGTTGAATAGCTATTAATAAACGTTCTAATTGCTTTAATGTTAAAGCTGTAGGTGTACCTCCTCCAACAAATATCGTATCTAATTTCGTTTCGTTGGCATTATTCATTTCTTGAATTAAACAATCGAGATAAGTGTCGACGGGTTGATTTTGTATGAAATATTTATTGAAATCACAATACGTACAAATTTTGACACAAAACGGTATGTGAATGTATGCGCTTTTAACAGTCATATTTTTCCTTCCCTTCAACAATAAAACTCCCAATCACAATGCAAGCGCTGTAATTGGGAGTAACTTTTACTCTTCGTCCATTTTTAATACGGCTAAAAAGGCATCTTGTGGAATTTCTACATTTCCTACAGCCTTCATTTTTGCTTTACCGGCTTTTTGTTTTTCTAACAATTTACGTTTACGACTGATATCGCCACCATAACACTTAGAAAGGACGTTTTTACCCATTGATTTAATATTAGTACGTGCAACAATTTTATGACCAACAGCCGCTTGTACTGGTACTTCAAATTGTTGGCGAGGTATTAATGTTTTAAGTTTCTCGACGAGCGCCTTGCCACGTTCATAAGCAAAATCTCTGTGCACAATAAAACTTAAAGCATCTACTTTATCTCCGTTTAAGAGAATATCCATTTTAACAAGGTTACTTTCTTTGTTTTCTATAAACTCATAATCAAATGAAGCATAACCTTTTGTATTTGATTTTAACTGATCGAAAAAGTCAAATACCACTTCAGATAGCGGTAATTCATACACAATACTTACGCGAATGTCATCAAGGTAATCCATATTAATAAATTGACCTCTTTTACGTTGACACAACTCCATTACTGCGCCTACATAATCATTTGGTACCATCATCGTAGCACGTACATAGGGTTCGAAAACTTTTTCGATTTTATCACGATCTGGCATTTGTGCAGGATTATCCACTTGAATCGTATCACCATTTCTAAGTACTACTGAATAAATTACTGATGGTGCAGTTGCAATCAGTTCTATACCAAATTCACGTTCTATACGCTCTTGAATAATCTCCATATGGAGCATCCCAAGAAAACCTGTACGATAACCAAATCCTAATGCTTTAGATGATTCGGGTTCGAATTCTAAAGAGGCATCATTAAGTTGGAGTTTTTCAAGCGCTTCTCTTAAATCATTATAATCTTTATTATCAATTGGGAACAAACCGCAATAAACCATTGGGTTCATTTTCTTATACCCTTTTAAAGGTGTATCGGCAGGTCGATCAAAGTGTGTAATTGTATCACCTACACGAGAATCGTCAACATTTTTAATACTTGCAATAATATAACCAACATCACCAACAGTTAACTCATCCACTGGTAATTGTTTAGGTGTATTGATACCAACTTCTGTCACTTCAAATGATTTACCTGTAGCCATCATTTTAATTTTATCTCCAGGTTTAACTACCCCATCTACAACCCGAATAGATGAAATTACACCACGATAAGGATCGTATTCTGAATCGAAAATTAACGCTTTTAATGGCGCTTCTGGATCACCTTCTGGAGGGGGTACCATTTCAACTATTTTCTCTAGAATTTCATCGATACCTATATTAGATTTAGCACTTGCTAATACCGCATCATCTTTATCTAGGCCAATTACATCTTCAACTTCTTGCTTAACACGCTCAGGTTCAGCGGCTGGCAAATCTATTTTATTAATGACTGGGATTAATTCTAAATCATTATCTAATGCAAGATAAACGTTTGCTAATGTTTGCGCCTCTATACCTTGAGCAGCATCAACAACAAGTATTGCACCTTCGCAGGCTGCTAAAGAGCGTGACACTTCATAAGTAAAATCGACGTGTCCAGGTGTATCAATGAGGTGAAAAGTGTATGTTTCACCATCATTTGCTTCATATTTCAAACGAACTGCGTTTAATTTAATCGTGATACCACGTTCACGCTCTAAATCCATAGAATCTAGTAATTGAGATTGCATCTCACGCGCTTCAACGGATTTGGTGTTTTCAAGTATTCTATCAGCTAATGTCGATTTTCCATGATCAATGTGGGCAATGATTGAAAAGTTTCTAATATATTTTTGGCGATTCAAACGCGCTTTATTATTCATTGTATCCTTCTCACTTTCTCGTTCTTCCAAATTATGTATCGCATCTTTGATATGATAACGTTTTTAACCTATAATTGCAACTTAAGAATCAGCAGTTAAGTATTGTTACAAAATGAAATATTACGCTAAAAATGCATGATTCGTTCTAATTAATGATTGCACAATGATTTGAGTTTTGATAGAATAAATTTTGTTGTAATCAAAACCTTTTGATCATCATGTTTTTAGGAGGTGCTCTATATGCCAAATATCAAATCTGCAATTAAACGTGTGAAAACAACGCACACAGCTGAAAGCAAAAACATTTCACAGAAAAACGATATGCGTACAGCGGTTAAACGCGCGAAAACAGCTATCGAAACGAATGCTGATAATAAACAAGAATTAGTGAACAGTGCTATCAAAAAAATTGATAAAGCTGCACAAAGTAATTTAATCCACTCTAATAAAGCGGACAGAATGAAATCTAAATTAATGTCAGCTAAATAATGTCACGCGTCGAAAACACGCGTCATTTTAAAGGCAAGCCTACTTTGAATTAAGTTAGGTTTGCCTTTTTTTAGTTAGAAAAAATGCGTCGATACGACAATTAATGTCTACACGACGCTACTATATCTACATATTCAAGCTACTACTTATTATAATTTTAATATAAACAATTCAAGGATTAATACTTTATCCATATATGATGATTTAAGTTGATAATCTGTTTCCACGCAAATGTTCATTTTTTCAAGTAAAGACTCTAACGTATACTTTCTTGCATGTCTTAAAGCGAGTTTTACACGATATGGGTGCGCACCTACAGTTTTAGCTATTTGTTGTTCTGAATACCCTTTTTGGTTTAAAATCAAGCTTTGATAATAAAGTCGATAATTACTTGTTATTAAAGCGAGTAATTTTATCGGTTCCTCTTTTAACTGGATTAAATCTCGCATTAACGTGACTGCCTTTTGCTTTTGACCGTTTTGTATATATTCTGTTAATAGAAATACATTTTGTTCCAAACTTCGATTTACAATCGTTTTAACATCTTCCAAATTGATTGTTGTTTTATCACCAATATAAAGTAATAATTTGTCAAGTTCTTGATTGATTAATTGATAGTGGATACCTGTCAATGTTAAAAACTGGTCTAATGCGTCTTGTTTAATGTCTTTAAAATTTTGATTTAAGTACGATTGGATCCATTGCTTCATTTCAACTTCAGACATTTGTTCTACTTTTTTTATCTTTGCATGTTTCTTTAACGTTTTAACCATTTTCTTCCGTTCGTCAAGTTTCGATGCGAAAACTTGAAAGATAACGAGTGAATCCCCATTATATTTTTCTATAAATTCGATAACAGCATGCGCATCAATTGTATGGTCTTTTGATATTTTTTCTCCTGTAAAAATAAATGTATTTTGAACGAGGATCACTTTTTTATCAGAAAAAAAAGGCATCGTCATCGCTTCTTCAATAATTTGATTAAAATTCGTTTCATATAAGTTGAATTTTATATAGTTAAAGTCGTCTTTAGGTTCGCCGTCCAAATAACTATCAATAATTTGGTTTATTTCTTTGTCGATTAATTCAGGAATTTCTCCATACACAGTATAGATTGGCGTAGACATTAAAAACTTCCTCTCTTAAAACAATTAGCCCTATTATAACATGTTAATTTGCAATATACATGACTCACTAAAGTCTTTTAGTTCTTTTGTTTATATATTTTGAATTGCTTTGGTCGATTTTTGTCAAACCGAATGGAGAGCGTATCCGTATTTGCGGTATTAAAAGTAATAACATTGTAGTGGTGTAAACGTTTCAAGATAGTTGGATGAGGAAGTCGATATAAATTGTTTTTACCGCTCGATATAAGCGCGTATTGAGGCTTGACATAATTCAAGAAAGGTTCTGATGTACTTGTTATGCTGCCATGATGACCTACTTTTAAGATGTTTATTGGCGGTAATGACACTTTTTTAAGCAACTCTTTTTCATTTTCGACTGTTGCATCACCCATGAGTAAAATGTTGGATTGACGTATAGTAGCTAATGTTATTACCGAATGATCATTGGGATTTTGACTATTCGAGATAGTTGCATTTATAAACTGAAATTTAAAGTCCCCTAATGTTAAGGATTTAAGTTTAAAAGCTGAGCGTAATTTTATATTGTGATGTTTCGCTACAGTATAGATTTCATTTAGCTTATTATGTTCAAAATGATGTGGATTGAAAATGATATTGCGAATATTCACGGTTTGAGACAAAGATTTAAGCTCTCCCATATGATCTGAATGCGCATGCGTTATTAATACATAATCAATACTTCGAATGCCTTTTTGTTTTAAAGTCGGAAAAAGTTTTCTTTCAGTAATATTAAATTTACTTTTATATTTTAAAGAGTCAATTTGACCCCCTGTATCAATAAGTAGCGTTTGACCCTTTCGTGATTTAAATAATATGGCATCTCCTTGCCCCACATTAATCATTGTCATTTCATCCTGACCATCAGTTAATGTCAATATAGATAAACCTATACAACATATTGAAAAGCAAACATATTTTTTATACGCTTTAATAGCAATTAAGTACACACTGACAAAACAAATAAAAGATAACGTTAAATACCCAATTTCTCCATATTCCGGTATAATCCAGTGATATTGTGCTAGTGGTGCACTTAACCATAATAAAAAATCTTGGAAAATGAATAACGGGTTAATAATTGGAGTTAGATATGACAATATTGATGGAAATAATACCGCAAAAAAGATTGTTAGCATTGATATTGGGATAATTATAAGGCCATAAAGTGGAAGAAAATAAATATTCGTTATTAAAGATTGCCATTGTATTTCATTGAAATGCTGGTAACTAATAGGGATACTACCGTAAAAAGAAATGAAACTAGTCAATAACAAGGTAATTATAAATGGTTTATGCATGTATGTGTTTTGCATCATTAATAACAAAAAGCATATCGCAAAAGAAAATTGAAAACCCAGATGATAATGTATATTAGGATCATTTAATGAAAGGATAATATAACTCAATGCTAAAAAAGTGATGCCTTTTTTACTTATATATTTGGAGAAAATGAATAACAGAATCGTCATTAAAACAGCTCTTTGTGCACTGGGGCCTTCACCAGCAAAAACTAAATAGCATGGTAATATTAATACTAATATGATTTTAATAACACATATTGGTATCGGTAAGCGTTTGAGGATTTGATACAACAATCCAATGAATATTGCTACATGTGTTCCGCTTACAGCAAATAAATGAGAAATCCCTAATTGTCGAATTAAAGTGAGTTGCTTACTATTTATAAATTGCACATCACCAGTTGCTAAGGCAATGAGTTTGTCTTTTCCATGAATTTGACTAGAACGCATTTGACTAATGTAGGTGTTTCTTATAAGTCTAATACGATCTGTCCATGAAGGATGATCTAGTTTACAATTATTAAATTGTAATTGTTTTACAGTTAAATGTGCGAGTTGTCCGGAACGAGCGGAAGGTTTATATTTCCCTTTCACGTAGCATGAATGTGTGGCATAAAAATCAAGCTTTGGTAAAGAGGCTTTGGGGATTTGATAGGATTTCAAATGCAGTTTTTCATTATTTTTTGTTTGGACGAGTGCAGTGATTTCATCGTTTAGCAATATAGGTGGTGTAAGATATTTAACTTCGACAATGATATCTTTTGTAGGAGAATGTGAGTCATATATCGTACCATTTACTAAGGTAGAAACCAATTGTACTTCTATAATATAGCCTAGGCTACATGCGCATAGGCTTAAAACTAGTGTGAAAAATGATTTGACTTTAATCACCATACTGCATGCAACAATGATAATGAACAAGCATGCAGTGTATTGGTGATGGGCAAATATTTGTCCGATGATAAAACATAAAAGTATATAAGGCATTTAATTTTCTGTGCCTAGGATATATTTAGCGATATCTTGAGGATGAAATGGGACGCGCTCAAATGTGACCCCAGATTGCTCTAGCAATTGAATCGCATATGGATGGTTGCGATAATTTTCAGCATAATAAATGGTCTTAATGCCAGCTTGAATAATTGATTTAGTACAATTTAAACACGGAAAATGCGTTACATATATCGTAGCATTTTCAGTAGAAACACCTTGTTTAGCACATTGCAGTAGCGCATTCATTTCAGCATGTATCGTTCGTATACAATGCCCCTCCTCGATTAAACATCCTTCATCAATACAGTGTACTTCACCTGCCACTGAACCATTGTATCCACCTGCAATGATTCGATTGTCTTTAATAATTGTAGCACCTACTGATAAACGTGTACATGTTGAGCGTAACGCTAGTAAATGTGATTGGGCCATGAAATATTCATCCCATTGTATCCGTTCCATAAAGTCACCTCTTTAATTGAATTATGACATTTCTGT
The DNA here is from genome assembly GCF_000816085.1 of Staphylococcus hyicus. Lineage (NCBI taxonomy): Bacteria > Bacillati > Bacillota > Bacilli > Caryophanales > Staphylococcaceae > Staphylococcus > Staphylococcus hyicus. Next base: position 1,344,083 of record NZ_CP008747.1, on the reverse strand, counting down.
AATTTAATTATAAACGAAATTTACTTCGATAGTAAAAGCCGGTTTTTAATATGTTAAACGACGAAGTATGGTTTTAATTTTTCGAATGTTTTTTCTCCAATGCCGTTGATTTCTTTTAATTCATCAACAGATTTAAAGGCACCTTTTTCTTCCCTATATTTTAAAATTGTTTCAGCTTTAGAAGGACCTATCCCAGGAATTTTAGTTAAGTCTGACGTTTCTGCTAAGTTAAGATTAACGGGTTGAATATCATTACCTGTTTCAGTAGTCGTTCCACCTTGAGTTAAATGAGGAGATGTTTTTTCACCTTTTGAAGGAATATATATCATTTTCTGATCTATTAATTTTTCTGCTAAGTTAATTTGTGACAAATCAGCATGTTTAAGTACACCGGCTTTTTCAAGTAAATCATTCACGCGTTGATTTGATTTCATCGTATACGTTTTTGGATGTGCAACAGCACCTTTTACATCAACAACGATATCAGAAATCGGAGGCGTCTCTTGTTTGTTTGAGCTGTTCTCATCTATTGATGACGCATTATGAGACATTTCAGATTCGGGCGGCATCTCGTTCTTATCTTCATGTATTTGCGAGGTTAAATAGACTAATATTATCATCCCTAAGACCGTTAATATGACTAATGGTAATAAATATTTTGGTTGCTTTAAAGAATGTAGAATATGATCAAACATAAAAAAACCCCTTTCATAACTAATACACGTATGAATGAGGGGTATTACTTTATTTAGTTGCAACAAAAAATAGCCGATCACTTTCAAACGATTGGTTTTGTACATCAAAGTCATAAAATGATTGTATGTTTTTAAATCCAATAGAATTTAACATAGCTTCATATTGTTCTTTTTCCAAAGTACGTTGATATTGTGTTTCGTCTAATCGACAATAGGTTCCATCGTCATTCCGACTAAAAAATGTTAAATCATGCCACACACTTAGTGGATCTTCGCCTGGTGTTGTTTGCCACATTAATGTGAGCGTCTCTCTGTCGTCAATGTATGTTTGGTGATTAAATTGTGTATGCATTTTGTATGCAGTATGAACATCAAACATAAAAAGTCCGGTGTCATTAAGATGATGATAAACGTGATTAAACGTGTGCATCACATCTTCTTCAGTTCCTAAATAATTGAGTGAGTCACAACAAATGGTAACCACATCAAATTTATTTTCTAAATTGAAATCAGACATATCGCCTTCTAACCAAGTTACTTTATCCGATTTCTGTTTGGCTTTTTCAATCATTTCTTTACTCAAGTCCAAGCCAGTTACATTCGGGGCGATTGAGGTAAATAAACACGTCAACGTACCAGTGCCACATCCAATATCTAATAAATGCTTTACATGCATCGATGAAGTAAAATGTTGTAATACTTTAACCCAGGATTGATAAGGTTGGTCGTCTGTCAGTATATCGTAAAACGCACTTAAACGATGATAAGCCATTATACATTAACAACCTCATCATATCGATACATTTCTGCATCATGATACAATTTTTCAAGATTGTAATGTAAACGTTCATCACGATAAAAGACATGAACAACGACATCTCCTAAATCTACCAGTATCCATTTTGCTTCGTGATATCCTTCCATGCGTTTGACAGGAATATTGTGGACGTCAGCAACGTCTTTTACAGCTTTTGCAATCGCTTGCACTTGTCTTTCATTGTTACCATGACAAACAACAAAGTAATCAGTGATATCTGAGATTTCTTGCATATTCAAAGCTATTATATTTTCTGCTTTTTTATCACCAGCTGCTTCTACAGCATAAGTTAAAAGTTCATAAGCGTTCATTTAATCATCCTTTATTTTGAATCGTTAAAATTATAATAATTCAAGCAATCAATTGTTGCTTGATATACATTAACATCTTTTTCAACAAGATATAAAACAGTACGTTTAGAAATTTCATAAATCGTTTTATCTAAACCTTTACCATTAAAGACCATTTCACGAATCTCATCTACACCTTTAGTTGTTCGTCCAGGTTCGATGTAATCCGCGATAAAAACTAATTTTTCATTCTTGGTCATTTGTTGGCGACCGGTCGTATGGTTTGCAATGGCTAGTAATACATCTTCATCATTGAGGTGATATTGATGTTTCATGATTGCTGCACATACAGGACCATGTAAGATTTCAGATCCGTAACTTAATAGCATCGGATCTAATTCATATTGCGTGACCTTTTGATACATTGAACCCAAGTCATCATATTTACAGAAATCATGTAAAATCCCTGCCAATTCAGCTTTTTTTGCATCGCCTTCGTAACATTCAGCTAATTTAACTGCAGTTTCAGCAACACGCATGGAATGTTCATAACGCTTTTTTGGTAACTTTTGTTCAACTAATTCAATTGCGAAAGATTTATCCATATAAATCCTCCTTCATAATATAATCTTCTACATTTAATGGTACCCACATATGAATCGTCAAGCCTTGTTTTCGTCTCTCACGTATTTCAGTGGAACTGATTGCCATTTCTGGAATATTAACATGCATCACACTGTCGTCTTGTGTCGTCTTCTCATTTGTTCGTCGATTAACAACAATAAATGTTACAAATGAACGCAAAGCATTAATTTGATGCCAACGAGAAAGTTGAGCATGTTGATCCGTGCCGATAATAAAATAAAGTTGTGCGTCTGGATGTTCTTTTTGAATGACTTTTAAAGTGTCATAGGTATAACTTTCACCTTTACGTTCAATTTCATCATACCTGATTGTACCGAAACCTAAGTTTTTGATAACACACTTAATCATTTCAATGCGATGTTCAACATCTATGATATCGACATGTTTTTTTAAAGGCGATTTATAACTCGGTAAAAAATAAAATATATCTGGTGCTATCGCTTCATTCACCATGGTTGCAACCATCTCATGCGCACTATGAATTGGATTAAATTGGCCCCCATAAATGACGATTTTTTTCATAGTTAAGGCAACTCGATTGTCTTATGGTTGACAGAAGTTTTGTATAAAACAATCATAGAACCAATTTGTTGTACTAAATGGCTATTTGTGGCGTTACTTAATGTTTGTGCAAGATCACTCTTATCTTCAAAATTATTTTGTAAAATATGAACTTTTATTAATTCACGTTTTTCTAACGCCTCATTAATTTGTTCAATCATATTTGCGTTAATACCAGATTTTCCGATTTGAAAAATGGGGTCTATATGGTGTGCTTCACTTCTTAAAAATCGTTTTTGTTTTCCTGTTAATGTCATAAAAGCCTCCTATTTTGTATCGAGTTTTGTCAATACTGCTGATTTCATAACCTCTATATTTGCTTGTCTGCCAGTCCAAATATTAAAACTTTCTGCGCCTTGATATACAAACATGTCGAGCCCATTATAAATATCATATCCATTTTGGCGTGCTTTTGCCAAAAAAGGTGTCATAAGTGGTGTATAAATGATATCGGCCACAAGTGTTTCATTTTTCAAACGGTTGAAAGTAAGAATACTTTCTTTAGATTGTCCCATGCCAAGTGGAGTCGTGTTAATAATAATATCAAATTGGGGTGATATTAGTTCGACTTCATCTAAGTGAACGGCATTTATTTCAAATGACCATGAGTTAAATCGACTCATTGTACGATTAGCAACATAAATTGGGTGTTTTGTCTTTTGTTTTAATTGATATGCTATACCCTTGCTTGCACCACCCGCACCTAAAATTAATATTTTAGCATTTTGCAATGTACCATAATAAGATTCAAGTCCTTTTACAAAACCAATTCCATCTGTATTATAGCCCATCCATTTGCCATCCTTAACGACAACTGTATTGACAGCACCCATCTCCTTCGCTTCATCAGACAACGTATCTAAATAAGGAATAATACGCTCTTTATGCGGAATCGTTACATTAAATCCATCGAGTTGACGTGAACGAATAATATCTTTAATATGATGGAAATGCGCTTCTGGTATATCAATTGCTTCATATTCTGCATCAAAGCTAAGTGCTTTAAAATTTGCATGATGCATTAATGGTGATAAAGAGTGTTGAATGGGATGCCCTATAACTGCAAATTTCATATTTTACACTTCCTACATAATTGATGGACGCAATGTAACGTCAACAGATTTGGGTACAGTTACATTAAAAGTAGCACCTTGATCAATCGTAATAAATCCTAATCCTGAAATCATCACATCTTGTTTTTCTGTTTTCGTTGATAATGCAACCGTTTTTAATTCATTCAAATCAAATTTTGTAATATCAGATGGTGGTGTAAGAAGAACGCCTAATTTTTCACGCCATAATCGATCTGCATTTAAAGTTTTTGTACGGTGAATGTTTAGCTCATTTGAAAAATAACATATCAACGGCCGTTTGCCACCTTTCACATAATCAATTCGTGCCAATCCACCAAAAAACAATGTTTGACCTTCATTAAGTTGATACACACGTTGTTTTATTTCTTTTTTAGGCATAATGATATTTAATTCTTTAGGTGTTGCTAAATGCGTCATTTGATGTGCTTGGATAATTCCAGGAGTATCGTACATGTCACTATGTTCGTCTATGGGAATATCAATCATATCGAGTGTTGTACCTGGAATACGAGATGTTGTGACCACATCTTTTTCGCCAACGCTATGCTCAATTAACTTATTAATTAAAGTAGACTTTCCAACGTTTGTTGTACCAACAATGTATACATCTTGTCCTTGACGGTGTTTTTCAATTGATTCCATCAAGTCCTCTATACCATAATTTTTAATTGCTGATATTAATACCACCTCATCAGCAAATAATCCGTAATTTTTGGCAGATTGTCTTAACCACTCTGTCACACGGCGCTTATTAATTTGTTTTGGCAATAAGTCTATTTTATTAGCGACTAAAATAATTTTTTTATTACCTACAATACGTTTAATTGCGTGTATAAAAGACCCTTCTAAGTCAAAAACATCGACCAAGTTCACAACAATACCTTTTTTGTCAGATAATTTATTTAATAAGGTTAAAAAATCATCACTATCCATACCAACATCTTGTACTTCATTATAATGCTTTAATCTAAAGCATCGTCGGCATATCACATCTTCTTTAAAAAGGCTTGACTCAGGTACATAACCTGGCTTGGTTTTATCTTCTGATTGTAACGTGGCCCCACAGCCAATACATTTTAAATCATCAGTCAAATGTTATTCCTCCCAGTTAATATAACCTTTTCTTTTAAAATAATTTAACAAACGACGTTCTATCATTCTGTTAAGTTTTGTTGCAAAACCATCAGAATTTTTGACAGGAACGACCATTATGGTATATAAACCATTATGATTTCCACCAAATACATCTGTAAGCATTTGATCACCAATAATAACAACTTCTTCTTTTTTAAGGCCCATTTGGTTTGTGGCTTTTACAAGTGATTTACCTAATGGTTTACGTGCTTTAAAAATGTAGTCCACATCTAAATTTTTGGCGAAAGATTTCACACGTGCTTCATTATTATTTGAAACGATTGTAACTTGAATGTTGTGATCGCTAAGATTTTTGAACCAAGTTTCTACCCCAGGTGTAGGATCCGCTTCATCCCAACCTACAAGTGTATTATCTAAATCAGTAATCACGCCTTTAATGTTTCTTTCTTTTAATTTATCGAAATCAATTTCATAAATTGATTTAACATATTGATTTGGTAAAAATAAGCGTCTCATTATACCCATAGTGATCCTCCCAAATTAAATTCATTCGTACAATTATAGCACAATTTTGCATTAAATGAATATGCATTATTTATTGAGTTTATGAATTAAAGCTGTAACCATTTGACTTGAGGATTTTGAAGCAACTTTTAAAAACGACTCAAAAGTCATTCCTGCGTTTCCATCAGCCAAATCAGATATTGCACGAGTAACGATAAATGGTACTTTGAATTGATAACATGTTTGCGCAATTGCTGCCGCTTCCATTTCAGCAGCTAACGCATTTGGAAAATGTTCTAAGATGGTTGCACGTTGTTTGTTGGTTCCTATAAAGCTATCACCTGAGACAATCATACCTTCACGTACAGGTTGGTTTAGTGTATTAAGAACCTCATTCACGTGTTGAATTAACGTTTTATCTGCTTGATATGTTGCAGGCATTCCTGGTATTTGCCCAATCGCATATCCAAATGCACGTGCGTCTGCATCATGATAACTAACTTCTGTGCTTACCACAACGTCACCTAAAGATAAACCGGGTTGCAGCCCCCCCGCAGAACCGGTATTGATGATCAGTTCGGGATTAAATTGTTGAATGAGTAATGTTGTAGAAATAGCCACATTGACTTTACCAATACCACTCTGAATTAAAACAACGTCTGAATGATGTAACTTTCCTTTATAAAAGATGGTGTGTGCGATTTTTAACGTTTCAACATCATTCATTTGCGATTTTAATATGGCAACCTCTTCTTCCATTGCTCCAATAATTCCTATCATACTTTTCCTCCTAGATGTTCTTTATATTCGATGTCAATTTTATCATAACGATAGTGGTATTGAGAATAAAATAAGTGGCTGTGGATCTATTTACCTAATTAAAAAACTCTTTAAAGTAATTTGTGTTTTTTACTTTAAAGAGTGTCAAAATTCATATTTAAAATTAATACTTTGATTTTATTTCCCAATTAACTCTAATAAGCCTTGGAAAGAATATAATCCAGTAAATATTGTGACGAGAACAGCAATAATACCAAATATAAGCATCCATGTAGGGTGGTGATAGTCACCGATAATACGTTTCTTTTTAGATGCAATTAAAATAGTAGTTAACACAATTGGTAGTATGAGCCCGTTGAAGGCACCAGCAACAATTAATAACGTCACAGGTTTTCCTAAAAATAAGAATATGACGGTTGAAACAACAATAAAAGCAATGACAACGTAATTATCATGTTTATTTATCTTATGATGTAATGTTTTTAAAAATGTTGTGCTTGTATATGCCGAGCCAATAACAGATGACATTGCAGCTGCAAATAATACAACACCGAAAATATTTTTACCAATTGGGCCTAACGCATGTTCGAAAACAGAGGCAGGCGGGTTTTCAGGGTTTAAAATAACACCCGTAACTACCACGCCCAATACAGCTAAGAAAAGTAACCCGCGCATTACCCCAGTAGTTAAAATACCCGCAATTGCAGAACGGTTAACGAAAGGTAAATAGTTTTTACCTTTAATTTCGGCATCTAAAAGGCGATGCGCACCTGCAAAGGTAATATATCCTCCGACAGTACCGCCAACTAACGTAATTATTGGTAACACAAGCGCAACAGGATTTTCAGGAACAATCATTCTTCCAGCCGCTTCTAAATATGGAGGATTCGTTTTAATCATTACAAAAGCAACGATGGCAATCATCACGATACCTAAAATAAGCGTGACAACATCCATAATTTTTTGACCGTTTTTAGATACGAATACTAAAATCGCGATAATTGCAGTGATTGCTGCACCAAATCTAACATCAATGCCAAATATTGCGTTTAATCCAAGCCCTGCACCAGCAATATTTCCTATATTAAATGCGAGACCACCTAATCCTATTAATATTGATATTACTGTGCCTAATCCTTTGACTACTTCATTAGCGACTTCTTGTCCACGTAATCCTGTGACAACTAAAATGCGCCATATATTAATTTGGGCACCAATATCAATGATTATTGAGAGTAAAATGGCAAATGCAAAACTTGCTAGAAATTGTTGTGTAAAAACAGCAGTTTGCGTTAAGAATGCAGGTCCTATCGCAGAAGTTGCCATTAAAAAAACTGACCCTAATAATAAACGTTTATGCGTTTTAGTAAATTCAAATTGATCCGAATGATTGTATTGTTTTGATTCATGTTTCATTAATTATCCCCCTAGTTTAACGATGTTTACACCGACTTTCGACAACGCATCACGGATTTGCTTTACAAATTCCAATGCATGTGCCCCATCACCATGCACACAAATCGTATCTGCTTTAATATGAATGTCTTCTCCATTTGTGGCCGTCACAGTTCCTTGTGTAACCATTTTGACAACTTGTGAAATTGCTTCCTCTGTATCTTCAATAACTGCATGATTATGCTTCCGGCTAACAAGTTGGCCATTTGCTTCATATCGTCGGTCCGCAAATACTTCTGACGCCGTTTGAAGACCTACTTTTTGTGCTTCTTCTATGAGATAAGATTGTGATAAACCAACAAAAATTAAGTTTGGGTCGATATCAAAAACTGCTTGTGCAATAACTCGAGCGATAGCACGGTCTTTTGCCCCCATTTGATACAATGCGCCGTGAGGTTTAACGTGGTTTAATGGTACATCATGAAGGTTACAAAAAGCACGAACTGCACCGATTTGATAGATCAACATACTATAGATATCATCATGCGTCATATCTAAGCTTCTTCTACCAAACCCTTGCAAATCTGGGAAACCAGGATGCGCACCCACACTTACTTCATTCTCTTTAGCAAGATGCACGGTTTTTTGAATCACCATTGGATCACCTGCATGAAACCCACAAGCAACGTTGGCAGAAGTTATCAATGGAATAACTTTATAGTCATTGCCAATCGTGTAGTTACCAAAACTTTCACCTAAGTCACAATTTAAATCAACTTTACGCATATTCTGCCTCCTCAAAAATAGGGTGACGTTCTAAAAACTTAATGTCAACATCTTTCGCATCACCTTTATAATATGGTGGATATGAAAGCACTGCATATAAAAAGTCTGCAGTCGTTGTAAAGCCATCAATGACCATTTCATCTAATGTGACTTTCAACTTTTCTATGGCATGCATCCGATTTTCGCCTTTAACAATAACTTTCGCTACTAAAGAGTCATAATAAGAGGAGACTGTATAGCCGCTATACAGTAATGAATCTACGCGAACGTTAAATCCTTGAGGAAGATGTAGACGTTCAACCGTTCCTGGTGTGGGTCTAAAACCCTTCTCTGGATTTTCAGCATTGATTCGCGCCTCAATGACATGACCTTGAAACAGGATATCATCTTGTGTTAATTTCAATTCATTATCTCTCATAATTAATAATTGTTGACGCACAAGATCAATGTTTGTTCTCATTTCTGTAACGGTATGCTCGACTTGAATCCTTGCATTCATTTCAATAAAATAATATGCATCTTCCGTTACTAAAAATTCAATTGTACCCGCACTGCGATATTTTGAAGCTTGTGCAACTTTTACAGCATCTGCACACATTTGCGCTCTTTTTTCATCTGTTAAAGCACTGCAAGGTGATTCCTCGATTAATTTTTGGTTTTTACGTTGGACTGAACAATCACGTTCACCAAGATGAATGTAATTTGATTTACCATCACCTAAAACTTGTACTTCTACGTGTTTTGCAACAGGAATAAATGCCTCTACATAAACGCGATCATCGTTAAAATATTTATTCCCTTCACTTTTCGCTTCTTTAAATAGGCGTTCAATCTCATCTTCTTGCTTAACAATACGAATACCTTTTCCGCCACCACCACTAGCTGCTTTCAAAACAATAGGATAACCTAGTTTTTCCGCTAACGTTTTTACTTCATCAATAGATTCAACTGAAGTGTGGGACCCTGGAATAACTGGCACACCCGCTTGTTTCACAGTTTGACGTGCTGTGATTTTATCACCCATCAGTTCCATTGTGCGCTTTTTAGGACCGATAAAGTAAAGTCCTTCTTGCTCTACTTTTTCTGCAAAAGCAGGACTTTCAGATAAGAAACCATAACCTGGATGAATTGCGTTTGCTTCAGTCATTTCAGCAGCTGCTAATATGTTTCTCATATTTAAATAACTATCTAATGGGTTAGCTTCTCCGATACAGACAGCATGATCAGCAAGTTTAACGTGTAAGCTGTTTTCATCTCCAACCGCATAAATAGCAACAGACTCCATATTCATTTCTCTTAGTGCGCGAATAATTCGTACAGCAATTTCACCGCGATTGGCTACTAACACTCGATACATGTATATCCCCCCTTTATCTCAATTTCACAATGATTTGATTGTGTTCAATATTCTCCCCATGTTCTACTAAAATCTCTGTAATTTCACCTGATGTGTCTGAAGTCACTTCGTTCATCACCTTCATTGCTTCAACATAACCGATAATATCACCCTGGCTAATTTTATCCCCAACTTTAATCACCGGTTTTGTAAGTTCTTTTTCATCTTGTAAATAAAACGTACCTATCATTTGCGAGCGAATGACTTTTTCATCATCAGTTGATTCAATTGTTGACTTTTCAGCCTTTGAGATTTGACTCGGGATCTGTACTTGGTTATTTGGTTTTATATGGTCCCCTTGTTGTGTTTGAACTGCTAAATCTAATTCTAGCTCTATATCATCATCTTTATATTTAAAATGTTTAGCGCCGTATGCTCTTAGTAAATTTAATGTTTGGTCAATTTGTTTTAAATCCATGGTTTACAATCTCCTTTTAATACACTTTTAATTTTTGATTGTGATGGCCTAATATGATTTAAATATCGTTTTGGTTGATTTTGTATTTGGACAATCGCTTGTTGAAGCTTTCTATTTTTTCGGTCAAGTATTTCATTTGCCTCGTTAAAAGTCACCCATTCAAATTGAATGACTTCTCCGGGCCTCTTTTGGATAACATCGACAATATCACAATCAATGACTGTGGCAATTTTTGTATAGCCACCTACCGTTTGTCTGTCATTTAATAAAATGATAGGATTGCCATCATTAGGTACTTGTATACTCCCTAAAGCAACAGGTTCTGAAATAATGTCAGCCGAATCAGAAGGCTTGATAGACGCGCCTCTTAATCTATATCCCATGCGGTCTGAACTATCAGACACTTTAAATTCTATATTTTCAATTTCTTTAATTGTACGTTTAGAAAATGCATGAAGTTGTGGCCCGTCCATGATGCCGATAGGTACATGACTTCTAGGGCTAAAGCTTTGATAATCTGTTGAGCGACCTATTAATCCGTAGTCTAAGTTATAATTGTGAGTCGGTAAAATATCTTTTGCCTTTAATAGACGTCCTTTATAGCCTCCAATAGATGTTCGTGTATGTGTCGCGGCGCTGCCTTCTATCAATGGGATATTGAGCGTATTTGCAAATCCTATGTATGCACGCATACCATTCTTTGCAGTACCCATTTCTAAAATATCACCTTGATCGGCTTTAATAACCGTTTGATGTGGTATTGGATTCCCGTTTAATTTCATATCGAAAGGCGCACCGGTTACAGCAAATAAATTTTGTTTTAAAAATTGAATCGTTGGGCCTACCAATGTTATTTCTAATGTTGGCTGATTCGTCGTATTAAGTAGTGCATTTGCAATTTCAAAACTGGGACGATCCATAACGCCTGCTGGTGAAAATCCTTCTTCTTGATGGCCAAAACGTCCTAAGTCTTGCACAGTAGTGAATAAACCTGGTTTTATTATCTTAATGCTCATCCTCTATCACCACCCAGTCTTTATAATCAATGAGGCCATTTTGAGTATATTTTTTGATGTGTTTAAATTGTTCTTCATTAATAGCATAAAATTTAATTTTATCACCTGGTTGATATAAAATTTTAGGATCTCGATGTATATCGAAAACTTTGATTGGTGTTTGTCCGATTATTTGCCAACCTCCCGGTGAATCTGCAGGATAAAGTCCTGTTTGATTGTTTGCGATACCTACTGATCCTGCTGGGATGTTGAGTCTTGGTTCAGATTTGCGAGGTGTATGTATACTTTTATCAAGTCCACCTAGAAACGGAAATCCTGGCATAAACCCAATCATATACACAAGATAGTAACCTTCAGTATGCGTTTGCACTACTTGGTCAGCGGTCAATGTGTTGTGATGGGCCACAATTTCTAAGTCTGGACCCCATTTCCCTCCATATAAAACAGGTAAATTTACAATTCTACGTCGCTGTTTCGTTGATATTTGGTTAAATGTAAATGATTTTAATTTAAGATCTTCTAATAGCGACTCATACTTAATAGACACGCCATTGAAGTACACTAATAATGCACGATAAGAAGGTACAATTTCTTTAATGTCTGGATGTTCTAATGATTCAATATAATTTTTTACCGCATGTACCTGATTAAATGTTCTTTCATCAATCTTTGGATTAAAATAAATCATAAACGCCTGTTCACTAATCTGTCGAAAATTCATTTTGAGTTCCCCCTTTCTGAAACCCTTTACAAAGTGCCATTTTATCACGATGGAATTAAGCTTAAAATTCAGATTGGAATAATAACATATGTAGCGTACATATCATCTCCAATCAAAATATCATTTTTTCAACTGTGACTATAATTTATAAGTATAAAAAAGTATTTTCACATCCTAAATTATAACAACAAGATAATAAATCATTGTCATTTACCTTATAACATCGCTTTTATCTCATCAACGATAGGATTTGTCTAAAAACCATCACATAAAATAACATTATCATAACATAATTTATAGGACAAAAAATAGAGGTTAAGTTATTCCCGTTTTTAGGGAAACTTAACCTCTATTTCACAAACACCTATTTAATATTAACAATCTTTACATTTATTTCTCCACCATTAGGAAGTGGTACACGAACTTCATCATTTAGTTTTTTGCCTATTAAAGATTTTGCCATTGGAGATTCATTTGAAATTTTACCGTTAAATGCATCGGCTTCAGCTGAACCTACAATTTGGTAGCTCTCTTCTTCGTCTCCAGGTAATTCAACAAATGTAACAGTTTTACCAATTTGAACAACATGGTTATCACCTGTATCTTCGATAATCAAAGCATGGCGAAGCATTGTTTCTATACGTTGAATATCTTGTTCAATAAACCCTTGTTCATCTTTTGCAGCATCGTACTCTGAGTTCTCAGATAAATCTCCAAAACTACGCGCTACTTTAATTTTTTCAACGACCTCAGGACGTTTAACGGTTTTTAATTCTTCTAATTCTTGTTCTAGTTTTTCAAATCCTTCTTGAGTCATTGGATATTGTTTTTGATTTTCCATTTTTGCATCTTCCTTTTACATTAAAAATTAGTCTTGTTTTTGAACTAAGGCTTGAATTTTTGTCGTCATAATATCAATGGCAACTTTATTGCTTCCACCTTCTGGTATGATAATGTCTGCAAATTTTTTAGTAGGTTCAATAAATTGATTGTGCATTGGACGTACAACATTCAAATATTGCTCAACTACAGATTCCATTGTACGATCTCGTTCTTTCGTATCTCTAATTAAACGACGTAAAATACGCAAATCAGCATCTGTATCAACGTATATTTTGACATCCATCATATCACGAAGCGTTTCATTTTCAAGCGCAAATATACCTTCTACGATAATAACATCTTTAGGTTCAAATGCAATTTTTTTATCACTTCGAGTATGAATCGTGTAATCATAAGTCGGTACTTCTACAGATTTTCCAGCTTTTAAATCTTTTAAATTTTGAATTAATAAATCGTTGTCAAAGGCAAAAGGATGATCATAGTTTGTTTGTAAGCGTTCCTCAAAAGTAAGGTGTGATTGATCTTTATAATAAAAATCTTGTTCTATCAATGCAACACTATGACCATCTAAATTTTTCATAATTTTGTTTGTAACAGATGTTTTACCTGAGCCAGAACCACCAGCTATACCAATAATCGTAGTTGAGGACATGCTATTAAACTTCCTTTCGCATCATGTTGTTTTTATAGATGGGTTGATTCACCTTAATTTGAATGATTTGTAATGGATGACGTGCAGCGTCTAATTCATTTCCCTCTTCATCATAAATAACGTCAATAACTTGCTTAAACGTATCGATTTCAGGTCCGAAGAACTCTACTTCTTGACCAGGTTTAAAATGATTGCGCTGTTGAATTGTTGCGAGTTGTGTCTTTTCATCATAGGCAAGTACAAGTCCTATAAAATCAAATGGGGACTTTTTCGCTGACTCATTCCCGAACATTTGTTCTTCGTAGCCTGGCGTTCCTTTGAAGAATGCTGGGGCGGTGTCACGATTCGCACACTTGTCTAATTCAATTAACCATTCAGGCTTAATTTTAAAGTTTTCAGGATCATTAGCATAGGCATCGATAACTTTTCGGTAAACGGAAACAACGGTTGCTATATAATGAATTGACTTCATACGTCCTTCAATTTTTAAAGAATCGATTCCTAAATCCATCATTTTTGGAATGGATTCTATTAATTTTAAGTCTCGAGGACTCATGGCAAATGGTACAGATTGACTATCATCAAAATATAAGTCTAACTCACCATCTTGATCTACAGTTAATAAATCATAATCCCATCGACAACTTTGGCAGCATCCACCTCGGTTAGAATCACGGGCAGTCATATGATTACTTAACGTACAGCGTCCTGAATATGCAATACACATGGCACCATGAATAAAGGCTTCAATTTCAATATCTACTTTATCCTTGATTTCTTGCATTTCCATTGCACCTGTTTCTCGTGCAAGTACAACACGGTCAAGTCCTTCTTCTTTCCAAAATTCAACTGCTTTATAGTTACTTAATGATTGTTGAGTTGATAAATGAATTTCTAATTGAGGCGCAACACGTTTGCACGTTTCGATAATGAGTGGATCAGCTACAATAATTCCTGTTGCACCTGTAGATTCTAGTTGCTTTAAATACGTATCTAATCCTTCTATGTTTTCGTCATGGGCGATGATATTCGTTGTAATATAGACTTTTGCACCATATTGATTCGCGAAATCAACACCTTCTTTTATTTCTTCTATGGTAAAGTTATCCGCATTGGAGCGTAGACCGTATTCTTGACCTCCAATAAATACAGCGTCAGCTCCATAATGTATTGCTATTTTTAATTTTTCTAAATTGCCAGCAGGTGCCAATAATTCTGGTTTTTTAACTTTGGGTGTGGTATTGGGTCGAACAGCCTCCATCACCTTCATCTTCATCTCTCCTATAATCAATTATTATCTTAATGTATTAATACACAGTTTGTTTGTAGAAGAAACCTTCATCAAACGGACGGTGTTCTGGTTGTATCTCTTCAATTGCATCTACAAGCATAAATTTCTCATCTTCATAATCTTCAGGTGATGATGCATAAAAATCTATTGCTTTGCGGTACTGTTTCGTTACGAGTGTAATATAAGCTTCATCATGTAACAATCCGTCAATTTTGAAGCTATCTATACCTGCCTCGAATAACGGTTCAAGCGCTTCAATTAAGCAAATATCATTCGGTGACATAATGTGCGTTCCATTATAATCTTCAAATACAGGATACTTATTGTCACGTTCTTCATCATATAACAACAACTGCGCATCATTATCACGATGTGCTCTTTCGATTTTCATTTGACGCTCTTGGAAGGTGTAGTAATTACCAAGCAACATACGTTTAGATTGAAACATGCATGTCATACCATGAACTTGGACTTCTATTTCAACGTCACTATTCGATTTAATACTTATTATTTCATCCAAACTTAGTTCTCTTGCTAATACAGCTCGTGTTGCACCTCTTTTTCCCCAATAATTACATTGAAAATGATTCGTAACCAATGTTTCAGCATTCCAATGTAACGGAATAGGATCGTTTTGTTGTTTTACTATCATTACAACTGCTGGATCACCAAATATAATGCGATCGACACGTAATTCATGCAAAAATTGTATATAGTCTTCTAGTGCTGGTATATGATAGTTATGGAATATGCCATTAACGGCAACATACACTTTTTTACCAGCAGCGTGTATTTTATGTGTTGCTGCAGTTAAATCTTCTTTATTAAATTCACCTGCAAGTCTTAAGCCAAACTTTTCTTCACCAATAACAAAGGCGTCTGCGCCATTATCGATTAACGTATCTATATGACTTAATGATTTAGGTGTTACTAATAACTCAGTCATGATTATACTCCTTTATAGAAATTGCCAGGCCATCATCCATATTTACAAAATTAGTTTTATAATCCTTTTGTTGAACGAGCCATTGGTTAAATTTTTGAACCTTTTTCACCATTTGTTTTACATTGCGACTGCGGACTACGTCTATATCTGAAACAAAACCATGGTACAGTACATTATCAGTAATGATGATGCCGGTACTTGATAATAAATCTTGATAAAGTTCAAAGAATTTTTGTGATTGTGCTTTTGCTGCATCGATAAAAATCATATCATATTGTCGATCATTCACTGCAGAATATGCTTCTAATGCATCATCTTCAATCAAACGAATTTGTTTTTCATATTGAAATGTTTCGAAATTTTTTCTTGCTAAAGCAATCATTTCTGGATTTCGTTCGATAGTTGTAACATGAATCGATGAATTTACCGAGGCAAAATGCATACTACTATACCCTATTGCACATCCTATTTCTAAAATGTTTTTTGGCTGTTTAATACGTATCAGCTGTAAAATTAAATCTAATGATAATTGATCGACGATAGGTACTTTATGTTTTACTGCATAATCGCGCAATGTGTTTAATTTCGAATCATGAGATTGTATTTTTAAAAAATAATCCTGATTTTTATCAAGCATTACAAGTTCATCCTTTACATTAAGATGCATACATCAAAAAATAAACCAGCCATAGCGACTGATTTTCATTATTGTAACTATACATGAGGTGCATATGTCAGATTGTTATATAATGTTACTTTTAAACATACACCAGTAAAATACTTCTTAAAATTATATCATAACTCATAACATTTTTTAACACTGAATTCTTGTTTAAATGCCATTTTACAAAAAAGATGAGACTGTAATCTATTAAGATTAACAAGCCCCATCTTTTTATATTTATTCTTCTGCTTCATCCAAGTTTGTGTTGACGACTTCTTCAATCATATCCCATTCTTCATCTGATTCTACTGGTAAGAATTTTCCGCCTTCACCAGTTTCATCAGGTTGATTAATCATCGGAATAAGCTCAATCAAATCTTCATCATCTGCTTGAGCGCCTTCTTCTGCGAGAATCACATAATCTTTTTTAAAGCCAGGATGATAGAATTCTAACATTTTTCTATATAAGACTTCATTACCTTCTTCGTCAAATAGCGTTAATAATTCTTCATCATTTTTAATTTCGATTTCTTCGTTATTATGGTTTATATTTGTCATAATTTGCTCTCTCCTTAGTTTAATGAGTCTAAATACCCTTGTAAAATAAATACAGCGGCCATTTTATCAATTACCTTTTTACGTTTAGCTCTTGAAACATCCGCCTCTAAAAGAGAACGTTCTGCTGCCATTGTACTTAACCTTTCATCCCACATCACAATTTCTAATTGTGGCATTGCTGTTTGAAGTGCTTCTTTGTATTTTAAAGATGCTTCACCGCGAAATCCAATTGAATTATTCATGTTTTTGGGAAGTCCTATAACAACAGTACCTACGTTTTCTTTTTTAATAATTTGAATTAAGGTATCTATTCCGAGCTGATTGTCTTGTTCGTTAATATGGAGTGTGTCTAAACCTTGCGCTGTCCATCCCATCAAATCACTAATGGCAACGCCAACAGTTTTACTGCCTACATCGAGTCCGATAATTTTATGTTTAAGCATCTGAATCCTTTTGATGATGTTTTAAATAAAAAGAAACAAGCTCCTCCATAATATCATCACGATCGATATGTCTAATTTGATTACGTGCTTCATTGTGACGTGGAATGTATGCAGGATCTCCTGAAAGTAAATAACCTACTATTTGGTTTACTGCGTTATACCCACGTTCTTCAAGTGTATGATATACATTATTTAAAACATACTCAACGTTTTCTTTAGGGATGTCTTCATAGCTGAATTTCATCGTTTTATCAAAGTTTTCCATTCCTTAACACTCCTTAAACCATAATGTGATTACACTCTTTATATTACACGAACTCGGTATGAATTATAATGTTTTAATATAGTCTTTAATGAATTGTAATGCTGTTGTTATTTTTTCAGGTTGTGTCCCGCCACCTTGTGCCATATCAGGACGACCGCCACCTTTACCACCCACAATAGGTGCCATTTCTTTAATAATATTACCCGCTTTAATTTTGTCAGTTAAATCTTTAGGTACTGTTGCAATTAACGAGACCTTACCATCAACATGACTCGCTAAAATAATGATTGTATCTTGTAAGCGTGACTTAAAGTCATCCATAGTTGTACGCATTACTTTAACATTATCGACTTCTACTTCAGTAATTAATACAGGTAAACCATTAATTACTTCTACTTTATCTTCTATGCTGCCCATTTTCAAGTTATTAAGCTCTTTAGACTTTTGTTCTAATGAACGATGAAGGGATTTTTCATCTTCTTGTAGTTGAATAATTTTATCTAAAACTTGTTCATCTGTTTTCGCCTTCATTTGTTGTTTAATTTGATTAAATTGTTCTAGATAACGTTCTAAATATAAATAAGCCTGTTGTCCAGTAACGGCTTCAATTCTTCTTACACCAGCGCCAGTACCAGACTCACTTGTTATTTTGAATAATCCAATTTCTGACGTGTTTTGAACATGTGTGCCACCACATAATTCCTTAGAGAATGGACCCATGTCAACGACGCGTACGACATCGCCATATTTTTCACCGAAAAGTGCCATTGCACCACCTGCTTTTGCATCTTCGATGGCCATTTCTTTCGTGACCACATCCATACTTTTCCAAATTTCTTCATTTACACGTTGTTCTACAAGTTGAATTTCTTCACTTGTCATTGGTGAGATGTGAGAAAAGTCAAAACGTAATCGATCGCTATCTACTAAAGATCCCGCTTGGTTAACATGGGAACCTAAAACCTGTTTTAATGCAGCATGCAAAAGATGTGTCGCACTATGATTTTTCATAATCGCTTTACGTTCTGTTTCGTTTACGCGTGCTTCTACAATGGCCTCTTCATATACCTGACCAAATTTAATATGTCCTGTGTGTAAATGTTGACCGTTTGGTGCTTTAATAACTTCTGTCACTTCAATCTCAAACGCGTCATTTTGAATAACGCCTTTATCTGCAATCTGTCCGCCGCTCACTGCATAAAACGGCGTTTGATCCATTACGAAATGAATCGTTTGGCCCTCATTTACTTTTTCTTGACGCTCACCATCGACGATAATGTCAGTAATTACACTTTCTGTTTGTAGCGTTTGATACCCTACAAAACGACTTACTGTACGAATTGATTTTAAAACTTCACTTTGAACTTGCATCGATTGGTTATTTTGTCTTGCTTTACGCGCGCGTTCGCGTTGCGCATCCATGTGGGTATTAAAACTGTCCATGTCTATTTTTAAATCCGCATCTTGTGCGATTTCTTCTGTAAGTTCAATTGGGAATCCATACGTATCATATAATTTAAATGCATCTGCGCCGCTGATGACTTGGCGAGAAGATTTTGCATCTGTTATGAGGTCATTCAATATCGAGAGACCTTCCTCTAAAGTTTCATGGAAGCGCTCTTCTTCGGACTTTATCACACGCGCAATAAAATCAGCTTTCTCTTTTACATTTGGATAATACGGTTCCATAATTGTTGCCACTACATCAACTAATTGATATAAAAATGGTTTGTTAATATCTAATGATTGGCTAAAACGAACAGCACGACGTAATAATCGACGCAACACATACCCACGTCCTTCATTAGCTGGAAGCGCACCGTCTGAAATTGCGAAGGCGATTGTGCGAATATGATCTGCTATGACTTTAAATGCGATATCGTGTGTTTCATTTTCCAAATATGTTTTTCCAGAAATTTTTTCAACTTCATTCATAATAGGCATGAATAAGTCCGTCTCATAATTCGTGCGAACATTTTGAGAAATTGAGGCCATACGTTCAAGCCCCATGCCGGTATCAATATTTTTACTTGGCAGTGGTGTATAAGTATGGTCTTTGTTATGGTTAAACTCACTAAATACAAGGTTCCATACTTCTAAATAACGTTCGTTTTCGCCACCAGGATACATCTCTTCAGCTGGATCATCGTGTCCATAATCCTCACCACGATCATAGAAAATTTCTGTGTTAGGCCCCGATGGCCCCTCGCCAATATCCCAAAAATTCCCTTCAATACGTATAATTCGAGATTCGCTTAATCCGATTTCATCATGCCATAAATGGTAAGCTTCAGTGTCCTCCGGGTGAATCGTTACATATAAACGTTCAGGATCCATAGCCATCCAACGGTCGCTTGTTAAAAATTCCCAAGCAAAAGCCACCGCTTCACGTTTAAAATAATCCCCTATTGAGAAATTACCTAACATTTCGAAAAAGGTATGATGTCGTGCTGTAAACCCAACATTTTCAATATCGTTCGTACGAATAGATTTTTGTGCATTTACAATCCTTGGTTTTTTAGGTATTTCACGCCCATCAAAATATTTCTTTAATGTAGCCACTCCTGAATTAATCCATAATAATGAATCATCATCAATTGGCACAAGTGGTGCTGATGGTTCAACCATATGTTCTTTTTCAACAAAAAAATCAATATACATTTGTCGTATTTCACTAGCTTTTAACGTTTTCATCACACATCATCTCCTAAAAAAAATAAGACATTCGCCTCAAAAGGGACGAATGTCTCGCGGTACCACCCTAGTTATGATATTAAAATCATCACTTTAATTTTATTAAATTAGTATATATATAGTAGCGTTCAATGCGATTAATCGTACATCTCAGCACCTGTACGTCTCTGTGAATTAAGGGCGCATCTACTCGGCTATATATTTTTGAATAACTCTATTATATTAAGCGTTTTAAACATTGTCAATTTCCATAAAGTCATAGGGGGTTACATTTTTCATATTAATCATTGGATCTATTTTAAACATCGTCTCTTCACTAAGTTGCACAGGTTGATTTGTTTCTGAATCCGTGTTGAAGTATTGCTCGAGAAACATTTGTTGACGTGTTAATCTTACTTGCCCTTCCGTTTTTATTCCTATATTAAATGCATCTGCGTCACCTAAAAACACAAGTGATTGTTTTGCTCGTGTTAGTCCTGTATAAAGGATTGGTTTTTGGAGCATTCTAAAATATTGTTTAACGATTGGCATAATAACAATTGGGAACTCAGATCCTTGCGCTTTATGGATAGAGGTACAATATGCATGTGTCAATTCCGTTAAATCTGATTTTAAATATGTGATCTCATTGCCTTCATAATCCACAATTACAACGTCTTTATTAAGGGCATTCTCTTTAGCCCAAAAAATGCCAACGATAACGCCGATATCACCATTAAAAATATTATCATTCGGTCGATTAACGAGTTGAAGTACTTTATCCCCTTTCCGATATACGACATCTCCAAATTGAATTTCACGTGTATCGTCATCTTCAATAGGATTAAGAATATCTTGAAGCACTTTATTTAGTTTATGAATGCCCGCATTGCCACGATACATGGGCGCAAGTACTTGTATATCAGACATGTCATATCCTTTTTTAACGGCATTCGTTACCACTTTACGTACGACTTCAGGAATTTGATCAATATGACATGGAATGAAAGAGCGATCATGGAAACGTTCTGTAATATCTACGTTTAACCCCGCTTTCATTTTGTGTGCCAATTCAATGATACTGGACCCATCTTGTTGACGGTAAACCTCTATTAAATTAATTCGTGGCAACGCTTTAGAGGTAATTAAATCCCTAAATACTTGACCTGGGCCTACAGATGGTAACTGGTCTTCATCGCCAACCAATACGACTTGCGCATCTTCTGGAACAGCCGCCATAAATTGATGGAACAGCCAAGTATCGACCATTGACATTTCATCAATGATAATCAATTTGGCATGAATGGCATGATCGAGTATATCTTCAGGCTTTGTGTCTTGATTCCAACCTATTAAACGATGTATCGTCATAGCTTCTAATCCCGTCGCATCATGAAGTCGTTTAGAAGCTCGCCCAGTTGGAGCTGCAAGTACGACAGGATAATCCTCATCACCATAGTCATCATAGTTTAGAGAAATGCCATGTAATGTTGCATAAAGATGTACAATCCCTTTTATAACTGTAGTTTTACCTGTTCCTGGACCACCAGTTAATATCATCAATTTATTTTTCATGGCAGCTTCCAGCGCTTCTTTTTGGGCCTCAGCATAAGAAACACCATGCGTCTCTTCAATTTCACCAATATGCATCTGTATATCTGATTGATCAAAAGTATCAATGCGTACATTATTACTCATGAGTTTATACACATTTTGACTACTTTTTAATTCAGAATAAAATAAGCTCGGAATTGCGATATGTCCGTCATCATCTACTAATCGTTTTTCTTCTATAAGTTGCATAAATACATCTTCTAGCATTGCCGAATCAATTGTTGTTTCATTTTGCTTTGTTAAAAGTACGGATGACTCTTTCATTAGTGTGTCTTTAGGCAAATAAGTATGCCCTTGTTTAATACATATTTCTTCAATTATGTATTGTATCCCAGCTTTTAATCGGTTGGGATGCGTATATGAAATGCCAATTAAACGTGCGAGTTGATCCGCTTTTTGAAATCCAACACCGCGGATATCATATACCAGTTGGTAAGGGTTTTCGTCAATAATTTTTAATGTGTCAACTTTATAAAATTTATAAATATCCATGGCGAGTTTTGCACCGAAACCAAGTTCATTTAAACGAATCATAATCTGTTCGCTTTCTTGATTTTGATACACTTGATCAGCGATTTGCTGTTGTTTGGCTTTGGATAATTTAGGAACTTGTTCAAGAACTGTAGCATCTTTTAAAATAGATTGAATGGTATGATCACCTAATGTATCTACGATAGATTCAGCAGTTTTTTTTCCAACACCCTTAAATAAATCACTTGATAAATATTGTATGATAGCCTCTCTTGTTTGAGGTATTTCTTTTTGAAACGTTTCAGCCTTTAATTGCTTGCCATAACGGGGATGTTCTGCGACTTGTCCCTTAAACGTATACGTCTCACCTTCAACGATATTTGGAAAATACCCAACAACTGTAGCCATATTGTCGAAGTCTTCATTAGAATCTTCAACGTCTACTTTCAGGACAGTGTAATAATTATCACTATTTTGAAAGAGAATGACATCGATGTTGCCTTTAATATATGTCTGTTCAAATAGTGTTGGGTTTTCCACGTCCTATTCCTCCTCTTGAGATTTAATCATGTTAAATGTTTTTAAAGCATGATGACTTAACATGTGATTTGGATCCATTTTAATAGCCTTTGTAAAACCTTCTATAGCCTTATCGATAGCTTCATCTACCATATACTTAGCTAATGTAAGATTATATTGCGCATCCGCATGCGTCTTGTCTTTATCAAGTATTGTCGTTAAAATCGTAATCGCTTGATCAAACATTTCTAATTCACATAGTAATAATCCATATTGAAATTGGACTTCTAAATCTTGAAACGTTTGATCTAATTCAGCAGCACGCATTAAAAATGGTAATGCCTGCTTTTTTGCATCTAAATGATAAAATGACATGCCAATCATATAGTTCGTATCTTTATTATCTAACCCTTTTTGAATCGCCTTTTGGTACAATTTTATTGCTTCTTGAAAGCGTGATTCATTAAAATATACATTTGCAAAATTATAATAAATCGCAGCATTGTTTGAATTAATTGTCAAAGCACGTTGAAAAAACTTCTCCGCTTTTTCAATTTCCCCAGCTTCAGATAACAAGATTCCTGAATTAATATAGTTTTCTACTTGTTCAGGATGTGCCTCAATATTATTAAAACAAGCTTCAAGCGCCTTTTCATATAAACCTTGTTGAATCAATTGATGTATTTCAGTTTGTTCCATAATAGACTCCTTTATAAAAGTACCATTTAATCAAAATCATTTAGACGATGTAACTCAGTTTACCGCTCTCTTTATAGACATCATCAATCGTTGCACCACCAAGACAAATATCTCTATCATAAAAAACAACAGCTTGTCCCGGTGTTATCGCTCTAACTGGAGCATCAAATGTTACGCGTATGGCATTTTTATTTTCACGTGTAACTATGACCCCTGTATCTTTTTGTCTATATCTAAATTTTGCAGTACATTGTAATGGTGTTGAAAGATCAATATCATTTACGAAAGACACATCTGATGCGATTAAGTAATCACTATACAATGCATCGTGATGAAAGCCTTGTTCAACATATAATACATTTTCCTCTAAATTTTTGCCGACAACAAACCACGGGTCGCCATCTCCACCAATACCTAAACCGTGGCGTTGACCAATTGTATAATACATAAGGCCTGAATGTTTGCCTTTTAACTCACCTGATAATGTGCGCATTTCACCAGACTTTGCCGGTAAATATTGGGATAAGAATGTTTTAAAATTACGTTCACCGATAAAACAGATTCCAGTTGAATCTTTCTTTTTAGCCGTTGCTAAGTTTTGTGCCGCTGCTATTTCACGTACTTTAGATTTTTCTATATCTCCAATTGGAAATAAAACTTTTTCTAATTGGCCATGCGTTAATTGATTCAAGAAGTATGTTTGATCTTTGTTGTTATCCACCCCGCGTAGCATTTCAACACGACCATCGTCATTGCGTCTGACGCGTGCGTAATGTCCAGTGGCAACATAATCTGCCCCCAGTTTTAAAGCGTGTTCTAAAAATGCTTTGAATTTGATTTCTTTATTGCACATGACATCAGGATTTGGTGTGCGTCCTTTTTTATATTCATCTAGAAAATAAGTAAATACTTTATCCCAATATTCTTTTTCAAAATTTACAGCATAGTAAGGTATACCAATTTGGTTGCATACTTCGATAACGTCATTGTAATCTTCAGTGGCTGTACAAACACCATTTTCATCAGTGTCATCCCAGTTTTTCATAAAAATGCCAATCACGTCATACCCCTGTTCTTTAAGTAAATATGCTGTAACGGAACTGTCTACACCTCCTGACATGCCCACAACAACACGTGTGTTTTGATTCGTCAATGTGATTCCTCCTTAAACTTTAAATAAATTTTTTGAATCTCTGCTACAATCGTTTTAATATCGCGTTCACTCACATTTTCATTTATACTGATCCGAATAGAATGTGTCACACGATGTTGGTCACCATACATTGCAGATAGCACATGCGATGGAATCGTAGAGCCTGCTGTACACGCCGATCCAGAGGAAACATAAATTTGTGCCATATCTAGCAACGTCAGTAGCGTTTCAACATCTATAAACGGGAAATATATATTGATAATATGGTTCGAGCTATCTATCATGGAGCCATTATATTCAAATGGAATAGCGCGTTCTTGTAAACTTACAAGTAATAATTCTTTTAACCGTGTAATGTAGATTTGATTTTCGTCACGGTGGTCCTCAGCTAATTTCAGTGCAGTTGCTAAACCAACAATTTGAGGCACATTTTCTGTTCCAGCACGTCGTTTTGTTTCTTGTTCTCCACCTTGTTGATGATATAAAATTTTAGTTCCGCTTTTAATATACAATACGCCCACACCTTTAGGGCCCCCAAATTTATGCGCAGTTAAGCTTAATGCATCTACTTTTAAATCTTTCACATCAACTGGTAAATGACCAATGGCCTGTACGGCGTCCATATGAAAATAGGCTGTATGGTGAGTTAGAATATCCTGAATATCATAAATGTGCTGAACGGTCCCCACTTCATTGTTAACAAACATGATAGAGACAAGTGTAGTGTCAGACCTTAACGCATGTTTTAATTGTTCTAAATCAATTAATCCATTTTCATCAACATTTAAATATGTCACTTCGAAGCCTTGTGACTCTAAAAATTCAAATACGTGAAGAACTGAGTGGTGTTCTATTTTCGTCGTAATTAAATGCTTTCCTTTAGCTTGGTTTGCCAAAGCAATACCTTTTATAGCTGTGTTGTTTGATTCTGTTGCACCGCTCGTAAAAATAATTTCATTCGTATTTGCATTTAATAGTTGTGCCACATTGCGTCTTGATTCATCTAAGAAACGTCTCGCGTCACGACCTTGTGCGTGGATAGATGATGGGTTTCCATAATGTGTTTCGTATATTTTTGTCATGGCTTCAATGACTTCAGGTTTCACTGGCGTTGTCGCAGCATAATCAGCATATACACCCATATTTAGCCCGTCCTTTCTCATTTTCAATGTTCCTATTTTAGCACTTGAAACTTAAAATTTCTAGTCACCCGTTCACAAAGTTTTATCTCACGTTATAAATATAATTTAAGCATATCATGTTCATGTGCATTCGTGAATTCAATCATCAATTTAAAACGCTAAGCACATTCATATTTGATTTAAATTTCTTTTGATATATTAGTGTTAAAGGATGTGTTATTATGTCAAATCAAATTCATTATTCAGCGTTAAATTTAGTTCCTATTCGGGAAGGATCAAATGAAAAAGAAGCTATTGAACAGATGACCGCATTGGCGCAACACTTAGAACGTCTTGACTATAAAAGGTATTGGATTGCCGAACATCATAATGCACCAAATTTAGTGAGTTCCGCAACGTCTTTATTAATTCAACATTGTTTAAGTCAAACACATCAAATGAGAATTGGCTCAGGTGGGATTATGTTACCAAACCATGCGCCTTTGGTTGTCGCTGAACAATTTGGGACTTTAAATTTACTTTATGGGGATCGTATCGATCTTGGGCTTGGTCGCGCCCCAGGTACAGATATGGCTACTGCGAGCGCCTTACGTCGTGACAAACATGATGGTGTGTATCAATTCCCAGAAGAAGTACAACAACTTTTACAATACTTTGGTCCTGAAACAAATCAAGGGTATGTCAAAGCTATTCCTGCTATTGATAAACATGTACCATTATATATATTGGGATCTTCGACAGATTCTGCACATGTCGCTGCACGTAAAGGTTTACCATATGTATTTGCGGGTCACTTTGCGCCACAACAAATGAAAGAGGCACTTTCAATTTATCGAGAGTTATTTGAACCATCTCAACATTTAAAGGACCCTTATATTATCATCTGTCTTAATGCAATTTTAGCTAATTCTAACGAAGAAGCTAATTACCTTGCTACCACGCAAGCGCAAGTTTTTGCAAGCATTTTAAGTGGTCGTATGCAAAAATTGCAACCACCTGTGCAGAATTTAAACGAAATATTATCATCTCGCGTTATAGCTTTAGCTCAAGAACGTATTGCAGGTTCACTTATTGGAGATAAAGAGACTGTTAAAGAAAAGATAAACACGTTTATATCACAATATGGAGAAATTAACGAAATTATGACTGTGAGTTATATATTTGATACATCATTGCAACACCGTTCATATCAATATTTTAAAGAAGTCATGGATGACATTAATAAATAAAAAAGCAATGGGATTAAGTTCCCATTGCTTTTTCTATTTATTGTCCCCAGAGAATTTGTTGAACGCATCTTTTGCTTTATCAACTAAACTATTTTTATCGTCATTATTGTCGTTGTTTTCACCATTTTGTTTATCTTGATACTTGTTATAAGCGTCTTTTGCTTTATCTACATACGCTTCGCTTTGTTTTTTATCCATAACGGATACCTCCTTGTTCAAGATATTATGTGAATACCCGTTAGCATTTTTAGTAAACATTTAAAAATACTAAAGATGTATATTTAATGCTTAAAATTATCAATGGCATCATTCACTTTGTTCTTAGCATCTTCCGTTTTTTCTTTTGCTTTTCCTGAAAGTTTATCTTGTTTGCCTTCATTTTCTAATGATTCATTATTTGTAGCTTTACCAACAGACTCTTTAACAGTTCCTTTAGTTTGATCCATTTTACCTTTATCGAATGACATAAATACCCCTCCAAATAAATGAGATACTGTTGTTATTCCACCGACTGCAATTTCTAAACACCTTCATTAAAATTCTTCATAAATAGATGGGTCTTGACCTTTACGTCTGCCATCTGTTTTTGATAATCCGTTAATCAGAGACATATCATTTTCTGATATATTGAAATCGAAAATTTGAAAATTTTCAAGTTGTCTTGAAAAAGTGCTTGCTTTCGGAACAGGCATAATACCTCTTTGTAAATGCCACTTTAGAATAATTTGAGCGACTGTTTTTTCATACTTTTTTGCAATCTCATATAAAAGTGGTTCTTTCATCACACCATTATCTCGACCGATAGGACTCCAAGCTTGAATTAAAATATGATTTTGTTGGTGATAATTCATAATCTCCTCTTGATTAAAATAAGGGTGTAATTCTATTTGGTTCAATACAGGTAAAACGTCAGTTACACGTTTCAATTCTTCGATATATTCTGGTAAGAAATTGCATACGCCTATGGAACGAATGCGTCCCGCTTTTTTTGCTGCAATCATGGCCTTCCACGCTTCAACATATAATCCTTGTTTGGGATTTGGCCAATGGATTAAATAAATGTCAATATATTCCACACCCAAACGATAGATACTTTCTTCAATCGTACGAAAAACATCATCATATGATTGATAACGTCCAGGCAATTTAGAAATAATTGTTATATCTTCTCTTGCCACTTTACTACGTTCGATTGCTTTACCAACGACGCCCTCATTTTCATAATTATATGCGGTATCTAATACACGATAGCCTAGCTTTAATGCATTTTGAATGGCGTTCACCCCTTCTATACCATTTAATTTATAAGTTCCAAATCCTAAAGCCGGTAAAATGTGTCCATCATTTAACGTATATGTATGCACAATAAGAACCTCCTAAAAAAATACAACAATGTTTACACGTTATTATGTGCCATTGTTGTACAAATAGTATTTAATTTAAATATAAAACATATATCCTTCTAAATGATCTTTTTCTTGATATTCAGCAAGTGACTTTAACGTTGTCTGATCTAAAACGTCTTTCACAGCGTCTCGCATGCGTATCCATAGTTGTTGTTGGGCTGGTGATTCTGATTCCATACGCTCAACAATTGTAATAGGTCCTTCTAGAAGACGTATAATATCTCCGGCAGTAATTTCATCTGCAGACATTTTCAATTCATAACCGCCTCTAGCGCCACGTACACTGCGAATTAAACCCGCATTGCGCAATGGACCGACGAGCTGTTCTAAATATAAATCACTTAATTGGTTTTCTTCTGCTATGGTCTTAAGTGAGACACACCCCGTACCTTGACGCTTTGCTAAAGCAATCATCAAAGTCAGTCCATATCTTCCTTTTGTTGAAATTTTCATATTTTAACCTCACATTATTGATAAATGATACACTTACAATTTATCATTATTTATATTAGTATAATACTATTATAATAAGAGTACAAATAAGAGCCAAACAGCTGAATAAATTTTTATGGTAAGTTTATACATGGAGGGAAACTATGAATACTGAACCGTTAGCATCTCGTATGAGACCTAAAACAATAGATGATGTTATTGGGCAAAGCCATTTAGTCGGTCCAAATGGTATTATTAGACGAATGGTAAATGCCAAACGTTTGTCATCAATGATATTTTATGGACCTCCCGGTATTGGAAAGACCAGTATTGCACAAGCTATCGCAGGCAGTACTAAGTTTAAATTTCGCCAATTAAATGCAGTTACTCATACAAAAAAAGATATGCAAATGATTGTAGATGAAGCTAAAATGTCTGGTCAAGTCATACTATTGCTAGACGAAATACATCGTTTAGATAAAGCAAAACAAGACTTTTTGTTACCACATTTAGAAAACGGAAAAATTGTCCTTATCGGTGCAACAACGTCTAATCCATATCATGCTATTAACCCAGCTATTCGTTCACGCGCTCAAATATTTGAGCTTTATCCTCTTGAGACAGAGGATATTAAACAAGCTTTAAATCATGCACTTGAAGATGAAGAACGCGGCTTAAAATCATTTGATGTACACATATCGGATAAAGCATTTGAATATTTTGCAACACAAAGCCAAGGAGACGTGCGTAGTGCCTTGAATGCATTAGAATTAGCGGTGTTAAGTGATACTGAAACACCACCTCACATCACGTTGCAAGATGCTGAAGATTGTTTACAACGTGGTGCCTTTCTAAGTGATAAAGATGGAGATATGCATTACGATGTGATGAGTGCCTTCCAAAAGTCAATCCGCGGCAGTGATGTTGATGCTGCATTACATTATTTAGCACGCTTAATCCAAGCAGGCGATCTGCCGACAATCGCAAGAAGACTACTTGTAATAAGTTATGAAGATATTAGTTTAGCTTCCCCTGCTGCTGGCCAACGCACGCTTGCCGCTATTGAATCTGCAGAACGCTTAGGTTTCCCAGAAGCAAGAATCCCATTAAGTCAAGCTGTGATTGAGCTGTGTTTATCTCCAAAATCAAATACAGCTATCAAATCTATCGATGCTGCTTTAACAGATGTTCGTAAAGGGCACGTAGGACAAATACCAGACCATTTAAAAGATGGTCACTACCAAGGTGCTAAAGCGTTAGGCCACGCAATCGGATACAAATACCCTCATGACTATGAAAATGGTTATGTTAAGCAACAATATTTACCGGAATTATTAAAAAACAAACAATATTACCAACCAAAATTAACTTCTAAAACGGAACAACAGTTTAAATCGATATATGATAATTTAAAAAAATAAGTTTACATCTCTATAAACATAGGGCTTGGACATAAGTTTTTTCAATTTCGATTGTTCCTAACACCTCGCTTTTCTAGGTGCCTTACCTCAACGAGGGCGCATTACAGAAATCTAATTTATTTCGTAGTAATGCCTCCCGTGCATGAAGACGTAGGGATGCAATGCATACGCTCTCAGTACACCTATGAACATGCGAGATTAGCTGAGCTGCGTAAGTTGCGGAAAGCTTTCAAATCGCATACTTAATCCTGTCAGCTACTGCCTTATATATTGTAAAAGCCAATAGTCTTGGGTTTCTATGCTTAAAATGGATTTTCGGTTTCGTCATATTGCCTCAGAAGTCTCGGCTAAGGAAGCTATCAAAGTGATGTGTTAATTCATCATCCTTCCCCTCATAAAGACTAAATTTATATATAAGGATAACCAACAAACTTCATGTATGAAGAATATTGTTGGTTTTGATTCACAGGGTAGCTACTTCCCAGCCACATGCCATAGCAACATTGTTATCAATAGACCAATAGCCTTCGACTTTCATTTTGCTTATGAAAGTCAAAGGCTATTTTTTAAAATATATAATTGTGATGTCAATCGGAGTATCATCACATGAATTGCGCATTTCCATTATTTATCTTTTATACGTTTTAATGGAATATTGCGTGTTATATCATTGCATACATAACTTGCCATAATCAATCCAACGACGCTTGGTACAAACGCATTTGATGATGGTGGCATTTGTGCTTTACGGTTTTTACCATTTGCATCGCCGACAACAGCTTTAACTTCATCCCGAATGACAATAGGACTTTCGTCAGAAAATACAACAGGAATCCCTCTGTAAATTCCTTTACGTTTAAGTTGATTACGAATAACACGAGCGATAGGATCTGTGTGCGTTTTTGAAATATCAGTAATTTGAAAACGCGTTGGATCTATTTTATTTGCTGCTCCCATACTAGAGATTATTTTAATACCACGATTTAAACATTGTTCCATGAGATGGACTTTATATATAATGGTGTCACTAGCATCAACAATGTAATCAATTTGATAATCATTGAATAATTGCTCATACGTTTCTTCAGTATAAAACATATGTAGTGATGTAACAGTACAATTAGGATTAATTTGTTTAATTCGTTCTTCCATTAAACTTACTTTACTCTGCCCAATCGTTGTTGTTAATGCGTGTAATTGGCGATTTACATTAGTAATGTCCACATCATCTTTATCAATTAATATAATGTGACCAATATTCGTTCTCGCAAGTGCTTCCGCAGCAAACGAACCCACGCCACCGACACCTAAAACGGCTACAGTTGTATGTTCTAATAATTTAAGTCCTTCTTGACCAATAGCTAATTCATTCCTTGAAAATTGATGCTTCATAATGAACTCCTTTAATCTGTTTGAACGCATAAAAATACGCAAGACGTTTGTCTTGCGTATCGATAGAATCCGTCATGCCGTAGTTTAAAGTGCTTGATCATTTTGGCCTGCTATATACAGGTGGGTGTCCTGTTTCTTGTTTTGCACGTCCTCCTATAGAGGCGTGTGCGCTGCAAGAAAACCCATTGGACTCCCTGATCAAAGAGTGTTAGGTCAAAATACATAAAGCGAACTTACGAACACTACAGACGACTATCTTATGCATTCATCATACCACATATCGTTAATTTGGCAAGCGAAATGTTTTTAATGTTTAATACGTAACGCTAATTCATCTAGTTGTTTCGTTGATACTTCACTTGGCGCATCTGTCAGCAAATCAGTAGCAGATGCAGTTTTAGGGAATGCAATCGTATCACGTAAATTTGATGCCCCTGTAAGTAACATTACTAAGCGGTCTAAACCAAGTGCAATTCCACCATGAGGTGGCGCACCATATTTAAACGCATCTAATAAGAAACCAAATTGCTCTTGCGCACTTTCTTCTGTAAATCCTAATGCTTTAAACATTTTAGATTGGATATCACCATCGTGGATACGAATTGATCCACCACCTAGCTCAAAGCCGTTAAGAACAATATCATAGGCTTGTGCTTGAGCTGTTTCAGGTGCACTTTCTAATTTATCTACATCTTGTGGCAATGGTGAAGTAAACGGGTGATGCGCTGCAACATAACGATTTGTTTCATCATCATATTCTAATAATGGCCAATCTGTTACCCATAAGAAATTAAATTGATTTGGATCAAGTAAATTTAATTCTTTCGCCAATTTAACACGTAATGCACCTAAACTTTGTGCAACGACGTCTTTTGTATCTGCAACAAATAATACAAGATCTCCAGCTTTCGCATCTGTTAAAGCACGTAATTTTTCAACATGATCAGTTTCAAAGAATCTTGCAATCGGACCATTTAAACCTTCATCTACAACTTTAACCCATGCTAAACCTTTTGCACCATATATGTTCACAAATTCAGTTAAGCCGTCTATATCTTTTCGGGTATATTTATCCGCACCTTGTTCGACAACAATCGCTTTCACCTGACCGCCATTTTCAACTGCACTTGTAAATACTTTAAAATCCATTACCTTTGCAAGTTCAGACACATCAAGTAGTTCCATACCAAAACGTGTATCAGGTTTATCTGAACCATAACGTTCCATCGCTTCCGCATAAGTCATACGAGGAAATGCATCGT
The DNA here is from genome assembly GCF_000816085.1 of Staphylococcus hyicus. Lineage (NCBI taxonomy): Bacteria > Bacillati > Bacillota > Bacilli > Caryophanales > Staphylococcaceae > Staphylococcus > Staphylococcus hyicus. The sequence continues at coordinate 1,310,795 of NZ_CP008747.1, read as the reverse complement.
CAATAGTTATGCCTTTTACATCTTTCATGACCGCTTTTAGCATATGCTCTCCAAGTTGCATCACATCTTCTTGTTCAACAAAACTCATTTCAATATCGACTTGCGTAAATTCTGGTTGGCGATCCGCTCGCAAGTCTTCATCTCGGAAACATTTTACGATTTGGTAATATTTGTCAAAACCACTCATCATTAAAAGTTGTTTGAACAACTGCGGTGACTGAGGTAAAGCATAAAATTCACCTTCATGAACACGAGAAGGCACAAGATAATCTCTAGCTCCTTCAGGTGTTGATTTTGTCAACACAGGTGTTTCAATATCATAAAATCCTGCCGCATCTAAATAACGACGAATAGATTGAGTGGTTTGGTGTCGTAGTTTAAACGTACGTGCAAATTCCTCACGACGTAAATCTAAATAACGATATTTTAGGCGAATATTTTCATCAACATTTACGTTTTCGTCATTAATTGAAAATGGTGGTGTTTCAGATTTATTTATAATTTTGATCTCTGTTGCTTGTACTTCTACTTGTCCTGTTTTAATTTTAGGGTTTACAGTTTCAGCGTCTCTTTTTGTAACTGTTCCTTTAATTTCAACGACATATTCTGAACGAATACGTTCTGCAACTTCTAACGCTTCTTTAGAAAAATCAGGATTAAATACAACTTGTACAATTCCCTCTCTATCACGTACATCAACGAAAATGAGCCCACCTAAATCACGGCGGTTATGAACCCATCCTTTCAATGTAACTTCTTGACCTAAGTATGATTCTGTTATGAATCCACAATAAGTAGTACGTGGTGTCATTTTACTTTTCCTCCATTTATAAATTGTGCTATTTCATTTAATTTAACCGTATGACTTTCTCCCGTAGCCATGTGTTTAATCGCAACCTCATTTGCTTCAAGTTCATGATCTCCTAAAACAATTGTATATATCGCATTGAGGCGATCAGCCTGCTTCATTTGACCTTTTAATTTTCGCGATAAATAATCCTTATCTACACGAATTTGTTCATGCCTCAAATCATTAAGCAACTTCACTGCAAAGTTATCAGCTTCTTCACCCATCGTTGCGATAAATAAATCTAATTGTGATGTATGTGGCAGCGCGATACCTTCTTCTTCAAGGGCCATTATTAATCGCTCAATACTTAATGCGAAACCAATGCCAGTTTGATTAGGCCCACCTAATAGCTCAAGTAAACCATTGTATCGCCCACCGCCACATAATGTGGTGATTGCCCCAGTATAGTCTTCATTGTCTATCATTAATTCGAACGCTGTATGTGTATAATAGTCTAGACCGCGAACAAGATTTGGATCAACTACATATGGAACTCCTAAACGATCTAAATGCGCTTTTACTGCGTCAAAATAAGATTTTGAATAATCATTTAAGTAGTCCGTAATCGATGGGGCAGTTTGCATTTCTGGCTTATCTTTGTCGACTTTACAATCGAGTATTCGCATAGGATTAGTTTCAATACGATTTTGACAATCTTTACAATACGTATGAATTACGGGACTAAAATGTGCTCGTAATGCCTCTTGATACTCTACACGTGATTCTGCATCGCCTACACTGTTAATGACAAGCTTTAAGTGCTTTAAGCCGAACGATTGATAAATATGCATTACCATTGCGAGTACTTCTGCATCAATACTTGGGTTTTCAGCACCAATCGCTTCAATTCCAAATTGATTAAATTGACGGTAACGACCCTTTTGTTTTCTCTCATAACGAAACATCGGTCCATTATAGTAAAGTTTCACAGGTTGATTTGGTAACCCTTGCATTTTGTTTTCAATATAACTTCTGACTGTTGCTGCAGTACCTTCAGGGCGTAAAGTAATACTACGATCACCTTTATCCTTAAAGGTATACATCTCTTTTTGAACAACATCAGTTGAATCTCCAACACCTCTTGCAAATAACTCTGTACTTTCAAAAATAGGTGTTCTAATTTCTTGATAATTGTATATTTCCATTAATTGATGTAACTTAGATTCAATATAACGCCATTTGGGCGAGTCAGTTGGTAATATATCTTGCGTTCCACGAGGAATATTAATCATCGGTCCATCCTCCTAATTTATTTAAAATAAAAAGCCCCTTGTATGTGTAATCACATACAAGGGACGTACTTTAGCCGTGTTGCCACCCTAATTTAAGTACATGTAGTTCCATGTACTCACTCAATAGCTCATAACGTAAGCAAAACGGCTTCATTTTCATAAAGCACCTCTTCTTGTGTTCAAATGAATGCATACACGGTTTATATTTCAGCCTCGTATAAACTCTCTATAACGTGTTAAAAGCAATCAAATTCAAGAATACAGACGGTTTTATTTATCAAATTCAGTACTTATCATACATGTTTTTATTGTACTTTTCAAGATATTAACTTAAAAAATAATTTCTAAGACCTTCCACGACAGCGTTTTCAACGACTTGGCGATGGTTTTTATCTTTAATCATCACTTCATCGGTTGGATTACTGATATAGCCTAGTTCTAATAAAACAGCAGGCATATCTGTTTGTCTTAAAACTTGATAATTTTCTTGACGTACCCCTCGATTTGAGAGCATACCTTTCTTTTGGATACTCGCATTGAGCGTTTGTGCAAGCATCTCTTGTTGTTCATGATACCAATAAACCGTGGCCCCATTTGCTTTATTAGATTCTAATGCATCATTATGTATACTAATAAAAGCGTCACCTGTTGCTTTACGATCTTCTAAACGTACGTATGTGTCATCATGTCGTGTTAATTTGACCTTTGCACCTTCATTTTCTAGTTTATCTTTTAATTCTAAACTTGTCGTTAAGGTCATATCCTTTTCGAGTGTGTTTTTACCTGTTTGACTCGAGGCGCCTTGATCATTTCCACCGTGACCTGGGTCGATTACGATGACTTTTCCTTTTAGCGGTCGCGCATGAGGGTTTTCATCCTCTTTAATATTAAGGTTCGTATGCCAACCTGCAATCCATCCCTTTTGCTTATCATCATATGACGTTACTTCTAACCATTTCCCAGCTTTTCCAATGACTTTGAAGGGTTCACCTTCACGAATATTAAACAATACGGGGTAGCTGGCGTTTGGACCTGTGCGGATTTGAGCATCTTCAGTTAAATAGATTCTATTATCTGAATCCCCTTTTATCGCATTAATGACGACAAGAAGTATAAAAACAAGCGAAATAATAATCGCACCAAAATAAAAGCGTTTAGGTTCTATATTTTTTGACCTTAACCATTTATCAAAGCGTCTCATAAAATTTTGCCGTTGTCACTTTCGTAAATTATTGTAACAGGACCGTCATTCTGAATATCAATGGTCATGTCAGTACCGAATTCACCAGTCACAACATCGAACCCATATGTTGCAAGTGCTTGATTAAACACATCATAAATTTTATTCGCTTCATTCGGTGCTTTGGCATTTGTAAAACTAGGTCGATTTCCTTTTTTTACATCAGCAAGTAAAGTAAATTGAGAAATAGAAAGTATTTCCCCTTCCACTTGTTGTATATTTAAATTAAGTTTTCCCGCATCATCTTCGAACAATCGTGCGTTGACTATCTTTTTAGCTAAAACTTCTGCATCAATTTCGGTAGAATGTTCTCCTACACCAACTAAAAGACAATAGCCTTTTCCGATTGTTCGATGTATGTTTTTGTTTCGAACTCCCGCCGATTTCACTCTTTGAACAACAATTTTCATGGATTGCACTCCTAATTCCAAACTCGTGTTACAGTATAAATATCACCGAGCTGTTTTATTTTATCAGCTACTTTATATACCTCATGTACATTTTTTACCATAATACTTAGGTTAATAACAGCGTTTTTATCTACATCAGAACGACCAGCTACTTTTACGAGATGACTTGAGGTACTATTGACAGCTTGTAATACCTCATTTAATAAACCGTTGCGGTCATAGGCTGTTACCTCTAAATCCACTTGATATTTTTGGGAAGCATCTTTAGATTTAACCCATTCCACATCAATTAACCGTTCAGATTCATTTTGTATATTTGGACAATCTGTTCGATGAACTTTAATGCCATGCCCTTTCGTGATATAACCAACAATTTTATCTCCCGGAATGGGATTACAACACTTTGAAAGCTTAATTAATACGTTATCCAAGCCTTCCACATAAACCCCAGAATCCGTAGTAATGTGATCTTTAATTGGCACCGATTTTGTTACCGATTGCGCCTGGTTTAATGCTTTTTGCTTGTTTTCAATACGAATGCGTTCTGATAGTTTATTTACAATTTGGTTTGACGTTACACCACCAAATCCGACTGCCGCATATAAATCGTCTTCGTTAGCAAAGTTGTATTTATCATTGACAATTTTAATATTGCGTTCTGTTAAAATTTCTTCAACTTTAAAGCCTTGCTCTTTTATTTCAGCTTCAATCATAAATTTACCTTTTTCAATATTTGATGAGCGATCTTGCTTTTTGAAAAAGCTTTTAATTTTACTTTTAGCACTTGAAGAACGTACGATTTTTAACCAATCACGGCTTGGTCCATACGAATGTTTACTCGTACGTATTTCTACGATATCTCCTGTCTGTAACACATAATCAATTGGGACAATTTTACCATTCACCTTGGCACCTATCATTTTATTGCCCACTTCACTATGAATTGCATAAGCAAAATCAATAGGGACTGCTCCATACGGTAATTCCATCACATCACTTGCTGGTGTAAAAGCATAAACTTTATCACTTTGTAAATCAAACTTCAGAGATTCTATAAATTCTTGTGCATCCGAAGACGTATGATCTTGTTCGGCAATATCTTTTAGCCAGTTCAATTTCTTGTGGTATGTTTCACTGTCTTTATCGACTTTTTTACCTTCTTTATATGCCCAATGTGCAGCAACCCCATGCTCTGCAATTTCATGCATTTCAAATGTTCTAATTTGAATTTCTAACGGATCACCGTTCGGGCCTACCACTGTAGTGTGTAAAGATTGATACATATTTTGTTTAGGCATCGCTATATAATCTTTAAAACGTCCAGGCATAGGTTTCCATAATGTATGGACTAAACCTAATACCGCATAACAATCTTTAATTGAAGACACAATAACACGAACAGCTAATAAGTCAAATATTTGATCGAATTGCTTTTTTTGTTTCATCATTTTTCGATAAATACTATAAATATGTTTTGGGCGGCCACTAATATCGCCATCAATCTGCATTAAAGTCATTTCTTTACGAATATTTTCAATCGCATTTTCAATGTACGCTTCTCTCTCACTGCGCTTTTTTTTCATCAAATTAACGATTCTAAAATATTGAACGTTATCGATATATCTTAATGCAATATCTTCTAGCTCCCACTTAATCGTATTAATCCCCAATCTGTGCGCTAACGGTGCATAGATTTCAAGGGTTTCTTTAGAAATGCGAACTTGCTTTTCTCGGGGCATTGCTCTTAATGTACGCATATTGTGAAGTCGATCTGCTAATTTCACTAAAATGACACGAACATCTTTAGCTATCGCTATAAATAATTTGCGGTGGTTTTCGGCTTGTTGTTCTTCTTTAGAGCGATATTTCACCTTCTTCAATTTTGTGACCCCATCCACAATCGTCGCAACTTCAACATTAAACATTTCGACAACATCATCAAAAGTGTATGGTGTATCTTCAATGACATCATGTAAAAATCCGGCAACAATTGTAGGGCCATCTAAACGCATTTCAGTTAAGATGCCTGCAACTTGAATGGGATGCATGATATAAGGTAATCCATTTTTACGAAATTGACCTTCATGTGCCTTATATGCAATTTGATAGCTTTTTAAAACATACTCGTATTCCTTTTGATCTAAATATGTTTTCGCTTTATGTAATACTTCGTCAGCACTATATGGATATTCGTTATTCATAAAGGGCACCCCCATCTTTTAAATAATACTTCTATCATACTACATGATTATCAAGAAATGAACTGTATTCTCCTGATAGTAAACAATATTGTGCAACTTTTAAGTGATATTTGGCAATTTATTTCATATCCCTATTTTTCATAAGACGCATCTTAATGATATTAATATTTTAAACTTTTTAGATATACATCTATAGCATGTGCTTCATAGTCTCTGCATCAATTAAAAGATAATAATAAAAGGGATAGAACATATAAAATGTCCCATCCCCTTGTCAATTACTCATTATATGAGATTAATCGCATGACGTCATAATCTTTAATTTTTTCGATACCATTTAAATATGCCAATTCTATAATAAATGCAATGCCTGCTACAATACCACCTTGTTGTTCTACCAATTTGATTGCCGCTTCTATCGTTCCACCTGTTGCAAGTAAATCATCGGTAATCAACACACGTTGCCCTGGTTTAATTGCATCGGCATGCATTGTTAATACGTTACTACCATACTCTAAATCGTATTCATATCGAATAACTTCACGTGGTAGTTTCCCTTCTTTACGAACAGGTGCAAACCCTATACCCATAGCATATGCCACAGGGCACCCTATAATAAAGCCACGCGCTTCAGGACCTACTACAATATCAACATTTTTTTCTTTGGCATATTTAACAATTTGATCTGTAGCATACCCATATGCCTCACCATTATCCATAATTGTCGTAATGTCTTTAAAATTTACACCTTTTTTAGGCCAATCTTGCACCTCTGAGACATATTGTTTTAAATCCATGCTTTTCCTCCTCATTCTTCCTCATGCATCTCATTTTCCATCCATTGTTGTAATGAAGGAAAATCAGCATATAATAACTGCTTTTCAACATCTATTCGATGTAATCGTCCTTGATAAACACGGCTAGATGTGATGTCTTGTTTAGGCGCAGTTGTATTAATTTTTATTATACCATCATTTTGTGTGATAAATTGTAAATCAAGAAAGACTTTTAATATAAATTTTAATAGTTGTGGTTCAATTTGTAAAAATTGACTCATAGCTAGTCCATTTTTAGTAATATCAAGTTTTTGTTGTTGATAAATGAGCTTATAACATTTTTTAAAAGTCTCAATCTTAGGGATCCCTTCAAAATAAATCGATTTTGTATGTGAAAATTGCACGTATAGTTGTGACGATTGAATGACATGTAACGTCTCTTTAAAATCATCTAATGTGAGCGGCAATTCGCGAAACACACATTTATCGTACGCATTAGGGATAGGTTCACCATAATAGTATTCATGTTCACTTAATTTATCACTATTAGGATGTATCAAGTAACATGTGTTTGAAGCTACTTCAAATTGGGGCAATTTCTTATTTTTACTCCGGTAATCAAAAATTTGGCGACCATTACTATTAATATCTGCAACAATTAATTGTGGTGTGCGATTACCATTCCATTCATTGATTTGCAATTCACCGATAGCGTTTATGTGTTGATTAGGCATTAATTCATGAATACGGGAACCTTCGTTCCAAAACAACCCTTGAAGCTTTTGTTCTACAAAAGACATCTTTAAGTGATTTTGTTGTTGCCCTATAGCTTTAGCTTGTTGAATCGTTAAGTTATTTAAGCGAAACACTGGGCGCTCAAACTGCATACCAAATGGACGTAACCGTTCAAGTGAAGCAATATTCTCTACCGTAACCTCATCTAGTGCTATTGTGGCATCAATCATTTTCTCTGGTTGCAGTGCATCCTCAGAATATTTCATTGACATTTCAGCATTAAGTGCTTGTTTTAGAAGTTCAACATTATCAATCGGTAGTGTTAAACCAGCCGCCGCATGATGACCACCGAATTTATCAATCAAATGGGATTGAGATGATAATAATTCAAACATTGAAATTTGAGCGATACTACGCGCAGAGCCTTTTGCATATTGTTTTTCATAGTCTATATTAAGAATCATGGTTGGACGTTGATACGCTTCAACGATTCGAGAAGCAACGATACCTAAGATACCTTCATGCCAATTTTCTTGGTATAATACTAAAAATCGTTGACCTTCTTCAACTTGAGATTTAGCTATCGTCATAGCTTCTTCAGTTATAGTTTTTACAATATCCTTACGTTCTTGATTAAAATGTTCAACTTGTTCAGCCAAAAATTGTGCTTCGTCAATGTCATCTGTCATCAATAACTCCGCAGCTAAACTTGCATCATCTAAACGGCCTACAGCATTTAGCCTAGGCCCAATCGTAAATCCAATCGTTTCTTCATTAATTACATCATCATACTTTGCCTCATTTAATATTGCTTTTAACGCAGTTGGCGTTTCTTTATTCATTAACTTGAGCCCTTTACGTACAATACTTCTATTTTCGTCATGCATTGGTACTAAATCTGCAATTGTCCCTATCATCGCATACACCCAAAAATAATCAGGCAGTTCATTTAATAAATGTTGCGCCAGCTTTAAAGCTACCCCTGCACCACATAAATAAGGAAACGGATAATCATAATCCGGATGCATGGGATGAACAATAGCATATGCATTGGGTAATGTCTCTCCAATTTCATGATGATCCGTTACAATCACATCTACACCTAGCTTTTGTACCATATCTATCTCTTCATGACCTTGAATCCCATTATCTACCGTGATGATTAATTTCACACCTTCATCATAGGCATTTTTAAATGCGACATCGCTCGGACCATAACCTTCTGAAAAACGGTTAGGGATATACCACCCAACAATTGCACCCAATTGTTCTAACGTATGCACTAATATTGATGTCGATGTCACGCCATCGGCATCATAATCTCCATAAACTAAAATCGGTTCTTTTGATTTAATTGCGCTTTGTATACGTTCAGTTGCACGCTCAATATCACTGAGCAGTGCCGTATCATGAACTATAGTATCCGTATGCAACAATGTATGTACATCTTCATAGGTTGTTATACCTTTGTGTTCTAAAATACACTTCATTAACGGAGTAATGTTAAAAGATTTAAGCGTTTCTTCAGAGATAACGTTGTCGTTTGTTTTACTAACCCATTTATATTTTGATTGAATCATTCTTAACGCCTCATTTCACTCAAACATTATATCAAAAAATACAACTCATAAACATTAAAGGGATGAATCATTCGAGGATTCATCCCTTTAAAATTATACTAATACTTTTTCATCATTACTACGTTTACGTTTATACACTGTTAATTTATGATGTTCAGATTTGCGTAATTCTCTTTTCTTTAATATGCCCCATAATGGTACGGCTATAAATATAGAAGAGAATACACCTGATATTAAACCAATAAGTAATGCAAGTGAGAAATTGAAAATACTTGTAGCACCTAAAAGTAATAATGCAACAACAACAATAACGACCGTTAAAACGGTATTGACTGAACGTGTTAACGTTTGTCTAATGGAACTATTCACAATATAATCAATTTCTTCTTCTTTAGTAATTACTTTTACTTTTCTCAACATTTCACGCACACGGTCAAATGTAACTATTGTGTCATTGATTGAATAACCTATGATTGTCAATACCGCAGCAATAAATGTAATGTCTACTTCTAAACGGAACAAACTAAATACTGCAATAATCATAAATGCATCATGCAATAATGAAATGATAGAAGAAATACCCATACGCCATTCGAAACGTAATGAAATGTAAATGATCATTCCAATTGAAGCTAATAATACAGCAAGCATTGCATTTTTAGCCAACTCTTGACCAATAACAGGAGAAACCGTATTAATTGTCGGTTCATGTCCAAAATCTTTTTTAATTAATGATTTTACTTTTGATACTTCTTCTTTAGATAAATCATGTTTATATTGCATTGATGCTTTCGTATCATTTGTGCCACCTATAGACAACTGATCAGGCTTTAATCCAATGGATTCCATTTTCTTTTCAACTTGTTGTTGTTTTAAAGCCTGGTCACTTTGCGCATCAATTCGTGTACCCGCTGTAAAATCAATTCCTAAGTTTAATTTGAAAATAAACAATATGATAACACCAGCAACAATAATTAATCCACTGACTGCAAACAACGGACGTGCTAGTTTCATAAAGTCTATACGATCATATGGTGTGCTTAATTCAGAAACATCTTTTCCTTCATTTATATCGTGAATTTGATTTTTCTTGACACCAAACCACCATAATTTTTTCTTGAACACATTTGAATAAACAATAAGTGATAAAAGTAAACGTGTTAAAAATACAGCCGTTACGAAACTCATTAAAATGGCTAAGAGCAACATTGTTGCAAAACCTTTAACAGAACTTTCACCAAAGAAGAAAAGTACTGTAGCGGCCAACACAGTTGTTAAGTTCGCATCTAATATCGTAATAAACGAAGATTTGTTGGCTTTTTTATAGGCTTGTTTTAAATTTCGCCCAATTCTAAGTTCATCTTTAATACGCTCATACATAATAATATTTGCGTCAACAGCCATCCCAACGCCAAGTACTAAAGCAGCAAGGCCTGGAAGCGTGAGGACACCTGAAATGAAATTAAAAGCAAGTAATGTTAAGTAAACATACGTTGTTAATGTAATAACAGCAATAATACCAGGCAAACGATAGAATAAAGTCATAAAAATAAAGATGAGACTTATACCTATGATAGATGCAAATATTGTTTTTTGTAATGCATCTTGACCAAATTGCGCACCTACAGAAGTAGAATAGATTTCATCTAATTTCACTGGGAGTGACCCTGAATTTAATAAGTCTGCAATTTGTTTTGCTTCAGTGATTCCTTTTTCACCCTTAAAGCCACCAGAAATTTCAACGTTTGGTGAGTTAATAGGTTGATCAACAGATGCAGCTGATACATATTTTGGTTTTTCTTTCGTTTTTTCTTTATGGTAGCTATCCCCTTTTTGATAATCTAACCATACAACCATAACATTTTCTTGTTTCTTAGAGATTTCTTCTGTTACTTTTTTAAATTTATCGCTATCTTTCAATTTAAAGGTAACAGCAGGTTGATTCGTATTTTGTTTGAATTCTTGCTTAGCAGAACCTTGTACTAAATCTTTACCTGTCAACTTGATTTTATCATCGGCATCTCTAATTGTTAAATTCGCTTGAGATGATAAAATCTTTCTTGCTTGGTCTTGATCTTTGACACCTGCAAGTTGTACGCGAATGCGGTTTTGATCTTCAACTTGAATTTTAGGCTCGGAAACCCCTAAAACATTGACACGACGTTCTAATGTTTTAGCAGTGGAGTGGACGGCGGTATTATCTATTTTGTCACCGTCAGAAAGTGGCTTTACTTGATATAAAACTTCAAATCCACCTTGTAAATCAAGTCCTAAATTAACATCTTTGATTACACTTTTATAGGTTGCTAACATACCACCAAAAAGCAGTACAATTAAAATTAAAAATGTAATCAATTTACTGACTTTTTTCACATAAACACCTCTTTTTAACTTATGAAACTAGCATACTTTAGTTATAGTTTAGCATGCAAGTCATTTTAATATATTAAAGTTTTCTTAAACTTGGTTCTATTAAATATTTTTATGAATATTTGAACTTTTCTTGTAAAGTGTCACACGATTCATTCACGCTCATTGATTCAACCAATTTATAACTGTACGCTTTTCATATCAAATTTTCAAGTTATTTACAATCCGCACATTTAAAATCATAAAAAAACGGGATTGAAACCATACTTAATGTCATAGATTTCTTATCCCGATTCAAACCTTCTTATAATTATGAAGGGTCTACTTGTTTAATTGCTTGTTTTTCAAATGTCATTTCAGTGCCTTTTCCGTTGACAACAACAACTGCTGTTGTCTCATCTACAGCGCGCACTGTCCCTTTAATACCGCCAATTGTTGTAACGCGTTGGCCAGATTGTAATTGGGAAACCATTTCACGATGTTCTTTCGCACGCTTTTGTTGCGGACGAATCATAAAGAACCACATCACTACAAAAAGTAGGATTAATGGTAATAAACTAAGTAATGAAGACATAAAATAAACTCCTATCTAGAAATTTTTCGGATTTTCAACATTAAGACCATATTGTTCGAAAAATTCTTCTTTAAAATCTAAAAGACGGTCTTCTCGAATGGCTTGTCTAATGTTCTCCATTAATTTTAGCAGAAAATGAAGGTTATGATAAGTAGTTAAACGTATACCGAACGTTTCATCTGCTTTAATTAAATGTCTTAAATAAGCACGCGTATAATTTTTACATGTATAGCAATCACAATTTTCATCTAACGGTCTGAAGTCATCTTTAAATTTTGCATTTTTAACAACTAGTCGACCGTGAGACGTCATACAAGTCCCATTTCTAGCAATACGTGTGGGCAATACACAATCAAACATGTCCATACCACGTATACTACATTCAATCAGTGCATCTGGAGAACCCACACCCATTAAATATCTCGGCTTATTTTCAGGCATAAATTGTACGGTGTGTTCAACCATATCATACATCACTGGTTTTGGTTCACCAACTGATAAACCACCAATCGCATAACCAGGAAAATCTAATTTTACAAGATCCTCGGCACTTTGTTGACGTAAATCTTTATATTCTCCACCTTGAATAATCCCGAATAGCGCTTGATCATCTGGACGCTGATGAGCTTCTTTACATCTTTTTGCCCAACGTGTTGTGCGCTCAATAGAATCTTTGACATATTGATATTCTGCTGGCATAGGCGGACATTCATCAAATGCCATAATAATATCAGAACCTAAATCATTCTGTATTTTGATTGAATCTTCCGGTGATAAAAATAATTTAGAGCCATTCGCATGATGTCTAAATTCAACACCTTCTTCAGTGATTTTGCGTAAATCACTTAAACTAAAAACTTGGAAACCACCAGAATCCGTTAAAATTGGGCCATCCCAATTCATAAATTTGTGTAAGCCTCCAGCCTTTTTAACAATATCATTTCCTGGTTGCAACCAAAGGTGATATGTATTGCTAAGAATAATTTTAGCTTCCATAGCTTTTAAATCTTCAGGGCTCATTGTTTTTACCGTTGCTTTTGTACCTACAGGCATAAACATTGGAGTCTCAAATGAGCCATGCGGTGTATGAACAATTCCTAAACGTGCCCCGGATTGTTTACATGTTTTAATATGTTCGTAAGTAACTGCTGGCATAGTCAAAACCTCTCTATAATATTATCATTGCATCTCCAAAACTAAAGAAGCGATATTGCTCGTTAACAGCATGCGTATATGCATTAATAACGAATTGCGTTGAACTAAAAGCGGACACAAGCATCACTAAAGTGGACTTAGGTAAATGAAAATTTGTAATTAACCCATCAATCGCTTTAAATTCAAAACCTGGATAAATAAATATATTTGTCCATCCGCTTGCTTGTGTAAAAGTGCCATAATCTCTTACAACGGTTTCAAGTGTACGTGTAGATGTTGTTCCTACAGATATTATGCGTTTCCCTTTACTTTTTGTGTCATTTAATAATTTGGCCGTCTCTTTAGTAACAGTGTAATATTCACTGTGCATTTCATGGTCGTTAACATTATCTACACTTACTGGACGGAACGTACCTAACCCAACGTGAAGTGTTACAAAAGCGATATTCACTCCTTTTTCACGTACTACGTTAAGTAATTCATCTGTAAAGTGTAACCCAGCTGTAGGCGCAGCAGCTGATCCAGTTTCTTTAGCATAGACAGTTTGATATCTGTCGCGATCATCAAGGCGTTCTTTAATATAAGGTGGTAAAGGCATCTCCCCAAGTTCATCCAAGCGTTCTTGAAGTATACCATCATATTGTAAACGCATTATTCTACCACCTTGATCTAACTCTTTAACACACGTTGCCACAATCTTGTCGTCTCCGAAAGAAACTTGTTGTCCCACTTTAATACGTTTTGCTGGTTTTATAAGTACTTCCCAATCATCGCCTTCAATATTCGTCAACATTAACATTTCAACTTTTGCATTGGTTTCCTTTTTCAAACCAAACAAGCGTGCTGGCATCACCTTTGTATCGTTTAATACCAATGTGTCGCCAGGTTCCAAAAATTGTATCACATCTTTAAAGTGCAAATCTTTGGTCTCACCTGTCTTTCGATTCATATATAAAAGTTTACTCGTATCTCTTTCTTTTAACGGCGTTTGTGCAATCAAATTTTCTGGTAAATGATAATTAAAGTCTTCTATATTCAAAGTCGTCCCTCATTTAAACTGAATAATTAAAATGTGCATATGCTTTCGGTGTCGCTTTTCGACCTCTAGGTGTTCGTTCAATAAACCCTTGTTGAATTAAATATGGTTCGTATACATCTTCTATCGTGATGCGCTCTTCTCCAATAGACACAGCAATTGTGTCTAGTCCAACTGGGCCGCCACGATATTGTTCGATAATACAAGCCATCATTTTATGGTCAATATAATCAAGGCCTTCTTCATCTACTTGTAGTAAGTCTAAGGCATATTTTGTAGTTTCAATATAAATTTGATCATCTTCATTGACTTGTTGAAAATCGCGAATTCGTTTTAATAACCTGTTAGCAATACGTGGTGTTCCTCTACTGCGTTTCGCGATTTCGAACGCACTCTCCATATCAATTGACGTACCGAGTACGTCAGCGGTACGTGTGATGATTTGCTGTAATTCTTGAGTTTTGTAATATTCTAATCTCAAATGTACGCCGAACCTATCACGTAACGGACTTGTTAAGCTCCCTGCTCTCGTAGTGGCACCAACTAAAGTAAAAGGTGGTAAATCAATGCGAATGCTTCTTGCTTCTTCACCTTTACCTACAACAATATCTAGAAAAAAATCTTCCATCGCTGGATATAAAACTTCCTCTACAACACTACTCAATCTATGAATTTCATCGATGAATAAAACATCACCAGGTTGTAAACCGGTTAAAATAGCTGCTAAATCACCAGGTCTTTCTATCGATGGTCCTGAAACTGTTCGAAGATTAACATTCATTTCATTTGCAATGATGTGAGATAAGGTTGTTTTACCAAGGCCAGGAGGTCCAAATAACAAAACATGATCCAATGGTTCTTGTCTAAGTTGAGCTGCTTTTATAAAAACTTCCAAATTAGATTTGATTGAAGATTGACCGATATATTGGCGTAAACGATCTGGTCTCAATGATAACTCAAAATCTCGATCTTCAAGTATTTCTTGTCCATCTACCATACGTTTATTTTCCATTGAACTCCCCCTTAATTAGGAAATAAGTTGTTGTAAGCCGAATTTAACGGCTTCATCCACAGATTCAAATGTTTCTTTCGCCATTTTCTTTTCGATTTTATTAAGTTCTCGTTTAGAATATCCTAAAGCTTCTAAAGCCAGTATCGCTTCTTCTTGTACAAGTGCGTTTGGGTTGGACACAATTGGGATTGCTAAAGTGTGATCGTCTTCGTCAGTCACTACCACTTTGCCTTTTAAATCCAAAACAATTTGACGTGCTGTTTTTTTACCAATACCTGGAAATTGTGTTAGATATGCATCATTTTCATTTTCTATGGCTAATTTCACCTGGTTTGGCGTACTTGCTGCCAATATTGCCAAGGCCGATTTAGGACCAATACCAGTCACTTTTATCAAACTTAAAAACATATCTTTTTCTTCGTTATCGATAAATCCGTATAGTAATTGTGCATCTTCACGAACGATTAACGCAGTATAAATAGTACTTTCTTGATTAAGTTGACTTTGAAATCGATATGAATTGGGTGTTTGAATTTCATATGCAACACCTGATGGCGTTTCTATCACAACATGTGTTGGATATAAATGTTTCAAAGTTCCTTTAATATATGCATACATACCGGTATCTCCTTACATATTCATTCCGATAATATCTACATTATGTACATTGTCTAATTGACGCAATGTATTAATAATATCATAAACATTTAAATCGGTTTTACTTGCATTTAAAGATAATGTGATTGACGCTTTGTTATCAATAGGGACACTTTGATGAATCGTTAAAACTGATAAATTAAGTTGTGATATTTTTTCTAATATCGTTGCAAGTGTACCTACTTTATCTGTTACAAATAATATAATTGTAAATTCTTTAGAAGCATTGTTCACCTCATCTAAAGGAAAAATCGTATCTCTATACTTATAGAAGGCACTTCTAGAGCAATCATGAAGTTTTACTGCTTCTTGCACGGTTAAAGATGGATTGTCGTTTAAACTTTCTTTAACGCGAAGTACTTTTGAAACCACATATGGTAACACATCTTCCCGTATTAGAAAATACTGGTCTTTCATTTCAACCCGCTCCTATTATTCAACAAATTCAAATTCTCCACCTAGAATTCGGACAATGTCACCATTTTCTGCCCCGCGTTCGCGCAATGCGTCATCAATACCCATGGAACGCATTTGACGTGCGAAACGTCTAATAGCTGGTTCGCTATTGAAGTCAGTCATTTTGAAAAGTCGTTCTATCGCATTACCACTCACAACATAAGCACCATCATCATCACGAGAAATTGTAAACTTATCCACTGAAGGCGTATGTTTATATACCACGCGGTTAATCCCAGGTGCTTCCTCTTCAACATTAAAATCAACATCTTTTACGGATTCTAGCGTATTCGCAATTGTATATAACAATTGATCAATATTTTCACGCGTATATGCTGAAATTGGAATAATCGTATGCGCTTCTTCAAGTTGTTCTTTAAACAATTCTAGTTGGTCTTGTGATTCAGGCATATCCATTTTATTTGCTACGATAATTTGTGGACGTTTTTTCAACTTTTCTTCATACGCGCACATTTCTTTATTGATAGTTAAATAATCTTCATATGGGTCGCGTCCTTCCATAGCACTCATATCAATGACATGGACGATAACTTTTGTACGTTCAACATGACGTAAAAATTGGTGTCCAAGACCAACGCCTTCAGATGCTCCTTCAATCAAACCAGGTAAATCTGCCATAACAAAGCTGCGTTGATCGGGTGTAGTAACAACACCTAAGTTAGGTTGAATTGTTGTAAAATGATAAGCGCCAATTTTAGGTTTGGCTTTAGATACAATTGAGAGTAGCGTAGATTTACCTACACTTGGAAACCCAACGAGACCTACATCAGCGAGTAATTTAAGTTCTAATGTAACTTCAAGTTCCTCACCAGGCTCCCCGTTTTCACTAAAATCAGGCGCTGGATTTTTAGGTGTCGCAAAACGAGAATTTCCGCGACCACCTCGACCACCTTTTGCAATGGTAGCACGTTGACCATGCTCTACGAGATCCGCTAACGTTTGTTCTGTTTCAACATTTTTTACAATAGTACCTGGTGGCACTTTTAATACAAGGTCTTCTGCATTTTTTCCGTGCATATTACTACTTTGCCCATTCTCGCCTTTTTTTGCTTTAAAATGACGTTGGAAACGAAAATCCATGAGGGTTCTTAAGCCTTCATCCACTTCAAAGATGACAGACGCACCTCTTCCACCATCGCCGCCGGCCGGACCTCCGAACGGTACGTATTTTTCGCGACGGTATGCTGTAATTCCGTTACCTCCATCGCCAGCTTTCAAAAATATTTTCACTTGATCGACAAACATGATTTCACCTCATTTTCATTTTATATGTTAATATCAAGCTTTTGAAGTCAAAACTATTTTAATAATTTAGAAATCATTTTACTTTTATGTCAGTCGTCGACAACGATTGATTTAGATAAAAAAGAAACACCAGAAGCAACCTTCTGGTGTGAATATGTGGACAAATTATTCAGCAACTGCGTATACAGATACTTGTTTTTTGTCGCGACCTTTACGTTCGAATTTTACAACGCCGTCGATTTTAGCGAATAATGTGTCATCGCCGCCACGACCTACGTTTTCACCTGGGTAAATTTTTGTTCCACGTTGACGGAATAAAATTGATCCACCAGTAACAAATTGACCATCTGCACGTTTAGCACCTAAACGTTTTGATTCTGAGTCACGTCCGTTTTTTGTAGAACTTACCCCTTTTTTAGATGCGAAAAATTGTAAGTTTAATTTAAGCATGAGTTACACCTCACTTATAATTTAATTTAATGTAGTCTTTATATTCTTCTTCGATAGTTTGTAAAGATATTAACATAGATTGTAAGATTAACTGTGCTTTTTCATTAGATGTATCTACGCTACGGAAATGAAAATAGCCTCCGTCATCACTATAATCTATATCAGGTCTTTCAGAAGTTAAACCTATGATAGCATTGACACTACCAAAAAGTACAGCCGATGCACCTGCACAAACAATGTCTTGTCCGTGTTCTGCAAAATCTGCATGTCCTTCCATAATAACGTCTGTAACCTGTCCGTCATCATTTAACTTAATATCAACACGTATCATAATTAAAGGCTGATTTTGTCGATTGTTAACTTAGTATATGGTTGACGGTGACCTTTTTTACGTTTAGAGTCTTTACGACGACGGTAAGTAAATACAGTGATTTTTTTACCACGACCGTGTTTGTTAATTTTCGCAGATACTGTTGCACCTTCGATTGTTGGCGCGCCAACAGTGATGCTGTCTCCACCTACGAATAAGACTTTATCAAAAGTAAAAGTATCGCCTTCATTACCGTTTAATTTTTCAACGTAAATTTCTTGGCCTTCTTCTACTTTGATTTGTTTTCCACCTGTTTCAATAATAGCAAACATACTTTGCACCTCCTATAATTAAGTCACGCCATATATAGGTGACATCATGTACTTAAAACCTATATTTGAGCGGTTGTATGTAGCTAAAACTACTCAACTACTGCATCATACCATCACTTAATTTTGATGTCAATACTTCTTTTTCTTTTTTGACGATAATCTAAAACAGAATAAATAAAGATAAGTAATAACGCGTTAAGGAGTAACGTTAATGGTGCTCTATATATACTATAGTTTAAGATATTAAAATCAATCAAACCAACCAAGTGGTAAATGAGTGCGACAAAAATATCTAGCACAACCACACTTGCTAAAATTACGATGAATACAATCGTATGATCTCGATAAAATAGTGAGAAAAATTTCTCAACAAATAGTATACAAATTAAATATGATATAAGATATACGCCATAAATTTCGCCGAAATAAAGGTCAGTCATTAATCCCAAAAATAATCCTAAGATTAAAGCCACGTAAACATTTCTGTAAAACGTAATTAATAATAGGAAAATAAGTGTCAGTCGCGGCACCATAATAAACTGTATTCCAAACAATTTAATCGGTGACAACATTGTAAGTATCGTATCCAAGTAAAAACTTACAAATGCTAAAATTAAATAAATAGATGCACGCTTCATGATGCATCCTCCTCTGACTGCTCAATTGTTTTAGGATCACGTTTAGCAACATACACTGTGCCTATTTGATTGATATTTGAACCTGTTTTCACGACAACTTGTTTTGAAAGTCCGTATTGATCATTTTGAACTTTTTCAACTTCGCCAACATAAATTCCTCGTGGCAACTGATCACCTAAGCCACTCGTAATCACCTTGTCCCCTTTTGAAAGTTTATGACTGTTATCTATATCCGAAATGATGAGCCGATCATTTTTTTCATCATAGTGATCAATTAAACCAAAAGCTTCATTATCTTTATTCAAAATATGCACAGAAAGGCGATTTGTACGACCCTTTGTTGAAATTAAATTCACTTGAGCAGAGAATTGATTGACCTTCGTCACGCGTCCGATAAGACCATCAGGAGTCAAAACTGCCATATTTTCTTTAATACCAGCTTTCCCCCCTTTGTCAATGATTAATGTATTCATCCATTGATCTGGATGGCGTGCAATCACATTCACAGCCATAGGCTCATACTTTGAAATATCACTTATTTTAAGATCGTCACGTAACCGATGATTTTCAGCTTGAAGTCGTTGGTTATCAGCTTGAAGTTGATTCTCTGATTTAGAAGGCTTAGCATCATTATGCATGATTGCTCTAGTCGTGCCAGAGAGCACTTGCATCGGATATGTAAAAATTCGTTGTCCGAAAGATATTGAATCCCCTGCATACTGCTCTGGGATAGATTGTGTATGAGACCGAAGTGACAAGCCAATTAAAGCAATAAAAATAATGAGCGCACAAAATAACACGATTAATTTATTATTTTTAAAAAAATGAGACAACCTCAACACCTCAATATGTAATTGTAAATAACACTCATTATTTTATATCACTCACGCACTTAAATAAAGCCACAAGAGATATTTATTCTAAAATAACGTGAATACACAAATTATTTCTTTGTAATGCCTAAAAAACCTTCAAAATTCATCATAATGAATCATGAAGGTTAAACAATTAAAGACTAATTTTTTAGTTGTTTTTATTCGATTTATCAGTTTGTGGCGCATCTTCTTTGTATAAAGTTTCGTCTTTTCGCCATTGAGCAAATAACTTTTGCGCCTTAACCTGTTCATTACTTTGTTGCGCATTATTTTCTATCGACATATGACTCACCCTTTTTACAATTTTCTATTCAACCCTAACGTATCTCTAATAAAATTTCAAACGATGCATGTTATTGATACGCTGCAATTGGATGCATTTCTATTTGATGTCCAAGTTGATTTAAATCAGAATATAAGTCGTGTTCAGTCGTATAGACACGTACATGGTCACTCCCAAAGCGATAGATTAAGTATTGCGTGTCTCTTTGGGCAATTAAATATTTATCATCATATCCCATTCTAGAAAAAGCATTAACTTGCATAAATTCATATTTATCTATCCAATTAAAAAAGTGACGTGCTTGGCTAGAGGGGACATTTCTTAAAATTTGATTTTCTTCAAGAATATATTTTTTTCCTTCTGCTGGAATGACATAGCCATCTTCATCAACATTTTGTTGATTAGATGTGTGTATAGGATTCCATTTCGCATCATTCATATGAGGCACATCTTTTATTAAGATATAGATGATTAATCCTACGATTAAGAAGAGTGTAAATATTTTGATTAAATTCAAAATCACTTTCATAGATATGCCTCCTTCTCTCATCCATTATATAGAATTTACAAATTTTCATCCTCATTCTCTAGACTTAATTTAACCACGAGCGCAAGTCGGATGCAATTTTTATTTAAAATGAGTATATTATAGGAAAGGAGTGAGTATTATTGAGCATACTTTCAATTTTTTTAATTATATTGTTAATCGTGTTGCTATTTAGAGTAAGTATCACAATCATTAGATTTTTGATTAAAGCCGGAATATTTGTTTTAATCATTTACTTATGTTATAAATTATTCATGTTGCTTGCCGAAAATTTTCAACTTTAATGTAAAACGTTATGCGTATCTTTTGCGTATAGCGTTTATTTTTTATTTTGAGTAATATCAACACATTCATAACATTGATGGCCAATAACAATATGGTCTAGAAGTTGGATTCCCATTGTTTCTCCGCATGCCGCTAAACGAACTGTTGTGTCAATATCTGCAGGAGATGGCGTAGGGTCTCCTGAAGGATGATTATGTGCAACAATAATGGCGTGCGCAGAATATTTAAGTGCAATTTTAAAAACTTCTCTAGGATGTATAATTGCGCTATTCAAAGTACCTTTAAATAATATTTCTTGGTGAATAATTTGATGTTTGGTGTTTAATATGAAGACGATAAAATTTTCCTGATTTTCAAATTGGAGTTGTGGATATAAAATATCCGCAATTTGGTCGGGATGCTTTATCATTTGAGATGTATTTTTGTCGATTTTATAATTTAGACGACGCGCCAACTCAAACGCCGCTAATAACGTTGTACTCTTACTTATTCCTATCCCCTCAAAAGTAATTAATTCATGGAAAGAAATGTCTTGTAAGGTTTTCAATGTTTTACAATCTGCTAACAACGTGGACGCAATATCTAAACTTGATCGTCCCTTGCTCCCTGTATTGATTAAAATAGCAAGTAATTCCGTGTTCGATAGCGCTTGAGCCCCTGACTGTATTAAGCGTTCTTTAGGCATTTCATCAGGAGATAAGTCTTTAATTCTAGTCATCGTACACCTCCGAACCAAACATTTAACATTGGATAATAATAAGCGACAATAAAAAAAGAAAGGGTAATAAATGGAACTAGTGGAATATATTTTTTAGAAGATAACAAAGATACATAAAATGGGTATAAGATTGCTGCTATGGGGAAGGTAAACCAAATGACATATAGAACAAATGGAACTGGTAAGATACAAAATAAAATAATCAATAGTTTAATATCGCCAAAACCGATTAAACTAGGAAATGTGAAACCAATAAGTAAAAGTACACTGATACATAAACACGTTAAAATAGAAATTGTTATGTGCGTTGGACGCAAAAATGCAATTAAAACTACTAATAACAATAACAAACGATTCGGTACAATATAATTTTGTATATCGATAAGACTGATAGTCAATAGAATGAAACTTATTAGAAATAGATATACATACTCAATTTGAAAGTTGAGCTTTAAAATCAAATAGCTCATAATCGCACCTAAACATTCGCCTATAAATAAATATTTTGGAATTTTAATACGACATTTATAACATCTCCCCTTTAAAATAATATAACTGAATATCGGCACCAGCATCCACCACGTCAAAGTTGATTGACAATTCTCACATCTAGACCGTGACAATAACGTTGTCCATTGACGTAATTGACATTGAGATACATACAGAAGAAAACTCATTACAAAGCTACCTAAATAACACTGTACAATCATGATGACCTCCTTTAATCTCAGTATACATGAGGTACAAGTAGAAATATAAATTGCAATTGCGCATCATTTCAAGATTTTATTACATTATAAATTGAAAAAACGTGCTTAAACGATTGAAGAATGGTAAAAATCTTCCAAAGTTTAAGCACGTTGCTATAAAACTGTATTTTAATATCCCATTTTAGATTTTACTTCACTAATAAAATATAAACTTCCGGTAATTAACAAGGCGTCACCTTGATAATTTTTAATAAAATTAACATAATCATCAATTAACGTCTTGTCTTCAAAATCCACTTCATCATAAAGTGTTTGTTTAGGCAGCGCCTTAGGAAATTCAAACCCTGTAACGTAAAAATGATTTGCAATTGTATTAAAAGCCGTTAACATATTGGAAATAGGCTTACCTTTAATTGCTGAAAAGAGAATATCTACTTTGTCCAAACCATAATAGCGTCCAATGGTGTCAACAAGAGCATCCACACTTTCTTTATTATGAGCGCCGTCAATAATAATTAATGGCGATTCATTGACCTTTTCTATACGCCCTTTCCATTGAACACTTTCAATCCCTTGAATCATCTTATTAAAGTCAATATCTATGACTTGTTGTTCATATAGCTCGATAAGTGTCGTTATCGCCAGAGCAGCATTTTCTTTCTGATGTTCACCTAACATTGTTAATGCAATATTTTCCATCTCATAATCTTTGTATCGGTACGTAAATTCATCTGCTTCAGATACAACTAAAATGTCTCGATCATATTCCATCGAAGGTGCATTTAAATCAATAGCTAATTGTCTTAAATATTTTAATGCCTCTTCGTTCTTTACCGCATACACGATTGGCGTATTGGGTTTAATGATCGCACCTTTATCTTTGGCAATATCTAAATAAGAATGTCCTAATATATCCGTATGATCAAGTCCGATGCTTGTCAAAATACTAATGATTGGTTGTATCACATTTGTTGAATCATTTTTCACACCTAATCCTGCTTCGACGATCACAAAATCCACTGGATGTAGTTCGCCAAAGTAGAGATACATCATCGTAGTAATAATCTCAAACTCTGTAGCTACACCTAAATCTGTTTCTTGTTCCATAGCTTCACTGACAGGTTTTACACGTGACACTAGGTCTACAATTGCCTCGTTAGAAATCGGTTCCCCATTCAAACTTATACGTTCATTAAACGTTTCAATATAGGGTGACGTAAATGTACCGACTTGATAGTCATTATTAACAAGAGCTGTACGAAGATATGCTACAGTGGAGCCCTTTCCATTGGTTCCTCCGACGTGGATAGCTTTAATATGACGTTCTGGATGATTTAAACGATCCAACATCCATTCCATACGCTTGACACCAGGTTTAATGCCGAATTTAGTCCGTTCATGTATCCAATATAAACTATCTAGATAATTCATACTTTAAACTCCTAAGCCTTTAGTTGTTCGATTCTAGATTGAACACCGTCGAATTTTTCTTGATATTGTGCTTTTTTAGCACGTTCTTCATTAATGACTTTTTCTGGTGCTTTTTTCACAAAGTTCTCATTTGCTAATTTTTTATTTACACGGTCCAATTCTTTTTGCCATTTTTCAAGTTCTTTTTCAAGCCTAGCGATTTCTTTTTCCATATCAATTAAACCTTCTAAAGGCAGAATGACTTCACCCGCACTTACGACAGACGTCATCGCTTTTTCAGGAATTGTAATATTTGTACTAATATCTAATTCACTTGGGTTACAAAAACGTTCTAAATAATGTTGGTTTTCAATCAACAACGCTTTTATCGCCTCATTTTTAGCTTGAACTTTAATTGGAATCGCTTTAGATAATGGCGTATTAACCTCTAAACGTGATTGACGCACTGATTTAATTATTTCAACAAGTTGTTGCATTACTTGCTTACTTTCTGTAAATATCAACGCGCTATTAACTGTTGGCCATTCAGTCGTAACTATAGACTCCCCTTTATGCGGAAGGTTTTGCCAAATATGTTCAGTCACAAATGGCATAAATGGATGAAGTAATCGCATCATACGGTCAAGCGTGTAACTAAGAACTGATCGCGTCACATTCTTTTGGTTTTCATCGTCGCTGTTCATTGGTATTTTACTCATTTCAATATACCAGTCACAGAATTCATCCCAAATAAAGTTGTATAGCACTCGACCTACTTCACCAAATTCGTATTTATCACTCAATTGCGTTACAGTTTCAATTGTTTCGTTTAAACGCGTAAGAATCCATTGATCCGCTACAGATAGGTCCTGAGATAAATCAATATCTTCAAATTTAAAATTGTCCCCGATATTCATTAAACTAAAACGGGCTGCATTCCAAATTTTATTAATAAAATTCCAAACAGATTCTACTTTTTCTGTTGAATAACGTAAATCGTGACCTGGAGAAGAACCTGTAGCTAAGAAATATCTCAAACTATCTGCACCATACTCGTCAATAACATCCATTGGATCGACACCGTTACCAAGTGACTTACTCATTTTTCTGCCATCTTCAGCACGGACTAAACCATGTAATAATACATCGTCGAATGGTTTTTGACCTGTAAACTCTAAACCTTGGAAAATCATCCGTGCAACCCAGAAGAAAATAATGTCATATCCTGTCACCAGCACATTTGTTGGATAGTATCGTTTCAAGTCTTTCGCATCTTCTTCTGGCCAACCTAATGTTGAAAATGGCCATAATGCACTTGAGAACCATGTATCTAAAACATCCTCATCTTGTGTCCAATTTTCGACATCTTCTGGTGCTTGTTCACCAACATAAATCTCACCTGTTTCATTATGGTACCAGGCTGGAATTTGGTGCCCCCACCATAATTGGCGAGAAATTGTCCAATCTCTAATTTCTTCCATCCATCGATTAAAAGTTTTTTCAAAACGGGCTGGTACAAATTCAATTCGGCCATCGCCTTTTTGATTATCTAATGCTTGTTGTGCCAAAGGTGCCATTTTAACAAACCATTGTGTTGATAGATAAGGTTCAACGACCGCTCCTGTACGTTCAGAATGGCCTACAGAATGCACATGATCTTCAATTTTAATGACAAGCCCTTCTGCTTCTAAATCTGATACAAGTTTTTTTCGACATTCAAAGCGTTCAAGTCCCGCATATTCTCCTGCATTGTCATTCATATGACCGGATTCGTCCATAACGACAATACGTTCTAATTCATGACGATTTCCAATTTCAAAATCGTTTGGATCATGTGCAGGCGTCACTTTCATTGCACCACTACCAAAGTCTTTATCGACATAACTGTCTGCGATAATAGGTAATTCACGACCTACACGTGGCAAGATGACTTTTTTACCAATTATAGCTTTGTAGCGTTCATCTTCAGGATTCACTACAATTGCAGTATCACCTAACATTGTTTCAGGACGTGTTGTTGCAATTTCAATATACCCATCACCATCAACAAATGGATATTTAAAATGATAAAATTTACCATTAACATCCTCATGCACAACTTCAATATCAGATAGTGCAGTGCGTGCTTCTGGGTCCCAGTTAATGATACGCTCTCCACGATAAATTAAACCTTTATTGTACATATCAACGAAGACTTTACGAACAGCTTTACTTAATCCTTCATCTAATGTAAATCGTTCACGTGAATAATCTAGCCCTAAGCCAAGTTTCGCCCATTGTTGTCGAATAAAATCTGCATATTCCTCTTTCCAATCCCAAGCTTTTTCAAGAAATTTCTCTCGACCGATATCATGACGAGAAATACCTTCTTCCTTCATTTTTGCTTCGACTTTCGCTTGTGTAGCTATACCAGCGTGATCCATTCCTGGCAAGTACAATGTGTCATATCCTTGCATACGTTTCATGCGTGTTAAAATATCTTGTAACGTCGTATCCCAAGCATGACCCAGGTGTAACTTACCTGTCACGTTTGGTGGTGGAATAACAATCGTATATGTGGGTTTTGTTTCATCTCCTGTAGGTTTGAAAAGTGATTGATCTAACCACTTTTGATAACGTCCCGCTTCAACTTCTTGCGGATGATATTTAGGTTGCATTTCCATAATTTTAATCCCTCCGTAAAAAATAAAAAAGAACATCTGTCCTAATATAGGACGGATGTTCCGTGGTACCACCTATTTTCAATAGTTCACACTATTGCACTCTAATGATTAACGCTCATGAGACGCTTTAACTTACTCAATCAGTTCAGTTAAAGTTCAAGTGGGCTACCTTCAATAAGACTTTTATGCATTCACAGCACCATGCACTCTCTTAAAAAAGCGACTTACCTACTCTTCCCAAACTAATATTTAATTCATATTTATAGTATACTGAAATCATTATGAAGTCAATAATTGGAGTGATTTTTATGAATCGATGCGCATTCGGTACCAAAGACCCTGACTATATCGCATACCATAATCGAGTTTGGGGCAAACCTATGTATGATAGTCAAGCATTATTTGAACTTTTAGCATTAGAATCGCAACATGCCGGCCTCTCTTGGCTTACCATTTTAAAGAAAAAAGAAGCATATCAACAAGCATTTTATCAATTTGATCCTTACAAAATAGCAAAAATGACCGAAAGTGATGTCGATGCGCTCATGACCTTTCCTAATATCATTCATCATAGAAAAAAATTGGAAGCCATCATCGCGCAAGCAAAAGAATTTATCCAAATTGAACAACAATATGGGTCTTTCAGTGATTTTATATGGTCTTATGTTAATCATACACCTATTGATTTCAAGTATCAGAATCCAGATGAACGGATAACTGTAAATGCAACCGCTAGAAAACTCACACATGATTTAAAACAATTTGGCTTTAAGTTTATCGGTCCTGTCACCATATTTTCTTTTATGGAGGCTTGTGGCATGTATAATAGCCACCTCATTGATTGCCCTTATAGAACATAAATCAATAAAGCAGTAAATAGCATTGCCATCTCATAGCCAATCTATATACTGCTTCTATATTAATTTTGATTTTCTGTCTTATCTTTCAACCGATATTCCAAATAATAATGAATGAGTGGCGCAATTATGAATAGAATAAAAAATATTCTAAAGATATGATAACTCGATATCATTGCGACGTCACCACCTGTTTCTAAGGCAATTAACACGATCTGGCTCATACCCCCTGGTGCTGCACTTAAAAACAGTTCATTAATGGATGCGCTATTAAATGATTTTATTGCTAAAACCATCAAAAATGCACCTAAAATCAAACATATATTTTGATAGGCAACTGCGACGGCCACTCTTCCTTTTAAGCGATCAATCAAATGCGAAATTTGTATGCCAATACGTATCATATACATCATTTGCGCCATTGCAATGATTGGATAATCTACAGTAAACGCTCGACCAGTAGATATATTCCAAATGATTAACACAACGATTGGTGCCAATAACATTTTAGTCGGGAATTTTATCCATTTCATTAAAAAATACACAATTGCAATGCCCGCAATAAGAATGAGCAAATCCTCTATGTTGAGTACTTCAGTAAGGCGTTCATTGTGTTCACTTGCCCTTGACGGCTCATGTTTAAAAAAGAAAGAGATAAGAGGTACTAAAATCACAACAAAAATAATGCGTGATGTTTGTGTCAAACTCACCACTAAAATATCTGCCTTTTTATTCTCATCAGCCATGACAAGCATTTGACTTAAAGCGCCGGGTATAACACTAAGCAACGCTGTTTCCGTATTTACTTTCGCAATTTTTTTGAAACCAATTGAAACAACCAAAGCTAAAAATAAAAGGAGAAACGTCACTAAAATAATTGAAAACCAATCATATTTAATATCATTGATGACTTTAGAAGTAAACGCACTGCCGATTTGAACGCCTAATATAATTAAGCCTAGTTCACTTAAAATCCACGGCCATTTTACATTAAGTTTTAGAAGTCGAACTGAAATAATGCTTGCAATGATAGGACCAAACATCCATGGTAGCATGATATTAAGAAAATATAAGAGAAAACTACATACGATTGCAAGCGCAAACAAGATAAAATTATGCCTTAAATATGTGCTTTTCATTATTAACACCGCCAATAAAAAAGTGTGAGTTTTCCATTTAGATGTAGTTAGAAGTAAATCGATGCGTCATCATTGCAATAGCTTTGGCTATAGGTGTTATAAATTCATTGTCATACGATGCACAAGTATTATTGTAGTGACACACACTGAAAAACCAATCATATTATTGCCACGGCAACCTACCATTAAAACACATTTATATAAACTTTAATTTTTTTAATATTACTTAATAATTCTACTTAAAGCAGTATCAAAGGCTTCTATTGTCTTATGAATGTCAGCTTTAGTATGCGAAGTAGATAAAAACATACCTTCAAATTGAGAAGGAGGTAAAAAGATACCTTCTTTTGCTAACTCGCGATACATAACACTAAATAACTTTAAATTACTTTCATTAGCTTGTTTAAAGTTAGTCACTGGACCTTCATTTAAAAAGAAGCCAATCATAGATCCCGCTCGATTAACGACAATCGGCACATTATATTTTGCAAAAGTTGTTTTAAGACCTTCCTCTAATAAGTCACCTAACTCATTGAAATATGTGTAACTTTCAGGCGTTAACTGGCTCAGGGTCATATAGCCACTAGTCATCGCTAATGGGTTACCTGATAACGTACCTGCTTGATATATGTCTCCACTAGGCGCAATGTGATTCATAATTTCTTTTTTACCACCAAATGCCCCTACAGGAAGACCTCCGCCTATCACTTTACCTAAGCATGTTAAATCTGGAATTACATTGAAATAGCCTTGTGCACAGTGGTAACCCACTCTAAATCCAGTCATGACTTCATCAAAGATTAGTAGCGCGTCATTTTCATGCGTAATCTTTCTTAATCCTTGTAGAAACCCTTCAACTGGTGGTACAACACCCATATTTCCTGCGACAGGTTCGACAATAATCGCTGCAATATCATCTCCGAATTGGTCAAATGCATATTTCACAGCTTCAAGATCATTATACGGCACAGTTATCGTATTTTTTGCTGTACCTTCAGGAACACCAGGTGAGTCTGGTAATCCAAGTGTCGCAACGCCTGAGCCTGCTTTAATAAGTAAAGAATCACTATGTCCATGATAATTCCCTTCAAATTTGAGGATTTTATTTTTACCAGTATATCCACGCGCAAGTCTTAGTGTGTCGAGTGTAGCCTCAGTTCCTGAAGAGACCATTCTAACTTTTTCAATTGAAGGCAC
The DNA here is from genome assembly GCF_000816085.1 of Staphylococcus hyicus. Taxonomy (NCBI): domain Bacteria; kingdom Bacillati; phylum Bacillota; class Bacilli; order Caryophanales; family Staphylococcaceae; genus Staphylococcus; species Staphylococcus hyicus. Next base: position 1,280,831 of record NZ_CP008747.1, on the reverse strand, counting down.
ACGGTCTATAACAAGTTGTGCTAATTTATTTTCTTCTAACGTCGAAGCACCAAAACTCGTACCACGGTCAACCACACTGTGAATTGCATCAATAACTTTAGTGTTCTTATGCCCCAAAATGAGAGGGCCCCAACTTAAAACGTAATCGATATATTCATTACCATCGATATCGTATATTTTACTTCCCTCACCACGTTCCATAAATAAAGGAGGTGTGTCCACCGCTTTAAAAGCACGCACTGGACTATTCACACCACCAGGCATTAATTTTTCAGCAATTTCAAATGCTTGAGTTGATTTTTCATAACGCATCATGACAACATCCTCCTATTGTTTATCAATGTAATAACATAAATCCTTCGCAAAATATGTGATAATTAAATCCGCACCTGCACGCTTCATAGAAATCATTTGCTCCATTACGACTTTCTCTTCATCAATCCAACCGTTAAGTGCAGCTGCTTTCGTCATGCTGTATTCACCACTCACATTATATGCAACTACTGGAATGTTCGTATTATTTCGGACATCTCGAATTATATCTAAATAACTTAATGCAGGTTTCACAATCATCATATCCGCACCTTCTTTAAGATCGCTTTCTAATTCGCGAAGTGCCTCTAAGCGATTCGCTGGATCCATTTGATACGTTTTTCTATCACCAAATGACGGTGTAGATTCTGCTGCATCACGAAATGGCCCAAAGAAACTTGAAGCATATTTAATGCCATAACTCATAATCGGAATATGTTGATATCCCGCTTCATCTAAACCTTTACGAATTTCCGCAACAAACCCATCCATCATGTTACTTGGAGCGATAATATCTGCGCCTGCTTTCACTTGAGAAATAGCAGTCTTAACTAGCAGTGGTAATGTTTTATCATTATCTACATCATGTGTATGGTCATCAATTAACCCACAGTGGCCATGATCTGTATATTCACATAAACATGTATCGGCAATCACTAAAATATCATTATATTGTTTTTTGGCAATACGTGTTGCTTTTTGAATCACACCATCATCAATGAATGCCCCTGTTCCACAAGCATCTTTTTTATTCGGTATGCCAAAAAATATAAATGCGCGAATACCTAAGTCATATGCTTCTTTAATTTCTTCATGCAATAGATTTAAACTAATCTGGTATACATTGGGAAGAGAAGTGATTTCTTTTTTTACATCGTCTTTTTCAACGACAAAGATAGGATAAATTAAATCTTCTTTACGTAAATGTGTTTCGCGTACTATAGAGCGCATTGTTGATGAAACGCGTAATCTTCTATGTCTATCAAAATTCATGTTTTTGACCTCTCTTCAATTATTTTAGTAATTAGACTTTCTAAAGTCTGTTGATCCGCTTTAATACAAGTATGACCATATTGCTGAATCGTCCTAGCCGTTTGTTCTCCAATGGCATAGTAAAAATGTGTGCGTTTTGGTGGAGCTGTTTTAAAAAAAGCATGCGCTGCAGATGAACTGGCAAAAGTTATAGCATCAATTTGATTTTCATTCATAGCTTGAACAGCGCAGTTGACAGACGTCTGTACAACTTGAATATCATATAAATCAATTTTCGTTACTTGTATCCCTTGAGAAATAAGGCTATCTGTTAATAACGGTCGTGCTTTTATACTTGAAGGCATAAGTACAACATCCTCTTTTTGAATTGGATGCGTTTTCAAGAAACCCTCTTGTGAATAATCGTTTGGATAAAACCTGACTTCTAATCCAATACTATCACAATATTGTTTTGTTTTTTCACCAATTCCAGCGATGTTTTTTATGTGAACATGTTCCAAGTATGGACGAAACATATTCACAGCATTTTTAGACGTAAAAATAAGCCAATCATAATGAGACTTTAACACACGTTCATCAAATGATAGCGGCACAGGTTTAATAAACGGTAAATGTCTAATCCTTACACGTGCGTCTTCATATGTATGTGTTTGCGTCATCAAAACAATGGGCTTCATTCTTAACACCTCAATGTGATTCATTTAAAGCTTGAATAATTGCATCAGCACCTTGCGCCTTAAGTTGCTGACTTACTTGTTTACCTAAATCTTCAGGATGTTTGCCTTCCGCTTCATATTCAAAACGCTGTTGACCATCTGTAGACATAATCAATCCTTTAAATTGCATTGTGCCTTGCGTTGTCATACGTGCATACCCAGCGATAGGTACTTGACAACTACCATCCATTTCCTTTAAAAATGTACGTTCTGCAGTCACACAAGCTGCAACATCTGGGTTATGTACTTTTTGAAGTAACTTGAGTAATTCTTCATCATCAGCACGGCATTCAATGCCTAACGCACCTTGTCCAATAGCAGGCAGTACCAAAGTTTCATCTAAATATGATGTGACAATATCATCTGACCAACCCATTCTTTTGAGTCCAGCTGCAGCTAATATAATGGCATCATAGTTATCTTCATTAAGTTTGCGTAATCTTGTATCAATATTTCCACGAATCCATTTAATTTTTAAATGTGGATATTTTGCAATAATTTGCGCACCTCTTCGCAATGAACTCGTCCCAATAATACTTCCATGAGGTAACTTTTCAAGTGGAATATGGTTTTTGGCAATATATGCATCTAAAGCAGATTCTCTATCCGGAATACACCCAATTACCAAACCTTCAGGAAGTACACTCGGTACATCTTTTAACGAATGAATAGCAAAATCAATATTCTTTTTAAAGAGTTCATTTTGAATTTCTTTTACGAATAATCCTTTACCCCCTACTTTCGACAATTGACGATCTACAATCTGATCCCCTTTTGTAACAATTTCTTTTATTTCAATATCTAAAGAGGGGTCAATTGCTTTAAGTTTATCTATGAATTGCTTACTTTGTGTTAAAGCTAACTGACTTCGTCTAGAGCCTACGACCAATTTACGCATAACATATCCTCCAAAACTAATTTATACACCTGTCCATTGATGAAAATCTGACAGTTGCGTCACAACGATAAGATTAATCATACAACATATGAACAGTCCAATATTGACATAAATTAACGCAAGTGTTGAGAACTTGCGCAACAATCTAAATATAATATAAAATCCATAACAAAATAATATTAAGATTGATGAGATGACTTTCAAATCTATAAATATGTGATTACCGATAGTAAAAATGCCCCATTGAATACCTAAGAGTATGCTTATTAAAAGTAACATAGCCCCGATAAACGAACTAAAGAACACTCCTTTTTCTAATGTTGCAACACTACCGATTCTAAAGTAATCTTGGTTAAAACGTTTCTCTTTTAAATTGCGAAACTGAATTAAATACAATATCGCGTTAACACATGCAATTGCAAAAAAGAGATAACTTACGAGTGCAAAAGAAATATGGAAGATTAACAACTCGTTAACCACGTTTAAGCGTGAACCATTTAACTTAAATTGGTTTGGATGAAACGTATGAATCGCCATAAACATTAAACCGATAAGGTTCAAAAAAGCAATAAGATAAGCTGAGCTTCTAAAAACTGCAAAAACAAAAGTTATGGTTAATATCAACCATGTTAGAATGTAAAAGCTTTCAATTATTGACGTCAGTGGTAACTGACCCATCCAAAAAATATATAGTATGAGTGAACTGGTTTGGAGAACCCAAGCGAAACCTAACGTATAAAAACCAACATTTTGAAAACGACTATTTTTATGCAAAACATCAATCGTTAAAGTGAGTACACTGATTAAATAAATGATAAAGATACACTCATGAAATCTAATAAAAAATGCTTCTTCCATAGCATCACCATTCTTTAATTATCTAGTAAGAAAAACCTCTGTTTAAGTATATGTTTCTTTTTTTCTGCAGCCTCAGTTTTATAATCCGACGTCACTTCTAAATCAAATATTTCTTTAAATAGGGCCAATTTTTCTTCAGAATATTTGTCATCACTTATTTCTTTCGCTTGTTTAATTGGATCTTTAAGCATTTGATTAATAATACTCTTTGTATGCTTAGATATCACTTTACGTTCACGATCTGATAAATGTGGCAACTTACGGTCAATACTGCACATCGTTTCTTCTTGAATGGCCATGGCCTTTTCACGTAATGCTCGAATGACTGGGACGACACCTAACATTTTTACCCATTCATTATGTTTTTCAATTTCATTTGGAATGCGTTCTGCAATAAGTGAAGCGGCTTTTTGACGTTCTCTCATATTTGCATCAACAAGCCCTTTTAAATCATCCACGTCATAAATAAATATATTAGAATTAACCGTATCTAGTGGCTCAATATCACGTGGTACCGCAATATCAATTAAAACTTGTTGACGATTTTTATTTATTTCATGACTTAATTCAATCATATCTTTAGTAATCATAAACCCTTCCGCACTGGTAGAACTAATGACGATGTCTGCGCCAGTTAAGTAATGTTTCAAATCACCGATGGCTCCCACTGAAATATGATGTTTGTCAGCTAAAGCTTCACCCCGCTCAAATGTTCGGTTTATGACGGTAATATCCGTAACACCAGCACCTTTTAAATTCATGATTGCGAGTTCTGCCATTTCACCAGCACCAATCACAAGGGCATGACGACGGGACAATTTTCCATAAATTTTCTTAGCCAACTCTACTGCAGCATAGGACACACTTGTGGCGTGGTCAGCGATATCCGTTTCGTGATGTGCTTTCTTACTGAATGTAATTGCTTGTTTAAACAATTCATTAAAAATAATCCCCGTCGTCCCTGCTTTTTGCGCAGTTAAAAAGGCATCACGAATTTGACCCAATATTTGTGTTTCACCTAATACAATGGAGTCTAATCCAGAGGTTACACTAAATAAATGAGCCACAGCTTCGTCTTCGATTTTTACATCAGTAAATTGCTTGATTTCATTGACCTCAAAATTAAACTCACGCGCTAAAAAGCGTTGAATATAATAGCGACCCGTATGAATTTGATCCACAATCGCATACACTTCAGTACGATTACAAGTTGAAACAATCACATTTTCTAAAATCGATTTTGTTTCAAATAATGTTTCATGTACGCGACACATGTCCGCGTTATTAAAACTTAATTTTTCTCTTAATGATACATTCGCAGTGTGATGATTCACACTTACAGAAATTATATACATTATAACGCCCCCGTTAAGTCTACAATACCCAAATTATAACATACATTAAAGTCATTCTAATTATTATTGCCTTTTTTTATAAGTTGTTAAATTGTGTTGTCAAGAATTTGTCAAACTCAGCATTAAAGGTGCGTCTTAATTGCATCCCAAATTAATTGCTGATTCTTTTTATCAACTGAGGAGTAACTTATAATTTGATCGCCTTTTTCAAGCTCTAACGTTTCTTTAATAATTTTAATATGCTTTTGAATTTTCCCTTTAGGAATTTTATCCTCTTTCGTCGCGATGATTAAAGTAGGTATGTCATGATATTTTAAGAAATCATACATTAATACATCATCTTCAGTTGGTGGATGTCTTAAGTCAACCAATTGAATCACCAGTTTTAATGCCTCACGTTGAGTAATATACGTTTCAATCATTTTCCCAAACGCTTCTCTTTGCTTTTTACTTACTTTAGCATAACCATATCCTGGTACATCGACAAAAATCAATTGATGATCAAGATTAAAAAAGTTTAACGTTTGGGTTTTTCCTGGTTGTTGAGATGTTCTTGCCATATTTTTACGACCTATCATACTATTTATAAATGATGATTTACCAACATTGGAACGACCACTTAGCGCTACTTCGGGTAAGCCAATGTCAGGGTACTGATCAGGTTTTACTGCACTAATAATAATATCTACATTATTTGGATTAATATTCATGTTTCCACCTCATAAAAAAGCCTAAGTTGAATCGTTACATTCAGCTTAGGCCTATATTGATGCCTATCGTTATGCAGAAGTTTTCTTATCGTTTAAAAGGTTTCCTTCTGAATCATATAAATCAGGCTCAGTTTCATTAACAATTGTTTCTTTAGTGATTACAACTTTTGCAACATTTTCCGTTGAAGGTACATCGAACATAATGTCTATTAAAGCTTCTTCAATAATTGAACGTAACCCACGAGCGCCAGTTTTACGTTCAATAGCTTTTTCACTTATTGCATTAAGTGCATCATCTGTAAATTCTAATGCAACATCGTCGAGTTCTAGCATCTTTGTGTATTGCTTCACTAATGCGTTTTTAGGTTGTGTTAAAATGTTTTTCAACGCTTCAACATCAAGTGTTTCTAAATTTGCAACAATCGGTACACGACCAATAAACTCAGGGATTAAGCCATACGTTTGTAAATCTTCAGGACGAATATGTTCTAATAATGATGCATCATCATAATTTGATACTTCGCTACTTGCAAATCCAATGACTTTTTCTCCTAAACGGCGTTTAATCACGTCTTCAATGCCATCAAACGCACCACCAAGAATAAATAGAATATTTGTAGTATCGATTTGAATAAATTCTTGATTTGGATGCTTACGTCCACCTTGTGGCGGTACACTTGCAGTCGTACCCTCTAATATTTTTAATAATGCTTGTTGCACACCTTCACCTGAAACATCACGTGTAATCGATGTATTTTCAGATTTACGAGCAATTTTATCAATTTCATCTACGTAAATGATTCCTTTTTCAGCTTTATCAATATCAAAATCTGCAGCTTGGATTAAACGTAAAAGAATATTTTCTACATCTTCGCCAACATAACCTGCTTCAGTTAAGCTCGTTGCGTCTGCAATCGCAAATGGTACATTGAGTGTACGGGCTAATGTTTGGGCTAATAAGGTTTTACCACTACCAGTCGGTCCTATAAGCGCAACGTTACTTTTTTGTAACTCAACGTCATCATCTTTAGGCCCTAATTGTTTAACACGTTTATAATGGTTATATACAGCTACTGCTAACGATTTTTTAGCTTTATCTTGACCGATAACGTAGCTGTCTAATTGTTCCATAATTTCTTTTGGTGTGGGTAATTCTGTAAGTTCTTCTGTTTCGTTTTGATTCAATTCTTCTTCAACAATCTCAGAGCAAAGTTCGATACATTCATTACAAATGTATACGCCACTTCCTGCTACAAGCTTCTTGACTTGGTCTTGATCTTTACCACAGAAAGAACATTTTAAGTTTTCTTCATCTTCATTGAATTTAAACATAATTGATTACACCCCTGTTCTTCTATGACTATACTAAAAAGCATTCTATTACGCAAATGGATAGCCTATCAAGTTATTTGCATAAAATAAGATGGGAGTGAATGTGAAACCGATGTGCATCACTTGGCTTCAAACACTCACCCCCGCAACTATTCATTTACTATTTAAATTGAGAAATGAAACCCTATCAGCATATTTCATTATCTCAAAGCTTATTTGTCGCTTTCTTCTGCTTCAGTCGCTTCAACAAGCTTAGCTTCTTTAACTAATAAATCAATAACTTTTTTCACACGTACGTCATTTTTAACGATGTCAGTGTTACCTAAAGTTGATTTAATATCGTCTACAGAAATACCGAATTGAGTACTCATTGTTTCAAGTTCTTTCTGAACATCTTCGTCTGTTGCTTCGATATTTTCAGCATCTGCAATCGCAGCTAATGTTAAGTTCGTTTTCACACGTTGTTCTGCATCTTCTTTCATTTGACCACGTAAATCCTCTTCAGATTGACCTGAAATTTGGAAGTACGTTTCAAGGTTTAATCCTTGTTGTTGTAAACGTTGTGCGAATTCTTGTACCATGCGATCTTCTTCTGTTTTAATCATCGCATTTGGAATATCAACTTTAGCATTATCTGTAGCTTTTGTAATTGCTTCTTCTTTTTGTGTATTTTCAGCTTCAGTCGCTTTATTTTCTGCTAATTGCTTACGTAAGTTTTCTTTATATTCATCTACAGTATTTGCTTCAGAATCAAGTTCATTCGCAAGCTCGTCGTCTAATTCTGGCACTTCTTTTGATTTAATTTCATTGATTTTTGTTTTGAAAGTTGCTGGTTTACCTGCTAATTCTTCAGCGTGGTATTCTTCAGGGAATGTTACTTCAACATCCTTTTCTTCACCAACTGCTAATCCAACAAGTTGTTCTTCGAATCCTGGGATAAACATACCAGAACCGATTTCTAAATCATAACCGTCAGCTTGTCCACCTTCAAATTGTTCACCATCAACATAACCATCGAAGTCAAGATTTACAGTATCGCCTTCTTCAACTTTACCGTCTTCTTTAACAACCATATCAGCCATTGCTTCTAAACGTTGTTGAACAGTTTCTTCAACTTCTTCATCTGTTAATTCAGTATTTTGTTTTTCAATTTCTAACCCTTTGTAGTCACCTAATTCAACTTCAGGTTCTACAGTAACTGTCGCATCAAATTTGAATTCTTTACCTTTTTCAATTTGAGTAACTTCAATTTCAGGTTGATCTACTGGATTAATACCAGCTTCTTCAACTGCATTGCTGTATGCTTTTGGTAATAAAATGTCTACAGCGTCTTGATATAACGCTTCAACACCAAAACGTTGTTCAAAAATTGGACGTGGCACTTTACCCTTACGGAAGCCAGGAACGTTAATTTGCTTTACTACTTTTTTAAATGCTTTATCTAAAGCCTTATCTACTTCTTCAGCAGGAACAGTTACTTGTAATAACCCTTCGTTGCCTTCTTTCTTTTCCCAAGTTGCTGTCATGTGTATAAACCTCCATGATATACTATTAAAATTTTTCAACTTCTTCATTATAGCATAGGTTGGCGTAGTGATAAACCCAAGCGCCTATGTATTTAATAAATTTATAAGTTCAACCAATGCATGTAAGTCGTCATCCTTTTTGTTTTCTTCGCCTGTTAAGGATTTAAAATATATTTGATAGGCTTTCAACCAATGGTCAATAGTATCAATTGAAGCAATTTCAAAAGGATACAACGCGATATTGTGTGTATTGAGGTGCACATACGCCTCACTTACTAATGATGGCATTGCTTTCTCTAACCATTCGATGATTTTTGGCATCAGTTGATTGCTGAAGCTTGTGTGTGAAACGCCTTTTAAACGATGAGGTTTAACCTCTGTGTGTAAGCCAAATTTTTCAATATGAAGCGGTTGTTCATAGCGTGCAAATTTTAAATATTCAAGAATAAGCGTCATTAGCCGATGATTAAGGGATTCATGTTTGATATAAAATGCAAATGTATCTGCATATTGATAAGCATGATCATCAATTAAATCTAATAACAATTTCGTTTGTTCACCATTAGAAAGACTAAAGAAAGATTGCAATTGGTGATGAAAATAATCTTTACGCTTATTAAGTTCTGCCGTCGCTTGATCTTTAATAGGTAAAAATACTAAGCGTGTTTGATGTTCGTTAACTTCATCTATGACTTGATTAATAACCTCGATAACAGCATGATATTGTTTTAGTTCAAATAAACTTTTCACATAATAAATCATAAAAGTATCATAAGGTTGAAATCCTTGTGACAATAAAATGTTTGCCTCTTCTTTTAATTCAAGGTATGACTTTAACTCCCATAATGTTTCGCATTTCATTAGTGCTAATTGTGACGTTAACTCAAAAGATGCTTCGTACGTAATGAATAAATCATACACACGTTCATAATCGCCTTGATTAAAAAAGGCGATCATATCTTTTTCGATCTTATGTTTACGCTTTGGAAATGGAATTATTTCACTCATCTTTATCACCTATTTCAAATCTTGTAAAATAAGCGCACTCCATGATTCGAATTGATTTAAATCATTGATGTCTTCAAGAGACTTCCATTCTATTTTCAATGTATCTGTTTCTTTAACTTCTATGTCATTGGCTTTGACTTTAACTTTAAAAACAATACCAATATGAACTTTACCCACTTCGTTAGAGTCGTCATTGATAAATCCAACATGTTCAAGTTGTGATGCACTTGTAACATGGAGCCCCACCTCTTCTTCAAGCTCACGACTCGCATTGACAATAATTAAGTCATTGATGGTTTGTGCATCTGGAACATCATTCATATGCCCACCTACACCAATAGAGCCTTGTCCGTGTAGTCGTGCTTCACCACCACCTGATAAACGTTCATAGACTAAAAGGTCGCCATTTTCATTTTCAAGTATGCAGTAAGATATAAGTTGTTTATAAGATGGATCCTCTTCCATATCCCCACGTCTTTTAACTTCATACTGGTCTAATGTGTTAAAAATTTCAATACTCTTCGCATCACTTTTAGAAATAAAACCATTAAAAGCATTCTTTTCCTGGTTGAACAACGAATCACGTTGTACGACAGCGATTTGTTCATCAAATTTCGACATAATGTTCTCCTTTATATTCATTTTCTTAATCGTATCAGAGAATGGGTATAACGAAAAGTGATATACCATATCAATGACAGCCTACACATGGTTTATTCTCATTTAACCCCATATTTTCGTCTAAATTATATTGAAGAAACTACATGCACACAAAGATAAAAATGCTTTTCACTTAAAAGTATCTCTCTTTAGTCGTGAAAAGCATTTTTTATTAAGGTTTATTTTAAAGCGTCTTTTGCTTTCTTTACTAATTCAGCGAACGCTTTGTCATCTGAAATTGCAATTTCAGAAAGCATTTTACGGTTAATATCAATACCAGCTGTTTTTAAACCGTTCATTAAACGTGAGTAGCTGATGTCGTGCTGACGTGCCGCAGCATTGATACGTGTAATCCACAATTTACGGAAATCACGTTTTCTTTGACGACGGTCACGGAATGAGTATTGACCTGATTTCATTACTTGTTGTTTTGCTACTTTATATAATGTACTTTTTGAACCAAAGTAACCTTTTGCTAATTTGATCGTCTTTTTACGACGCGCTCTTGTTACTGTTCCACCTTTAACACGTGGCATAATAAATTCCTCCTTTTATCTCTTACGGTATGTCATTCATACCTTTACGAATGCTTAAATTATTTAACGTATGTTAATAACTGTCTTACACGTTTTGCATCGCTCTTAGATACTAATGATGCTTTACGTAATTGACGTTTTTGTTTTGTAGATTTGTTAGCGAATAAGTGAGAAGTGTACGCTCTAGAACGTTTTAATTGACCAGATCCAGTTCTTTTAACACGTTTCGCTGCTCCGCGATGAGTTTTCATTTTAGGCATAGTGAGTTCCTCCTATTTAATCGTTGTTTATTTTTCGTTAGTTGGCGCTAACATAAGAAACATTTGACGCCCTTCCATTTTAGGTTTTTGTTCAACAGATGCGATGTCTTTACATTCATCTGCAAACTTTTCTAAAACGCGTTGGCCGATTTCTTTATGTGTAATTGCACGCCCTCTGAAACGAATTGAAACTTTAACTTTATCACCTTTTGATAAGAATTTGCGTCCGTTTTTAAGTTTCGTATTGAAGTCATGTTCTTCAATTGTTGGGCTTAAACGAATTTCTTTCACGTTGATAATTTTTTGTTTCTTTTTCATTTCTTTTTCTTTCTTTTGTTGCTCAAATTTGTACTTACCATAGTCCATAATACGAGCAACAGGCGGTTTTGCATTAGGTGCAACAACAACGACATCTAATCCTAGTCGATCTGCCATCTCTAATGCTTCATGTTTGGTTTTCAAACCAATTTGGTCACCGTTTTGACCGATAACACGTAATTCTTTTGCGCGAATCTTTTCGTTTACTTGCGTTTGATCCTTAGCTATGGTTGACACCTCCAATAGTTTTACGAATGGTCCAAGTACAAAAAGAAGCGAGGACATCTTATGTCCCCGCCTCTTCAATAACATGAACGTTCTTCACATGTTTATCGTTTACCTGCCAACTGCTTGATGCGTCGCTACAGGTGAGAAGCGGGTGCTTCTACTTGGTCCGTTTCGTAATCAACAAAAATAACTATACCAAGTTGTTACGAATTAGTCAACATGTTTCTGAAAGTTTTTTTCTTTCGTTGAAATAGAAGGATCTAAGTTCACATCATTTAAAGGTATTAATTTTGTTTTATATCTCAACTTATGGTAGAGAAAGAATCCTAAAAACACTGGAATACCCATATACGTGATTAGGAAACGATTAAAATCAAAGTTACCACTTTGAATGAAGTCTACATCTTGACCGATAATCACAACTACACATAAAACACCAGCGAGTATTGGGCCAAATGGAAATAATTTTGCTTTATAAACCAGTTTGTCTTTATCATAATTTTGCGCTTCAAATGCTTTTCTAAAGCGATAATGACTTATTGCAATACCAACCCACGCAATAAATCCAGTCAAGCCACTTGCAGCTACAATATATTCATACGCGTTACCACTTACTTGTTGAACGATGAAGATTAGGACAACAATCGTAGCTGTTGCAAGCATTGAGATAATCGGCGTGCCGTTTTTATTTGTATTTCCGAAAATACGTGCAGCGAGTCCATCCTTACTCATTGAATACAGCATGCGTGTACTTGCATACATACCTGAATTTCCTGCAGACAATACAGATGTCAAAATAACTGCATTCATAAATGAAGCTGCAAAAGCCAATCCCGCATTTTTAAATACTAATGTAAATGGTGATGTTGCAATATCATTTCCGCCACCCATCAATGCTGGGTTATCATATGGAATTAACATCCCAATGATGAAAATAGCTAAAATGTAGAAAAGTAATATACGCCAAAAAACTTGTTTAATCGCTTTCGGCACTGCGCGTTGTGGGTTTTCAGATTCGCCTGCTGTAATACCAACAAGTTCTGTGCCTTGGAATGAGAAGCCGGCGATTAAAAACACACCAAAAACAGCAAGTAAACTACCACCAAAGCTACCACCTAAAATCGGTCCATCGCCTTTCGTGAACGTATCAAATCCTACAGCTTGGCCGCCCATAATCCCCACAATAGTGAGTAAACCTACGATTATGAAAATAATGACTGTTGCTACTTTGATAAATGCGAACCAATATTCGCTTTCGCCATAAACTTTGACAGATAAAGCATTTAAACTGAAGATGATACACATGAACAAGCAACTCCATGCCCATGCTGGTAAAAATTGTAATGGCGCCCAATATTGTATAACTTGAGCAGCTATTGTGACATCTGCAGCGACGGTAATGACCCAGTTAAACCAATAATTCCATCCAAGAGCAAATCCTAAAGAAGGATCCACAAACCGAGTAGCGTATGTGCTAAATGACCCTGATACAGGTAGATAGGTCGCCATCTCCCCTAAGGATGTCATTAAGAAAAAGACCATAATACCAATTATTGCATAGCCTAACAAAGCTCCCAATGGTCCAGCGTCTCCAATAGCACCACCAGACGTCATAAATAAACCTGTACCTATCGCACCCCCAATAGCAATCATCGAAATGTGTCGATCTTTTAGGTGCCTTTGAACCGTGTTTTCATTTTCTAAATTTCCCTGACTCATAAATACATCCTTTCCCTTTACTTAGAGGTAGGTGTAAACATTGCGTTACCTTGATTTATGTGTATTTTGTTTAAAAAGAAACAAAGGTTACATCGAGGATGCAACCTTTGTTTTTATATTTCAACATAGATAGCACACCACTATTGTGACAGTCTGGTCCCTATTCGAAAACCAGCCCAATAAAAGTTGTTGATGGATCAACTTTTATTTCGGCGTCTTTACCTTTAATTTGTGCAACATATGCCCCATTCGACTTCTGACAAACGACTTATTAAAGACGCAACCTCTAACTAAATTTTATTAAATTTTAGATTTGTATATACTATAGCTTAAAGTGCTCTGAATGACAAGTTATCTTTTCTTTTTCAAACGAATTTCATCGACTAAATTCCAAATAAACGTGTCTTTTTCAACTGTCTCTTGATCTTTCGAGCCATATTTACGAACATTCACTTCATGATTTTCAACTTCTTTATCCCCTACTACAAGCTGGTATGGAATCTTTTTCATTTGTGCTTCACGTATTTTATACCCCATTTTTTCATTTCTATCATCAATATGAACGCGCACACCATGAGATTTTAATTCATCTTGAAGTTGTCTCGCATAATCGTAATGCAACTCAACGTTTACTGGAATAATTTCTACTTGTTGCGGTGCTAACCATGTTGGGAATACACCTTTTGTCTCTTCAGTTAAAAACGCCACAAAACGCTCCATTGTAGATACGACACCACGGTGTATCACGACAGGACGATGTTGTTCACCATCTTTACCAATGTAGTTTAAGTCGAAACGGACAGGCAATAAGAAATCAAGTTGAACTGTAGATAATGTTTCCTCTTTACCCATCGCTGTTTTTACTTGAACATCCAATTTCGGACCGTAAAATGCCGCTTCGCCTAATGCTTCTTCATACTGAAGACCAAGTTCATCAACTGCTTCTTTTAACATCGATTCCGCTTTATTCCACATATCATCGTCATCGAAGTATTTTTCCTTATCTTCAGGATCACGATAACTTAATCTAAAACGATAATCTTCAAAACCAAAATCTTTGTACACGTCTATAATCATATTTACAGTTCGTTTAAATTCATCTTTTATTTGATCAGGTCGTACAAAGATATGTGCATCATTTAACGTCATACCACGCACACGTTGTAACCCCGATACTGCACCACTCGCTTCGTAACGGTGCATTGTACCTAATTCTGCAATACGTATCGGTAATTCACGATATGAATGTGGCTTATTCGCATAAATCATCATATGATGCGGGCAGTTCATTGGACGAAGTACCATCGCTTCATCCTCATCAAGTTGCATGACTGGGAACATATCATCTTGGTAGTGATCCCAATGGCCAGATGTTTTATATAGATTGACATTCGCCATGATTGGTGTGTAGACGTGATCGTATCCTAAACTTACTTCTTTATCTACAATATACCGTTCAATTTCACGTCGTATCGTAGCACCATTTGGCAACCATAATGGTAAGCCAGCACCTACGAGTTGATTGTTAGTGAAGAGTTCTAAATCTTTACCAATACGACGATGATCACGCTCTTTACGTTCTTCAAGCATTTTTAAATGTGCTTTTAATTCTTTTTTATCAAAAAATGCAGTACCATATATGCGTTGAAGCATTTTGTTATTACTATCTCCTCGCCAGTATGCTCCAGCAGTAGATAACAATTTGAATTCTTTAATTTTAGCTGTTGTTGGCACATGAACACCACGACATAAATCTGTAAATTCACCTTGTGTGTATAGCGTAACCTTCTCATCTTCAGGAATCGCTTCAATTAATTCTAGTTTATATGGATCATCATTAAAAAATGCTTTTGCTTCATCCCGACTCACAACACGATGCGTAATAGGATGGTTTTCGTTTACGATTTGTTTCATTGTTTTCTCAATTTTTTCAAAGTCATCACTTGATACTTTGTCATTCATATCAAAATCATAATAGAAACCACCTTCAATGACAGGCCCCACCCCAAACTTTACATCTCCATATAAGCGTTTTAGCGCCTGTGCCATTAAATGCGCTGTTGAATGACGTAGAACTTCTAAGGCCTCTTCACTACCTGGTGTAATAATTTCTATTTCACCATTTTCTTCTAATGGACGTGTTAAATCGACCATTTGGTGATTGAATTTCCCTGCGACTGCTTTTTTACGAAGACCTGGACTAATCGATTGCGCTATTTCTTCAGTTGTTATCCCTTTTTCAAAACTTTTTTCATTTCCATCTGGAAAACGAATCATGATTTGTGACATATACATCCTCCTCAAATTTTAACGACTAAAATAAAAAGACCCCATCCCAATATAGGGACGAGGTCATCGCGGTACCACCCTAGTAATGCATATAAAGCTATGCAAACTCTACTTAAGATAACGGTCTTGAGCCGGACATTCATTACAAATGTCATACTGAGGGAGTAATGCTATACGTTATTAACTACACTCTCATCAAACGGTAGCTCTCTGTATAATAGACTATATAACATCTTATCCTCTATTTTTGTCGTCATTTAGTTACTTTCATTATAGCGCTTTTTAATTTTTTTTCAACGTTTTCTATAATTTTCTCCCTCTAATCGATAAGGTTCGGCTAAAGTTTTAATTCGCTCCATAATTCGAGCGGCTTTAGTCACTTCAGTCCCACCTCTTGTCACAGATAAATGATGTTCAAGTTCATCTAAGTTTAAATTCGAACTAAAAAACGTAGGTAAATCTTGTATCATACGATAGTGTAGAATCGGTCCTAACACCTCGTCTCTTACCCACGGAGATATTTCTTCAGCACCAATATCATCTAAAAATAATACCTGCGCTTCTCTCACTTCTTTAACTCGACGATCCGTCGAACCATCTTTAAAGCCATTTTTTAAGGTACGGATAAATTCCGGTACATAAATAATTGTAGATGGTACGCGATTACTTTTAAGTTCATTAGCAATTGCGCCTAATATAAATGATTTTCCAGTACCAAATTCTCCATATAAATAAAGGCCTTGCGTCGGTTGTTTCGCAATAATTTGATCTATCATATCATCTAAACGCATCGCAAGTTCTAAACGATTTCTTCGATTCATATAAATATCTTTAATTTTTGCATTTAACGTTTCGGGATGCATATGAAAGGAAGTAATCATATTACTATAAAACTTTGCTTCATCATGTTTGATTTTACAAGGACATGGCGTATATTTGATTTTTATGCGATTGTTTTCAATGTACAATTCGGGAATGTGTCCTTTTACAAAGTTTGGACAGTTTTCAAATGAATGGTCATCATCACAATGCTTTTGTTGGTCTTTATATTCTTGAAGTATATTCAAATCTTCATCAATCATACGATTCGTTAATTCTTGTTGATGGTCGTCTAAAAATCGTTTAACATCTGGATCTTTTAAGACATCACGTTTAATTTTAGCAATACGCTGTTCAAAGGCATCATTCGAACCCATAATGTGACGAAATGATTTCATTCTTTTTCACCTGCCCGTTTTTTGTTCTTCAACTTATTTAAAAAAGCTGTTTTTTCCTTTTCAAGATGTGCTTGATCTTCTTTTTTTAGCTCAAATTCTTCTGGATGGGTTAACCACCGTGGCGTTTTCTCTAACGATTGCATCTGTTGTTTATAGCGGTACTGAGAGGGTTGAGATTTTGTATAACTTTGTGTTTGGTTTTGTTTTATTTTTTGAGCAAGCTCATGTGCAGATCTCGCATCTGTCACTTTATTTTTCTTCCAACTCGAAGCAACGGAAAGAACATAATTTTTAGGTAGATTTTGGTCTTTTGTTAACATGACATATTGAAGTAATACATTGATAGCGCCAAAACTTAATTTTTCTCGCGTAATCAAATCTTCTATCATCGCTTTTTGTTGCGGTGTGGGTTCCGCATCCCCCCAAGAAGTCAACATGACAATCGGACTAGTATTATCCAACATATCATACCATTCTTCCCAATTTGTCACCTCTGTATTCGTTGATTCTTGTGTTGTTTGTGACGACGTCGTGACTTTTGAAGCAACAAGTGACGGCAATTCTTGTTGATTTTCAATCATATAATATTCTTGCGCTGTTTTACGCAATGTAGGAATAGAAAGACTTTGATCACTATTTAGTGATTTTAAAATGACTGTTTTCATGACATCTGGAGATAAACGATACAATGTAGCGAGTTGAATAATTGTCGTTTTATTCGGCTCACTAATGACATCGCGACTCACATAATGCGTTTGTAACATGTCTTTTAATAAATCAAAATCAAAATAAACATCAGATAAATCAATACCTGCATAATCATGTTCAACAAGATCTCTTTCATTTGTACGTTGTGATTGTTGAGGTACTTTAAATACATCCGTGAATTTTTTAGTCACATCTGTAAATTCTTTTAAATCCATTGTTTTAGGAATAAAAAAACGTTTGATATCATGAAAGCGCGATTGACCAACAACTTGATAAAAATATACGGATAACATTGGGTCATTAAAAAATTGATACGGTGACGGTGGTGCAATAAGCTCATAAACAAATTGTGTAGTTTGATTTGAATGTCTCACATAAGTCTTAAGCAGTCCAATACCTTCTAATAAATCCAACTTTTCACGAAACTTTAATAAGTTAATTTTTAATTCTGACATGATTGTATAATGTGTGTAACCTGAATCAAAACGACTCGCTGAAAATTGTTCTAAATATTGATAATAACTCACTGCATCCGCGCCGATAAGTGGAATAAATAGGCGATTGAGCACTTCTTGATGCAGACGATGGTTATAATAAGGACGTATGACCACAAAACCATCATGTGCATGAAGTTGATTCGTATACATAGTCACCATATTACTCACTCCGCCTATTGTCTTTAATAATACCTTGCATAGATTTTAGCAGTTGATCCACATCTTTAAATTCACGATACACAGATGCAAATCTCACATAAGATACCTGATCAACGTCAATTAATAAATCCATTACATGCTCTCCAATATCTCTAGAAGATATTTCTGCCATACCAGAATCTCTTAACTTCCATTCTACTTGGTTCGTTATTTCCTCTAACTTTTGAAAACGTACCGGCCGCTTTTCACAAGAACGCACCAAACCATTTAATATTTTTTCACGGTTAAATTGCTCTCTCGTACCATCTTTTTTTACAACAATGAGCGGGCTCATTTCAATGTGCTCAAAAGTTGTGAAACGTGTTCCACAATGTTCACATTCACGTCTTCTTCTAATTGCATTTAGGTCATCTACATGTCTTGAATCCACAACACGGGCGTGCGTATGTTGACATTTAGGGCATTTCACGACTTTTTCACCTTCTTCAGTAATTTTGTTTCATTATACTACAAACTAATTTAATATCAAAAGGACAGTAACTAAAAAGGATCAAGGTATACATTTCACCTTGACCCTAATCGAGAAAAATCCTCTTTTTAGCGTTAAACCACATATATGTTATCCATTTACAACTTAAACTGTAACTTTAATTGCATTTGCTATTTGTTGTAATACATCCACAACGCGAGTAGAGTAGCCCCATTCGTTATCATACCAAGCGAGTACTTTTACTTTTCTATCTCCCATAACGATAGTAGATTGCGCATCTATAATAGCTGAATGACTATCTGTTTTAAAGTCATCTGATACGAGCGGTTCATCTACAATATCAATGACGCCGCCGAGTTGATGATCTCTAAACAATTGATTGACTTCTTCTTTAGTAACCGGTTGTTTTAAATCTACCACTAAATCCACGAGTGATACATTTTTAGTTGGTACACGTAATGCCATACCATGTAATTTACCTTCAAGTTCCGGTAACACTAATGCAAGCGCTTTAGCTGCACCAGTTGATGTAGGAATAATACTTTCAAATGCTGCGCGCGCACGACGTAAGTCCTTATGCGGATTATCCAAATTATTTTGATCATTCGTCACAGCATGAACTGTCGTCATCAACCCATTTTCAATACCATAATGATCATTTAATACTTTCGCTACAGGCGCCAAACAATTTGTTGTACATGATGCATTGCTAAAAATGTCATACGTGTCAACATCTAGATCTTTATCATTGACACCTTTTACGATAGTTTGGACATGTCCGCCTTTTGAAGGTCCTGTTAATAAAACTTTTTTTGCCCCCGCTTTAATGTGCGCATCTGCTTTATCACCGTGATTGAATTTACCAGTTGCTTCAATAACTACATCAATTTCTAGAGATTTCCAAGGTAAATTTTCAGGGTTGCGATCAGAGACTAATTTAATGTCTTTGCCATCTACTTTAATCCCATTTTCAATTGGTTGAACGTCTTTGTTGAAACGTCCGTGAGTTGTATCATATTTAAGAAGATGTGCAATCGTCTCTGGTGGATAACTTGCGTTAATCGCAACGACCTCAATATCCTCTCTATTTAATGCAATTCTTAAAACCATACGGCCGATACGGCCTAAACCGTTAATCGCAATCTTTGTCGTCATGAAAAAAGCACTCCTTGTTAATGTGTTATACTTATATTTAAGAGTATATCATAATTAAACGAAAATGAAACCGTTTGCGCTAATAAAATTTACTTATAAAATGTGATTTGTTCATTTTTGGCAGCGCAAGCAAACGCCACCAATATAATAACGTGTCACATTACGAACATATCAAATCACATGTAATTTGATAAAAGCAATCGTTTTTTAGTGATTTATAGACACTTATGAAACGCGATTACGCCTACGCCCCCTTTTTTAAAGTTTGTTAGAAGATTAATTGATCGTGTCTACTTAATAACGCATGTAGGACAGCCAAATTTATGGCATAAAAAAACCAATAAAATTCATCCGTTGATGAACTTTATTGGTTATTGCATTTATTTTAATTGTCTATTCTACTTCGTTAAGATAGCCTTTTTTAGCTAAAACTTCTTCAAGATTTTGTTTTAGTTCAAGTTTTGTACCGAAATTATCAATAACAACATCAGCCATGCGACTCTTTTTATCGATAGAGATTTGACTATATATGCGCGCTTTTGCATCCTCTATAGATAATTGATTTCGCTCCATAAGACGATCAATTTGAATACTTGGCGACGTATAAACTAACCATACTTCATCAACTGTATTTTCAAGACCATTTTCGTATAGTAACGGGATGTCCATTACAACGTCATAGCCTTCAGCTAAATATTGATCTCTTTCCGACTCCATAAGCGTCCTTACAATAGGATGTATAATCGCATTTAATTTTTCACGTTTAACATCATCATAGAACACTTGTTGTCCAATATAATGACGATTCATTTCACCATTTTCATCTAAAGCTTGGTCTCCAAATTCGGCACAAACTTGCGCTAACCCTTCTGAACCTTTTTCCACAGCTTTTCTAGATGCCTTATCCGCATCTACAATTTTAAAACCGTGTGCTCTTAAAAGTTCTGCGACAGTGGATTTACCCGTTGCAATCCCGCCTGTTAACCCAATGACCTTCGACATAACATACCTTCTTCCTTAAGTTTGACAATTTTTACAATAATGTGTATTTCGACCACCAATGATTGCAGTTTCAATTGTACATTGACATTCTGAACATGTTTTTTGCTTATATACTTTCAAATTATTTTGCATTGTTCCTCGTTGACCATCTGCATGAACGTAGTCTGAAATACTAGTACCTCCATGTAAAATACCCATTTCTAAGACTTTTACAACACAATGAAATACGTTAATGCGCTCTTCATGTGACAAATCTTGTGCTAAACGGTGTGGATTTACTTTCGCATTAAACAACGCTTCACATGCATAAATATTACCACACCCAGAAATCACGCGATGTTCTAAAATCATACGCTTAATAGGCATTTTTTTAAAGCGATTTACCTCAAATTGTGCCAAATAATGCGGTAACGCTTCAGCATCAAAGGGTTCAGGGGCAATCTCCAAAATAGATGGATACGCTTCCAAACTTTCAACATTTCTTATTTCACCAAAACGTCTAATATCTGAATATACGAGTATCCAGTCATTATCTAGATGAAAGACTACATGCCAATGTTTTCGGTAATTGGCGATATTAATATCTTCTATTTTTTTAACGACAAAAAATCCTCCCGCCATACCTAAATGAGAAATCAATTGACGATATTGCGTATCATTCACGATATCAAAAAGTATATATTTACTTCTGCGATACACGTGCTTAATGGTATAGCCTAATGTATATGTTTTGAATGATTCTAAACTAATGCCTTTGATAATCGTGTCTTTTCCATGCGCTTTCCCTACGATAATACTATCAGAAAAGGTAATATCGACGATTTTGGCACCTTCAATAAATGGTTGAATCCCACGTTTTACATGCTCAACTTCTGGTAATTCTGGCAATGTGTTCCCTACTTTCTATTTCGCATCATACCACGTTTTCCCGTAATCGGAATCTACACGAAGCGGTACATCTAATTCTAAAGCGTGAATCATAATATCTTCAACAAATTCACTAAACGCTTCCACTTCATTTTTTGGTAATTCAAATATTAATTCATCATGTACTTGCAACAATAATGTCGCGTTAAAATCTGACTGCTTCATCGCTTCATCTAACTTGACCATTGCACATTTTATAATATCTGCTGCACTCCCTTGAATAGGGGAATTCATCGCTGTACGTTCCGCAAAACCACGTTTGTTAAAATTACGGCTCGTGATATCTTGAATATAGCGACGACGTTTTAATAATGTTTCAACATACCCATCTTGTTTAGCATCTTGAACAATGTCTTCCATATATGTCTTAACACCTGGAAAATGGTTTAAATAATCATCTATAAATTGTTTGGCTGCTTTTCGCGAAATCCCTAAACTTTGACTTAAACCATAATCACTAATACCATATACGATCCCAAAATTAACAGCTTTCGCTTGGCGACGCATTAGTGCTGTGACTTCAGAAGCTTCAACATTAAAGACTTTCATCGCTGTTGTTGTGTGAATATCTTCATCATTAATAAATGCGTCTTGAAGAGTGCGATCTTTTGTAATATGCGCAAGCACACGCAGTTCAATTTGAGAATAATCCGCTGCTAAAATAACATTATTTTCATCAGATGATTTGAATGCTTTACGAATTTTACGACCTTCTTCAATTCGAATAGGAATATTTTGTAAATTAGGGTCTACCGATGATAATCGACCTGTTTGTGCCAAAGTTTGATTAAAGCGCGTGTGAATACGTTGATCTTCAGATATCACTTTTTGCAAACCTTCAACATATGTCGATTGTAACTTAGAAAGTGTTCGGTATTGTAATATCAAATCGATAATTTCATGTTGTCCTTGTAATTTTTCTAAAACATCAACAGCTGTCGAATAGCCTGTTTTTGTCTTTTTAATGACAGGTAACTCTAATTTTTCAAATAAAATAACACCAAGTTGTTTAGGAGAATTGATATTAAATGTCTCTCCAGCTTGCTCATGAATGTCCAAAATAAGTTTGTTAAGTTTTGTTTGAAGATCTGATTCCATTGTTTGAAGTGTAGCCACATCTGTATATATACCTGTGATTTCCATTTCTCCTAAAATGAGCGCTAATGGGAGTTCAATATCTGTCAACAAAGCCAATTGTTCATGTGCATTCAACTTTTCTTTCATAATAGGTTGTATGATTTCAATGGCATCTAAGATAGTTGCAATATGGTGTGATAGTGTAGCATCATCTGGAATATGGTAATTCTTCCCTTTACCGTAAACAGCAACACGGTCTTGCACAGCTGTTCCTTCATACATTGACGAAACGGATGCTACATCCTCTATCGTCTGAGAAGGATCAATTAAATAACTTGCTAGCATCGTGTCAAACACCATATTTTTAATATCGATACCTAAACGTTTGCATGCAACGTAAGTTTTTTTAGCATCAAAAACATATTTTGCTGTTTCATCACTTTCTAACCACTGCACAAACGTAGGATAGGCTTTAATCTGGAGTGCATTAATAACAACATAATGTTGATCAATTTTTATGCCAATCTTCAAAATGTCATTTTTTAAGTAATTGTCTCCATCAATTTCAATATGAAGCGGTGCCGCGTCAAGTGCATCAAAATTAATCCCTTCAAAATCCGTCAAGATTTGATATGATTTTTGAATGGTAGGTTGATTTGCTTTAACATCAATATCATCTAACAATTGACGGAATTCCAGTGTTTTAAATAACTCTATTTTATCTGATTCATCGATCGATGTAGGTCGTTTGGTATCGTCAATCGTAACTGAAATTGGACTTTCACAATTTATAGTTGCTAATCGTTTACTCATGAATGCATCCGCTTGACTTGTTTCTAATTTTTCTTTTAATTTCTTTCCACTGATTTGATCTAGATTATCATAAACACCTTCAATAGTTTTAAATTGATGTAATAACTTTAAAGCAGTTTTTTCACCAACGCCAGCTACACCAGGAATATTGTCAGAGGCATCTCCCATTAACCCTTTTAAATCACGTATTTGATCTGGTGTTAGACCGCCATACTGTTCTGAAATAAATGCCGGAGAATAATGATCGACATCAGTAATCCCTTTTTTTGTGTAATAAATGGTCACATTGTCCGTCGCAAGTTGCGTCAAATCACGATCACCTGTAATGATGATGGTTTTTAACCCTTGTCGGTCTGCTTCGCGGCTTAACGTCCCGATAATATCATCAGCTTCGTAATTCTCCAATTCATACCGTTTAATCTTATAAGCATCTAACAATTGTCGAATATAAGGAAATTGCTCACTGAGTTCAGGGGGTGTTTTTTGTCTCCCTCCTTTATATTCTTTGTATGTTTCATGTCGGAATGTTGTTTTACCAGCATCAAATGCAACTAGAAAATGTGTGGGTGATTCTTCTTTTATAATTTTTTCTAATAAGCGTGCGAAGCCATAAACGGCATTCGTGTGAATACCTGACTTGTTTTGTAATAAAGGCAACGCATAAAAGGCTCTAAAGCTTAAACTGTTACCATCAATTAAAACTAATTTTTCCACGTGGTTCCCTCCTAGCTACTTTGCATTTATTTTATCACATCCTGCTCTAAATACCCATTTCAGTACGATAAAGGAAACGGGACATTGACATAAATCTTATCAAATTTTAATTGTTCCAAACCTCTCACTTTTCTAGGCGCCTTACCTTAAAAGGAATTTTCACTTTCGGCTTATTGCCTCAAAAATCTCGCTAAGGAAGCAATCAAAGTGATGTTTTAATTTATTTACCTTTCCCGCGTAAAGACTAAAATTATATATAAATATAACCAACAAAGTTCATGTACAAGAACTTTGTTGGCTTTTTTGATTAACAGAGTACTGTGTACTATCCCTGTTATTCGACATTATTCTGGTAATTGAACTCTAAATGTAGAGCCTTTCCCTATTTCGCTTTCCACCTCAATAATACCTTGATAGCCTTCAACGATGTGTTTCGTAATGGATAAACCAAGACCAGTTCCACCTGATTCACGGCTGCGCGCTTTATCTACACGATAAAATCGTTCGAAAATGCGCCCTGTTTCTTCTTCGGCAATACCTATACCTTCATCGATAACCTCTATCACCTTATATTTCGCATCTTCAAACACACGTAATGTTATGGTTTTATCTGGAGGCGAATAATTTACAGCATTGGACAGCAAGTTCACGATTACCTGTGACATTTTCGTTTCGTCGGCTAAAGCAGTTACCTTGTCATCAATTTCATCAATTAAATCAATGTTTTTATCGTTTGCTAATGGCTGAATCATCGCGAGCGCATTGTTTGCAACTTGAGATAAATTGATTTGATGTTTGTCAAGGGCGGTATTTTGTTCAATTTTTGATAAGTCCAATAAATCATCAACAAGTGATTGAATACGGTTAGATTCTTTCAACATAATATTTAAGAACATGTCTAAAGATGCTTCGTCATTTTTAGCACCATCTAAAAGTGTTTCAGTAAAACCTTTCATCGAGGTTATTGGTGTTTTTAATTCATGAGAGACATTTGCCACAAAATCTCGCCTTAAATTCTCTAATTTTTTCAATTGTGTAATATCATGGAGAACAATAACCATCCCTTGTAATCGTTTTTTCGTTCTCGTTAAAATCGGAACACATGACGTATCAAAAAACTTTTGATGTATTAAGCTCAATTGGAGTTCCACTTGGTCATATACAGGTTTTTCTGTGCGGAAACCTTCAACTACAAGTTTTTTCAATGTTGGATGTAAGAATTTTTCATAGTTTTGATGTTCAACATTTTTAGTCTCATTAAAAATCTCATAAAACGTTTTGTTTGCAACAACGATTTTTCCATGTTTATCTATCATTAAAACTGCGCTTGGAATATTTTCCAATGTCGTTACAAGTCGATTGCGTTGAATTTTTTGCTCGCTATTTAAACGTTCAAGCCTTCTAGCTAGCACATTGATTGTTACGTATAGCTCACGCGTTTCTTTCACGCTACTCTCAGGAATACGTACTTTATAATTCCCTTGAGTTAATAAAGACGCAGCATATGACACCTCATTAATCGGTTGAATATACGTGCGATTAATATAACGTACTGTGAAGAAAATTAATGCAATAATAACGATACCAATTAAAATTAAATACTTCCAAAATTGCATCTGTAAATCATAAACCGTATCATATTTTCCGCTTATTAAAAGCGTGGTATGTTGATGGTGAATACCAAACAAGTATTCACCTGCTTTACCATCTAAAATATAAACAGGATTTTCAGATTTAAGTTGTCTTATAAGTTCATCTTGTCTTTTTTCAATCTCAAATTCTTTTGTAGTCGTGACGTTGTTCATTTTCCCATTTTGTATGATTCGTATATTCGCTTGGTACGTTTCAGCAATGTCATGAATACGTGCCTCATTATGTGATTGATTAAGTTGGATGATTTGTTTTGAGTGTTTGAGTAATTCTCGTTTTTGATGGTCTACAGAAATCGTATATATAGAATTATGAACGATAAAACCTAATATAAGAAAACTTACAACAGTGATTGTTGTAAGTATAATTAATAACTTATGATAAAACTTTATCATTTATTTTGGTCGCTCCAATTTGTAACCCAGTCCTCTCACTGTCTTAATAAACTGTGGTTGTTTAGGGTTTTCTTCAAGTTTGTCACGTAAATGACTGATGTGTACATCAACAATACGTGAATCACCAGCAAATTCATAATTCCATACAGAATTCAACATATGTTCTCTTGTAATCACACGACCTTGTCGCTCTACGAGATACAATAACAATTCAAATTCTTTAGGTGTTAATTCCAATAAATCATCATTACGGTATACTTCAAAATAATCCGGTCTAATACGGATTGGACCAATTACAATATCTTCATCATCTTCGTCGACGCGCGTTGTTTCAAATTGAGAGGATCGACGTAAAATCGCTTTAACTCTTGCAACAACTTCCCTAGGAGAGAAAGGCTTCGTCATGTAGTCATCAGCACCCAATTCTAATCCTAGAACACGATCAAATTCATCATCTTTTGCTGTTAGCATTAATATTGGAACCTGATTTTTGTCAGAACGAATTGTTTTACATACTTCGATACCATCTTTTTTAGGTAACATCACATCTAATACGATTAAATCAGGTTTCGTTTCTTTTTCTTTCTGAATGGCTTCTTCGCCATCTTGAGCGATTTCAACAATATACCCTGCTTGTTCAAGATTGTATTTAAGTAGTGTGACAATCGATTGTTCATCATCTACTACGAGCACTCTTTGCACCATTAAACGTACCTCCTATGTATAATTAAGTTCATTATAACTTAAAACGAACTTAAAAATAATATGTTATTAAGTAACTTTACAATAACTTCATAATGCATTAACAAATATTACAAACCCGTTTCATGCTTCTCTTCATATATACCCAGCACATTACAATTTATCATCGTTTCCCAACATTTTTAATGTGTGCCATGAATGTATAATCATATAAATTCATTAAAACTGATTTAGATTGAATGACCATGGTCGAGCTTGGACTATAAAAAACATTCATAACTTAAACCAGGTGAAGCATCTCACGCTCCACCTGGATAAATGTTTAGAATATTAACTTTCACCTTTGAAATCTATAGGTTTTTAATTAATTCATCTGCAAACTCTGAAGTTTTTACTTCTGTTGCACCTTCCATTAAACGTGCAAAATCATAAGTCACTACTTTAGAAGCAATCGTTTTCTCAACAGATGCAGTGATTAAGTCGGCAGCTTCTTGCCAACCTAAGTGTTCTAGAAGTAGGACACCAGATAATAAAACAGATGATGGATTTACTTTGTCAAGGTCAGCGTATTTTGGTGCCGTACCATGTGTTGCCTCGAAAATAGCATGTCCAGTTTCATAGTTGATGTTTGCACCTGGTGCAATTCCAATCCCACCAACTTGAGCCGCTAATGCATCAGAAATATAATCTCCGTTTAAGTTCATTGTTGCAACTACATCATGATCAGACGGACGTGTTAATATTTGTTGTAGGAAAATATCCGCAATGGAATCTTTAATAATAATTTTGCCATTTCTTTCCGCTTCTTCCTGGCGCGCATTGGCTTCATCTTTACCTTTCTCCTCAACAATTCTATCGTATTGTTGCCATGTAAAAACTTTATCTCCAAATTCACGTTCAGCCAAGTCATAGCCCCATTGCTTAAAGGCACCTTCAGTGAATTTCATAATATTGCCTTTATGCACAAGAGTTACTGATTTACGGTTATTGTCTATTGCATATTGAATCGCAGCTCGTACTAATCGCTCAGTTCCTTCTTTAGAAACAGGTTTAATCCCAATTCCAGACGTTTCAGGAAAACGAATATTTTTAGCACCCATTTCATTTTGTAAGAAGTCTATGACTTTTTTAACATCAGCTGTACCTTCTTTAAATTCAATCCCAGCGTAAATATCCTCTGTATTTTCTCGAAAAATAACCATATCTGTATCCTGTGGATTTTTAACTGGTGATGGGACACCTTGGAACCAACGTACTGGGCGCAAACATGTAAACAAATCTAACTCTTGGCGTAAAGCAACGTTAAGTGAACGAATACCTCCACCAATTGGTGTTGTTAATGGTCCTTTGATTGCAATCAGATATTCCTTTATCGTATCGAGTGTTTCTTGCGGTAACCACTCACCTGTTTGGTCGAATGCTTTTTGCCCGGCTAATACTTCTTTCCAAGAAATTGCTTTGTCGCCATTATAAGCTTTTTTTACTGCCTCATCGATGACACGACTCGCTGCTTTCCAAATATCTGGGCCAATGCCATCACCGATAATAAACGGAACGATTGGTTGATTTGGTACGTTTAAACCATCAGCTGTTTTAACAATTTTTTCACTCATTATAAAGTACCCTCCATGATTTTAAATATCTACTCGTAAAATGGATCAATTAACGTGCTTCAATCGGTGTATATGTGCGATTTGTTTCACCAATATACGTTGCACGAGGACGCATAATTCGATTGTTGCGAAGTTGTTCTAAAATATGCGCAACCCAACCAGAAGTACGGCTTACTGCAAAAATTGGTGTAAATAAATCGTGATCGATACCCATACTATGATACACTGTCGCACTATAGAAATCGACGTTAGGTAATAGTCCTTTTTCTTTTTTCACAATTTCTGCTATTTTGAGTGAAATCTCGAACAATTCACTTTGACCTGTTTCTTCAGTAATCTTATGACTCATTTCTTTTAAGTATTTTGCTCGAGGATCCCCATTTTTATAAACGCGGTGACCAAACCCCATTATTTTCTCTTTATTTTCAAATGCTTTTTTCAAGTATGGTTCAACATTCTCTATGGAGCCAATTTCAGTCAACATTTTCATAACGCGTTCATTCGCGCCACCGTGTAATGGTCCTTTTAAAGAGCCTACAGCAGCTGTTATACCTGAATACATATCAGACATTGATGATACCGCACAACGTGCTGTAAATGCAGATGCATTCAATTCATGATCAGCATGTAAAATTAACGCTTTGTTGAAACCTTCAACCTCTACATCAGTTGGTTTTTCCCCTTTTAACATATATAAAAAGTTAGCTGCATAAGATAATGATGTATCCGGTTTCACAGGTTTTTTCCCTTCACGCACACGTGCAAAAGATGTGACTAATGACGCTATTTTGGATTGAATGCGGATACCACGCTCATATAATGCATTTTCGTCATTATCATCCGCGTTATCATCAAAGTGCGCTAAATAAGATACAGACGTACGTAAAGCAGTCATTGGATGCACTTCATCCGTCGTATATTCTTCAAAATGACTATACATACGTGGATTAAGCGTCATATAATGGTGTAATTTATCTTTTAGTTCCTGTAGTTCTTCTTTATTTGGTAATCGGTAATTCCAAAGAAGGAACATCACTTCTTCAAACAAAGCATTTTCAGCTAAATCATCAATATCATAACCAGCGTACGTTAACTGACTATCGATGATTGAACTAATCTTTGTCTCTGCTGCAATTACACCTTCTAAACCTTTCTGTAGTTGTGCCATAAGAATTTCCCCTTTACTGTATATTCGCTCTTTTGTAATGGCTTTCATAAGTCATTATAGCTAATATTACGCTATTTGTGAATATTTAATGAACGTTGAAATATCAGAATAATCTAATACAAATAGATATATTTAGGACTTATTTCAAGTTCGAAACGTTGATATAATCGTGTTTTTAGCTTGTTTAAGAGCTGAGTTGTGTTCGTTCATTTAAATCATTTGCTTTCTTTATCATATTTAATAATAATAAATGATAAGCATTACAGGTGTATAAATACCAAAATTACAATAAGCAATATTACTATTTATAATCCATGTATATAAAAAACCACTATATATCATTTATACCCGATATATAGTGGTTTTGTCTTTATTTATGCTTTGATTTAAAAAACTTTTTTATAAAACGTTAGCGTAACCTTCAAATACTTTACCTTGTGAAGCGTCAACAGTTACGAGAATGTCATCTTTAATGGCTTCAAGTACGCCATTGACACCAACTACAGTAGGAATGCCTTTTTCAAGTCCGACAATTGCGCTTGGTGACGTTAAGCCACCTTCTTCAGTGATTAAGCCCACTGCTTGATCTAAATAAGGTACAAAATTTTCATCGATTGATGGTGTAACAATTACAGCCTGAGATAAATCTTTACCTTCTAACTGAGAAGCGTCGCTAACAACAACAGTATGACCTACAGCTGATGTACGGCCAATACCTTGCCCTGAAGCAATTTCGTCACCAATAAGGTGAAGCTTCATAAGATTTGTTGTACCAGACTCACCCGTAGGTACGCCCGCAGTAATGATTATTAAGTCCCCATTAACAACGCGTTCAGACTCAATGGCAGTCGCTACAGCATTATTTAAAAGTTCATCTGTTGTGAAGTTTCCTTTTTTAATAACTGGATACACACCCCAAATTAAAGTACATTGGCGTGCTGTTGTTTCGTTTGGTGTTACAGCCAAAATATCTGATTTAGGACGGTATTTAGAGATTGTTTTTGCCGTGTTACCACTTTCTGTGGCTGCAACAATGGCTTTAACATTTAAATTAAGAGCCGTATGCGCTGCTGATACACCAATTGCATTCACTAGTGATGTCTCAACAAGTTTTGTGCGGTCTGATAATAATTTTTTGTAATCTTGGGCTTGCTCTGCTGCAACAGCAATATTGTGCATTGCTTTGACTGCTTCCTCAGGATATGATCCTGCAGCAGTTTCACCAGATAACATGACTGCGTCAGTACCGTCATAAATTGCATTAGCAACGTCAGAAGCTTCTGCACGTGTCGCCCGTGGATTTCGTTGCATCGAGTCTAACATTTGTGTAGCCGTGATCACTGGTTTGCCCAATTTGTTACATTTTCGAATTAAGTCTTTTTGTACAATTGGCACTGTTTCAGGTGGAATTTCTACACCCATATCCCCACGAGCAACCATTAAACCATCAGATACTTCAAGAATGTCATCAATATTATCGATACCTTCTTGGTTTTCAATTTTAGGAATAATGCTAATTGTATGATGGTTTGCTTCTTCTAAGATTTTACGAATTTCTAATACATCACTTGAACGTCTTACAAAACTTGCAGCAATAAAATCTACATTTTGTTCGATACCAAAACGGATATCTTCAGCATCTTTTTCAGTAATACCAGGTAAATTAACACTCACTCCAGGTAAATTTACACCTTTTTTATTTTTAAGTTCACCAGTATTTAAAACTTTACAATGGACATGACCTGCATTTGTGTCAATGTCTTCTACTAATAATTCAATAAGCCCATCATCTAATAAGATAAAAGAACCTACATGTACATCGTTTATGAGGTTTTCATAAGTGACAGAAAACATCTCTGGTGTACCTTCTACTTCAGACATGCTCACCGTAACATTTGACCCTTTTTCCAGTGTAATTAAACCGTCTTTCATGTTATGTGTACGTATTTCTGGACCTTTAGTATCTAGTAAAATCCCGATATTTAAATTTAATTTATTGGCAACTTTACGAATGGATTCAATACGTGCACGATGCTCATCATGTGATCCATGTGAGAAGTTTAAACGTGCAACGTTCATTCCCGCTCTCATAAGTTTTTCTAACATTTCCTCTGATTCTGATGCTGGACCAATCGTACAAACAATCTTCGTTTTTTTCATGGCTATGCCTCCTATGTTAAATCGATAATTCCTTTGTTAATTCAAGCATGCGTTTGTTTATCTTATTGTTTTCAGTGTTGTTAAAAATTTGATCAAATTCCGTTGCAGTTAAATGGTTATCTTTTATACCTACCCCTTTGGCAGTTTCACCATTCATTAATAATTCCAATGCGTAGCCACCAAGTCTTGACGCAAGTACACGATCAACACCTGTTGGACTACCGCCACGTTGAATGTGTCCTAGAACGGAAACACGCGCATCGACATTAATATATTTCGTTAATTCTTCTGCGCATTGGTTACCTGACATACATCCTTCTGCCACAATAATGATAGAATGCTTTTTCCCTCTATCAATACCGTGTTGAATTTTTTCAGCGATATCTTGAATATTATAATCTGCTTCAGGTAAGATAATTGATTCTGCCCCTACTGCTAAACCTGACCATAAAGCCAAGTCTCCACAATCACGACCCATTACCTCAATTATGAAAGTACGCGCGTGACTTGAAGCGGTATCTCTTATTTTATCGACAGACTCAATTATAGTATTGAGTGCAGTGTCGAAACCAATTGTAAAATCTGTGCCTTTTATATCATTATCGATTGTACCAGGGATGCCGATGGTTTGTATGTCTTGACATTCTTCTGTGATACGTTGAGCGCCACGGTAACTCCCATCTCCACCGATAACTACAAGTCCTTCAATTCCACGTTTACGTAAATTTTCTATACCTTTTGCTCTAACGCTTTTTTCTTTAAATTCAGGACAACGGGCAGAATATAAGAACGTTCCTCCTCGTTGAATGGTATCACCGACAGAACCAAGTTCAAGTTTGTGTATATCATCATTGATAAGACCTTGATAACCTTGATATACGCCATATACTTCAATGTTATGGTAAATAGCTTTACGAACCACTGCTCGTACTGCCGCATTCATTCCAGGTGCATCTCCGCCACTTGTTAAAACTGCAATTTTTTTCATGTAGACATTCCCTTTCTCGCTTTGTTATTACTTTAAAAATACCATAAATTTAAATGGCAATCCATTAAAAATAAGTTCATCTCGGCATGAAAACGGTTTATTAACAAAATGTCATGAATCGTTCATATTACACGTTTTCATATGTGTTTTCATTGCATATATTATGTCATTCTAATTGCACATTTCAATTTATAAATGATGTCATAATTTTTCCACATGCACGTTTCAATCAAATTTGTACTTTTGAAATGTTATTCTATTTGACACAGCGGTATTATTAATTGAATGCCTAAGTCATCTTACTAAAATTAAAAGCCTTCAAAGTTCATAACATTATGAATCTTGAAGGCTCTATCGTTTGCATTAGTACTACAAACATAATTTTTATTCGACAAAAGTTCCCATTTTTCTAAATTTCTTAAAGCGATCTTCTTTAATCGCTTCTGGGCTCATTTTTTCAAACGCTTTTAAATGTGCTGCAAATTTTTCTTTTATGTGTTTGGC
The DNA here is from genome assembly GCF_000816085.1 of Staphylococcus hyicus. Taxonomy (NCBI): domain Bacteria; kingdom Bacillati; phylum Bacillota; class Bacilli; order Caryophanales; family Staphylococcaceae; genus Staphylococcus; species Staphylococcus hyicus. Next base: position 1,247,174 of record NZ_CP008747.1, on the reverse strand, counting down.
TTGTAATTCTACATCTTGGTGCGCGCCGCCAAGCGGTTCTTTGACAACTTCATCAATGATATTGAGCTCCTTAAGATCATATGCAGTAATTTTCATTGTTTCGGCAGCAATTTTGGCTAATGCACTATCTTTCCACAAAATACCAGCGGCACCCTCTGGTGAAATAACTGAATATGTACTATTTTCAAGCATAAGAATCCTGTTACTTACACCTAAACCAAGTGCTCCACCACTTCCGCCTTCACCGATAACAATCGCAATAACTGGGACGGTTAAGCCAGCCATATCTATTAGATTACGGGCGATAGATTCACTTTGACCGCGTTCTTCTGCTGCCTTACCTGGGTAGGCACCTTTAGTATCAATAAATGTAAAAATTGGGCGTTGGAATTTTTCAGCTTGCTTCATTAACCGCAATGCTTTTCGATACCCTTCTGGGTGAGCCATACCAAAATTTCGGTAAATATTATCTTTCGTATCTTTACCACGTTGTTGTCCAATAACCGTCACAGGTAAACCATTAAAATACGCGATACCACCGATAATTGCTGGATCATCTCTAAAATTACGATCTCCATGAAATTCAATAAAATCATCAAAGATATGTGGAATATAATCGAGTAATGTCGGTCTTTCTTGCAAACGTGCAATTTGAACACGATCCCACGGTTTTAAAGTTGTATAAACTTTTTCTTTTTCTGTGAGTAATGCTGCTTCCAACATTTCAATTTCATCAGATAAATCAACATCATTTTTTGATTGCGCTTCTTTTAATGAATCGATTTTATTTTGAATTTCTTGAATGGATTTTTCAAATTCTAGCATTACGATTTCACCTCACAATGCATCTCCAATAATTGCGCTAATGTTTGTTTCATTTCACTTCGATGCACGACTTTATCAAGTTGACCATGTTCAAGTAAAAATTCTGCAGTTTGGAAATCATCTGGTAATTTTTCGTTTATCGTTTGTTCAATAACACGACGACCAGCAAAGCCTATTAGCGCTTTAGGTTCAGCTAAATTAATATCTCCTACAGATGCAAAGCTTGCTGATACACCACCCGTTGTCGGGTGTGTCATATATGAAATAAATAGAAGACCTGCTTCTGAATGTTTCTCTAAAGAAACACTTGTTTTTGCCATTTGCATCAATGAAATAATACCTTCTTGCATTCTCGCCCCACCTGAAGCAGTAAATAAAACGAATGGTAAACGATGTTCTGTACAATAATCCACAACTCTGCAAATTTTTTCACCTACGACAGATCCCATACTTCCCATTCTAAAGCGAGAATCCATAACACCAACACCAAATTCGATGCCATTGATTTTAGCCGTACCTGTCACAACCGCTTCATTCAAACCTGTTTTAGCTTGATCTTTTTCTACTTTTTCTTCATAACCTGGAAAGTTTAATGGATTGGCCGAAGTCATTCCCTTGTCAAATTCAATGAATGAACCTTCATCTGAAATCGCCTCAATACGACTATGCGCAGATAAAGGGATATGGTGGTCACAATTGAAACACACGTTCAAATTCTCAGTAAGTTCCTTTGTGTACATAATTTTTTTACAATTTGGACATTTTGTCATAATACCTTCAGGAACATCATTTTGCTTCGAATCTTGAACTGTCACATATTTTTTCTTTTTTGAATTTCGATTGAAAAAATCTTTAAACATACTTTTACCTCCACACTAACTTTATCTCTGTGTTATTTAAGGTCAGTTAATGTTAACGTTTTTTGATAGATATCTTCCGGATCAACATCGATACGTGCTACACCTGACTCCATAGCTGCTTTTGCTACTTCTCTTGCCACGGATGGCGCAACTCGTTTATCAAAAGGTCCTGGAATGACATAATCCACATTGAGTTCTTCCTCAGAAACCAGACTCGCAATTGCTTTAACTGCAGCTTGTTTCATCTTTTCGTTAATGTGCGTTGCACGTACATCCAATGCCCCTCTAAAGATACCCGGAAAAGCCAACACATTATTAATTTGATTTGGGTAATCAGACCGTCCTGTTCCGATGACTTTTGCGCCAGCAGCTTTTGCTAATTTCGGTGTGATTTCAGGATTCGGATTAGCCATCGCAAAAATAATAGGATCATCCGCCATCGTTTTAACCATTTCTTCTGTTAAAATGTTAGCTACTGATACACCGATAAAAACATCAGCACCTTGTATAACGTCTGCTAATTTACCATCAATTTTGTCTTTATTCGTCCATTTTGCTACAAAATCTTTTGTGGGATTCATACCATGTGGACGTCCTTCATAGATAGCCCCTTGTGAATCACACATCACCATATTTCTCACGCCATATGAATATAATAGCTTTACAATCGCGATACCCGCTGCACCAGCACCATTTAAAACAACGCGAATATTAGCAATATCTTTATTGACGATTCGTAGCGCATTCATCAAACCTGCCATCGTTACTATAGCTGTTCCGTGTTGGTCATCGTGAAAGACTGGGATTTTTGTTTCTTTTTTTAATCTTTCTTCAATTTCAAAACAGCGCGGAGCTGAAATATCTTCTAAATTGATGCCACCAAAATTAGGTTCAAGAAGCTTAACTGTACGTATAATTTCTTCAGTATCTGTTGTTGAAAGTGATAACGGAATGCCATCTACACCAGAAAAACTCTTAAATAAAACAGCTTTACCTTCCATCACAGGGATACTTGCTTCAGCACCTATATTCCCTAATCCTAATACAGCTGTACCATCAGATATTACGGCCACTGTGTTACTTTTCATAGTATAATCATAAACACTTTCAGGACGTTCATGGATATCCTTACAAGGTTCTGCTACACCAGGAGAATAAGCTAAACTTAATTCTTCTTTATTTGTTACTTTGACTTTCGGTGCCACACCTAATTTCCCTTGGTTTTCTTTATGCATTTGTAAAGCATCGTCTCTTAAAGACATTCATTATCAACTCCCGTATTTACTGTCACATCTTGTAGACTGCTAAACAGTCGAACTTAAACGTCATTATACTATACGTCATAAAAAATTGATATACAAATTACATTTTCAACACTCTTATAATAATCTTATATTTTTCGGACTAATTGCGTTAACAAATATGCGGAGATGTTCTGCTGACATAAATCCAATGTTAATGGCATTGTTCGTATTACTATCAAAAAACACTATATTAATATCATTTTTTTGCCTAGCATGTAATTCAGGCGAAGTAATATATTGCTTAATATCATCACTTAATTTTTCTCTAATAACAATTTTTCGTGTCGCTGCCAGTTTATCTTTTTCAAATTGCTCTAGTGTTTTAATCGTGTTGATCACCAGTTGAATTTTATTGTTACGACGTTCAAATTTTCCTTCAACCACATAAAATTGATGCAAATGTATGTAAGATTCTAATGTTTGGTATACATTCGGGAAAATGACACCATCTCGTTGCCGAACACCATCATTTAACACGACAAAAGCCATCTGTTGTCCTTTTTTTGTGCGTATTACTTTAATATCTTCTATCATGACGAGCATAGGTTCATGATGTACCTGTGTTGTTAAAGGGTACACACCCAAATACTGTTTGTTTTCAAATGCTTTTTCGGCAGGATGTTTCGACACATAAAATCCTAAATACTGTTTTTCATAATTAGATATTTGTTGGTCTGGCATTTCTTCAGTTTCCTCATATGCTTGTTTCGTTGTAGAAAAAGCCTCTAGAAACGTTTGATCTAACTCTGATTGAAAATCACTGACTTTGTCAATCGATTGTAAAAGCGTTGCCCTATTTTTATTAAAACAATCCATTGCTCCAGATAAAATTAACGCTTCAAGCAATCGTCTTGAACGAACCCTTCCAGGAATTCTCTGGCAAAAATCGAATAAGTTTTTATATGGCCCATTTTCTTGACGTTCTTTAACAATCATTTGTACACTCTGATATCCCACGCCTTTGATTGCACCTAAAGAAATATATATTTGATTTTTATATGTCCGGTAGCGCCATTGACTATAGTTGATGTGTGGCCCATTTATCTCAATATGTTGTTGCTTTGCCTCATGAATCATAAGTGCTGTCTTGGTCTCATTACCTATCACATTACTTAATATATTCGCATAGAAATATGGCGCATAATGCACTTTCAAATACGTCATGATATAAGCTATTTTTGAATAGCTGACAGCATGTGCACGTGGAAAACCATAATCAGCAAACTTTAATATTAAATCGAAAATTTGTTCACTTAATGCACGTTGGTAGCCTTTTTTCTCAGCACCTTCTATAAAATGCTGTCGTTCATTTTCAAGTACAGCTCTATTTTTCTTACTCATCGCGCGCCTTAAAATATCCGCTTCTCCATAGCTAAATCCAGCAAATTGACTTGCGATTTGCATGATTTGTTCTTGGTAAACAATGACGCCATATGTTTTCTTTAATATAGGTTCAAGGTCAGGATGTAAATATTCAACAGTATAGGGTTCATGACGCCGCTTAATATATGTCGGGATTTCTTCCATTGGTCCAGGTCTATATAAAGACGTCACGGCAACAATATCTTCAAAATGCTGAGGTTTTAATTTTTGTAATACCCGGCGCACACCTTCAGATTCTAGTTGAAAAATCCCCGTAGTTTCACCTTTAGACAACAAATCAAATACACCTTTATCATTAAATGGAATGGCTTCAATATCGATTTTAATTCCTAAATGATGCTGCACTTGTTTCACAACTTGATGAATAATCGTTAAATTTCTTAACCCTAAAAAATCAATTTTCAATAAACCAATGCGTTCAGCTTCTGTCATCGTCCATTGGGTTAATATGCCCGTATCACCTTGCATAAGCGGGATTGTTTGAAACAAAGGTTGATCATTTACTATTACCCCAGCAGCATGTGTGGAAGTATTTCTCGGCAAGCCTTCCAGTTTTTTGCACATTTCAAACCATTGTTCATGTCGATGATTACGATGTACAAATTGCTGAAATGCTTCGGACTGATATGCATCATCTAAAGTGATCCCAAGTTTACTCGGAATTAACTTAGAAGCTTCACTTAATGTTGATTCATCAAACCCCATAACACGACCAACATCACGTGCAACTGCTTTCGCAAGAAGATGTCCGAATGTGACAATACCAGCTACTCTATAACTGCCATACTTTTCTTGAACATATTGAATCACTTTTTCTCGTTGTGTATCTTCAAAATCTATATCAATATCCGGCATTGTCACTCGTTCAGGATTTAAAAATCGTTCAAAAAGCAAATCATATTTTAGAGGATCAATAGTCGTAATGTTTAATAAATAGCTCACTAAGGACCCAGCTGAAGAGCCACGACCTGGCCCGACCATGACACCATTTTGTTTAGCAAAGTTGATAAGGTCACTAACGATTAAGAAATAATCACTGTATCCCATTTTTTTGATTGTTTGAAATTCATGTTTCAAACGCTCTTGATACACTTGAGTGGTAAGTTGTCGACGCGACAACGCTTGTTGTAATTGCTGCCATAAATATGCGTCAGCAGTCATATTTTGCGGTGTTTGAAATGCAGGTAATAAAGATTGATGGTAGTCGAGTTTTGCCTTACATACGTTTGCTATTGTCTCTGTCGCTAACAACCATTCCTCTGGCAAATTCATTGATTTTACTGTTGTTATCGATTTGAAATGTCGTTCTGTCTCATGTCCAATGTCCATAAGGTTTAACTTTGAATTGTCACGAATCGCACCTAATACTTCTACAGTATCACCATCATTTGATGTTTCATAATAAGCAGCATCAATCCAAGTTTTCGCAATATGGTCAATCGTCGAATGATGGTCAGTATATACTGTTGAAGAAGCAGCTAATGCATCAAACCATGATGCAACATTTTCATCCATATGTTTAAATATAGCTACTGTATCGGCAGTATAATGTTTTAAGTCGTGTAAAGAGACGCGCATTTCTTTACTCAAATTAATATCTGATGATAATTTATAGAGTCTTTTTAGCCCTTCATTGTTTTTAGCTAACAATACTAATTCTTTTTCTAATAATCCATCGGTCACAAATACTGTAAGCCCCAAAATAGGTTTTATATCTGCTTTTGTACATGCATCATAAAATTGTGGTATACCATACATGACATTTAGGTCGGTAAGTGCAATGGCTGTGTAGCCATCTTGCTTTGCTTTCTCAACAATACGTTCAATCCGAATACTTGAATTAAGCAAATCATATGATGAATGAATATTTAAATGTGCAACCATTGCACGACCTCCTACTATTTTAATTTCGCTTTCAATGCCTGAGTTAAGGCATCAAACATGTCCCAACTTTCTACTGAAACACCTGAAGCATTCGGGTGTCCACCACCACCGAATTGTTCAGCAACATCGTTAATTACGATTTCTTTAGAACGAATACGGCAACGAATGTCCTCCCCTTCATCTACAGCGAAAACCCAAATTTTCAAACCTTTAATTTCAGCGATACTATTCACAAAAAGTGACGCTTCATTTGGCGCAATATGATGGGATTCAAGTACATCTTTTGTAATACGAACCTTACAAAACCCGTCATTATCCAACTCAAAATGTTGTAATACATATCCTTGAAACGCAAGTAAATAGGGTTCTTTTTCCGCCATTTTATTGAGTAATGCATGGTGGTCTATGTTTTGTTCTAACAACGTCGCTGTGGCATGCATAGTTTTAGGCTTCGTATTGTTAAATAAAAAGCGTCCCGTATCCCCCACAATTCCTAGATATAAAGCACTTGCAATCGCTTTGTTGATATATTGTAAATCATTCGCTGCTTCAATCATCGTATAAATGATTTCACTTGTAGATGATGCCTCCGTGTCTACATAATTGATGGTGCCATATTGATCAACAGGAGGATGATGATCAATTTTAATGAGAAATGCACCTAAATGAAAGCGATCATCATCTATTCTCGGTGCGTTAGCAGTATCACATACAATTACTAATGCGTTTTTATACATATCATCACGAACGATATCCATTTCACCAAAAACAGATAACGTAGGTTCATTCTCGCCTACGCAATACACTTGTTTATTAGGATATTTTGCTTGAATATATTTTTGTAATCCCGTTTGTGATCCTAATGCATCTGGATCAGGTCTCACGTGTCGGTGTATAATAATCGTCTCATATTCGTTTATTTTTGATTGAATCTCTTCAAATTTAGTCATCGTCACACATCCTTAATTATCAAGTAATTGACACATCAATAACGCAGTCGCCACAGGCTGCTGTCCGCTTTGCATCGTTACTTCGAGTTTCGCGAAATTTCTTCCCATATCTAATATATTGTATAGCACTTCTATTTCATTTTCTATTTGAACAGTCTTAATGTAAAAAATATTTAAGCTCTCTATCATCACTTCAAGTTTCTTTTGTTTACGCATAACATATTTTATCGTTTCTTCAATAATCGCAACGGATACAGATTTACTTAATGTACCAAATTGATTGGTAAGTTGAGGCGTAATTTCTACATGAATTTGGTTATTACGAATATCAATATGTTTCGCAACTTGATCATTGATCGTTTCCCCAACTTGTGGTTGTCGTCCTGCAATTTGCATCGCTTTTAAAACGTCTTCTCGAGAAATAACGCCAATCAATGTTTTATCTGCGTCAGTCACAGGAAGTAACTCTATACCTTCCCAAATCATTGAGTGCGCACAACTTGCTACTGTTGTACTTAACTGCGCACTCATCGGTGGCTTTGTCATTACACGACTTAATGGGGCTTTAGGAGATTGACTTAAAATATCTTTACTCGTAATAATGCCTGTCAGTTTCATATCACTATCAACAATTGGAAAACGTGAATGCCCTGTTTCTTGTGCTTTTATACTGACTTCTTTCACAGGCATTGTATCAAATAAGTAAGACGTTTCTTCAATTGGAATCACGATATCTTCAACAAGTAAGATTTCTTTTTTTATCATTTGATTGTACATGGCACGGTTAATAATATTCGCTACCATAAACGTATCATAATTTGACGAAATAATTGGTAAATCATGTTCATCCGCATATTGTTTTATTTCTTGAGACGTTTCAAAACCACCTGTGATTAAAACAGCACTACCTTTATTTAACGCTGCTTTTTGAACATCTTCTCTATTCCCAACAATTAATAACGTGTTTTTTGACACATAATTCACTACATTTTCTTTTTCCATTGCACCAATAGCAAATTTCGTCAGTGAATTAAATTGACCACCACGTCCAGCAATAAATTGGCCATCGACAATTTTAGCAATTTCACCAAAAGTTAAGACGTCTAATTGTTCACGTGTCTTCTTTTCTATACGTACAGTCCCTACTCGGTCAATCGTTGCGACTAGACCACGTTGGCCAGCATCTTTGATTGCTCGATATGCGGTCCCTTCTGAAACGTCTAAATCTTTCGCTATTTTCCGCACTGAAATCTTTTGACCAATAGACAGTTTTTCAATGTGTTTAATAATTTGTTCATGTTTTGTCATTTAAATTACCTCAACCACTTCAGGGATTTTTTAATAGACCCGCTTCCTTGATGTCATTGTCTTCTCTATTATACCTTTTTTCAATGGATAATGTGAAAGAGAATTATTATATTACAAACGGAAGTTTAATGGATTTTTGTAAATAATTTGTTTAAAATATAATAAAAAGGAGGTATGTATGATGCATACACATATTTTACTCGCTGTTGATCCAGATTTAGAAAATGTAAAAGCAATAGATGAAGTAGAAAAACTATCTGGACCCTCAACTATTGTCACGTTGCTTCATGTCATCGGCGAACAAGATGTTCAAGCCTCTGTACGTTTAGGTACGCACGTTAATGAATTGAAACATTTACGAAGCGAAAAGATGGCTTCAACGAAAAAACGTTTAGAAGCCGCTCATATCCAATATGAAGAAATCATTGATCGTGGTAATCCTAAAGAAAAAATTGTAGCATATGCAAATAGCGGCCGCTATGAGATTGTTGTATTAAGTAACCGTAAAGCAGAAGAAAATAAAAAATTTGTATTAGGCAGTGTCAGTCACAAAGTGGCAAAACGCGCTAAAATCCCCGTACTCATAGTAAAGTAACATCGGACGGCCTGCAGTAATCTTTATCACTACACAGAAAACCTTCAAAGTTCAACAAGACGAACTTTGAAGGTTTTAAATTATATAATCCCATATATCATTTCTAATAAAAATCTCAATTTATATAATTAAGTTTTAAGACAATTCCACACACTCACCCGGTTTTAGAATTTGAACCTCTCCATGTGTCACTGCTTTTTTAAAAACTTCAGGATCTTGTTTAATAACTGGAAATGTATCGTAATGAATAGGAACAGTAATTTTAGGTTGAATCAATGTGTTAACTGCATAACTTGCATCTTCTATGCCCATTGTAAAATTATCTCCGATAGGAACAAAACAAACATCTACCGGGTGTCGATCGGCAATCAGTTTCATATCACTAAACAAGCCTGTATCACCAGTATGATAAATTGTTTTGCCTTCAAGTTTTAAAATCACACCCATCGGCATCCCTAAATAAATTGGTTTACCTTGATCATCCATTAGACTTGAACTATGAAAGGCTTGTACGAATTTTAATTCACCAAAATCGAATGACCATTGACCCCCAATATTCATACCGTGAACATTGTCTATTCCATGCGCTGTATTTAAATAATTAGCCACCTCTGCCGTTCCAATAACAGTCGCATTGGTGCGTTTAGCAATTTCAATTGTATCGCCAAAATGATCTTCATGACCGTGAGTTAAAATAATGTAATCCACTTCGAGTTTTGATGCATCTAAATCAGATAAATCATTACCAGTTATAAATGGGTCGATGATACCAGATTTACCATTTGATTCGAAATACACCGTTGATTGTCCATGAAAAGATAGTTTCATAATGCATCCTCCTTTTTGTTACTATCACTATACCACGTCTTAAAGTATGACACACATTCTTACAAATTGAATTGTTTGTGATTCTTAATTAGAATAAAAGTATTAAGGAGGCATTTATTATGAATCAAATTGAAATATTGCTAACACAAATCAAAGCAACTCATGCAGAAGCAGCGTGGATTACCAACCCAATCAACATTTTTTATTTCACCGGATATAAAAGTGACCCTCACGAGCGTCTTTTTGCATTATTAGTTAAAGCGAATGGTGAATGCGTCTTATTTTGCCCACAACTAGAAGTTGAAGAAGTAAAGGCTTCTCCTTTTAATGGTAAGATTATCGGATATTTAGATACTGAAAATCCGTATCAAAAATATAAGGCTTCAATTGATACCTTGTTAATTGAAGAAAACCACCTTACATATCGCCGTTTTCAAGAATTAAAATCAGCCTTTCAAGTTAATGAAGTGAAATCGCTTGACCCAATCATTCAAAAGATAAGAAATGTGAAAACACAAGATGAAATTGAGATTTTATCGAAGGCAGCAGCACTTGCAGATGAATGTATGAAAATAGGTGAAGCGTTTCTTAAAGAGGGTGTGACGGAAAGAGAAGTGGTCAACCATATTGAAAATGAAATCAAGGCGTTTGGTGTCCATGAAATGAGTTTTGATACGATGGTATTATTCGGAGACCATGCTGCAGCGCCACACGGCACACCCGGAGATCGCCAATTAAAAAACAATGAATATGTTTTATTTGACTTAGGTGTTATTTATCAAAATTATTGTAGTGACATCACACGAACAATTCCCTTTGGTCAACCAAGTGATGAAGCTAAAAAGGTATATGACATTGTTAAACATGCAGAAGTGGCAGCAATTAATAATATTAAACCCGGTGTTAAAATAAGTGATATCGACAAAACGGCGCGCCGAATTATTACTGATGCAGGCTATGGCGAGTATTTCCCTCATCGCTTAGGACATGGTTTAGGTTTAGAAGCCCATGAATATCAAGACATTTCCGAAACGAATGATAATTTATTGGAAGAAGGTATGGTGATCACAATAGAGCCTGGTATATATGTTCCAGGTGTTGTGGGGGTTCGAATTGAGGATGATATCCTAGTCACAGCTGATGGCCATCGTTCTTTATCATCTTTTAAAAAAT